>JAKFER010000303.1:0-43707 GCA_036675565.1 Chitinophagaceae bacterium
ATATTTATGGGCCGGCACCATTGCAACAAATTATACAGTTGCAACTGAATGTGGCCAATACAAAACTTTGCTACCCTATCCATTCTCACACCATCACAGGCGAAGGTGTGTTGGTAGAAAATGATAAGTACCAGGTAAAAACATTCCGCACCAATCATCGTATAGAATGTTATGGTTTTGTTGTGAAAGAAAAACGAAAACCACGTAAACTGGTAGCCGAAAGGTTGAAACAAAATAATATCCCATTTCATTTTTACGAGAACATCCGTAACGGTGAAGATTTTATTACGGATAAAGGAGAAATAATAAAGAATGAATGGCTCACGGATGAAGCGCCTAAAGGAAAAGTCTATGCTTTTTGCGGCGACACCAAATATGATGAAAGTATCATTGAACATATCCGGGATGCCGATTTGATTTACCATGAAACCACTTACCTCGATCACCTGCGCGACAGGGCTGAAGAAAGATTTCATTCTACCACTAAACAAGCTGCAACCATTGCATTAAAGGCCAATGTAAAAAAACTGCTGATCGGCCATTTTAGCTCCAAGTATGATACACTCGAAGAATTTGCAACAGAAGCCTGCGAAGTATTTCCCAATACTGAACTGGCGATTGAAGGAGTAACGTACAAGGTATAGTTGTATGTTGAATAGTTGATTGGTTGATAAGTTCTGGAATTTGGAATTGGGGATTAGGAATTGGGGTGATGATCAATCGTTGTACAATAGTTGAACAATCGTTCAACAATGGTTCAACTATCACTTATACTCAACACCTAAACTCTAAACTTGTCATCCTGCCTGCCCCAAAGCATTTCGTGGGAGCCTGTCGAAGGACTAAACCCTAAACTCTAAACCCTAAACTCTCATCCCGCCGATCATCACAATTAAATAAAAATTGACTGGATTTGTTTTTAAATTGAAATAAACAAACCGGCATGAAAAAATTATTTTCTGTCCTGGCATTCATGTTGCTGATCACATTGGCTTTTTCACAACATGATCATGCTTCTTTAATTCAAAAGGAGGAAAAGGAAGCCCCACTCACAAAAGCCGATTGGCAATCTGATCTGAAATTTTTACAGCATACCGTACACAAAGACTATTCTTTTTTATTTAAGAATATTTCGGCAAAAGAATTCGACTCACTGGTCGATAAATTATACCTGGACATTCCAGGCATGCAGGATCACGAAATACTGGCAGGATTTGCACGCATTGTTTCTTCCTTTAAATATGGACATACCGATATCGGTTGGACTCAATCACCCGCTAAATTCCATGTAACACCATTCAATTTTTATTGGTTCAGCGATGGCGTTTTTGTAGAAGGAACAGACAAAAAATATGCGGCACTTGCTGGCGCAAAACTGGTAAAGGTCGAAGGCATGCCGGTTATGGAAGCGCTGGAAAAGATCAAGCCTTTGGTGCCGGCTGAAAACGACCAGTATTTTAAAGCAAACGGTCTGGATTTTCTTGCTGTGCCAGAAGCATTGCATGCGCAAAAAATCAGTCAAACACTTAAAAAATCGGTGACCTATACTTTTGAAAAAGATGGAAAAACAATGGAACAAACCATTGCAGCCGTAGCGTCTTTTCGTTTCCCCAGGCAATACGGATTTGTATCACCGGGTAAGGAATGGGTCAGTATACGTAACAGTAACAGCACTCCGCCATATCTTAAAAACCTGGAACGGATCTACTATTTTGAATACTTTCCCAACCATAAAACCCTCTATGTAAGACATAGCCAGATACAGGATGACAGTACAGAAAACATCCCCGCATTTTACAAAAGAGTTTTTGATTTTATTGATAAAAACGAAGTTGAAAAACTGGTACTCGATTTTCGGCTGAATGGTGGCGGCAACAATTATAAAAACAAACCCGTGATTACCGGCATTATTGAAAGCAAAAAGATCAATCAGCCAGGTAAACTTTTTGTCATCATCGGCAGGCGAACTTTTTCTGCATGTCAAAACATGGTGAATGAATTAAGCAATTATACCAATGCACTGTTTGTAGGTGAACCAACTTCAGAAAATATTAATTTCTTCGGAGATAACAGAAAGGTTGAATTACCAAAAAGCAAATTGCCTGTCTATCTTTCATTTGCATGGTGGCAGGATAAACCACAATGGGAAAATGCGCCCTGGCTGGCCCCCCATCTTGCAATAGACATGAGCTTTGAAGATTATAAAACCAATAAAGATCCTGTGCTGGATGCATGTCTTCAGTTTGAAGGCAGTGACATTGTACTTGATCCCATAAATCATTTAAAAGATTTATTTATGGCAGGTAAGCTGGATTTGGTTGAATCTGAAGCAAAAAAAATGGTAGCCGATCCCAGGTACAAGTTTGTAAATTTTGAAAGTAAAATAAACAGATCGGGTTATGATCTGATCAATAATAATCAACTTGCTTCTGCACTATATGTATTTGAATTGAATGCAAAACTTTTTCCTGCATCAGCCAATGTATGGGATAGCCTGGCAGAAGCCTATTGGAAATCAAAAAATAAAGAAAAAGCGATTGAATATTATAACAAAGCTATAACTCTCGATCCGGATGGCGTCACCGGTGCCAATGCAAGGGAAATGCTGAAGCGAATCAAACAGTAAAAAGTTGATTAGTTGATTAGTTGACAAGTTCTGGTAATTGGAATTTGGAATTAGGAATTAGGCCTGTTAATCCAAAAGCCAAAAAAGATCTAACTCTAATATTTTATCAATAATGTTTTCCCAAGCTTTTAAACACTTAAACCTAGATTCAGGAATTGATTTATGATCGTTTGTTCTAAACAACTAAACGACTCAACATCTAAACTCTAAACCCTAAACTTTAAATATCACTCGACCATCCAGCAATAAAAAAAAGGAAATTCTTTTCTCCAGGCCGATTCATGGTGGCGACCTTCGGCACGGATAACAGAAGTCATTTCCGCCCGGGATACAGTATTCATTGATTCAAAAATGCGGAGCATATCGGGAACCATTTCTTCACCTTCCAGCATACCTGCGTGAAAATAAAGCCGGGTTTTCACCTTCTTACCCTTATCCTTAACCGCTTTTTCAATGTCCGGCGCTATCCAGAATGCAGGAGAAAAAATACCGGCCGCACCAAAGCTGCGCGGATATTTCAATACTGTGTATAATGAAATTAAACCACCCATAGAACTGCCTGCGATAAACTGGTCTTTCCTTTTGCGGCTTACCGGGTAATGTTTATTTATATATGGTTTCAATGTTTTAACGAGGAATTCCGCATAGGCATCCCCTTCACCCTTGCCAAATCTTTCCATGTTATAAGGAGAATATTCATTCATCCTTTTATCGCCGCCATTATCAATAGCAACCACCATGATTTCCCGGCAACCTGTTCCCAGGGTGTCAAGGGCTTCATCTATACCCCACTCGCCTGAATAAGAACTGGCTTCATCAAAAATATTTTGTCCATCATGCATATACAATACCGGGTATTTTTTGCCTGAGGTTTCATAATTCGCCGGCAGATAGATCCAGACCCTGCGTGTACGGTTTAATTGTGGAATGAAAAAAGCAGAGTCCATGATTTTCACTTGTGCATTAGCGGTAGATCGAACCGGTGAAGCTTCAAAATGGTCGGCCCAATCATCCACGACCAGGTCAACCTGCATGTCTTTTGTTACTTCAATGATCCTGTTGGGCAAACTTGCACCCTCTTTAGCCGTTTCTCCTGTATTCCATCCTCCTCTTGTCAATTTGAACTCATGATTACCCGCCGGTAAGGAAACTTTTAATATAAATTGATGATCATCTTTTTTAATGAATTGATAATCCGGATGTTTTGGATTCCAATTGTTGAATGAACCTGCAAGATATAAGTCAGATGCTGCCGGTTGATAAGAAGGAAATTTGGTAACCCGGAAAGTTACCTGGTGTTGCGCAAACAAATTAAAAACCCAAAACAATGATGCGATGCACAGGCAGGATTTCTTTATCAAAGTTGCTATTTTAGTTTGTTTCGGATAATTGTTGGAGTTTGAAGTTTCGAGTTTCGAGTTCTGAATTTTAATCTTTTCTTTCGGGTTTAAATTACTAAACATCTAAACAACTAAACATCTAAACACTAAACCCTAAACTTGTCATCCTGAGCTTGTCGAAGGACTAAACCCTAAACTCTAAACATCTAACCCTGCACTTCAGGTTCTCCTTTTGAAAGATAAGCCTTTACTTTTCTATGTAATGATTCGCTTAAGGGTACCAGTGGTAAACGAAAATTATTTTGAATCAATCCCATCTCAGTTAAAAATGCTTTAACACCGGCCGGGTTATTTTCTGCAAATAAAAGATCAAAACATCCTACCAACTGGTTGTGCAGGATCCTGGCCTGGTACAAATTGCCATCTAAGGCCGACCGAACCATTTCTGAAAATTCTTTGGGGAAACAATTGGAGGCCACACTGATTACGCCATCCATACCCAAGGCAATCAGTGGAAAAGCCAGGTGATCATCACCGCTCACTGCCAGGAAATCTTCCGGTTTATCCCGCATGATGTGCATGCATTGAACCATGTTACCACTCGCTTCTTTAATACCACAAATATTGGGAACCTGGGATAAACGCAAAGTAGTTTCTGCGGTAATATTACTTCCGGTTCTGCCTGGCACATTATATAAAATAACAGGTTTCAGAGATACTTCGGCAATGGCTTTATAATGCTGGTATATGCCCTCCTGCGAAGGCTTGTTATAATATGGACTGGCACTGAGTACGGCACTTACCTCGT
Source organism: Chitinophagaceae bacterium (assembly GCA_036675565.1). Classification (GTDB taxonomy): domain Bacteria; phylum Bacteroidota; class Bacteroidia; order Chitinophagales; family Chitinophagaceae; genus JACCYQ01. Next base: position 4,775 of record JAKFER010000303.1, read on the forward strand.
GCATGGGTAAGGCTTCCATTTCTTTGATAACAGCACTGGTGTTATTTCCACCAACACCAACCACAATGGGTAATTTGCCATCATTCGCTTTTAAGGTAAATTCCAGCAAAGCCTTTTTTTCATCTAAGTTCAATACCGGCGTTTCACCGGTTGTGCCTAATACAACCAGGTATTCTACTCCACCATCAATATTAAAATTGATCAGTTTATGCAATGCCTCAAAATCTATAGATCCATCTTGCTTAAATGGCGTTACCAATGCAGTACCTGTTCCTCTTAACTGATCGCGGGTGATCATATATATAAATTAACCTTTTAAAAAATTTTGAATTATTGCTTCACTGGCAGTTCGTCATAAAATCCCATGCGACCAAATTTTTCAATCCGGTCTGTAACTCTTTTTTCTGCAGGAATTTGTTTCAGATCGCGAATCACCGGCATCAGGAATTCTTTTACGATTCTTGCAGATTCGTCATAATCCCAATGGGCGCCACCAATAGGTTCGGGAATAATGCCATCGATCAATCCAAATCCGAGCATCTTATCAGCAGTAAGTCTTAACTGCTCCGCGGCTGTTTCTTTATTATCCCAACTACGCCACAAAATAGATGAACAACTTTCAGGACTGATAACAGTGTACCAGGTGTTTTCCATCATAAAAACTTTATCGCCCACACCAATACCTAATGCGCCACCAGATGCGCCTTCGCCTATGATGACACAAACAACCGGAACTTTAAGGCGGATCATTTCATAAATATTACGTGCAATGGCTTCACCTTGTCCCCGCTCTTCAGCTTCCAGTCCCGGAAATGCGCCGGGTGTATCAATCAGGGTGATCACCGGTTTATTAAATTTCTCGGCCAACCGCATTAAGCGCAATGCTTTACGGTAACCTTCCGGGTTAGCCATTCCAAAATTGCGCATCTGCCGCATTTTGGTGTTGATGCCTTTTTGCTGGCCGATGATCATCACCGTTTCCCCGTCAATGGTGGCAAAACCACCAACCATGGCCTTATCATCTTTTACATTCCGATCGCCATGCAATTCAATAAAATTCGTGGTCATTTTCTCCACGTATTTCATCGTATAGGGCCGGTCAGGATGCCTGCTTAACTGCACTCTTTGCCAGCTGCTTAAATGAGCCGTGATCTCTCTTCGTTTTTCTAAAATATTTGCTTCCAGTTTTTGGATAGAATCTCCAAGATCAATTTTGGTCTTTTCCTGTCGCTGCCGCATGGCCATTATTTCATCAATCAATTCTTTGATTGGTTTTTCAAAATCCAGGAATTGCCTGTTGGTTTTAAATGTCATATTTATTGAATGGTAAGCGGTAAAATTAAGGATTAATCATTTATGTAAACCTAACACAACCTGCCTGCTCTTTCCGCGAAAATTTATTGGTCCATCATTTTTTTCATCAACCGGATGGGAACGCCTGACCATTCGGGCCTGTAAATAATTTCACTTTGCAGGCTCTGTAATGTTTTTTCCATCAGGTAAGTATTTAACAGGATGCTCATATCTTCTTTATTATCCGGAACCAGTTCGGTATGTTGTACTTTATCCAGGTAAGACTTCACAAAAATGCCTGACACATGATAAGCCCACAGATCGGCAGCATTAAATAATTTGTTTACATCATCGGCATGATATTCATTATTCATCCAGATACCTTCATATGCCGCATAATAGAATGCACGTACAATACCCGCCACATCCCGCAACGGGGAACGCTTCAACCGTCTTTCACTGTAACTGCGCAACGGGTCGCCGGCAAATCCTAAAAACATCAGGTCCTTACCCGTAAACAGCACCTGTTCCAGGTTGAAATTTCCATGGATACGGATCTTCCAGGTGTCCATTTTTTTATGATAGATACGTTTCATGCTGTTTAACACTTCATCCCTCCTGGCAAAAATACTTTCCGCATCCTCCCTGAAAATAGCCGGCACATTGGCCATTTTTTGTGAACCTGTCTGGTAAGTACTTCTTACAAGTGTTAAGAAACCGGCATACAGTGAACGCTGGTAATGCAATGAGAATTCTTCAGGAACAAAATCTTTTTCAGTGGGATTGGTAGAAAGTGCCAGGTGCATTTCTGCCATTCTTTCACCGAGTAAACGGCAGGAGTCCGCAACCTGTAATCCCAATACTTCCTGCAGCTGGGGTGATAACTGTTCATAACCTAACGGGTAACCATAAACGCCTTTTTCAACTGCATCAGGCAACTGCTTTTGAAAAGCCTGCAATCTTTCATAGTAATCTTTAACCCTTTCCAGCATATACTGCCGGCCATTGATATTATTTTCAACCATATCCTGCACCATCGCCAGGGGGATTTTTGCCCCGGGTAATCGCCATTCAATGAGTCCCTTGAATTTGGGTGTATATTTGAAACGATTATCTTCTGTCAGGTACCGGGTAATTTCTATATCCGGGTTCACCGATTGATCTACCAGCCGGAAAATTTTAATGATATAATGATTATCAAAAGCAATGATCGTCCTGTTTTTTCCTGATGACAACCATTTTGGCCTGGTATCGGTATCGTTTTTAGCAAATTTCTTTACGTCACGGGATCCGTTAAAATACACTTCCTGGTCCTTCAATTCAATTGACTGCCCTTTGGCAATGCGGGACATGAGTGCTTTCTGGTAACGGGACAAATAAACTGCATCGCATAAATAACCTTCCTTTCCATCTACCACCAAACGGGCCATCATGCCCTGGGGATGATGTTGCTGCATGTAATCAGCCTCCATTCCTTTTGCAAATAGAAGCGGTAAATGATAAACCTGTGGCAAGCCCGTTTCATACCCAACTTCTACCAATAAAATATAAGCATGATCATCTTCTATAGGCATATAAACATGATGGATAACCGAAAAACTGCGAACGATCTTGTAGCGCCCTTCAAACCAGGTTGTACTTTTTAAATACCGCGGAATGATGGTTTCCAGTTGACTCATAGAATGATTCAATAAGAGCTCTTTCCACTTTGAAATTTCCAGTTCCGGCAGTTCAGCACTGATCAGTTCCGTTTCAGGTGTTTTCTTTAATTCATACCAATCGTAGGCATACGGACTCAATGTGAAGAAATAAGGGACATCCTCTTTCACCATAGGAAAACTGTTCTGGCTGAAAACTTCAACAGGCGTCATTCCTTTGTATTCGTGAAGATCAATTTCCGCTGGTTGTGCATACCGGCTCAGGTTTACGATAACCAGGATGATCTCATCGCCATAACTTCTTGTAAAGGCCAGCACTTTGGGATTATCCAGGTTCAGGAATTTCATATCGCCCCTGCTGAATGCTTTAAATCTTTTACGCATAGCAATAATGCGTTTCATGAACCACAACAAGGAAGAAGGATTTCTTCTCTGTGTTTCTACATTCACCGATTCATAATGATATTCCGGATCCAGTATAACGGGCAGGTATAACCGTTGTGGATTGGCTTCCGAAAAACCGGCGTTCCTGTCCGGCGACCACTGCATCGGTGTTCGCACACCGTCCCGGTCACCCAGGTAATAATTATCACCCATACCAATTTCATCACCGTAATAAATAACGGGTGTACCGCTTAAAGAAAAAAGCAGGCAATTCATGAGTTCAATCTTGCGCCGGTTATTTTCCATCAACGGTCCCAACCGGTGCCTGATACCCAGGTTGATCCTTGCCTTAGGGTCTTTTGCATACACTTTATACATGTAATCTCTTTCCTCGTCAGTTACCATCTCAAGGGTCAGCTCATCATGATTGCGTAAAAATATTGCCCACTGGCATGTATCCGGAATCGTGGGCGTCTGGTCAAAAATATCAGTGATCGGATAACGGTTCTCCATTTGCAAAGCCATGAACATCCGTGGCATGACGGGGAAATGATAATTCATATGACATTCATCGCCATCACCAAAATAGGAAGCTGAATCTTCCGGCCACATATTGGCTTCAGCCAGCAAAACCGTTCCCGGGAAATATTCATCCACATGCTGTCTTAACTTTTTCAGGTAGGTATGGGTTTCAGGCAGGTTCTCGCCATTGGTACCTTCTCGTTCAAACAGGTATGGAACCGCATCCAGCCGGAATCCATCAACACCTAACTTACACCAATAGTCGATAATTTTAAAAACCTCTTCCTGCACTCTTGGATTATCATAATTCAAATCGGGCTGGTGATGAAAAAATCGGTGCCAGTAATATTGTTGTGCCACTCCGTCCCAGGTCCAGTTTGATACTTCAAAATCCTGGAAAATAATACGCACATCCTTGAAACGTGTGGGGTCATCAGACCAAACAAAAAAATCCCTTTCGGGTGAACCTTTAGGCGCCTTCCTTGCCCGCTGAAACCATGGGTGTTGATCAGAACAGTGATTAATAACCAACTCGGTAATCACTTTCAAATTTCTTTTATGGGCTTCTTTTAACAGTCGTTTGAATTGGGAAATATTTCCGTATGAGGAATTTATGCTATAATAATCGGCAATATCATATCCATCATCACGCAATGGGGATGGGTAAAATGGCAGTACCCAGATAGCTGTCACACCCAAATCTTCCAAATAATCCAGCTTTTCCAGCAATCCTTCAAAATCGCCAATTCCATCGCCATTACCGTCCCGGAAGGCCTTTATATGCAGTTCATAAATGATCGCGTCTTTGTACCAATGCAAATTTTCATCAAATACCGTCTCTTTATCAGCCATATTATTTTATTTATCAGCTTCCCGGTAACCGGGTCAATACCTGAAATGTAAAACATTTATGCCAAGCGAAGTTATCTGGAGATTGGAATTACAAACGAAGCCAAAATTTAAAAGTCAAATGCTGTATTAAGTTGAATGGTTGATTTGTTGATAAGATCCAGGAATTTGGAATTAGGATATTTGGAATTAGGGTGAGGTTTTGTTATCTATCATTTCTGCGAAACATTCATTAAGTTGATTTGTTGAAATGTTGAATTTCTTAAATTATTAAACATTTAAATTGTTCCCTAAACTCTAAATACTAAACTCCCACACTAATTACCCCATTGCTTCAATTAAACTTTAAAACACTTAAATCCTTAAACCTAATTAATCTTTAAACCCTAAATCCTAAAACCCTATCAGTAATCAGAATACATTTCGGGGCGAAGCAACATAATATCGATATGCGAAACATTGTTTTGGTAAAAAGGCATAGCAGATAATTTTTTCCAGGCAGGGTCGTTACCAAAACTTTTCCAATGGGCATCCCTGTCGGCTCTATTTTCAAAACTTGTCATGTACATCAGGTTAGGCATTTTACTGCCTGCTAAGACCTCTCCATAAAAAACAGGATTGAAATTTAGCCGGTTAAAGATTTCCGTTTCTCCACCTTCGATAAACATGTTCATTTTATTCTGGAAAATTTTTTCTGTCGCACTTTCATAACTTCTTAGTTCATATACCCGCTCATTTTTAGCAGCCTTTAATTGTGGAAGTTGCATGGCAGGTGCACCGGGAAAATCCCTGAGTAATATTCTTTCCATCCTGGTATAGGGCGGTGTTTGGTAATGGCTGTTAAGATATTTGGATCCTGCTGCCTGGTATGTTTTATCTGCGGATAATTTTAATTCTAATTTCTCTATCGCATCCCAATTACGAAAAGGAATCAAAACATACAATGACTTCACTTTTGCAGTATCATTGGCAAAGGCGGAAAAAACACCAATGCTATGGATCTTTAATCGATGTAATGCGGGTAATAAAGCATGTTGTAAATATTCATGTAAAACTTTTTCCTGCGATTCTTTTTCATAATGATAAACGATGAGCTGGTAATACATTTTACCAGGTCTGGATACATCATTCCATGATATAAAAACACCGAGTAAAACGACGCATATTATTCCTTTGTATTTTATCATGAATTGACTTATTAATTAAATTGTGGAATTGGGAATTAGGCTGAATGTCAGGAAGTAAAATAATTGATTGGTTATGGAAATTGTTCAACTACCGTTGGACGATCATTCAACAACTAAGCGATTTAACAACTAGACCCTAGACGAAAAACTTTCTTAATGCGGAAACGAAACATCTTCTTCCTTCTCCACCGTAATGGTACAATCTCCTACCAGCGCCGCAACCGCACCTATGGCTGCCAGGATGGGCGCAAATACAGCACCTACCACCCCAATGGTTAACGGGAAATTGGCAATTTCTTTTCCTGATTTATCATGAATGGTGATTTTTCGGATATTGCCTTCGTTGATCAGCTCTTTTAATTTATTGAGCATATTTTCACCATACATTTTGAATGTTTCGGTGGTTGTCTTTTTTTCCATCTTAATATTTTTACCGAATTTATTTATAATAAAGTTTAAAACAGGAATTATGTTACCAGGTTGTTGTATAGAGAAGTAATTGTTGTTAAATGATACAAAGCGATTACTTATAATTTTCCGACTGGGATGGTTCCGCTTTTTAATGCAGCAACCTGATCAGAAGTAAAAGGAGGCTCAAGCAAATCAATGGTTTCCTGGTAACACCTGAACAGATCAGCAATAAAATGTAACCGGTCATCCAGGTCGGCCCAGTCCCTAGTTCCGGTATCATTAAGGCTATCCGGGGTAACATCAATTTTTTTCAACAATGCAAGCAATTCAGCGTTGGTTAATTGCTGTAAGCAACCTGGGAAAACAGCTTGCAGGTCTTGTCCCAGGCGAAGGACCTTTTCGGGTGGAATGGTCAATGTCATCAGGTGAATGGTGAGCAAGCGGTGAATGGGATCCTGCGCTTTTTTCACCAGTTCATCAACCCTGTTTTTTAAACGGTTATGCCTGCCTGTTAGTAGCAATAAAAATATTTGTGCATGCTTCCAGAACCCGGTTCCCGAAAAAAGTTCATCGAGTATTTTTGTTTTTATTTTTTCGGTATCTGGTAATACGCCATGTAACGAAGCAGCAATTTCGGGTTGCAGGCGGGTTTGTTCATGAAAGCCAATCTGGAGGTTAGCCAATAAATACAACTCCGCTTTTTTTACAGGATCAGTTTCAAACTTTGCCTGGTAATAATGATGGAAGGCCTTCTCCAGGTAATCCTGTCCACCAGGAGGATCACCTGGCCGCAGGTTACTGCAAACTTCATCTATGTGTGATTGAATAAATATTTCATCCCCGCCGCAGGTCATTAAAAATTTACTGAAAAGCGGCGCTATTTCCTCAAATACTTTTTTATTACCCCTGCTCACTTCCTCACTGGAACGGTTAACCGTATTTGAGACCAGTATCCCGGCGGCTGATTTCTTTAATTGCTCTAATGATGCAGCAGCACCCGCTGCTTTGGCCAGTTCTGCAATGATGGTAAGTATATTGCCAATTTCAGGATCTCTTTGAACCAGCAAACGCAGGTTCTGTTTCAGATCCTCTTTCCTGATGGTTTGTCCTGCCTGCTTCGAGGCCCAGGTTGCAAAACTGCACCAATTGGCCCTGTTGCCTCCCCAACGGGCAAAGGCTATTGAAATTTCACTGTAACATTGCGTAATGAGCAGGTTGCGCAAAACAGGCTCATGGATCGCAGCAATGGCTTTTATTTCATTTACAGTTGGAACCGTTTGACCAGAGATAGAATATGTTGAATGCATATTGTTGACATGTACGCCTGCTAATTTAAAACTAACTATTCAACAATGGTTCAACAATCGTTCAACGATAGTGCAACAACGGTTCAACGATGGTTCAACTACCGTTCAACAATCTCCCTAAACTCTAAACCTAATCCTACTCCCACTCTTGCTGGCACACTAATTTTATAAAGGATTGCCGGGATTGATACATATCCTGGCCCTGGAGGGTTATCATTCATTAAAAATCTAAGAAATGAAAAAATTATTTGTAACAGCATTGATTGCAGCCAGCCTGGTAGCTTGTGAAAATGCAGATACCAATGATGAAACGACAATTGAAACTACGGAAAGCACAACGACCACCGCAACTTATACACCCGCAGAAGGTGATGTAACACATAGGGACGGCAGATTGATGATCTGGCGTGATAATACCTGGGTGGAAGCCGATGATGATGTACGCATGGATAACGGGGTGGTAGTGTACCGCAACGGGGAAGTAAAAAAAGATGATCATGTTGTTGTTTTAAGAGATGGTGAAGTGGTTAATCGTTCAGGTGAATTTTTTGATGAAACCGGGCAGGCTATTGAAGATGCGTGGGATGCTACGAAAAGGGGTGCAAAAAAAGCTGGTGAGGCTGTGGAAAATGCTGCCCAAAAAGTAGGTGATAAGACCAAAGAGATCGTAAATGATAAAGATGATAATAATGAATAAGCAGGTTGACAAGGATTATTAATTTATTAAAATCAACCATAATTTCAATTGAATGCTGCAGGCCTTTAAAAAACCTGCGGCATTTTTTGTGCAAACACATGAACCTCCTTAAGCCCTTATGCAATGGATGGATTAACTTAGGATATTAAATATCATTTTCTATTTAAACAATATTTCCATCGCATGAAGATCATTCCAAATAACGCTGTCATGTTGTGTACATTCTTTACATGGCTAACCCTGGTTCCCAATAAAAGCTTTTTACAAACAACAGCTCAAAAACCACTTCGCATAGCGGTTGCCGGTATAACCCATGGACATGTGCCCTGGATACTGGCAAGAAAACCAAATACAGGAACCGAACTGGTTGGGATATTTGAAACAAATAAAGATCTTGCACGCCGCTATGCTGCGGAATTTAAACTGGATACTTCCCTTTTTTATAATGACCTCGATAAAATGCTTGACCAGGTAAAACCGGAAGCGCTGGCTGCATTTGGATCCATATATGAACATATGGCAGCAATAGAATCCGCGGCTCCAAGAGGTATTCATGTTATGGTTGAAAAACCTTTGGCTACCAATTTAAAACATGCTTTACGCATGCAGGAGTTATCCAGGCAATATAACATACATATTCTCACGAATTATGAAACTTCCTGGTTTCCTTCAACACATGAAACATACAGGCTAGTTAAAGATAGCCTGCTAACAGGGGCCATAAAAAAAGTGGTGGTACACGATGGGCACCAGGGGCCCAAAGAAATCGGCGTAAGCAAAGAATTTCTTCATTGGCTCACAGATTCAATCCAAAATGGTGGCGGTGCACTGATTGATTTTGGATGTTATGGGGCCAATTTAATGACCTGGTTAATGGAGGGTGAAGAACCTGTATCGGTAACGGCCGTCACCAGGCAATTTAAACCTGATATTTACCCGCAGGTTGATGATGAAGCTACCATCATTGTTTCATACCCACATGCTCAATGTATTATCCAGGCATCCTGGAACTGGCCCAATAGCAGGAAAGACCTGGAAGTGTATGGAGAAACAGGCTTTGTTATAGCTGCAGATGACAGAAATATGCGTACCCGAACAGGTGACCAGCCAGAGATATCCTTCAAAACTGAAACCAAAAATAGGATCCCGGAATCGGACCCTTTTTTATACCTCTCAGATGTTATCCGGGGTAAAATAAAAATGCCGCCATACGGCCTGTATACTTTAGAAAATAACCTGATGGTGGTCCGGATCCTGGAAGCGGCCAGGTTATCAGCTCAAACAGGGCAAACCATAAAATTTAAACAGTAAACAAGAGATTATTGTAACCCAAATATACAGGATTAGTAAAGAAATTTACTATGCTGTTGACCCAGGCAATTAATGATATAGGTATTATTGGCGCAATTTTTATAGAATTATTGTTTTCAAATAATGAAAAAATGTTGACCCTTACAAAGACCCAAGACTCCACCATAAATGGAGATTCTTTAATATCGCTTAATGCCATTATAACCAACGACAGTTTGAACGATCCTCAAATTTTAAATCAATTACCTGTTGCCGTTTATGTTTGTGATATAAACGGCCATATTATTCAGCATAATGAAAAGGCTGTTCAATTATGGGGCAGAAAGCCCTCAAGGGACAACCCGGAAGATCTTTTTTTTGGAGCCAGGTTATTTTCATTAGAAGGTTCTTTTATCCCTGATGCTGAATCACCTGCTGCCGCAACCATTTTAGATAGTGAACCCCGGGAAAATATTCAATTGTTCATGGAAAAACCGGATTGCACCCGGATAACCATTTCTTTAAACGTGGTGCCATTGAAAGATGACCACGGACATACTACCGGCTCCATCAATTGTTTCTATGAAATCGATGATCTTAAAAACAGTTCGAATAAACAGGATGATACCATCAGCAGGACTAATTCAAATGACAGTGAAGATAAATTAAACCAGTTATCGGCTACGTTTGATAAAAATATCGATGAAAAAACGCAGGATCTCAAAAGCAAAAACGAGGAACTGAGAAAAAGTGAAGAACGTTATCATAAAATGATTGAAGAAGTTGAAGATTACGCTATCATTTTATTGGATAAAAATGGAATCATTCAAAACTGGAATAAGGGTGCTGAAAAAATAAAAGGTTATAAAGAAGAAGAAATTTTAGGAAAAAGTTTCCAGATATTTTATTCTGAAAAAGACCGGGAATCAGGATTGGCTACAAACCTCCTGGAACAAGCGAGAAATTATGGTAAAGCCATACATGAAGGTTGGCGGATGAGAAAAGACGGCAGCACATTTTGGGGAAGCATCGTGATAACTGCACTGCATGATGATGAGGACAACATTATCGGTTTTTCAAAAGTTACCCGGGACCTTACAGAAAGAAAATTAGCTGAAGACAAATTGAAGGAGTATACCAGTGAACTGGAGTTTCAAAATAAAGAGCTGGAACAGTTTGCTTATGCCGCATCGCATGACATGAAAGAACCATTGCGTAAAATTCATTTTTACAATACTTATATATCAGAGATGTCGGCTGATAAATTGGATGAAAAATCAAAGTTATACCTGTCACGGTCCCTCAATGCAGTAAGCAGGATGAGTGCTTTGATTGAAGACCTGCTAACCTATTCCCGCACAAATTCAAATGCAGAAAGTTTGGCTGAAACGGATTTGAATAAAATTATGGAAGAGGTGAGGATGATACACAAAGATGAAATTGAACAGAAAAAAGTCAGGATCCAGGTAGGTCCGTTACCCATTATAAAAGCAGTGCCTTTCCAGGTAAAACAATTAATGGAAAACCTGGTTAATAATTCCATTAAATACAAACATCCTCAACGCGAAGCCGTAATAAATATTTCCAGCACCTTGGTGAATAATGAAATGAAAAAAGAACAAGACATTCAGACAACAAAACAATACCATAAAATTTCTGTCATCGATAACGGGATCGGTTTTGAACCTAAATATGCCGGTAAAATATTTGAAATTTTCCAGCGGTTGAACAATCATGCAGAAACAAGCGGCTCCGGCATCGGGCTGGCAATTTGTAACCGGATTGTTCAAAACCACAAAGGCTTTATAAAAGCTTCAGGTCATTTGAATGAAGGAGCCAGGTTCGATGTATATTTTCCGGCCGATCATTAACCGGAACTTTTACAGTATTCCAGCATTTTTCGTGCAAGCATTTCCAGGTCAGCCAGGTTATTGGGTTTCACAAAATATTCTGTGGCACCACTCTTCATACATTCGTTTACATGCAGCGGCGCACCGGATGTACTTAATATGATTTTTGGAATTTCCTTAAACCGCTCTTCTCCGCAAATACGAGCCAATACTTCGGCCCCGTTTAATTCAGGCATATTATAATCCAATACAATCAGGTGTGGCATCTGATCATCTTCAAGGTTATTTAAAAAATCAATCACACCATTTCCATTGGTTACTTTATGAATTTCGGTTGCCGGCTCCTGGGAAAGAATAGCATCTTCCATTAATTCCAGGTCTTCGAGGTCATCATCAGCAGCAAGAATGGTATAAATCTTTGGGTTCATGGCTTGTGTCCGGTTATAGGGTAAAAATAAAAAGCGGGCAAAAATAGAAATATTTTACGGAAAGCTGTTAAAGGTTTTCCAGGTAATAGTCCAATTTTAAAAAATTAAGTTTCCTGGTGGTTACTATATTAACTGTAAATTATAATAATAAACCATAGCAATCATGATCAAGATTAAAAGAACGGATTCGCTCAATCCGGATTTTATTGAATTGGTTAAATACCTTGATGCAGACTTAGCGATAAGAGATGGTGCGGAACATGCATTTTACGATGCATTTAATAAAATTGATCAGATAAAATACGTTGTTGTATTATATGAAATTGCACAACCCCAGAGTTGTGGTGCCATTAAAGAATTTGGTCCAAAAATTATGGAAGTAAAAAGAATGTATACTGTACCTGGCAGTCGTGGAAAAGGTTTGGCAGGAATGGTATTAAAGGAACTGGAAAAATGGGCTGCTGAATTATCATTTGAAAAATGCATTTTAGAAACCGGTAAAAAACAACCTGAAGCCATCAGTCTTTATCAAAAAAGCGGGTATAGAATCATACCGAATTACGGTCAATATACCGGTGTAGAAAACAGTATTTGTTTTGAAAAAAAATTAATACAGGGAAAATAAAAACCCGCATGTTGCGCTTATTATTTTTCTTCATAAAAATGCAAAAAGAATTCGTTTTTAATTGCCGTAATCTCAAATACATCCTTATAAAATATTGATTGCACCCTTTATTCATGTGCCAATTACACTTTAAATCACTGCAGAAAATTCACTTTTGGCATAGAATTTTCAATAACAGGGATAAACATCTTTTATGGCAGACAATAAAGACATCCGTGATGGCAGAGATCGTTCACAGGTAGATAGAAACGACACCAATGAATTACAATATATAGCTGATAAGTATGGTGTTTCTATTGAAGATATTAAGGCTATTATTTCAAGAGCGGGCAATAATCGCAGGGATATTGAAAATGAATTAGAAAGTGAAAAAAACAATGACTGACTTTATTGCTAATCAAAAAAATTAAATGCAGGTCGATTACCTGCATTTAATTTTTTGATGATGATTAGCTTGCAAAAATATAAGCACAATTTTTTTCCTGTGCCCTGCCAAGTGCCCAAACCCCGGATGGCACAGACTGAATACCTGGTAACAAACCACTGACAAAATCTTTTTTTACTTCTGCTGCATCCAACTTCATCCCTTCTGCAATGGCTGCTCCATATACAGTCATAGCCATATCGCAAACACAAAACATAACACCACTTTCCTGCAGTTGATTGATTCCTATGTTCACCTCTCCTACACCCGGCACTTTAAATGCTCCTGGCTTTGGTTTCCAGAATGGATTGCGAAGCGCCGGTTTTTTAGTCTCCGGATCATTCGCCTTAAATACTTCTCCTAAATTATACTTTGACCATAACCTGTCTTCCATGGCATAACCAATAGCCGCATGCCTGAGTACCACCACCACACTATTGTCTTTTGATTCTGTTCCTGTCATTTCATTGGTAATTAAAAACACACGTGGCCATGCAAAAGGAAAAATTTCATGCGGCTGCGTTACATCAAACACTACTCTGTGCTTTCCATTGATTTTTTTAAAAAATTCTTCCGGATCATCATTCACTAATGGGAAAGATTTTATTTCACCGCCAAACGCTTCAAGTGCAGGAGCTACGGTTGTTAAACTCAAGGCGGCGGCACCGGTAGCAATGGTCCCTAAAAAATTTCGGCGGTTGGTACCTTCTTTAAATTCGTTGGTGTTCATAACAATAAGTTTTGATGAATGATTAAGAAAATCATGTAAAATCTACGAAATAAAATTAATAGATCGTATCCCCGAATTAAGGGATAATTTTCTTAATTTTTATATCATAAACTTTACAGCGAATGAATCTGGCACAACAAGTCAACAAGCACAACCAATGAATTGAGCCTTAATCATTTTTATTACGAACCTGAAAGCTCTTTAAGAATCTTCATAGCTTTTTGAAAAAAAGATAAACTTAAACATATGAAACACATCCTTATCATCTGCACATTTTTCATGGCAGGCTATTCCAGCCTGTATTCCCAGGCTAAACCATATAATGCAGTATTTGATATTACCACTGATGATACTGCGGTTCACCAGCGGGTTATCAGGTGGGTCAACAGTATTTCAAAGGATTACCCGGATGCCAAACTGGAAGTGGTTTTTTATGGCAAATCATTGCCTATGGTTGAAAAAGGAAAATCAACAGTGGCCATGGATGTTGAAAAACTGGCAGCCAGCAAAAAAGTAACCTTTGCAGTTTGTGAACAGGCCATGAAAGTACATAAAGTAGAAAAAAATATGCTAATTGATGGTGTAAGGACCGTGCCGGATGCTTTACATGAACTGGTAACCAAACAAGCCGAAGGATATGGCTATATTAAAGTGACCAACTAATCACTTATTAGTAACCGTTATACAAGATAATTTTTCTCCGGGAATATCAGCCCGTAAAGGAGATCACTTTTCATAAAATGTAATAATCCAATGTTACAATTGATTATTTCAAAAGGGAGCAGCCGCTCCCTTTCTGTATGTATAGCATAGTATTTGTAATGCGCCGATAACATCAACATGCGGTTTCAACATCCTGTTAGTTCTGCTCCCATTTACATCACAATTACCCATAGCTTCTGTATTTTTTAAATGAATAAACCTCTCCAAAAAATTAAATGCAAATCCTTGATCTACTGAAAATAAATGATACATTCAATCTCTAAGAAAAACAGGTGGCAGATTAAGTAAAGGATCGGCAGTTAACAATGAAAAATAATAAAACCAACTGATTGCAAATAACATGAATTTTTTTCAACAAAAACCACTGGCATGGATATTCGCACCTTTGGCGGCTTTGCTGGTTTACGGCCTTCCATTACCATTGGAAACCCATGCGCACCAGGTGGCGGCCATCATGATCTTTTGTCTTGTATTCTGGATCACCGAGGCGGCACCATTATCCATCACCGCATTAATGGGTGTTTCAATGGCAGTCCTGCTGGGTATTGCTGATATTCAAACTGCTTTCACCAGCCTGGGACACCCGATCATTATGCTATTTATCGGCAGTTTCCTGCTTTCCCGCGCCATGACCAGGCATGGGCTTGATACAAGAATCGCATTACTGGTTTTATCTTTTCCATTCTTTCAAAAAAGTTTATTCCGCGTATTTCTTGGGTTTTCATTGGTGTCTTTTGTACTATCCATGTGGATCAGCAACTCTGTAACGGTTGCCATGTTATTGCCCCTGATGCTCGGTGTTATATCTCTGGTACAAACTGCAGATGACCCGGATAAGAATATGCCTGCATACATGCTGCTGGGCATTGCATACAGTGCTTCTATCGGTGGCATTTCAACCATCATTGGTTCGCCACCCAACCTGATCGGTGTTCAGTATTTAGACCAGCAAGGAATCCAAATCGATTTTTTACAATGGATGATGCTGGCCTTACCAATTTCCATTTGCATGTATGCCTTCCTGTTATTTTATATTCGCCGGCAATTAAAACATTGCCGATTTAACGCACTAAGCATTAAAAATTACCTTGAACAGAATGCAGGAAAACTAAAAAAAATTTCTACAGGCGAACGAAACACCTTATTCGTCTTTGTGCTGGCCGTTTGTCTTTGGTTACTACCCGGCGTACTTAATGTTTTTGGTATGGATGAGGCTTATACGGTAGTGAGCAAATACCTTCCCGAAAGCCTGGTTGCAATGATTGCAG
The DNA here is from genome assembly GCA_036675565.1 of Chitinophagaceae bacterium. GTDB lineage: Bacteria > Bacteroidota > Bacteroidia > Chitinophagales > Chitinophagaceae > JACCYQ01. The sequence goes on from JAKFER010000303.1 coordinate 20,421, forward strand.
CTATCCTGTTGTTTTTATTACCTGCAGACAATAATTTCACAGGCACATTGATAGGAGAAGATCTCCGGTTGATAGACTGGGATACTATTTTACTTTTTGGGGGTGGACTCGCATTGGGCGCATTGATCATCAATACCGGGCTGGCACTTGTAATTGGTGAAAGTATTGCTGCATCAGTAAGCGCCGGCAATATACCCCTGCTTATATTCTTTTTGATCGTTGGCATATTGCTAATGACAGAAATTAGTTCCAATACCGCCATTGCCATCACTTTTGTTCCCATTGTAATTGGCATTCTGACTACTTTACAAATACCCATTTTGTACCCGGTGCTTGGTATTGTATTAGCCAGCAGTTTCGCATTTATGCTGCCGATAGCAACACCTCCTAATGCCATTGTTTATGGCAGCGGATATATTTCTTTGGGTAAAATGCTTAAGACAGGATTATGGTTAAACATTGCAGGCGCCATCCTTATTTTTTCATGGATGATGGTGTTTATGAATGTTTAGAGTTTAGTGTTTAGCGTTTAGTTGTTGAGGTGTTTAGATGTGTAGTTCAATTGTGCTAATCTAAATACTGACAAATTACTAATTCCAAATTCCCAATTCCATCCTGAGCTAGTCGAAGGATCAACCATTCAACTAATCAACCCGGAACATTAATTTCCTGACCAGTAGCGGCAAGATTGATCACTAAAAAATCAGGCTTTTCAGCATATTGCTGAATCAGGTCATTGTACTTTAATTTCAATGTACGCTTAAACTGGCCAAGGTAACCAGGTTTGGAAATTCTGTCTGTATCCAGTGGGACGGATTCGATCAGGTCGTTTCCGATATACATCATTAGCTTCATAGGTATCAGATGAAATACAAAAAAACTACGTTTTCAATAATCAAACAATCTCATTTCTACCCGATTATTTTCGTAAGAATACGTAGTTATCTATTGAATGATCTTGTATAGTAATTGGAATTTGGAATTGGTGTGAATGTTGGCATTACCTAATCGCTAAACACTAAACCCTAAACTTTTGTAATCAGGCTTATTAATTCAGAAACCAAAAGATAATTGAGATGCCGGAACAGGAAATACAGCTGTGGATACTGCATTCGCAGAGGACGTTTTTATTTCAGCATTACGGAGAGTATAAACTGCCGTTTCCTGGTAACGGGATGCAATAATAATTTTTGTATCGCCTGCATGCCGGTTAAATAATTCCTCAACCCGGTGGGGACAATTATTATTTTTTGAAAGATGCGATAAAAACAGGTGCGACATAAATGCTGGTCTGTACTTTGTAAAAAGTTCCAATGCCTGTGTATTAGAAAGATGCCCCATTCCTCCCCTGATCCTGGTTTTTAAATAATATGGATAGCTGCCATTATCCAGCATATCATCATCATAATTCGATTCTAAAAATGCTGCATGACACTGACTGAAATGATTTACGAGGTGCTGGCATGGTTGCCCGATATCGGTAAATACGCCAACTTTTAAATCTTTATATCGTATAGTAAAACTATATGGATCGGCAGCATCATGATATTTTGGAAATGCCGTTATGCTTAAATCACCAATACGGATCGGATCGAATGCGTTAAACGACTTAATTAGTTTTTTGTCGATTTTCAGCCGTCCGTTTTTTAAAGTGGGTGCTGTAATATAAACGGGCAGGTCATACTTTTTGGCAAATACCGGTACGCCACGAATATGATCCGCATGTTCATGTGAAATAAAAATGGCTTTTATTTTTTGAACGGATAAAGAAAGTCGCCTGATACGGATTTCAATTTCCTTGCAGGTAATACCTGCATCTACCAGGACAGCTTCCGTATCATTTCCAATGTAATAACAATTACCATTACTTCCCGATGCCAGTGATGTTATAGATAAAGACATGAGCTGCAAAGAAACAGATTTTTACCGTTGAATAGTTGATACGTTGATAAGTTTGGAGTAAAGATGTAATTAGGAATTAGGAATTGGGCTGAGTACCGATCGTCCATTATTCAACAATTGCATATGTATCGTTGAACCATCGTTCAACAACGGTTCAACCCTAAATTCTTAAACGCTTAAACCTTTAAACTTTTAAACTAATTCCTCCCATCTTCTAAAAGCTTTTTAAAAAATGGAATTAGTTCCGAAGCTAAAATTGCATGATCCTCTACACTGGGATGACCACTGCATCCACGAGCCTGCATCGGTTGAAAGAAATGCAAAGCAACTGGTTTATGTGCAGGAAAGTTCATGTCGACTTTTTGTTTAACAGCCATCAGGCAATGCTGCAATAGATCTCTTTTTTCCCCATTTACCATCGGACTACTAAGAATTGCAATTTGTGCTTGCGGGTATTTTGATTTAACCAGTTGAACAAACCGGATATAATTATTTACAAAACGTGCACTGTCAAATGGCAATCTTTCTTTTATCCCATCGCCATTGCTCAGATCATTTGTACCTAAAGCAATGCTGACGATTTGGGGTGAATAAAGATCAAAGTTCCATTGGCGGGAATTTTTTTCCTGGAAATCTGTTTGCTCATACAACAATGGCAATGCAGGCCCATCACTGTTCCAGTTACGATAAATACCGGCACCGCTCACACTGCTCAATAAAAAATTGGAATTTAATGACCTGGCCAGTCGTGGCCCATATGCCTCGTATGCATTATGCTGATCATGGTATTCTCCGGTACCACAGGGAACTTCGGTGGGATCTGCTGCCGCCCCGCAGGTAATGCTGTTGCCTATGAATTCAATCAGTGGCAGGTTTTCCCTCCGTAATGATTTAATATTTTTCGCTTCTATCTTTTCAATAAAAACAGGCCCGGTGTGTGCTTCTGTGGCTTTGTAAACCCAAACAGTATGTTTCCCTTCACTACCTGCTTTCAAAATTATGGGTTGATCCGATTTGCCGTCAATCTTAATTCGTTTTTGGTAAATACCATCCATTTCAAACTGCAGGTAATTATGCCCGTTAGGTGAATGGATATTGGCATAAATGATTGCTTCTGTACCTTCAAAACTAAAACCAACATGAGCCGCTGAGCTGATCAGCTCCAGTTGTCCCTTTTCATCCAGGGCAGTTCGGCCGAATGGATGTAAAACAGGTGCATGCAATTCATTTTTGTTGTTTCCATTCAACTTTGAATTGGAACAAGCAGATATGAATAGAAATAGTATGATGAAAAATTTGTGGAACATCCTCATTTAATTAAAAGATAAGGCTTCGACCACCGCTATACTACGGGGCAGGCAAGCTTCCTGACACTCAAAATATTAAAAAAGTTTTCACCTCCACGTATAATTCTTACTTTATTGGGGATTCCAAATCCTTATTGTATTTCAACAACAGATCCCTTGCTTTTATTCCTGACTCTTTCAAATCGCTATTTTTCCACTGTCCATCACAGTTAGCCGACTTTTGCAAAACAGAACAGGTTTCATCTTTATCAGATACCGACCAGGTGACCCAACTTATTTTATTTTTTTCGGCCCAGCTGATCCAATTTTCCCATTCCTTATCATTTAAAGGTCCATCGCCACTTGCTTCCATACCTGCTGATTCAGAAATAAATAAGGGCAAGCCTTTGCTCAATGCATAATCACCCCTTTCTCTTAAATCCTGCTTATGTGTTGCTGCATAAAAATGCAAAGTATACATCAGGTTATCATACCCTGTAATAGGATCATCGGCCGCTACGTGAACATCCTGGTCCCAATGTGGCGAACCAACCAGGATAATATTATCCGGATCTATTGCCCTGATGGTTTTGATGATCTCTACAGAAAACTTTTTTACTTCTTCCCAACTTTCATAATCCGGCTCATTAAATATTTCATAGATCACGTTAGGATGTTTTCCATATTTGGTTGCCATCAGCGTAAAAAATTCTTTTGCTTCATTCAAATTAATATTATGACTATGCCAGTCAATAATTACATACACCCCGGATTTAATGGCACCATCAACTACAGCTTCCACTTTTTTTACAGAACCATCTTTATCGTGCAGGTAGCCGCCATTAGGCTCAATACCCATGGCCGCACGAACCACGGAACATTTCCAATCCTTCGCCAGCCAATCAACTGCCCCTTCATTATAAAATCGCGGCCAGAAGTTGTGCCAGCCAAAACTCATTCCTCTTAAAACAATCGGTGCTCCTTTAGCATCCACCAATTGCAGTCCATCCACTTTTAACTGCCCATGTTTTTTAACAGGTTGAGCATGTATGGCATGAACACTTACCAGCAGAAAAAAAATCAAAATGTATTTCATATAAAAATATTTTTTGCATAATAAATTATCGGGTAATCACTTCATCCCAATTATCCGTTCTGAATGGAGCCAATGGTAAACCGGCTTCATTGAAAACGTTTCCTTTTGCCGTATTACTGAATGCATATCGTACAGCCACTGGGTTTTTTATTTTTTTGTGCCAAACAGTTATCCTGTTGCCATTTAATTTAACCTGCGCAGGGTAAAATATTTTATCCGTACCAGCGATAAAAAAACCCACAGCCGCTTTTCCATTGATTGTAAAACTTTCTACTTCATCATCAAAATATAAATGGAACCTGGAATTATCCTTTACCATGTTTTTAAATGCAGGACTTTTATAAGCGTTAACTGGTTGATCATAATGCTCCTTTAATGCCAATGAAGCAAGCCTGTATCCTACATCGCGTTTATTTTTTGGATGTATATCAGTCGTATCATCTGCAAGGTCTGTTATAACTGCCATTCCTGTTTTTGAGAGAGCTAATGTTTTTGTTTGTGCTTCACGAAGTAAAGCACCAATCTGGTTGTTTCCGTAATTGAAAGGCGCAAGTTGTACATAATAAAAAGGAAATTCATTTTGCCAGTGATTTCTCCAGGCAGTGATCATGCTGGTAAACAATTGCTGGTAAGAGGCTGCGGTGCCAGTGTTGCTTTCGCCCTGGTACCAGATGGTCCCTGCAATGGGAAAATTTGTTATCGGCGCAATCATACTATTGAAAGCATAACCCGGAATAATGGGCCAGCCTTTGGATGGTTGCAGTTTTTGCGCAGCTGCTTTTAATACTGGATCATTGTTGACTAATTCAACAGGTGTCCAGGCTTCTGCGGGCGTTCCGCCCCAACTGGCGTTGATCAATCCAACGGGTACGTTCAAAGTTGTATTTATTTTTTTGCCAAAATAATATGCAACCGCACTAAATGATTTTAAACTGGTTGAATCTGATTGCACCCAAGTACCCATTCCATTTTCCTGTGGATGTTCTGCGGTTGATTTTGGAACGGTAAAGAAACGAATGGCCGGATAATTTGTTAAACCCAGTTCTTCTTTCATTTGTGGTAAGCCCCAGTTATAATTCATTTCCATGTTCGATTGACCGGAACAAACCCAAACTTCTCCAATTAAAATGTTATCCAGGACGATGGAATTATTTCCTTTGATCGTAATAGTATAAGGACCGCCTGCGGAAGGTGTTTGAATATTTAAAATCCATTTTGCATTTTGATTAACCATGGTTGAATCTGTTTGATTGTTCCATGAATTGGTGATGAATACTTTTTCTGTTGGATCACCCCAGCCCCAAAATTTAACTGAGGATTTTTGTTGCAATACCATGTTGTCACTTAAAATGGATGGCAACCTGATATTTGCATTTGCACTTACAAAAAATAAAAATGAGATTAAGAAAAGAACAATTTTATTGAATGCCATTTGCTTCATAGAATTTATTTGCTACCTATAAAACTTTAAAAGGATTGCGAAAAGTCAGCCCCATAAATTATTTCATTGAATTTTTTATCCTTTTAATGATTTCCATACATGAACGACTGTTATGATAAGGACATTTCCAGATGCCGACTTTATCTTCCTTTGCCATGGGTGCATGAAATTCATTCACACCCCAATACCATTCACCGCCATTTTTATCTTTGATAAAATCTTTGATAAAATTCCAGCTTCCCCGGGAAAGATTTAACCATCTTTCATCACCGCTAATTTGCCAGGCATTAAAAAAACCAATCATTGCTTCAGCCTGGGGCCAGGAATGTTTTTCTTTTACCAGGTGATCGTTTTCATAATCATACTCGTACCACATACCTCCATCTTCATCCAATCCCTCCGCTGCAGCCTGTGCAACCAATAATGAACGTTCTTTTACTTTGCGAATCAAATGTTCATCTCTGATCACTTCCGCAGCTTCCTGGATTAACCAGGCAGCTTCGATATCATGACCATAAGAAATAATTTGGGATTTAGCGTTCCACTTTTCATTAAAAAATAAAATAAGGTGATTCGTTTTTTTGGAAATGATATGCTTTAAAAATATCTCTATGAGATCAATGATTCGTTTTTTCAATGCTTCATCGGGCCAGCATTGGTATAAATTAGTAAATGCTTCCAATACATGCAGGTGCGTATTCATCGTCTTTTTTTCATTCGCATCCTTATCACTTAACCGCAGATCATCGATGGGTTTCCAATCTATACTTAAAGCTTCCAGGTAACCCCCAAATTTTTCATCGTAACTATGTTGAATTATGGCATGATATATTTCAATGGCTTTTTCCTTTGCTTCTTCTTTTTTTGATGCCTTATAGAATTCGCTTAAACCATAGACTGCAAACGCTAATGCATAGATTTGTTTTTTGGTATCCAGCGGTTCACCATTTGCATTGACCGACCAGTAAACACCACCAAACTCCTTATCTATAAAATAGTTCAAAATATATTCATATGCCCTTTCTGCCATAGACAAATAAGCAGGATTTTTTGTAAGTGCATATGAGGATGAAAAGGTCCAAAGTATGCGGCTATTTAACACAGATCCTTTTGGCGCATCGGGAAATTTTATATTGCTATGATCAATCTTCCCGATAAAACCCCCATGTATCTCATCGATGGTATGGTCCATCCAGAAACGAAGAATATCTTCTAATTCCCTGTTACATTCTATACTGTATTCTTCTAAAATTTTGTACATAGGAACACACCATTTAAGCAGGTCAGGCTATTATTGAATATGTGAAAGTTCCTGTTGCTCCGGTTGATGAAGTGCATGGGCCAGGTTATTGGTAATTACCCGGTTCAACGTGTCTACCGAAGCGCTGGAACACAGTCCATCAGCCGGTGTGTTCACTACATAATCAATTAATTGATTTAAGGTACTGGTTGCCACATGTTGTCTTGTATCTGACGACGCGTAATAAATAAACACGGTACCATCCTCATCCAAAATCCATCCATTGCAGAATAAAACATTCGATACATCCCCAACCCTTTCGGCTCCTTCAGGTGCCATAAAATATCCTGCAGGTTTGTAAATTATTTTTTTGATATCGTTCAAATCCGTCATAAATAAATATAAAGTATAGCGCAAGCCTGCTGCTGTATTGCGAACACCATGTGCCAGGTGCAACCAGCCCTTATCCGTTTTTATGGGTGCCGGGCCCAATCCATTCTTGGCTTCATAAATGGTATGATAAACTTTTGGATCAATCACTACCTCTTCATCCACCACTGCATCAATAATGGAACTGCTTAAACCAAAACCAATTCCGCCGCCTTTACCGGTATTTATGAAACCATCCTGCGGACGGGTATAAAAAGCATATTTCCCATTTACAAATTCCGGGTGAAGCACCACGTTTCGCTGTTGCGGTGAAGGTGTTTTTAAATCACTTAACCGTTCCCAGTTTTGAAGATCTTTGGTCCGGACGATGCCACATTGTGCAATAGCTGCTGACTGATCATTCATAGGACCCGCAGGATCTTTGCGTTCTGTACAAAATAAACCATAGATCCATCCATCTTCATGTTGAACCAGACGCATATCATAAACATTGGCATCGGGTACATCTGTTTGAGGCAATTGTAAAGGATAATCCCAGAATATAAAATGATCAATTCCATTCGGACTTTCGGCAATGGCAAAAAAAGATTTCCTGTCTGCACCTTCCACCCTGGCAACCAAAATATATTTATCGCGGAACTTGATGGCCCCGGAATTAAAAACAGCATTGATGATAAAACGCTCCATTAAATGCGGGTTGGTTTCCCGGTTCAGATCATACCGCCAGAATATTGGTGTATGCATGGACGTTAGTACAGGCTGTTCATACCTGTCAATAATGCCATTTCCCGGTTCTGATTTTACATTTTGTTGAACCACCAATTGGCGATGTGCATGTTCCAATGCTTTCAGCCGCTGTTCAAATTTCGTATTCATGCGTATTCTTTTATTGTTGCCTTGCGGCTTGTTAAAGTACTTGTCCCCGGTTCATCTTCAAGTTTATCCCACCATGTTTTTTTCAATATTAAAATGATGATCGCAAGTATACTAGCGGAGATGATCAATGGTATTTTCATCCATAACACCAGGTACATAGGAATGAGTGTAAGGCAGCATTGACCGATAATGCCTAGCACCACATTGAACATGTCGAGTTTAAATCGCTTATTGGGAACAAAACCGGGATCTTCTGCCATTACTTCGATAGCGACCGGTTTCCAAAATCCCCAGGGTCTTACATTTTTATAAAAAGCTTTTAATACTTTTCTTTCTGTTGGTGGCGATAGATAAGTACCGATGATGGAGCCTGCAAAAGAGATCAGGAATAACAATGGCCAGCTGTATAATGGCACCCCGGTAAATATGTATGGAAATATAAGTGCCGCTACAATACCTATCATCATGCCCCAAAAGAAACCACTTGCATTGAAACGCCACCAATGCCATTTCAAAACATTTGCGGCAATGTATCCGCCATATAATGCACCTACTATCCACTGAAGAATACTGTTCACATCTCCTGCAAAAAATCCCATCACTATGCTTAACCCCACAACCAGGATACCTGCCAGGTAGCCCATGTTAGAAACTTTTTTATTGGATGCTGTCGGATTAACATATTTCAGGTAAATATCATTAAGGATGTATGCCTGTGCAGCATTCAGTGTGCCGGCAAAAGTTCCTATAAAAGCAGATAATAAACCAGCTAATAATAATCCCATCAGACCAACCGGCACAAATGAATTGATAGCGGCGGGCAATATTTTTTCAAAATCAATAACACCCGCTGTTTCCAGGTTTAACTGGTCGTAAAATAAAAGTCCCAGCACTGTAAAACCCATGATCATTAAATAACGTGTTGGTAATAAAATAAGGCTTACAAAGCCACTCATTTTAGCTGCTTCTTTGGGAGATTTTGTTGATAGTAATTTTTGCATGTCATAATTAGGAGCAGGACCTGCCAGGCTTGCCAGTATCCCTTTAGCCAGCATCAGCGAAAAGAAAATACTGAATGGTTCATATCCGTCGCTTTGGATCTTTGCATTGACTTCTGAAATAATGTTGCTCCAATCAAGTCCCATTTCTTTTCCAAAAAACGGAGAATCCCAACCAGCAGGTACTACTAAATCATGCACCGTTAGCTGGTTCATAGCGATAACGCCAATAGCAATAGCTGCAGCTGTCATGATCAGGTATTGCACCACATCTGCCCAAACAATGGAACTCATGCCACCCAGGATGGCATAGATCACGGATATTAATGTAAAGATGATTCCATAAAAATGAGGGATAAACTCAGGTGAAACCGTAAAAGGAATATAGGCTTCAACGGCTTCCCAGGGAATAAATATTTGTACGAATTTTCCCAGCCCAACAAAACCATAAGCTAAAAACCCAAGGCAACTTAAGATAGCAAAGACAACGATTACACCCTGCGCAAGCGATGAACCGCGGTTGGTTCCAAAACGGGTCACCATCCATTCAGCACCCGTTGTTACATTGGAGCGGCGAAGCCAAACGGCGAGGTACATCATTAAAAATACCTGGTTAAAAACCGGCCACAACCAGGGTAACCAAAGACTTTTTAATCCGTACACAAAAGCAAGCGTTACCATCCACATGGTGCCCGAAATATCAAACATGCCAGATGCATTGGAAAGTCCGAGTAAATACCAGGGTAATTTTTTTCCACCCAACAGGTAACTCTCTTTATTCAGGCTGGCCCGTTTGCGAAAATACCATCCAATCATAACCATCACCAGGAGGTATATTACAATGATCATGATGTCTATCAACTGGAGCTTCATATAACGTTCATGCGTATAGGTTTACTAAAATCGTTGGGCTATTGGTAAAGTTTTTCTTTAGCCACTTCTTTTTCAAACAATATATTTTCCTGTTTATAAAATTTTTTAAAATCGTCAGCAGAAACATCTTCTTTTTGTGGCACATAATAATGCATATTGCCATTGGGCATAAGACCTGCATTTCGCCAAACCAATACAAAAGATATTTTGCGCCCGGCTAATAATTTCCCAAGTGTTTCTGTCCACCAATTTTTGTAAGGTGTTTTTTCATAACCGGTTTCAGCGAAGGCAGCCAGTTTGTTTTTTTCTTTGGCAACTTCTTCCAACACGGTTAAACAATAATTTACTTTTTTGTAATATGATGAATCAGTTAACGGGTTTCCATGCTGGTAACTGTCAAAGCTGATCATGTCCACCACATCATCACCCGGGTAACGTTCCAGGAAAATATCTTTGGATGAAAAATCGCTGGTATTATATACATACAACAGGTTATGCACTTGTTTTACATTTCGCAAATAATCAACTGTAAAACGCCATAGCAATTTGTATTCAGTGGGTGTGCAAAAATTTCTTCCCCACCAAAACCAGCTGCCCGTGAGTTCATGATATGGCCGGAATAGAACCGGGATCAGTTCTCCATTTTTTCCTTTGAGATCCAACATAAAAATTGCGAGGCGGTCAAGCCAGGTTTTATACATTTCATGTCGTGTGCCCCCGGGTAATATGGATGCAACACCACCATGAGTTGTATCCCAGCTTGATTCAAGATTAACCGGGTTGTCGTTATGCCAACTGATGGTATTTACACCTCCTCTTTCATATGCCTCCCGGATAAATCCTTTCATTTTATCGAATGGCACACTATCCAGGTTGGTTAATGAATCATGCTCCAGGTTTCCTAACTCCCATCCATATACGGCGGGATAATCACCCACCAATTCCTTCACATCACTTTTACCCGGAACATACTTCCATTTAACACCATACGCCAATGCATCCTGGTGGCCAAACATGATTCCTTTATCAGCCAGCTTACCTAAATTATTATACAGGTTTATTGTTTCTTTTGTGGCATGCATGTCAACCGGTACTGATTGAATAAACTCACTGTTACCCGTATGCGTAATAGTCTGACTCCATGTTACCTGGGAAAATACCGTTAAACAAAAAATTATAAAAAATAAATACTTCATTTTTTTGAAAATGCTTTGTATGATAATCCCGAAGCCTTGAAAAATATTTTATTGAAGAGTTCAATTAATTTTTAAATGTGAGCATGTATATTAAAAGCCCTGGTTCACATAAAACCGTTCATGAACCAGTGCTTCCTGGTAAAATATAATATTCATTTAGTTTAACCCAATGGCATCCAGGTAAATGGTAAATCCTCCGGATCCATTATATTCCTTTACAATCACTTCATTCATGGTAGTACCTGCGGTTAATGTTGCAATGGGGATTGAATAGTCTGTCCATTCACCTTCAACCAAAGTGATCGTATACTTATCTGCTCCATTAACGCCAACATTCACTTTTTTACCACCACTTCCTGCAGCGCCATAAATGGATATTTTGAATGTTGTATATGGCGTCAGATCTATACTGGCACCGCCCAATTGAAATGGAGATCCCCAACCACCTACATAATTTACCTCTATAGATTTTGAACCTTCTCTTACAGGCGAAGTATTGCCATAATTTTTTGTGCCTCCCCATCCGCCACCAATCCAGCCGGTGCTGGTCCAGTTGGATGTTACGGCATCGGTATAAAATGGAAATGCAATGGTTGGTGGAGGTACACTTCCGGTGATTTCTAAAATATCCGGCGATTGTACAGTAACGGTTGAATTCAGGATGCCCAGGATCAATTGACCTCTTAACACGCCCATCGGAACGGTTACTTTGATCTCCGTTGCAGATTGACTGATGAAAGTTGTAACTGCAGGTGCATTATCGAAAGTAACGGAAGTAACCAGGTCAAGATTTGTCCCGGTAATGGTAAGATCAGCACCCGGATCAATTGGATTTGGAGCCATGTTTGTCACGGCCGGTAAAACCAATTCCAATTCCTGGTCCAACACCGTTTTTTCTCCAGAGGCTGCAACAAAGGTCAATTTACCTTTTCGGGCACCAGCCGGTACTTTCACAACAATTTCGTTTAATGACTGGCTTTCAAATGTCGTTACCGGTGTAGCAACGCCAGTGAATAAAATTTCTTTAACCAGGTCCATGTTTGAACCCGTGATGGTTAAATTATTATCATGTTTAATTGGATTGGGTGACAGACCTGTTGCTACAGGTAAAATAACTTTTAATGTATCATCTGTTTGCACGGCCATAGAATCAGTACCACCATAAAATAAAATCAGCGGCCCTGTTTGTGCATCTTCAGGAACTGTAACAATCAATTGATTTAAAGATTTTGAAACAAAAGTTTCTACATGTTTATCATTGGCAAATGTTATTCTTTGCACCCAGTTAAGATAATCGCCGGTAAGGGTAATATTTTCGCCGGGACGGGCTTCTGGTGTAAATGAGGTTACGGTTGCGGTGACACCCAGGTTCAACTGTGTTTTGGATACGATATCACCTTGTGGTGTTTTTAATGTAACAAAACCTTTCTCTGCAGCGGCTGGAATAATAATTAAAATCAGTTCGGAATTTTGAAGTTTAAATTCATTCTGCGCAACAGAGGCACCTGTTAATTCTATCGCGGTTACTTTATCGAGGTTGTTACCAATAAAGCGTAATGTATCACCATGATTGGCACCTGTTGGACCAAAGCTTAAAAGTTGAATGATGCCGGAATTGTCCGCTTCATCCTTTTCACAGGATGTGGCCATTCCCAAAACCAGCAACAGGTATAAGCATGTAAGCAGTCGGGTATTTAATATTTTATTCATTATATTTTATTTAAAAGCTGCTGAGTGATTTTTTATTTATTAATCTTTGGTACTACCCTGAAATTATCAAAGGCTATATCTGCATCCAGTTCGTTAGGACCCTGCATCAGCAACCTGGTCCAGTATCCATTTGGATTAATAACTGGTTTCACGGCATAACTGGCAACAATATCTTCGAACGGGATGATTACTGTTTGCCACTCACCTTGTGTATCATATGGGGGCTGCCATTGATATGCATTATTATCTTCCGATTGCAATCCAACATTAATCCGGATGGTACTTCCGTTGTAAGGTTTAAGTGTATTTATTTCAAACTTTAAATTATAATCTTCAGGTTTCAAAATGGCAGCATCAGGCACATTTTTGCTATGAACAGGCATTGCACTTGCAGGCCCGCCGGCGATTTCATTCCAGCTCCAGCCACCTAAAGTTTTGGTTACCCTGATATAATTACCATTAATTTTTGGAGGATCATTGGGGCCGGGATTGCTCACCACGTAGGATGCATTCCACCAGCCTTCATATGGATCACTACTGATAAAAATATTTCGGTTATCCCTGAACCAGAATTCTGATTCTGTTGTACCGAAATTTGTCGACACAGTTACAGGTCCGGGCTGCGCACCTGCAGGCACCCTGACGTGTATGGCCTGATCTTCCACCAAAACCAAATCACCCGTTACGCCACCGGTAAAAGTTACCGTTAGTGGTTCATAAAAGAAGTTACCGCGTATCAGCGCAATGTCACCTTCATTCACATATTCAGATTTCATATTGTTCAATACCGGCTCACTGATCTGCACTTCAAAGTCATGATACAACACAAAACCATTTGAGAAAACAAGTTTCATTTTATTATTAATGTCCAGTGGAATGGGCGCTGGAACATTTACAATTATAGAAGTGCTTGTAATATAGGTGGGGTTTAAGTATGCCTGCTGATCATTAAACCATATCTCCACTGCATTCTGCAGATTCTCACCCATGATAGCAATCAGCCTTCCCTGTCCCGCACCAATCAACAGTGAATCTGCTGATAAGGGATTGGTAATACGTACATACTTGATACGTGGTTCACCGCCATCGGAGTCATCCTTTTCACAGGAAATAAAAACTCCCATCGTGGCAAAAGCCAGTAAAAAGAACAGTATGGATTTATTTATTTTTTTCATATAACAACACAATTTTTTGTGTAAATAATTTTTATAGAATTCTATGGATAATCAACTGCCGGTTTATTCAGATTGGGTGCCTGGCTAAGTTCCGCAGTTGGAATAGGCAAGCGGAAATTTCCTGCATTCGCATTGATCTGTCTTTCGACGGTATGCCAGGGGGTTTTCTTAATAGTCCATTCTGTTGGATTGGGAAATGCATCCGGCGTAATTTTATAAAATCCCCTGTCCTGGCTGTTTAAAATATCATAAGCTTTTTGTGGATTGTAATAATGAAGACTAACGAAATCATACCATGCCATACTCTCCATGGCAAACTCTAAAATCCTTTCTTTAAAAACGATGTCCAAAGTAAGTGGTGTCGGGTCATTGGTAACGGGATCGGTCAGGGTAAAAGGCGCCAGGCCTGCTCTTGTATGTACCCTGTTAAAATATTCCAATGCAGTAGCGTCTGTGGTAGATGTGTTATTACCAATAGATGCTTCCGCATAGATAAGAAACATTTCTGCCAAACGCATCATATAGGTATTGTTTGGATAATTCTGTTGTGCTGCTTGTCCGCCCACATCTCTTGCCTGCCCTACAACATATTTTTTAATACTGGCAAAATTTACATCCTGGTTAGCAAATGGAAAGACTAATTTTTGATTTACGTTATTCAGCGTTTGCGTTATTTCCGGGTAAGTAGCACCCGGTAACATAAATGTTGCTTTTAATCTTTCATCCAATGTACGTCCCCTCAGCATGGTGTCACCGGAAGCCGTAAATCCTTCGTACTGTTTTAGCATCCAGAATGTAGCACCCTTGTCACCGCCCCATCCATCACCATTGGCAATATCGGGTCCGTAATTAAGATATGCAGGCATACTGTTTTGAAAACCCCATGAACCCGGTGCGTATACCCATTGCAATTCAAATAAAGATTCTTTATTGTTATCATAAGGGAAAGTAAAAAGCTCGTGGTAATTAGCTAATAATTGTGCACCGCTATTATTAATCACTCTTTGCGCAAAGTATTTTGCACTATCTAAAAAGTCCTGGTTTCTTCCGGTGGGACCTGAGGCTTCAACACCAGCTCTTGTTAAATAAAATCTTGCTAACATCCCTTCTGCGGACCATTTGGTAATTCTTCCTGGTTGTGCCGCTGTAGTTGGCAGATCTTCTGCCACTGCACGCATTTCACGGGTAATAAAACGCCAGATGCTTGGGATGGTATTTTTTTGGAGCGATGAATCATTTAATAATTCAAGGTTGTTTTCTATGATGGGAACTTCACCATAATTCATTACCAGGTAACGGTATGCAACCGCTCTCATAAACCTGGCTTCGGCAATAGCCATCTTTTTAACCTCCGGGGATACACCTGCACCAGCATAGGTGTTGATGTTTATAATGGTTAAATTCGACTGTGCTACCACGTTAAAAAATGCACGCCAAGTAGCACCGTTCTCCCCGTTATCTCCGGTTGTATTAAATAAAACATTCCCCCTGTCATTATAGGCGGAGAAAGCCGTACCTGCACGAAAGTCACCCAGGTTGTAAGATGCTTTATCATTATAATCAAACCATACCCTGTTGTACAAGGATGCTGTTCCTGCCATCACCTGTTCATTGGTCTGGTAAAAACCTGCATCAACAATGGCGGAGGTGGGTGGCTTTTCTAAAAAATCTTTTTTACAACCTGTGAAAATGATGATTGGAATAACCAAACCAATCAAATAATTTTTATGATTTATATTCTTCATATCCTGAGTCTTTAAAAATTAATGTTTAGGCTGAAAGTATAGATCGGCGTTAAAGGATATCGACCGTAGTCGAGACCGATAGCCTGGTTGGTAGCACTTGCATCCCTGCCTACATAAGAACCCACTTCAGGATCATGGCCTGAATAACCTGTGATGGTTGCAAGATTCTGAGCACCTATTGTAGCTTTTACACCACGTACATATTTTTGTTTTGACAGTAAACTGTTTGGCAGGTTATAGGACAACGATACATTTTTCAAGCGTATGAAAGAACCATCCTCAACCCATTTACTGGTATTACGGGAATAGTTTCCATTTACATCAGCACCAGAAATGATCCGTGCAACATCTGTTCCCGGATTTTCTAAATATACCTGGCCACCTTCATCAACCACCCTGGCATAATCCATTGCATGTAGCAATAAATTGCGACCCAAATTGATGTTATTTGGATTTGAATTGGCAGCAGCCATGTAGTTATAAATATCATTACCGTAAGTTGCTGTGATCAGCACACTGAGGTCGAAACCTTTATAAGCAAAGGTGTTTGTAAATCCACCGAATAATTTCGGCCATGGATTACCGATATAGGTCATGTCATTTACATCAATTTTACCATCACCATTAATATCCCTGAACTTCACATCACCCACATAAATACCACCGGTTGCAGATGTCGGGTACCTGTTACCGTTATTATCTACCGGTACGGCGCTTTTGTTGATCTCGTCGATAGATGTAAATATGCCGTCTTCGATATATCCCCTGAACAACCATGGCTCCAAACCAGTAGCAGCACGCTGTGTCCAGTTATTCAACCACCATGAGGAACGTTCAAAAAATGCCTGGTCAGAATTCAGGCTTTCAATAACCGTTTTGAAATGAGAGAGATTCAGATTGGTTTCCCACCTGAATTCTTTAGTGTTTACATTGATGGTGTTCAATGCTAAACTCCAGCCATCCGTATTCAATGATCCGGCATTCACTGTTGGCGCACCTACAGAACCGGAACCATTTGTACCCATGTACCAGGGTAAACCTGCCGGCATGATCAGGTTATCGGTATATTTTTTATAAAAATCAAATTCAAAAGTTATCCTGTTATTGATCAAACCCAGATTGATACCTATGTTATCTGTTCTTGTTTCTTCCCACTGCAGTTTAGGATTTGGATATACTGATGGTAAGAAACCGGTACCCCAAGGTGTGGAGCCTGCACTTAATGGTGAATAGATGGCTGAATTACCGCTACCCTGGTTTCCGGTTAAGCCTGTTTCAAATCTTAATTTCAATTCGCTGATAAAAGGAACATCAAAAAACTTTTCCTGGCTCACTCTCCAGGCGGCAGATATGGAAGGGAAAGTACCCCACCTGTTTTCAGGACCAAAATTTATTGAACCATCTCTTCTTATTGTACCCTCCAGTAAATAACGGTTATCATAATTATATTTAATCCTGCCCAAATAAGATTCCATTGCCCAGGGACCAGAGCCACCATTATTGCTGGCGGTTGTTGCATCACCTGCGGCTAGATCTAAGATGTCATTGGTAAGAAATCCTGTCCTTCTTGCTGAAACATTTTTCCATCTTGATTCCTGTGCCTCATGACTAACCATGATACCAAAATTGTGATTGCCTATTTCTTTATTGTATTCCAGAAGCTGGTTAAAATTGTAATAAGTGTTCTGGCTTGTTCCATTCTCTAACAAAGCAGTTACATTCCTGGCCCATCCTATGGCATAAGTGGGTGTGTATAAAGTTGAATTACCATAACCAACATTGGTATTGAGTGATGTTCTGAACGTTAGTCCTTTCATTAAATTCAATCCAAGATTTATACCTCCCAGGAATTGCCTTCTCACATTTTCATTGGTAGAAATCCTGGCAATTGCAATAGGATTCACAGGACTGAACTGGTGGGCCGGGTTGGTAACATCACCACCGCCCCAGGTTCCATCCAAATTCTTAACAGGAACTTCAGGACTCAATTGTAATGCTCTTGAAATAATATTTTCATTGCTTGTTGTGAGGACCTCGTTGGTTTGGTTAAAACTCAGGTTTGTTCCAAGGGTGATCCACTCTCTTGGTTTGGTTTCCAGATTCACCCTGAATCCATACCTGTCAAAACCAGAACCTTCTGCAATACCTTCCTGCTTTAAATATTCGCCAGATAAATAGTAAGTTGTATTATTAGAACCGCCACTTAAACTTAGCTGGTGCTTGCTCATGGCGGCATTTTTGAACAATTCATTTTGCCAGTCGGTACCAGGTCCAAGTATAGAAGGATCCAACAATTCCCCTCTAACGGTACCACCTGCGATGGCTTTATATTCATTCACCATTTGAGCATATTGGGGCAAAGTCATGACCTCTAATCTTTGTGGTGGTGTTTGAATATTATATTGAAATCCATAGCTCAATCTTGCTTCACCCGATTTACCACGTTTGGTCGTGATCAATATAACGCCATTGGTTGCACGAGAACCATAAATGGCCGTTGCGGAAGGACCTTGTAATATCTGGATATCTTCTACATCCGAAGGATTTAAACCAGCCAACGGGTTGGAAGAACTCTGTGCACCGAAAGATACCTGCGAACCCTGCACCTGCACACCATCAATTACATAAAGCGGTTCTGTATTACCGTTAATAGAACTCACACCCCTGATATTTATTGAAATACCACCACCCGGTTGCCCGGAATTCTGGGTGACGTAAACACCGGCTGCCCTGCCCTGCAGCGCCTGTTCAATTGTAGTATTGACTGTTTTATCAATTTCTTTGGCTGAAACAGTTGTTTGTGCACTGGTCAGGTTGGCACGCCGTGCCTTTCCATAACCAACTACCACCACCTCACCCAATTCACCCTGTGCAGATTTGAGTGTAACACTTATTTCAGATTTTCCAGCAATGGAAACATCCTGCGGCAACATACCAACATAAGAAACTTTCAGGATGGTTACTCCCTGTGCAACCGATAAGCGAAAAGCACCACGGGCATCCGTATTGGTACTGGCACTTTCATCTGCAGCTGAAACAGTGGCATTGGCCAGTGGTGCGCCTAATTCGTCGGTGATGATACCGGTAATAACTCTTTGTTGTGCGGATAATTGGTGTAGAGAGAGTACACACACGAATACAAAAAGTATTCGTTGAAAAATAGATTTCCTCATAAAGCAAGCTTATTTAAAATAAAAGTATTCTTATTTAGAACATAACAACGATACTATTTTATCTTGTATTTGTATTATTTATCCGTTTTAAATTAAAATCTCCTTTAAAAACATCATAAACACAGTTAAATCAATACTCTTCGATTAAAGATCATTTATTTCATCATGATACTTTATTAGTATTGTATTAAACTTTTTTTACGACATTTAAATACAAATAAATGGTTTATGCATGAAACCCAAACTGTTACGGGAAATTACACCATTAACCCCGCATGATTGTTTTACATTATTCTCCAGGGAAAAATCAGAGTTTGATTTTCCACTTCACTACCATGATGAATTTGAATTGAATTTTATTCAAAATGCCAAAGGAGCCAAACGGGTAATTGGTGACCATGTTGAGGAGATTGATGAATTAGAACTTGTTTTAGTGGGCCCAAACCTGCAACACGGCTGGTTTACGCATAACTGTGCCAGTAAGGAGATCAAAGAGATCACCATCCAGTTTCACCGCGACCTGTTTGATAAAAAATTTCTGCAACGGAACCAAATGGCCTTTGTCCGTAACATGTTTGAGCGTTCCTTAAGAGGAATATTGTTTTCCAAAGAAACCATACTGGTGATCATGCCGAGGCTGCAAGCATTAACCCAAAGAAGTGGATTTGATTCCGTGCTGGAATTATTATCCTTGTTGCACGATTTGTCAACATCAAGAAATATCCGGACCCTTTCCGATACATCTTTCAATAACATGGAAACACTAACGTATAACAGCCGGCGTATAGAACTGATCATGAATTATATCAACCACAATTTTGATAAAACCATTACACTGGGTGAAGCGGCGAAAATTGCAGCCATGTCAGAAGTGGCATTAAGCCGTTTCTTTAAACAAAGAACCGGCAAAACTTTTATCGATACACTCAACGAGATCAGGTTGGGAAATGCTTCGCGGATGCTGATTGAAACCACGCACAGCATCAATGAAATTGCCTACAAATGCGGGTTCAATAATATTTCTAATTTCAACCGCATTTTTAAAAAGAAAAAAGATTGCACTCCTAAAGAATTCAGGCATTCCTATAGTTCATCCGGTGTTAGGACTTTTGTTTGATTATAACAGTTCTCAATAAACGAAAATAGTTACAGGTTCATCGTTCAAACCTATTTTATCTGGTACATAGCAGGCAATTTATCACCGAATAAAATATAAGGATCATTCTTAAAACTGATAAAATTCGATTCTGCAGGATGACCTTTATATGGCGTCCAGAAAGCGTCTTTTGTATTGGCCCATACCATGGCATAAGCAACCTGTATATTATTTTGTTTTAATGCGGCCAGCAGCATTTGTGTATACCAATCCGTTTGTGTAAGATTATTCAACCCCGTTTCTGTAAGGGCAGCAACCTTATTATGCTTAACTGCATAATCAGAAAGTATTTTCAGTTTGCCCGCTGCAATGGATGGTGAAGTTCCTGTGCGCAGATCCCAGTAATTATCCATACCGACTATATCCACATAGTTGTTGCCCGGGTAACGTTCCATCAACTGGGATTTGGAATTAAATCCCCTGTCTGGCGACCAGGCATATAAAATATTCCGCACACCCAGTTCATCACGCAGATAAGTAACCGTAAACTGGTAAAGTGCTATGTATTGCGCTGCTGTGCAATGTGCTTTCCCCCACCAGAACCAATCACCATCAAATTCATGAAAAGGACGAAAAATAAAAGGCACCAGTTTTCCATCGGCACCGATCAATGATTTTGCAAAATCTGCAATTTCTTTCAACGAATTTTTATAAACATCATGATGATCACCTCCCGGCAATATCCTGCTCACTACTAATACCGGTGATTGATCCCAGTAAAAACTGCCTTTTGAAACAGGATTGAAATAATGCCATGCAAAAGTATTTACACCTCCCCGGTTGTAGGCATCCACCGTAAGATCATGTGCAATTTTTTTTTCATAATCATACCAGTTTCCATCTTCGAAATTGGCGATATGCAAAAAGTCGTGTCCATACACCGCCGGGTAAGCCCCGGTTACTTCCTTTACGTCTGACCGTTCCCGTGATACTGGTGGAAGATGCTCTTCATTTGCCCAGTTATATCCTCTTTTGGTTGCATCCTGGTGACCAAATAATACATGGGTCTTAGAAACTTTTTTCAGGTTATAAAATAATGCAGCAGTTTGCTCAGTTGCGCTTTTATCTGCCAGCCAGGAGCGTATCGTTGTTAATGAAGGAAGCGTATCTGCAGGTGGGGCAGGTGGATTAACTGGTCCGGGATCCGGAACACCTGGTTCACTGGTACCATCTTTACCACATGAAATAAATATGATGAACAAAAAAGTAAAGAATAACAAGCTGGATCTTACACGCACAAAGTTGTCTCCAATCATTAGAAAATCATTTGCACTAAAGTAGAACTTCTTTACAAGCCATCTTAATGCATTGTTAGCTAGTTGTTATACTTTCTGGTGCATTTCCTGGTTGAAGTTCAGATTCCTTAAAACGGCAATTGGTTTTTAGAAAATACCAAGGAATTTTTTTCGCCTGTAAATATTTTTCAGATCATTTTCAAACAATGTGTAAGGATCATGATAGAATTTTATAAAATCTGGCACACTGATATGCCCGGGGAAAGGCGCATAATAATGCGTGGGGCTTTGAACATCATTTCGCCAAACCAATACATAGGCTAACTGCATGCCCTCTTCCTTCATCACCTTCAACAATGTTTGTGTCCACCAGGTTGTATCCGGAATGGATTCCAAACCTGTTTCGGTAAATGCTGCAAGTTTTCCTTTTTTGCGGGCATAATCAGAAACGATCTTTAGTTTTTTTGTTGCAGCCGGCAAATTGTATCCATCCCGGCCCATATCACCATAGTTATCCATGCCAACCATATCGACCCATTCATCACCAGGATATCTTTCTAAAAATTCTTCTTCACTGTTAAACCGGTTATCGGGTGAGAATGCATATAAAAAGTTATGTACATTCAAACTGTCTCGTAAATAGGAAACGGTAAACTTCCACAGCGATATAAATTCATCCCGCGTTGCATGGGATTTGCCCCACCAAAACCAATCACCATCAAACTCATGATATGGTCGAAAGATCATCGGAACTTTTTTGCCATCAGCACCAATCGCCGAATTAGCCCAGGTACCCACTTCTTTCAAAATGCTTTTGTATTGTTCATGTGCATCGCCGCCAGGAATCATGTACCTGACAGCCGGAACGGAAACTGAATCAACCCAATAAAAACCACCTTTGGATAATGGATTTAAAAAATGCCAGGAAATGGTGGTCACACCACCTCGGTTATAAGTGTCCGTTACATTCTTTTTTAATGCTGTTTTTGTTGTATTAATGTCCTCCTGTGGCCTGCCCGAAAAACCACTGATGTCTACGCCGATTACTGCGGGATGAGAACCCGTTACAGATTTTACATCTGAGCGGTTTTCATCACCACTCCAACCGCGACCGTCTTCAGTAGCATGCTGGTGACCAAACAAACTGTGGTTTTTTGATAAACGTTTAAGGTTTTTAAAAAGAGCCTTTGTTTCTTTTGTTGCAAGAGGATCCACGAGCTTTTGTGAATAAAGAAAGGTTGAAATAAAAGTGGAAATGCAAATGGCGAGAAGAACTTTTTTCAAATGAGATATTTTATTTGACAAATGGCAATTTGAAAATTTGAAAATGATTAAAACCTTTAGACTTAACTTAACAAGTAAACATTATACTAAACCTAAACCTAAACCTAAACCTCTAAACCTACTATTGCTGTTTTAATCCTTTTCTCTTTATCATCCGTCCAGGCGAAAATTAATTTTTTACCGGATAAAGTCATTTGCGGAAACCCACCTGACCTTTCTTCGGTAGATGTTGCAATGATAATGGATGGTTCTTTTTTACCGTCTTTATAAACTTGCTGGGCCTTGATGTGTCCATCTTCCATCCAGCTTACCATCGCACTGTTTTCATCCAGCATTTCCACATCTACCCTGCCAATACTTTTCCCTTCATCAATGCGGATAGGTTCATTAAAAGTTTCTCCACCATTTTCTGAAAACACAAGGTTTACTTTACTATTTTTTTCCGGTGCAGAAAACCAGGCCACAGCCAAAATATTTCCCTTTGCTGATGCACGGGGACCATTCACCGGGC
>JAKFER010000022.1:0-8713 GCA_036675565.1 Chitinophagaceae bacterium
GCCAACTGGTCCTTGGCGTATTTCGATACGGGTAAAAGCGGGTCATCATTGATCTCACTGCCACTGATCACCGGGATATATTCATCCAGTAAATCGATCATTTGCCTCGCCATCCTGGTCTTTGCCTGGCCACGGAGGCCAAGAAATAATATATTGTGGCGACTTAATAAAGCACGTTCCACATCAGGGATTACGGAATCTTCGTAACCAACAATGTTGCTGAAGGTTTTATCATTCTGTTTTAATTTCTTCAACAGGTTTGCCCTGATCTCTTCCTTTATACTGCGAGGTTTATAACCACTCGATTTTAATTCTCCAACCGTTTGTATATGTTCAATATTCATTCTTGTTTTTTTTTAACCAAACCGATAAATCTAACATTTAAGTATAACCTTAATTCTAGTAAACTGTTTTTCTTTTGCCACTTTCAAAATCCCTGAAAATAAAAGAGCCTAATTTATCCAGCGCAGCAAAAAAGGCTTTGCCATTATTTGTTTCTGTGAATTCATTTACAAACCGTTGCAGGTATGGGTCTGTGGCGATCATAAAAGTAGTAATAGGAATTTTTAATTTCTTACACTGTGCCGCCAGGTTCAGGCAACGGGTAGTGATTTTCCTGTCTAATCCGAAACTGTTTTTGTAATAACGCTTACCTATTTTTAAGCAAGTCGGTTTTCCATCGGTGATCATAAAGATCTGCTTGTTTGGATTTTTTCGCCTGCGCAATATATCCATAGCCATTTCTAAACCGGCTACGGTATTGGTATGATAAGGACCAACCTGTAAATACGGCAGGTCGCGGATTTCTACCGGCCAGGCATCATTACCAAAAACAACTATATCCAGGGTGTCTTTCGGGTACCGTGTCGTGATCAATTCACTCAATGCCATTGCTACTTTTTTAGCTGGTGTAATGCGGTCCTCGCCATATAAAATCATGGAGTGTGAAATATCGATCATCAGCACAGTGGACGTTTGTGTTTTAAAATCCATTTCACGGATGGTTAGGTCATCCTCCTGCATTGAAAAGCTGTCGATGCCATGATTGATCTGCGCGTTACGGATTGATTCAGTAAAATCAATCTGCTCTACCTGGTCACCAAATTGAAAGGGTCTTGTATCCTGGTTGGAGTCATCACCCTGGCCGGGTTTGAATGTCTGGTGTTCACCCTGTTTCGATTTTTTTAATTTACCAAAAATCTCTTCCAGGCTTTTTTTGCGAATACCCTGCTCGGTTTTAGAAGTGATCTTTATTTCGCCATTGATATTATTTTCGGTGATGTATCCTTTTTCTTTTAATTCATCTACAAAATCGCCCATACCATATTCATCATCGGTGAATTCGTATTCATTATTCAATTGGTTCATCCACTGCAGCGATTCTGCTACATCACCACTGGTATATGTAAGCAATTGCATGAAGATATCCAGCAATTGTTCAAAACGCGTTTTGCCATCGGCTGCCGGATCAAATTTTGTAAAATGGAATCCCTGCATATTTCAGATTAAGTTTAAAGTTATTATTCAGTCTACCTGCTTTTAGCAATTTACATCAATAATCAAACCTTATTTCAGTCTTAACAACATGTTACAGGGACAAATGTTCAAAACAAAAAACCCCTGCTATTGCAGAGGTTTTATTAACATTTAAGTGATGTATTAATTTGCCGAATCAGCAGCCTGCGCAGGGGTATTGATAACAGGGTTAGGACCCTCGACTCCTGTTTTTTGCTGTAACTGCGGTGCATATTGTCTTTCAACAGCCTCCAGCACTACCAGCATACGGTTATTGATCTCTGCTTCTGTTGCGAGTGAATTGTACAAAGGTTCTCTTTCCGCTTTTAAATAATCATAATAAGCCTTCTGTTGTTCAATATCTTTTCTAACAGCAGTTCTTATTTTTTCTGCCAGTTCTGGCATACCTGCTTTGTATGCTGCTTCCAGGTAAACCAGTCCACTTTGATTATGGCCACTGTACCTACTTACCATGGCATAAGGCAGGTTGTCTGTTCTGATGTTTTGTTCCGCCTTCTCCAGTAATTTTCTGGCTTCGTCTTTGCGGTTTTTATCTGCCATATTTCCTGCAGCTTCACCAAATGCCGTACGAATAGTTAATATATGGCGCCTGTTTTCTTCATCAAAGTAAACACCCGGTTTATCTGCACCACCAAATTTAAATTTGGTCATCATGTTCTCGTACATGAAGTCGGTGTTATTATCCCTGATAGCAGTTCCTCCCAAAGAAACCTGGCGTAATGTATTTTCAACCACCCAATTTTGCTGGGGATAACTCATTTGCGCAGGCACCAGCCTGTAAGCAATACCATCTTTACGCAAGTATTGTCCAAAGCCTAATTCACCATAAGGTGATGTGAAATAAATAGGACGTTTCCATGCATTGGATGCAATGATGTTTAGCACCATCAGGTCATTTTTGGTAAGGTCATTCTTACTTTCAGGTATTTCGAACAACAATTCAGGTAAGATAGAATCTGTGGTACTCAACGTGCCATTTTTTCTTACAAGATCTGCATCCACCGGAACTTTAAATCGCTTAACCGGGAAGCTGGTTACATTTTCTCCCTGTCCTAAAACATTCTTCATTACATCATACAGATCATAAAAACGCTCTTTGGAACCGGCAGGCTGGTAACGCAGGTATTCCCTGTTATGTCCCTGTATTTGTTCCGGCGTCCAGATAACATCCAAAGGAGGACTATCATTTAATTTGTAACGCAATTGGTTGATGTACCAATCAATCCCCAACAGGCTGTTATTGATCAGGCGGATATCTTTTCTAACTCCTTCCACTTCCTGTGCATACCATAATGGGTAAGTATCATTATCACCAAAAGTAAAAACGATCGCATTGGGTGCACAGCTTTCCAGGTAATCTATAGCAATATCCCGGGCTAATGTTTTTTTGCTGCGATCATGATCGTTCCAATTTTGCTGCGCCATTAATATGGGGGAGATCAAGCAAATGATAAATGCAACGATGCTTGCCGCCATGGCATTTTTGCCAGACGATGAAAGTCCCCGGGCGATGAATACCGCTACTGCTGAAATGATAGCGAATAGGGCAACCATTAAAAGGCTGCTGATCATCGCATCACCAAAAGTTGATGTGGTATTACTTAATAAGCCAATTACAAATGTGGCTATGCCACCATACAACAAAGTATTTTTAAATGTAAGCTTGTCCTGGAAATTCCTTGCCAGTTGAGAAATAGCTATAACCGCTAAACCTATCCATATAGCAAAGGCATAGAAGGAGCCAACATAAGCATAATCCCTTTCTCTTGGCTGGTTACCGGGTTGATTAAGATAAATTACAATAGCTAAACCGGTAAAGAAAAACAGCAGGAAGCTTACAATCCAGTCTTTACGATTTCTGAAAAACTGGTAAACGCATCCAAGAATCCCAAGGATAAATGGCAATAAGAATAATTTATTATTTGCATTGTTATCTTTTATACTGTCTGGTAATCTTGACTGATCTCCCAACCTACGGTCATCCATAAACGAAAAGCCGGAGATCCAGTTTCCATCGCGTTTATTACCAAAACCCTGGATGTCATTTTGGCGACCAGCGAAGTTCCACATAAAATAGCGCCAGTACATATGTCCATTCTGGTAAGTGATAAACCAATTTAAATTATCACCAAAACTAGGATCTTCATATTTGCGTTGGCCCTGTGCATCCTGGTATTCACCCAGGTTCAGCCAATCGGCATAAAAATCAACGTGGAACTGGTCATTACTTCTATCCCAAACACGGGGGAACAATTGCATGTCCTCGCTTTGATATTTAGGCTCCTGCTGGCGACCAATAGGAACATATTTGTCTTCACCTTTTACATAACGCATGTCACCTTCATCAAACTCGATATAATTGGTGGCAGGATTGATTTTATAATCAGCCATAAAATGAGGTCCATATACCAAGGGTGCGCTGCCGTATTGTTCACGACTTAACCAATAAACAAGGCTCATCGGGTTGTCTACATTATTCATATCAATACCGGTATCGGCATTGGAGCGGATGAGTGAAGTAACATAGGTGGAGTAGCCGATCATTAAAAAAATGATAGACCATAACCCCAATCTTAAAAAATATAAACCTTTGCTGCGGGCAACTTTTAAACCCCAAAAAATTAAAGCCGCCAATAAGATAAAGAAGAAGATGAAGCCTGAAAAGAAAGGAAGGTTGAAACTGTTAACAAAGAAAATATCAAATTTACCTGCCCATTTCACAGACCATTGAATAACGGCCACCTGCACAACACCGGTTAAAATACAACCGATAATGAAAGCATAAATAGCGCCTTTATTAGTGTATGCATATCTTCTGAAATAATAGATCATTACGATAGCCGGGATGGTCAACAGGTTCAATAAGTGAACACCGATTGAAAGGCCCATCATAAAAAAGATAAAAATGATCCAGCGATCGGCACGATTTCGGGCGGCAATATCAGCGCCTGCTCTTTCATCAGCATGTTCCCATTTGAGCATGGCCCAAAAAACCAGTGCGGTAAAAAATGAGGAAAGTGCATAAACCTCGCCTTCCACAGCACTATACCAGAATGAATCACTGAAAGTATAAGCAAGGGCGCCTACAATACCTGCACCCATTACAGTAAATAATTGCTGTGTGGTTAACTCTTCACCCACATTTACATACATTTTACGGGCAAAATGAGTAATGGTCCAGAACAAAAATAAAATGGTAAATCCACTGGCCAAAGCACTCATCAGGTTAACGGCGCTTGCAGCTGTATCTGGAGAATTGCCAAAAAAGATTACAAAAACGCGACCCAGCAAAGTAAAAAATGGAGCACCCGGCGGGTGCGGGTTCATTACTTTGTATGCAGAAGAAATAAATTCTCCCGTATCCCAAAAGCTGGCGGTGGCCTCACGTGTTAAAAAGTACACCAAAGAAGCAATTACCAGGATTACCCATCCGGTAATGTTGTTTACTTTTCTAAAATTCATAAAGGGTTAATTTTGAGCAATCCCTCGGTTTTTGAATGAGGGGTTCGCAAAAATAGGGAAGCAGGCTTATATTTCAGGTCTATTAAGGACAAATTAGGATATTAGTTCCAAACGGGTTATACACCAAACGCTAATATATGCCGGGTATTTTACCATTTAAACATCACCCGTCACATTTATACATCAATTTTTTTGGTGGTCCAGGCTTCGGCTTTTGCTGTGAAAAGCACTTTGGTCAACGTCCAGGTTTCTTTAAAGAAAGGGGAGAAGCGATAGGCGTTTAAATGATGTTCATCATCCCAGATGCTATAAGTGAAACAAATACATGGATCTTTTTCATCCTGCCAGAGTTCCAGGTGCTGGCAACCTTCAAAGTTTTTTATGGTTGATTTTCTTTCTGCAAAAATGGACATAAACCTTTCCAGGTTTTTGGGTGCAAAAGTCATTTTTACAATACGAACGATGGACATTTATGTTTAAAGTTTAAATGTTTAAGGGTTTAAAGGTTTAAGAGTTTAACGGTGGTTGAACAATTGTTGAACCATATTAGATTGTTCGGAATTCAGCCCAATTCCAAATTCCTAATACCCAATTCCAGGATTTATTCAAAAAACACCTTAATCGTTTGATAATATAGCCTGCTTTGCATAATAGATGAAACCTGCTGGTTTTTTTCATTAAATCCCTGCAAGCCAAACAATCCCGCGGCATTACCCTTGTTGATGGCCAGTTCCATATAATCTGCACTGTTGAATAACACCAGTTTCTCGCCTGCAGGTACATCAGCATAAGTTTCGCTGATGCGTTCTATGATCTCATCCCGTTTAAATACGATTTTAAATGGACGTCCCTTGCGTTGCGCCTCAAATTCTTCACGGGTAATATTGATGATTACATTTTCGAAATTGTCGATAAAAATAATCTGTCCTTCCATCCAGTCATCGCTTAAAACGGGTTTGAAAGGTGTTTTTTCCATGTACTCCGCATCTGGATGGCCGATTTTTTCAACTGGTACGCCATTTACAAACCGGTCAATGGCTTTTCCCATCACTTCAACACAATACATGGTATGCTTATTGGCATCTTTATCAAGCGGAATACCGATAACCATTTCTGGTTTTTGGGGAAGAATCATGGATAATAAACCATTATCTGCACAAAGAATATATTGATCGTTGTGAAAGGCCAGTAGTAATTGTTCTGGTTTTTTTTCAAAAAGATTTACCAGGATTAAATGATAGCTGTGGGAAGGGAAATAACGCATGGCACTCCGGCAAACATAAGCCGTATGCGGGTAGTTGAATGGAGCAATGTTATGCGAAATATCGATGATCTGGAAAGCAGGATTTATTTTTAATAACTGCGCCTTAACCGCACTAACCAGGTAGTCCTGGTTTCCAAAGTCGGATGTAAGTGTGAGTAGCGGCATATGGTGGTTGCTGGTTAGCGGGTTTGGATTACAGGTTTTTAATGATAAATTTTATTTAAGAATCTTTTTGTCGCTGAATGTGTTAAAGATTATTCTCGTGATCACATTCACCGGTTCATTCAAAACTATGGTTAAATGATTTATTTTATTTAGAAGATGTAATAAAAAAAGCAGTGAATTATAAAAACCCAACCACTACTTCATTAGCTTACCTTCTTTGTAAAAAAAGTTTCGCACCATCTTATCCGCCAGTCCCGGAAAAAATTTATTTAAAAAAACGGTTTGTTTGCCGGTAAAAGTCATTACCAGTGTACGTTTTCTTTTTTTAATGGCATGTAAGATCTGTTTTGCGGTTTCATCTGCGCTGGCCAGTTTTCCTTCTTCCAGCGGACTATCACCCTGAGGTTGTCCCTTTTCTGTTAATGCGGCATGCCGGATATTTGAGGTTGTGTAGCCGGGACAAACCCACATAACATGAACGCCGGTATCCAGTAATTCGGTTCGGATAGCTTCCAGCCAGCCTTGCAATGCATATTTTGAAGCAGAATAACCACTGCGACCTGGCAGTCCGCGGTATCCTGCAATTGAAGAAACTCCAACAATAGTGCCTTTTCTTTCGATGATTGAATCCAGTGCATAACTGGTACAATACAGGCTGCCGAAAAAATTTATATCCATCAACTGGCGAAATACATCCAGGTCAGCATCTTTCAATTCGGCCCGCATACTGATGCCCGCATTATTAATCAGGATATCAATGCCACCAAAAACATCAATAGTACTTTCCACCAGGTTGCGGCATTCCGCTTCATTGCTTACATCCGTAACAATGGTGTGAAGAGGATAAGAAGGGTAGTTGGCCTGCAACTGGTATAATTTATCATGATTGCGGCCACAGGTAGCAACACTGGCACCCATGGCCAACAGGTTTTCAACCAGGGCTTTCCCAATGCCATCGCTTCCGCCGGTTACTAAAACCACTTTATCTTTATAGAATGAAGACATGTATAACTATTAAAAACGCAAACCTAAAATAAAAAAAACAGGCCGGGAGGATTTAGTTGAGAAAGTTTGCGATTAGTTGAATGGTTGAATAGTTGATAAGTTGATCTGATATATTTATTAAGTGATAATATGGATTATGTGTGGAAATGGACTAATCTCAACAGAAAGGTGATTTATTAATAATTAAACAAATGCTACTCGACAAGAAAAATATCTTTTTGGGAAGTTGTGGCTGAGGTACAGCATTTGCAAGGGTTAGATAAAGGGTTTGTTTTTTTATAATACGGTAAATGACAAAAAGTTAGAAAAAGTTTTGGCACATAAAACCAGCAACCTTATTTTTGCACTCCTTTTAAAAACAAAGGATGATTCCGTAGCTCAGTTGGTAGAGCAATACACTTTTAATGTATGGGCCCTGGGTTCGAGTCCCAGCGGGATCACTAATAATAATTTAGGTCGTTGATTTTCAGCGACCTTTTTATTTTACTCTATAATTTACTCTATAAAGAACTGTGAAACTTCTGATATGTACGCTACTTTACGCTACATGAACTATCCTTACAAAGCTAAATTTATTTTTTCTTGTTTTAATTTCCTGGCTAATCACAATATGATTTAGATGTTAGCTTGTTAACCTGATTTAATTCTGAACATCTTACTTTTCATAGCTTTATTTTATTAATTTTAATTTATAAAAAAGGATAAGTGATGAAAGATTCAGTGAAGTTGATAAGGTCCTTTATTATTTTTGACCTACCATTACAATCAACGTACATTAATGCGCAATTTGCTAAAACGCAGGCTAAACTTCAAGAAGAAATTCCTGGATGGAGTTCAACAGCAACCCGTCAGCAATTAATCTCTCGTTATTGGTATAGTTATGTGGCTGGACATTTTTATTTATTGTTTGTATTATCATTATTGGGTATTTACCTATTTCATGACAGTAAAGATTTTAATGTCTATTTATTAAGCACTCTTCTTGCAGGATTGATTAGTTACCTTATTTTATACATGTTTCATTATCGTCCCCTATTCGATTCTGTTTTTCTGCCCCGTTTAGAAACTATCCGGGATTTATATGAAGGTTCACGGATAGGACAGCAGGAAAAATGCCGACAAGCCCAGATGTCTAATATGGCGCTGACTTTAGTATTTTATGTTTTTGATAAGTCCAGTGATATCAATTCAATTCAATGCCATCAACAATTTGCTGAGATCCTTACAAAACTCTTTGGAGTTGATCCTGGTAGTCTGAGAAAAAATCTGGAAATACTTTGT
>JAKFER010000123.1:0-8694 GCA_036675565.1 Chitinophagaceae bacterium
ACTACTTATATTGTTACTGCAACTAACGGTCAGTGCACAGCGAAAGATACCATCACTATTAATGTTGCAGAATCCTTAACCATAAACACCATCAGTGATACAGCCATTTGTGGAGGCCAGGCAAGTATTGAATTAACAACAACCGCCGTTGCAGGTGCCACCTACAAATGGTCGCCTTCAACTGGCTTATCGAATCCAAATATAGCAAACCCCATTGCTTCACCAACTTCAACTACTAAATATGTAGTTACTGTTACCAGTGATGCTGGTTGTACCGGTTCCGATTCTGTAACCATCAGCATGAATGACCAGCCCACCATTACTTTAGGTGCTGACGCGGCTTATTGTGTTGGAGGTTCTTACCAGGTCCCGGGAGTTGCTAAAGATGCTACCAAAATCAGCTGGTCACCCACAACAGGTTTATCAGATGCTACGATTGCAAACCCAATTGCTTCACCAACAACAACAACAACTTATATTGTTACAGCAACTAACGGTCAATGTACAGCGAAAGATACTATAACAATAAATGTTGCAGAATCGTTAACCATAAACACCATAAGTGATACAGCCATTTGTGGAGGCCAGGCAAGTATTGAATTAACTACTACCGTCGTTGCTGGTGCCACCTACAAATGGACGCCTTCATCTGGCTTATCCAATCCAAATATTGCAAACCCAATTGCTTCACCAACTTCAACTACTAAATATGTAGTTACTGTTACCAGTAGTGGAGGCTGCACCGGAACTGATTCAGTGACCATCAGCATGAATGACCAGCCAACTGTTTCTATTGGAGCCGATGCCGCTTATTGTATTGGGGGCTCGTATCAAATTCCTGGAATAGTAAATAAAGCAACAAGCATCAGTTGGTCTCCATCAACTGGCTTATCAGATGCTACTATTATTAATCCATTGGCTTCACCCAAAACAACTACCACCTATATTGTTACTGCCACAAATGGTAATTGTGTAGCAAAAGATACCATGATTGTTTCAGTGGCATCATCCATTCAGGTGACGCCTATTAACGATACGAGTGTATGTGCTGGCAGCGCTGTGCCTTTGACTGGAACATTAATACAAGATGCAACTTATCAATGGAGCCCGGCAACAGGATTGTCAAATGCGACCATTCCTAATCCAATGGCATCGCCCGACAAAACAACAAATTATGTATTAACAGTTAGTACGCCTGATGGTTGCCAGGGTAAAGATTCGGTTTTGGTAACAGTGGCTGAAAATCCCGTAATAACCATGAATAACGATGCTACTGTTTGTATGGGTGAAACGATCACATTGCAAGCGCAATCTCCGGGTGCCAAGCAGTATCAATGGTCGCCTGCAACCGGATTATCAGATCCAAGAAATGCTAGACCGGTAGCAACAGTAAATGCTACTACAACATATAGTGTAACGGTGACCAATACCAGCGGATGTGAAAGTACGGATGATGTTACCATCACAGCTGCACCGCTTCCAACCGTAAATATTTTAAAACCAAATGATATTGACTGTGCCCACGGCGATGTGCAATTGCAGGCGAGTGGAGGTGCATCTTATCAATGGAGTCCGGCTATAGGTCTGGATGATCCAAATTCACCCAATCCAATTGCCAAACCAACAACTTCAACTGAGTATACAGTTACTGCAACTTCCGTAGATGGTTGTGAAGCTGAAGCATCCGTTATGGTGGATGTTAAAGCTTATCCAACAGAAACATTAAATATTCCATCTGCGTTTACTCCTAATGGTGATGGTTTAAATGATTGCTTCGGACTTCGTACCGCGAATTTGGTTAGTCCATTCCAGTTTGAAGTTTATAATCGCTGGGGACAGAAAGTATTTGAAACTTCCAATACCACTATATGTTGGGATGGTACTTTCAAAGGAACGGCGCAACCCGGCGATGCATATGTATGGCAGGTTAGAGTAAAAGGTGAATGTGGGGATACATACAAAAAAGGTACAGTGGTGTTGATCAGGTAATTTGAATTACCTGATGAGCATAAATGTTCCTTTGAGGTTTACATTTTCACAAACTGTTTTGCCCGTTATTTGGTAAATATAAACGCCGGCTTCCTGGTTTATTCCTTTATATTTTCCATCCCAGCAGTTATTTGAGTTGTCAGTATAAAAGATCTTTTGACCCCATCGATTGTAAATACTGAAATTCAATGATTCCATATTACCCCAATGTTTTATACCAAAGCAATCATTTAAACCATCATTGTTTGGGGTAAAAGCATTGTAGATAAAATTATTTGCAGCCCCTGTAAAATTTACCTGGATGGTTACAGAATCTTTAGCGGAGCACCCGTATTGATCCGTTCCTGTAACAATATATTTTGTAGTTGTTTGGGGACTTGCTATTGGATTGGCTCTATCCGCAAAATCCAATCCCTGGGCCGGCCACCATTCAAAACTTATTCCACCATTCGCCATTAATTGTGAAAAACTGTTAGAACAATCAATATCATTTGTACTTGAAGCAATAACCTGGGGATTGGTTAAAACTTGTATGGTTGTTGAAAGTTCTGAAGTTTGATTGCATCCGAGTTCAGTGATTTTCACCTTGAAAGTTGTCTCATTGTCAATATATGCAGTTGGGTCAGAAATATTCGCATTATCAATCATATTGGATGGCGTCCACTCATACACATCACCACCATCTGCCCAAAGGTTAATTGGGTTTCCTTCACAAATTGCAGTAGAAGGAGATACAGAAAAAAGCGGTGCCGGTTTTATATTTATTTGAATTGAATCAACATGAACGCAATCAAACTGGTCTAAAATGCTGACCATATATTTCGTATTCGTTTGGGGAGAGGCATTAGGATTAGATACTGCTGCATTATCCAATGAGCCGGCAGGTGACCATGCATATGATATTCCACCTTCCATTCCTAATTGAACGGTGCTGTTTGTACAGATTAAGGTATCGTTGGTTTTAATAATGGTTGGTAAAGGATAAGTCTCTACTATCACGGAATCTTTAATTAAACAACCTTTGTCCGATTGTCCTTCCACAAAAAATTTGGTTGTCTCAAAAACCGTTGCCCTGGCATTTGCTTCATTTGGATTTTGAAATAAGTTTGATGGTGTCCAGGAGTATGTTTGAGTGCCAGAAGCTTTTAAATTAACGTCCGAACCTGAACATACCGTTTGTGCTCCTGTCACATTTAATACAGGTTTGTCAATATTTATTGCAATAGTTTCTTCTTTTATTTTTATGGGAGAAAAATTAATTTCATCCAAAGCAAAATCACTTACCTGCATCTGATCATTGCGGTTAATAATAGCAAGATATATCTGCGTTTTATTACCTGAATTCCAATTACCCTGAATATTTTTCCAATTGCATGGGGTTAATGTTTCATCCAAAATATCAATGGTGTGATCATCTATTGTTAATGCTATTTGAAGATTATTACTTGTACTTAAAGTTTGTATCCAGGCAGAAAATGAATAGTTGGTATGTGGAGTTACTTCAATCATTTGCCTCCAGATAACTTTTTCCTTATCAATAGAGCCTTTTATCATTAACATATTTCCGGATCCGGAGCTTTTGTCTTTACAATTCTTCATTTGGTTATTCCAACTTGAAGACGATGTACCAATATAATACTGGCCATTTGAAGTGTTAGTGGTGGCAAATTGATATGCACTCTCAAAAAATTGATTACCTGATGAAAAATCGCCGTTTCTAACCAGGTTTTCTCCATTAAAAACACCTGTAAACTGGTATGTAATGGGTTCAGTTGCTGAAGAAACAGGATTTGGGCTGCTGGGATTGTCCAAAAAATCAACCGGGTTCCAACAAAAATCCGATGAAGGTTTTGTCAGCAGTTGCAAAGAACTGCCAAAACAAATTGTCGTATCCGGTGTAAGAATAATATCATCTTGTTCAACATTGAACTGAATATTTTTTATGACCGTATCTGCAGTGACATTGCGGAGAACATATTTTACAGTATACGTACCAGGAACAGTATATTGGTGGGTCGGGTTAGGCTGGTCGGTTACGGTAACACCATCACCAAAGTTCCAGTAATTATCTTTTGTTTGGTTGTCGAAGTCTGTAAACTGAATATTTAAAGGATTGCAAGGGTTTTGTTTGTAGGAGAAATCGATTTTTTTATTGATAATAATATTACAGGAATCAATAGTAAAAACGCAATTACTGTTTGTCTTGTTTACAGCTGCTGCCCCACCTAATGTGCCATTCCAATTGTTATTTCCCTGTTTATTGACAAGATCCTCAAATGAATAATAAGCCAGGAGTCCGGCTTGTGCAGATGGAGAAGGAAATGGTATGGTCACCATTGAATTTTGGATTTGTAACTGTGTTCTGGCAATATTCCAGATTTTTACTTCATTTACATACCCGATAAAATTTTCATTATATGCCTGGTTTTCATAAAATCCAATCCTTGTTTGCCAGTTATTTTGATAAAGATTACCCGATGCAGCAACCTGGCTCATTAAATAACCATTTCTATAAAACTTTAATGTAGTTCCGTCATAAACCATGGCCACATGGTAGATTTTATTCAATTCAATTTCACAGATCGGTGGAGTAATAAAATATCCATTTGAAGTTGTGATTTCTGCACTATTTGGTCTTAATAAATAATTTGCATCAGTAGGACCATCATGCTTTGAAACAATGTCTCCAGCATATAAACGCCCTCCAGAATAAGGAGTCGTTCTATTAATTAATGCTTCAACGGTCAATTTATTGCCGGGAACATCCAGGTCTCCGATACTGATGTAAGAAGGCATTGAAGGCAGTGAAAGCCAATTATTACAAGTTACTTGCGCAGTTAATATATATTGAAAACAAATGGTAATTACCAGGCTAAGGATAATTTTCATAGTTGGTTTTGGTTAAAATGGGATTGTAAGATATGATTTGTATAGTATTAATCAAATCAGTATTAATACAAATAAACGAAGCAGAATTATGAAAGAAAAAAGAATATTATCCAATTTTTAAATGTTATGTAAACCGAAGGGTAAATAAATTATTTTTGCGCCAATCATTTTTTATGAAAGTTGTATTATTTGCAGGTGGCTTAGGAACAAGGATTGCTGAAGAAACGGAAACCCGTCCCAAACCCATGGTTGAAATTGGAGGAAAACCCATTTTATGGCATATCATGAAAATATACAGCCATTATGGTTTTAATGATTTTATTATCTGCCTGGGTTATAAGGGTTACCTGATAAAGGAATATTTTATGCACTATTACTTGCATAATTCCGATATCACAATAGAACTTGGAAGTAACAAGGTGGATGTACATCATAGCAAAATTGAGCAATTTAAAGTAACGCTGGTTGATACAGGGTTGGAAACCAAAACAGCAGGACGATTAAAAAGAATTGAGAAATATATCGGTAACGAAGATTTTATGTTAACATATGGTGATGGAGTGGCCGATATTAATTTAAATGAATTAAAAGATTTTCATAAACAACATGGTAAAATAGCTACGGTAACAGCAGTTCAACCAGAAGCAAGATTTGGCGGATTAGAAATTAGCGAGGAAGGAAGTGTTACTACGTTTAAGGAAAAACCAAAAGGTGATGGAAAATGGATCAATGGCGGTTTTTTTGTTTTAAAGCCGGAAGTTTTCAAATACCTGGATGGAAATATGGATAATATTATGTGGGAAGATAAGCCAATGGAAAACCTGGCAAATGATCATCAATTAATGGCATACAAACACCAGGGATTTTGGAAATGCATGGATGCAATGAGAGATAAGTTGGAACT
Source organism: Chitinophagaceae bacterium (assembly GCA_036675565.1). GTDB lineage: Bacteria > Bacteroidota > Bacteroidia > Chitinophagales > Chitinophagaceae > JACCYQ01. The sequence goes on from JAKFER010000123.1 coordinate 5,783, forward strand.
TGAAGATCTATGGCAATCGAACCAGGCAAAATGGCATACGTGGTAAATATTCAATTTTTAAAAGATAATTTTCAAAACAAAAAAATCTTTATCACCGGTCATACAGGTTTTAAAGGTTCATGGCTAATGGCATGCCTGCATTTGGCAGGTGCTGAACTAAAAGGCTATTCACTTGAGCCGGATCTGCCTAACAGTCTTTTTAGTTTGTTGAATGACGTTATAAATTGTAAGTCTGCTATTGCAGATATTCGGAACAGGCAACGTCTCAAAGATGAAATTCATGATTTTCAACCAGATTTTATTTTCCACCTGGCTGCCCAGCCACTCGTAAGAAGATCATATGAAATACCAGCTGATACATTTGATGTAAATGTTACAGGAACCGCGAATCTGCTGGAAGCTATTATCGAACTTAAAAACCCTTGTACTATTGTAGTTATTACTACAGATAAAGTTTATAAGAATATAGAAGATCATATTTTGTATAATGAAAATGATATTTTGGGTGGATATGATCCTTACAGTGCAAGTAAAGCATGTACTGAATTAGTTGTTGATTCTTTCAGAAATTCTTTTTTTAACCCTGAAGTTTATAATCATCATAAAAAAGGATTGACAAGTGCAAGGGCAGGAAATGTAATTGGAGGTGGGGATTGGAATAAAGATCGAATTGTACCGGATATCATTCGTTCTTTGACTGAAGGTAAATCAATCGAAATACGAAATCCGTCTTCAGTACGTCCATGGCAATTTGTATTAGAACCCATTGCGGGATATTTACAATTAGCATCTGCTTTAAAATCCCAACCCATTCAATTCAATCATGCATTTAATTTTGGTCCCTATCCTGATGATCATATTACCGTAAAAGAATTAGTTGGTATAGCCATTGATACCTGGGGGCATGGGAGTTGGCATGATGCCTCAACTTACAATCAACCACATGAAGCGGGGCTATTGAAATTGGATATAACTAAAGCAATTAATGAATTGAACTGGAAACCAAAACTAAATGCAGCCCAGGCAATTGAATGGACTGTAGATTGGTATAAGCAAAAACCGGCTGATCAAATGAAATATACTTTTCAACAGGTAAATGAGTATTTCTCTCTATGAAATTTTTACCCAACAAATTGATTGGCAGTTTTACGATCCAGCTTGATCCGATAAAAGATGACAGGGGTTGGTTTGCACGCTATTATTGTAAAAAAGAATTTTCATTAATTGGGCATGAAAAAGAATGGGTTCAAATGAATCATTCTTTTTCCATTAAAAAAGGAACTATCCGGGGAATGCACTTTCAAAAACCTCCTTATAGTGAAATCAAATTAGTGAGATGTATTCATGGTTCTGTATTTGATGTGATCGTGGATCTGCGTAAGGATTCTCCGACTTTTTTACAATGGTATGGTGTGGAACTTTCTGCGGAAAATAAATTGATGATGTATATACCAGAAGGTTTTGCACATGGCTTTCAGACTTTGGAAGATAACTGTGGTTTACTTTATATGCACACAGCATATTATTCACCAGAAGCTGAGAGTGGTTTAAAATATAATGATCCACTAATAAATATTTCCTGGCCGATGGAAGTGACAGAAATTTCATTTAGGGATGATAATCATGATTTACTGGAAAAATTCAATGGTTTATAATTATGGAGTGTAGATTTTGTAAAACAGAATTAAAAAATGTTTTTATTGACCTGGTCAATTCACCGGCATCTAATTCATTTTTATCATTAAATGAATTAGATGAACCCGAAGTATATTTTCCATTGAAAGTATATACCTGCCACCAATGTTTTTTGGTGCAGGTAGATGAATATAAAAAATCGGATGCGATTTTTAATAATCAATATGTTTACTTCTCATCTTATTCTACTTCCTGGCTCAAACATGCTGAGGAGTATACACGTTTAATGATTGAGAGATTTGACTTAAATAAAAATTCAAAAGTCATTGAAATCGCATCTAATGATGGTTACTTATTACAATTTTTTAATCAAAATAATATACCAGTTTTAGGAATTGAGCCAACCTCAAACACTGCTGAAGTTGCTATTGATAAGGGAATTGAAACTGTAATTGATTTTTTTGGTACTCGTTTAGCTACGGAATTAAATGATAAAAATATTAAAGCTGATCTTTTACTTGGCAATAATGTTTTAGCACATGTACCGGATATATTGGATTTTGTAAAGGGCATGAAAGTGATCCTGAAAGATGATGGTGTGATAACAATGGAATTTCCACACCTGGTGCAATTGGTATTAAACAACCAGTTCGATACTATTTACCATGAACACTTTTCCTACCTTTCTTTATATACAGTAAAACAGATTTTTGAATCGCAGGATCTTGAAATATTTGATGTCCAGGAATTAAAAACCCATGGAGGCTCATTACGTATTTATGCGAAGCATTCAAATTATTTGGGTCATAAAGTTTCTGAAAATGTAAAGGAGTTACTTGAAAAAGAAATTAAGGCTGGAATCAATAACCCGGATTATTACCTGCATTTTACCAAACAAGCGATGAAAGTTAAGTTGGATTTACTTTCGTTTTTAATCAATCAAAAAAAGGAAGGTAAAAAAGTTGCCGCTTATGGAGCAGCTGCAAAAGGAAATACGCTGCTTAATTATTGCGGTGTTCGGAATGATCTGATTGATTTTGTTGTTGATGCTAATCCTCATAAGCAAGGTAAATATTTGCCGGGTAGCCATATATCGGTAAAGGATGAAAATTATTTGAAAAGCCAAAAACCAGATTTTGTAATCATTCTTCCATGGAATCTGAAAGAAGAAATTACAGCACAATTATCCTATATAAAAGAATGGAATGCAACCTTTGTAATTCCAATTCCTGAATTACAATTTGTTTAGCATCATGAAAAGGATACTGATTACTGGT
>JAKFER010000077.1:0-8690 GCA_036675565.1 Chitinophagaceae bacterium
AATTCTTGAATTCATTTTTACCTGTTACTGTAAGCATAACTGAATAAAACGAAAACCTATGTCTGATATCCTTTGGTCCGCAATTATCATAGCTGTTTTATTCCAGGTGTTTAACATGCTGCGGAAAATGGGCAAGAAAGGTAAAGTTGTAAAAATGGATAAACCGGAACTGGAGGAGTGGGAGGAAAAAATAAGTTAACTAAGTTTTGGATTATACGAATTGAGTAAACATCCCGGTTGGGTTTCCACTCACGCCGGTTCTTTTAAAAATTAGTTCTTTTAAATAATGCAGAGATGTACAAGAAAATAAGAATTAACAAGGGTAAAACAAAAGATGAGCACAGGCTAAAGGTGGAAGAAAGGATCGGTAGAACTCTTTCATTTAACGAAGTGGTCCACCACAGGGATGAAAATAAAACAAATAACCAGGATAATAACTTGACTCTGATGAGCAGGAGTAAACACACTTCAATGCACATGTTAGGGAGAAAACTATCTGATGCGACAAAGGAAAAGCTAAGGCTAATCGGGATGCAAAAAAGAACTAAAGCAAAGTTGACTATTGAGCAGGTTACAGAAATAAAAAAGTTACTCAAACAGAACACTAAAGTATCTGAATTGTGTAAAAAATTTAACGTGTGTAGGTCAAATATATATCAAATAAAAAGAGGCGATATATATGATTGGGTTAAAGCAGAGTGATGGCATAAAAACAGATCGTTCCTGTTCTCTGCACCAATAGCTGAAAAGCCCATGACAGGGTATGTCACTTTCAGCGAAGCATCCCTTAGAAGTTGACGGCGATAGGGGTGTAGGATAATGACCAACTTCTGACAGCCTGGAAAGACAGGCAACTTTTAAAAACAATTCGAAATGAAAAATATCACTATCCTTTTAATTACTGTGATCCTAATATCCTGTAGTAAACAAAGTGCCGACTTAATGCCGGTTGAAAGATCAGTAACATATCTGAGGCACTTGTATAATGACAACGGCCAATATTTAACCACTGATACGAGCATTCATTTCTGCAAAGTTTCAGGTGAAGAGCTTAAAAGATTTGAAAGTAAAGGAAACGGTGAAATTACTTTTTGCGGGACTTATAATAAACTGGAATTGGTGATTGGAACAGCGTGTAAAAATAATTAAAATGAGTAATACAAAATTTACGCCGGGGCCTTGGTTACATAACAAAAAGTTTGAACTATATAAAAAAAATTATTATTCAGAAATAATATCTGGCAAAGGCTTCTTTGATACGAAAGACAAACAAGGGTTCTCCATTGCTGGTATTATGTCTGATGCTGATGCCAAACTAATAGCATCGGTGCCGGAATTGTTGGAAAATCTTATAAGAATTATTGACAGGATTGAAGAAAATGGATACCACACTTCTTTTACATCTGCCTATGAAAGAGCAAAAGCCGCAATCAAAAAAGCAACTCTTTAAAATAGGTTTTGGTTCTATGGTAAGCAAGGGGAGTGGTAGCGTCAGATACTCCATTCCCCAATTTTAAAAACATTTTTTATGAAAGAATACTTGAAACAAAGATACTATTGGTGGGCGCATTTATTATGGTCTATTAAGGTTCTTGTAAAATGCTTTTTTAAGATGGATTATAAAGGAATGGTTGAGGCTTACTACTGGACTAAAATTCATTTAACTCATAAAAGCCGTAGAATAAAATAATCGTTATGCAAAAGAATTTAACTCCTTATCAAGAATTTCAGCTTCACACATACGGTAATATTTTGCCTGAAACAAAGAATACAAAAGATGAAGACCTGGAAGAATCGGGATTGGAAGAGTTAAACCGTTTAGCTGAATGGACTGATTCACTTGCAGAATTGGAGCTAATGACACACGAATAAAAAAAGTGCGAGGACAAGTCGCACTAATTATAAAATAAAAATTATAAAGCTATGAGCAACGAAGTTATGAAAATTCAGCAAATACCAATAACTGAAATTATGTCCATTGGCAAAGCCTTTGTCGAAAGCGGCATGTTTCCCGATGTTAAGAGCGCAGCGCAGGCGGTCGTTAAGATCCAGGCAGGGCAAGAAATCGGGATTCCGCCCTTTGCCGCCATGACCGGAATACATATCATTCAGGGACGCCCGACCGTTGGCGCTGGCCTGATCGCCTCAAAGGTTAAATCTTCCGGCAAGTATAACTACAAGGTTGTAGAGAACACAGAGCGAAAGTGCAGCATTGACTTCTACGAGGGTAAGGAAATGATCGGCAATTCCACATTCACAATCGAGGACGCAAAGAAAGCCGGCACAAAGAATATCGACAAGTTCCCTAAAAACATGCTTTTCGCCCGGGCTATCTCCAACGGAGTTAAATGGTTTACTCCTGACGTTTTTAACGGCCCGGTTTACACCCCTGAGGAAATGAATGTAGAGCAAAAGACAGAGGACGCACAGCCAGATACTTATTCAGTAGTCAATGAACCGTCCGACGTAACGGCGGAAGATGATTTTTTACAGTCATGGAAAGATGAACTGCAGAAGTGCAGCAAGCCTACTGAACTGGTTCAGTTATATAAAGGGAACGCGCCAACGGTCGAAGCCGACCAACGCCTGAAACAAATGTTTAAACAACGGGAAGCCGAAATAAAGAAAACAGCGTGATCGAATCAACATCATACGAGGCCTGGCTGTACGACAACCTCAGCCCCGACGAGCAGTTGATGTACTGCCATTACCCCGCCCGGCAACCCTCCGCCCTTGCCCTCAAGATGAAGGACGCGGATAAGTACCCCGACAGGGAAACGGTAAGTGAGGCGGAGCAGGTGAGGCAGGAGGATGAATATTTGGCTAAATGTGGAGTGATATGATTATGACAAAAAATATGATCAACGCTGCGCCAGTCGATAATAAAGACCTGTGGCAGACGCCTGACCACATATTTAATTCTCTTGATCAGATCTACAATTTCACGCTAGATCCTTGCTGTGATTACCACACTGCTTTATGCGGTAAGTTTTATACCCCTGTTGAAAACGGACTTATTCAATCGTGGTCTGGCGAATCTGTTTTTGTTAACCCGCCGTATAGCCGTTATAATATTGATAATTGGGTGGATAAGTGCTTTGAGGAAATGAAAACATCAGAGATTATTGCCCTGCTACCTGTTTCAACATCAGCCGACTGGTTTCAAAAGTTGATTGGTCAATCACTTTATTTCGTGGATAAACGTATCAGGTTTAAAGGCGCTCCATACACAGCTCCATTCAGTTCAGTAATTGTCAGGTTTAACAACGAAAACAAAAACTATTCTTTTAGGCAGTGAAGAAAGATTTCGTCATAGTCCGAATCATCGACGGCGGCATTGATAATATCAAGGGCATTGTTAACCTGTTCGTTGGCGTCCCTGATGGCAAGTATATCGTTGAACGGTCACGGTATAACAAGCGGAGTAACCAACAGAACCGGTATTATTTCGGTTTAGTAATTCCCCTGGTTAAGAAAGGAATTGCAGACCTCGGAACGGAACTAACCACAGAGGAAACACACGAGTTCTTAAAGGCAAGGTTCAACTATACCGAGTTAGTCAATGAAGATACCGCCGAAGTGCTGCAGCTACCACGAAGCACCGCTGCGCTCAGTAAGGTTGAGTTTATGGAATACATTGAACGGATACAGGTTTTTGCATCACAGTTTTTAAACATTGTTATTCCTGATCCGGGTGAACAAATGGAAATGAATTATTAAACAAGTAAATCAATAATCAATGAAACAATTTATGCCGGAACTGACTGCCAAAGAGCGGTTAATGATCATGCAGGAAAATGCTGCAAAGGTTGAAGTAACTACCTACCAAAAAGTTTTAACCGCTGATGAACTGTCAGCCAGGCGAGAAGATTTTGTAGACAACTGCGAAAAGCTGGGAAAGCTGGAAGATGAACTCAAAGAAATTAAAGACGATTTCAAGTTGAGAACAGACCCGCTTTCCAAGGCAAACAAAAAGTTACTTACTGAGATCAAAACAAAGCAAACCTCTGTTGATGGCACACTGTACCTGATGGCTAACCATGAAGATGGAATGATGGAAACCTACGATAACGATGGTTTTTTAGTCAGTACCCGCCGCCTCCGTCCAGAAGAAAAGCAAGCAAATATTTTTTCACTTGGTAAAACAGCAGCCCATTAATTATGGAAAAACTTGAATTAAAAATAGAAAACACAAACGGGGAATTAATTATTCGTGAAGGGAATGCACAAGAGCCTTTACCTCTCAAAGAGCCTAAGATCATTAATATCTCTGGTGACATTCATTCAGTAGCCAACTTTATCAACAACAGGACCGCCGGATATAGTTCACAGGCTATTGACAAAAACAAAGCCGTTGTATCAGTTGACAAGTTTCACAAAACAATTTCGCTGCAACTTGACCCGGAAAATCACTACGGCGCAACTGTTACCGCTAAACTGGAACAATCAAAGGAGCTTGAACAGTCAGGCATAGGTTTAAGAAGTGGTCACGTTTCGAGCTGGAATTAATTATTAAAGAATATTCTCAATGACAGTCACCCACGATCAAACCGGCCTATCTAAACCGAAATTAAAGGCCGGGGATAAAGTGACGGTAATAAGGGTTGCTGATAAAATGGTACTGGTTTCGAGAGATGGAATAAAGTTTTGGGTACACGAAAAATATTTAAGCGAATAAAACAAACTATATGAACGCAACTAAATTAACGCCAAAGCAAAGAGAGTTGTTTGAAAAATTAAAAGCCACACCGGGGGGGGTATTACGTAAGCACGTTAAACCAACCAATATTGTTTGTTACCGCCTGCTTGACAAAGATATGCGGCCATTATCAAACTATACAATGTCTTTGGTTGATAAACTTATTGATAAGGATATTCTTTACTTAAACGGTTTCGATTATCAGTTAAAAGCAACATCATGAAATTACCAAACGGATTGCCAAGTCCTTTAAATGACACTCAGGATACTCTTTTAGCCCTGATATTAAACAGAAGTCTTACCAGTATTGAATTAAGGCGAATGACTAAAAGCAGTTATCCCCCGGCCCGTGTGGCAGATTGTAAAAAGCATGTATCAATTTACAAAACAAATGAGCCTTACGTAAACAGGAGAGGGGAAAAGTCAAGCATTGCCAGGTATCACCTTGCTACGCCAATGATTGAGGCTAAGAAAATTTACAAACAACTGGTATCAAAATGAAAGTTCCAGAAAAATATAGATTCAAAAAAGGAATGATGGGTAGTGATTCGTCATACGGCAATAATGGCGTATTTGTTATCCCGCATTATAAAATATCCTTTTACGAAATAAACTGCATTGTTAGTGACGGTATGGGCTGGCAGCATGTTTCTGTAACAATTAGCTCAACTCAAAGAAAAGTGGAACGTTGCCCAACCTGGGAAGAAATGTGTTATGTAAAATCATTGTTTTGGGATAATAACGAAACGGTAATACAATATCATCCACCGGAAAGCGAGTATGTAAATAATCACCCTTACTGCCTTCATCTATGGAAGCCGGACAACGTTCAATTGCCGTTGCCTGATTCTTTAATGGTAGGAATTAAACAACTGGTAAAAGGATGAGCGGGACCGTAAAGCTGATCTATAAAGGATTTGTAAATAATCAGGTTGACTATACGTCGGCAGTGGACAGGAGAGAAAAGATAGAAGCCTGGCGCCGGATATACGGGATGGAAAAGTTTAATCAGTGCGCTATCCAGATCAGGCCGGATATTAAAGTAAGAAAAAGAGAAAGTATTTACGCATAAATAAATTTTGTATGATAGATAAATGTATTACTTTTGGAGTGCTTAGACAAGGACGTAAGTCCCATATACATATCGAGGGCTTTTTTAATGCCCTATACAATACTCCGGTATTGCTATTTATCTGTGGAAACACAGGTCCTTGTCTAAGCAACAGGAAATGGCGTACCGGTTTTTTTATGCCCCTACTTCAACAATTAAACAAAATAAATGGAACATACTATTAAAACACACACGCCTTTTTATCAGGAAATAGCAGACGGTAAAAAGCCGTTTGAGTTTCGCCTAAATGACCGTAATTATAAAGTAGGTGATACGTTACATCATTTGGAGTATGACCTAGAAAAACAGGAAGAAACAGGAAGGCAGTTATGGTGTGACGTGGTTTACGTTATTTATGGTGGCCAGTTTGGCATACCGGAAGGGTACTGTATAATGACACAGCATACGCAAAAACAGGTTGATTTTATACGTGACTATGGCAGGATTTCGGTTGATGTTTTGCCAAGATTTGAAGCAAAGTTAAATCACAGAATGGGAGGCAATATATCTGAACGGATTAACCATGTTCTTAATGAATTGGAATCTTCAGCTACTAATTCTGTATTCAGGGCAAAGAACTTCCTTGATGATATTAAAACACAGTTTAAGGCATTAGAATTAGTTGTTGACGGCATTTCTTCAGACCAATATAATCACAGCCAAAAGAGGGTTATTGCCAACCATGTAATAAACATGCTCAGAGATATGGTTGATCGTATTAATAAAGTTGAATTTAATTATTCCTACGGCATTTATGAAAGGTTTGATTTTTTCAGATCGGATAGGCCGGAAAAAGAATTATATCGAAAATACAGGGAGTTGAAAGTCGAATTAGCTCATTACAAAAAAGATACAATGTCGCACGATTTGGAAGACAAAAACGAACCATTGCCATTTTAAGGTCATACAAAGATTAAGTAAACTTTCGACATAGGTTTTTCTCCCTTTTTAATCCATACCCATTTCAGGAAGGGTAAAATAACAAAGGTTCGGTTCATTCATATATGTTAGGCAAAAAAGAGTTAGCAATTTCGACCACTGAAAACTAACGACGGTAAAGCGAAGTCGAAAGACCGAGAATAAAATAGCCTGATAACCTGGCACCGGAACAGAGGAAAGAATGGAAACTGATTGAAAAAGCCACCTGAATTTTTGTCCAAATGGCTTTTTAACTGGAAATAAGTATAAACTCTTGAATTAGTAGAATAGTTCAAAGATAATACTTTACCGGATAGAGAGTGGTATGTAATCTATAACCATTAAAATAAGTATTATGAACAGAAATGAAGCAAAAAAATTATCAGAAACAGTAACGCTTGAAGATTTAAAGCAAATGTTTGTAAATGCTCAGGCCGGCATTAAGAATTGGGCTGAAACATCAAGAGTAAACAAGGGCATGACTAAGGGGACGGCATATAATATTTTGTCTCTAAAAAAAGAGTATGCCAGCATTAATGAACTGCACATTTTAGGACGAACGAATATGATATGGGAGTTTGGCGAATTTCTCCCCGGTTATCAAAAACAACCTAAGAAACAAAAGCCTTCTATAAATCCAGTTCATCAAGAACCAAAATTCTGATTATGACTATCCAAGACCGTGAACAAACTTTTAAAGAACAGGTATTTAGAATGATCGCTTTTGCCTACGAAATAAGAGAAGAGTTTTATCAGTATTGGTCTGAGCCAAACAAGAGTAACACAAAGATGAAATATGAGCTTGAAAGAACATGGGACTTAAATAGGCGGCTTAAACGCTGGCAGCTTATGAAAGATCAGAGAAAGGATTTTAAGGTCGGGAATGCCTCGCCTGTAGTTCACACCTCAGTTAAACCAACGCCACCAAAACCGGTAAATATGATACAAGAGCTTGACCAGTTTTTACAGAAGTACCAGGATAGGCCAACGGATATTCCGTTCAGTGAGTTTGGCAAGTACTATGATTATATGAAGGCAGAGAAGCTTATTAAGCCCTTCACAGTTGGAGAGGTAGAGAATTTGAAACGGATATATAATAACGACAATTTAAAGTGCCGTTGCGCCTGTGTCCAGATAACCCTGGACCGCTATGTAAACAGCGGGTTTACGTTTGGGAAAGTATTTGAAGTAAGGTTAAAATTGAACACATGCCAATAGAAGTAATAAAATACACCTGCCAGTTTAAATGCGGTAAAAAAGCAGTCGGTCATGAATCTGGAATGAGAGGCCACGAATCACAGTGTTGGAAAAATCCAGCTAATCAAACTTGTAAAACATGCACAAATGAAATTTATGAATACGATTATGATAATGGTAAACAATCCATTTATAGAGGCTGTAAAATAGATAGTTTGAATGAAGTTTTTGAATCAGTGAACGACATTTTGAAGTTTCAAAATACTATGCACGTTCGACCTATTTATAAATGCCAGTACTGGAATAAAAATGATGATGATAAATCAAAAGAGTTTGCTGATTTATTGGATTCTGAAATAAGAGATCCGGAGGAAGGAACTAAACACTACCCTTATTTTAATAAACCAAAAATAGAAATGCCGTTTTAAATGAACCTCCCCGACGAAATAAAAGTAACAATACCAGCCTTTGATACGGCCCTGGAACATTTAAAAAATTCAGAAGATCCGATCGGTGAAATATTTAGAACATCGGCTTATCTGTTCCCTATGCAGTGGCTATATTGTCAAATGATAAAACAGATCGTAAATGAAGAAACAAAAGAGAGAGCTTTGAAGCCACTGGGCCAAACGGATGAAGCGACAAGGAATAAGTATTGGAGTTTGGTAAAATATAAAGACTGGTCACGGTCCCGTAAGATATGGGCAATGCAGGCTGTTTATGTTTGGGAGAATTTATATTGAACGATATTTTAAAAATCATTTT
>JAKFER010000135.1:0-8495 GCA_036675565.1 Chitinophagaceae bacterium
ATTCCGGGACAAGATTGTAGAAATAAAAGAAAATGAATTTCTGATCGTGCCAAAAGGTGTTGAACATAAGCCGGTGGCCGATGAAGAAGTTTCATTATTATTGTTTGAGCCGGCATCAACCCTAAATACCGGAAATACAAAAAATGAATTGACAAGGGAAGATCTTGAAAGAATTTAATCGAATTATTTCTTTTGTATACGCAATTAAATAAAATGTTAACACCATTCATTTAAAATCAGTCCCTTTCATCCTGTGAATTCCTCGATTCATTACAATTGAAACCCTGCAGGTTAAATTTTTTTACAACTTAGTAGAATGAAAAGACTTTTCAGGTTTAAACGGCCAAGCCTAACTGCCTTGTTGTTTAAATTAATTCCAGCCATTTTATCGCTTTTTATGTTTGTGCAGGCAGGTGCACAGTCCGATATTTTGTATTATAAAACTGCACCTCGCGACTTTGCAAAAACAAAAATTCCTAAAAAATTATTACAGGAAGATATGCTGTTATGGCAAAAAGTAATGGAAGAAAGCCATGTGAATCCTTATCATGCCATAAGTGCAACTGCATTACAACAATTGCAAAAAGATATTTTAAAAGAATTGCCGGATAGTGTAACGCATTTCCAGGCAAGTTTTGCCATCAGTCGCCTGATCGGTGCATTGGATGAAGGTCATCTTGGCTTTTCCACAAACCGTGTTAGCGATAGCTTGTTTAGTTACCACGGCGTACGATTCCCCTACCAGCTTTTTGAAATCAATGATGGAAGTCTTGTTGTGCAGCGTGACCTGGGCAGCGGATTTCAATTGCCTGCATTCAGCCGGATCATAGAAGTGAATGGTGTTCCGGTAAAACAATTGTATGAAAAATATTCCAAATTATTTGGCGGATTGGAACTATGGAGGAAGTTGATGGTAAAAAATTATTGGCGCAAATTATTATTCCTGGATGGTTTGGAAAGTCCTTTTAAGATTAAGGCTATAAATGGGAATGATACATTGAACTTTACCAAAGCGGGTTACACATATGATCAAACAGATAGCCTTGGAAAAATACTTTCGGCTGAACAGCCAGTATTTAAACCCTTCTCTTTTCGATTCCTGGAAAATAATATTGCATTAATTGAATTTAATACCATGAATGGAAAATTGAAAGATTCCTTTTCTGTATTCCTGCGTGATGCATTTAATCAGATTAATCAAAAAAAAGCGAACGGAGTCATTATTGACATCCGCAAGAATGGTGGTGGTGATAGTGGTTTGGGTGATACATTATTAAGTTACATCACCAATAAACCTTATCGTAATGCAAGTGGAATGAAGATGCGCATCAGCAAACATTCAAAAGCCATTGCGGAATTGAGAGGGGCAAATGACCCATTTAAAGATTGGGATAATGGAAAATTGTATGAATACAAAGTGACCGATTTAAAAAAACCGGAAGACAATCCCTTGCGATATAATGGAAAAGTAGCTGTGTTGATCGGTACGGGTACTTTCAGTAGTGCCAATATGCTGACCAATGCCATCAAAGATTACCAGTTAGCAACATTGGTAGGCGAAAAAACAGCTGAACCTGCTAATGACTTTGGAGAAATTATGTATTTCATGCTGCCCAATACTTACATCGTGGCGCCAACAGCTATCAAAATGTTTATGAGGGCCAATGGAAATGAAAATGATTTTGATGGCATCAAACCTGACATTGAAGTAACAAATTCTTCAGAAGATATTCTCCGGAAAAGAGATCGGGTTTTAGAAACCGCCTTCAATTGGTTCAATACGGGAAGTGCAATGAGAACAAATTAAAGAGAAAAACGGGTTGAGTTAAAATAACTTCATCCAAATAATGTTTTTTAATATGCACTTGCCTGCATCAATAATATAAAAGATAGTGCACGACTTTACAATTTACAAAGACGGTTTTTATATTTCCACCAATAAATCCAAACTGGACATATCGTCTGTTCACCACTTTCTTTCAACCGAAGCTTACTGGAGCCTGGGCATTCCATATGAAACGGTAAAAAAATCCATCGACCATTCTTTAAATTTCGGACTCTATCATCATAACCAGCAAATAGGTTTTGCAAGAATCATTTCTGATTTTTCAACAATAGCATACCTGGGCGATGTTTATATTTTGAAGGAATACAGGGGTCGTGGATTGTCAAAATGGTTAATGGAAACCATAACCATGTTTCCGGAATTACAAGGTTTAAGAAGATGGATCTTATTAACTGGCGATGCGCATGAATTGTATAAAAAATTTGGCTGGACTAACATTGCCAATTCCGAAAGATGGATGGAGTTGCACAACAAAGACGTTTATAAAAAACAGTATTAAGTATGGAGATCAATTACAAAACCGGGATCATTCCAACTGCAGAACAGATCATTGAGTTGTATGATAATGCTGGTTTGCCGAGGCCAACAAATAATATGGAAAGAATTAAAAAAATGTTTGAAAATTCGAACCTGGTTATTACTGCATGGGATAATGAACTTTTAGTTGGGGTTTCCCGTTCTATCACCGATTGGGTTTGGAGTTGCTATCTCGCTGATCTTGCTGTAAGAAAAGAGTATAAAAAATCAGGCATTGGAAAAAAGCTGGTTGAACTCACCAAAAAAGCAGTGGGTGATCAATCTATGGTTCTTTTGTTATCTGTTCCAACTGCCATGGAATATTATCCTAAAATCGGTTTCATTAAACAGGAAAGCAGTTTTATTATAAACAGGGAAATGTAAACTTGTTTATCCTCTTTTTGTTTTACCTATATTGCTAACCGTTATCCAGAATAAATAATTTTATAGTTCTGCCAGAAGCTGATAAAGTAATTTCGTTAATATGAATGTGTATGTTCTAAAACTTAGTTTCAATTTTGGCGGAATTGATCATGTCATTTACCCGGTCATTTTCAAAAATCAAGACGAAATTATTTTGGTTGATTGTGGTTATCCCGATTTTTTACCAATAATTGAAAGAGCCGCTAATCTTCACGACATTTCTTTGAATCAATTAACGGGCATCATCATTACTCATCATGATGTGGACCATGTTGGCGGTTTATACGAGATCAAGAAAAAGTACCCGCATATAAAAGTTTACTGTTCCGAGATTGAAGAACCATATATAACGGGTCATAAAAAATCATTAAGATTAGAGCAGGCGGAAGCTTTATTCCCATTTCTGCCCGATGACCAGAAAGAAGGCGCTTTCTATTTCCAGCAAATGTTGCAATCCGTACAACCAGTGAAAGTTGATACAGTATTTTCAGATGGCGATGCGCCTGCTTTTTTAAATGGCGTTAAAATAATGTACACACCAGGACATATGCCTGGTCATATTTCATTTTATATTGAAGAATCCAAAACCCTCGTAGCAGCTGACGCTGTTGTGTATGAAGATGGTGAATTAGAAATAGCCAACCCAGAATATACCCTGGATTTAGATGCAGCAATTCAATCTGTCAAAAAGTTTCAGCAACTTGACATAAAAAAAATTATTTGTTATCACGGTGGTGTAGTTGAAGTGAATGTGGAAGAGCAATTGGAAAATCTAATTAATAAATACAGCCAACCTTAGATTAGAAATGGGCTGGTCGTTTTTATCGTAATTGGTCATATTTCGAATGATCAGTAAATTTAATAATTGAATTTTTGACAATTATTCATTTGTATCCACGCCCTGTATAAATCCATCATTTCCGGACATCACTAAAAGAAAAATATTTATCTCACGCCAAAATAAAAACAAATGAAAAAATCGGTTCAAATTATAGCTATTGCTTTTGTCAGCGCTTTCATATTTGTACAATGTGGATCGCAAAATTCAGATGAAACAACCATGGAAGAAAACGCCACTGAGACGGAAGCAAAAACGCCAACGCTCACGATGCTTTGGGAAACACCGGATTCTCTTTTTACCAATGAATCTGTTTTGTTTGATGAAAGTACCGGTACTATTTATGTTGCCAATATCGAAGGCCAGGATCCGGTAGGCAAAGATGGAAAGGGATCCATTGGAATTATTTCCAAGGATGGAAAAATTGTTAATGCTGCATGGGTCAGCGGTTTGAATGCGCCGAAAGGAATGGGCATTACCAACGGCAAATTATATGTTACGGATATTGATGAATTGGTGGAAATAGATATAGCCTCCGCAAAAGTGAGTAAAAAATATAAAGTTGATAGTGCGGTTTTTTTGAATGATTTAGCCATTCAAAACAATAAAGTATATTTTTCTGATTCCAGGACGGGGAAAGTACACTTATTTGATGCAGGCTCTGTTACCACCTTCTCTAACGGAAATGAAGGAATTAATGGTTTGGAGGTCGCGGCTGATGGCACCTTATATGGCTTGGACGGTTCAGGATTAAAAAAATGGAATACGGATGGAGCAAGTTCAATAATTAATAGCAATGTAACTGGAGGCGATGGCCTGGTGATATTGAAAGATGGAAATTTCGTGGCCTCAAGATGGCAGGGAGAGATCTGGTTTGTGAGCGATACCGCCCAAACATTAATGCTGGATACAAAAGCAGCAGAATCAAATACTGCTGATATCGGGTTTATTTCAGCCGAAAACATCGTGCTGGTTCCAACCTTTTTTAAAAATAAAGTAGTTGCTTATAAATTGGATTATTGAGTTTACAAAAATCATTTTTATCATTTTAAGCCTCCAAATTGGGGGCTTTTTTATTTATATGGATTCTTATGGCAGCCATAATTTATAGAATACTCATCCAATTTTCAACCATTCATAAGCTCCATTTTACCATTTATCCAATACGAGTAAAATTATTTTAACGCAATAAATGAGTTGAAAGCTTTTGTGGTAAAGGATTTCATGCTGTAAAAGGTATTGTTTTATAAAAGTTACTGCAAACAAACAAGGTACTATGTGTTGTATAGTACTAAAAACTTGTCTTACATTTGTGTTATCAAAATGGCGTAAAAACCAAAAAACTCAAAAAAATGAACATTGAGAATACACAAAGCCAGATGCGCAAAGGGATACTGGAGTTTTGCATACTCTCCATTATTCGCCGCGGGGAAGCATATCCAAGTGATATCGTGGAGGAGATGAGAGCGGCTAATCTTAATATCCTGGAAGGTACCCTCTACCCGTTATTGACAAGACTGAAAAATGCAGGCATGCTCAACTACCGATGGGTAGAATCCAATTCCGGGCCTCCCCGTAAATATTTTTTGCTAACGGAAAAGGGGCAGGACTTCTATATGGAACTGGAAAAAACCTGGACTGAACTCTCGGAAGGCGTCAATGCTCTTACTTCCGCTAACAATAAACCAACCAACTAATCAACCACAAAACACACGAAAATGAAAAAGATCATCAACATAAATCTGGCCGGCAGGGTAATTCCCATCGAGGATTCTGCTTATGAAAGATTGCAGGCTTATATTGAAAGTCTTCGTCGCTATTTTTTAATGGAAGAGGGCCGCGATGAGATCATTAATGATATTGAAAGTCGTATTGCGGAGCTGATGAATGACAAAGTGAGAAAAGGTGCTGCTTCAGTTACCGATGCAGATATCGACGAGATCATCAGTTCTATGGGCCGCCCTGAAGATTTTGCTGCCGAAGATGCCGCTGATGCAGCAACAGGTTCTACATATAGTTCAGCCGCCGACAGTGAAAGTGCTAAATCAGCCTTTAAAAAACCACGTGGTCGTCTTTACCGTAACATGAGCGACCGTTTCCTGGGAGGTGTTTGTAGTGGTGTGGCTAATTATTTAAATGTAGATCCTGCTATTATCCGCCTGCTTTTTGCCATTATTACTTTTGGCGGCTTCGGATTTGGCGTCATCTTATATATTCTTTTATGGATTATTTTACCGGCTAAGCCCCTGGAAGATTTCCAGGGCAAACGCCTGTTTCGTAACCCGGATGACAAGATAATAGGTGGTGTTGCCGGTGGTTTATCCGCTTATTTTAATAAAGAAGCCTGGATCATCCGCCTGATATTTGCCGCGCCGCTGATATTGAATATTGTAGTCAGCATGTTTAATAGTGCGTTTTATGACTTTAATCCATTCCCTTTCTTGCTATTTGGATCACTGAGTGGAACTTTTGTATTGGCTTATATCATATTATGGATTGTATTACCTGAAGCCAAATCGCCTTACGAAAAAATGGAAATGCGGGGAGAGAAAGTGGATGTAAATACCATCCGTCAAAATGTGCAGGAAGGCATGGCACAATTCAAAGACAGGGCGACCACGTTTGGGCAGGAAGTAGAATCATCAGCCAAACAATTCGGTGCAAGAGCACAGGAATTTGCTAATACAAGAGGAAAAACCTTTGCCACAGAAGTTGGCCAGGCTGCAAAGCCAATCGGTACCGGTTTAGGAAATGCAATCAGGGTTTTGTTTAAATTATTCTTTTTGCTGGTAGCAGGCAGTATCGCATTTGCCCTGTTCATCATGTTGATCGTATTGATCTTTGGTGGTGTAGGAATGATGCCTCTAAAGAATTTCTTACTGGATGGTTTTTGGCAGAATGCATTGGCCTGGGGTACATTGATTCTATTCTTAGGCGTACCATTGATCGCGTTTATAACCTGGTTGATTCGCCGGGTAATGAAAGTTCGGTCACACCACAATTACCTGGGCTGGATGTTTGGTGGATTATGGACACTAGGATGGATCGCTGCTGCTTTATTTGCAGCAAGTATTGCCAGAGACCTGAATACTTATGAAGGTGTGCAGGAAACAGTGGAGATCACCCAACCCTTAAATGATAGGATGATAGTTAAAGTGAATGAACCTGAATTAAGAATGAATAACAATTTCTGGTGGATAGATGATGATGGCACTGGCTGGAATGTTGATGAAGATACCATGCGTATTGCCAATGTAAAGATCAGGATCAGCAAAAGTATTGACTCTGCCTACCATGTTATTGAGCACAAGGCAAGTGCTGGTCGCTCCCGTTCTGATGCGGAAAGAAGAGCCGAGCGAATTCAATATAACATCAGCTCACAGGATAGTATATTAAACCTGGGAAGCGGCCTGGCTATTGACAGCGACAGTAAATTTCGTGGCCAGGAAGTGGTAGTGGAGATTATGGTTCCGGTGGGTAAAAGAATCCGGTTTGACGAAACGGTAGATGAAAGATTACATCCTTATTCCATCCGTACAAAAGGGAATTATGATCGCAGACGCAGTTGGGGACGTGATGGATGGGAGATTGAATTTGATTATGACCGTTATTTTAACTGGGAATTAAATACAGATTATGTGATGACAGAAAATGGAACCCTGGTTAATCCGGACAAAGAATTAGAAGATGATTCAACTAAAAGTGATACTACTTATCGCTATGATGGAGCAGAGCAAAGAAGACGTGAATATGAAGAACAAAAACGAAAAGCGGAAGAGGAACAGCGCAAATTGCAGGATATGGAAAGAGAATTGAGAAGGGATACAACCCGCACAACCACTTCTGTTACCAAAACTTCCTACAGGAAAAGCGCCGTGATTAAAGAAGGTTTTAATGATGAAGAAGAGAAGAAAGGTTTCCTCAAACGCCTGTTCGGAGGATAAATTATGGCATTACTTGACTTTTTTCTCTCACGAAAGAAGAGCACCGCTAACATAGCGAAAGAGCGTCTGCAGATCATCGTGGCCGAGCGTCGTCGTAGCGACGCTGAACCACACTATTTGCCGCAGCTGCGCAAAGATATTCTGGAAGTGATTTGTAAGTACGTGCAGATCGATCCGGAAATGGTGACGGTACAGCTGGAGCAAAAAGATGGCGATATCTCAATTCTCGAGTTGAACGTTACTCTGCCAGAAGCCGAAGAGACGAAATAACGTTTTAGCGTTATCTCGTTCATTAAAAAGGCAGCCCGTTAAGCGCTGCCTTTTTTATTTATGCTTATCCACTGGGTTTATTTACAGTGGACCGTTTGCTAGCGGGGAAATTCCAGCAGCAGAGCCTGCAGGCTCGTCGCCATTAATTCACCGCGCCAGCCGGAGATTAATTCCGGCAGGGTGGCAAACGACTTAATATTCCAGTGCCAGTTAAGCAGCTGATTTATTTGCCGACGCGAGGCCAGCAGCTCGGCGCTCACCCCTTTAGCCACGCTCACTTCCTGCACCAGCGCCTTAATGGCCTTAAAAGCCCGGCGATAGCCTGGCATATCCAGCAGGTTCAGCAGCGGCTCCGGGAGCGCCTCTTCCGGCAGCGCCTGGGCCTGGGCAACCATCGCCAGCAGGGTTTTGCCGTGGAAGCGGATCTCACTCCCCGAGAGTCCGATACTGTCCAGCTCGCCAAGGCTGCCCGGCATATAGCGCGCTACCGCCCACAGGTTCTCTTCCCGCACCACAAAGTTGACCGCCAGATCGCGCTCGCGGGCCTTACGCAGACGCCACGCCGCCAGCAGCTGCAGGCAGGCCAGCTGGCGGGTGCGCAGCTGCCAGGCGTTGCCAATCTCGCGCCACGCCTCTTCCGGGGCCAGCACCTCCTGAC
>JAKFER010000241.1:0-8325 GCA_036675565.1 Chitinophagaceae bacterium
GCTAATAGTTTATCAATTTCAATCTTTTTTAATTTATTTGTGATTTTCTCAGATGTTAGATTTTCTGTAGAATCTAGTAACTTATCGATATCAATCATTGTTGTATTCATATCTAACCTCCATTGTTTATTTACCAAAATATTCGTACCTAGGTGGACATTTATGGGGGTATAAAAAAAGAAATCCATAAAGTTGAATACTGGGTTTTATCCTTATAATGATTTTGAACCAATGAACTTTTGGGCTGATATAACAAAACTTAATACAATTTTAAATAAATAATAAATAATGAGTAATCCAATCCAGGCATTTGTTGAAGAAAGAGCGCAAAGAGTTAGTAGTAATAAAAATAACGAATCATTACAGGAAGCAGCGGTTGCATTCAATGTTGAATCAAACCGTGCGCAATATTCTTATAATTTTTCCTGGATGGGCAGACCTATCATTCAATATCCGCAGGATATGATTGCCATGCAGGAAATCATCTGGGAAATAAAACCGGATTACATCATTGAAACAGGTATTGCACATGGCGGGTCATTAATTTATTATGCTTCATTACTTGAATTGATAGGGCATGGTGAAGTCATAGGCATAGATATAGACATAAGGGAGCATAATCGAAAGGAGATTGAAGCCCACCCTATGATAAAAAGAATCAAAATGTTACAGGGCTCCTCGATAGATAAATTAAAAGTTGAAGAAATAAAAACACTGATAGGCGATAATAAAAAGATCATTGTGTGCCTGGATTCTAATCACACGCATGAACATGTGATGAGTGAATTGGAATTATATAGTCCCTTTGTAAGTTTCGGATCTTACATTGTTGTTTTTGATACAATAGTTGAAGATTTACCCGAAGGCTATTTTTCTCAAAAACGTCCCTGGGGAATTGCAAATAATCCCAAAACTGCAGTGCAGCAATTTCTGAAAACGAATGACAATTTTATTGTGGATGAACAAATTGATAATAAACTTTTGATCAGTGTAGCACCACAGGGATATCTGAAAAGAATAAAATAATTTAAGATGGATCACAGCAGCCCATATGTAAGTTTCTGCTTTACTACATACAAGCGAAAAGATTATTTAAAGAGTACGTTAGAAAGCGTCAGGGCTCAAACCTTTTCAAATTTCGAGGCGATTATATCTGATAATGATCCTGAACAGTCAGGCAGATCTGTCGTGGAAGGAATGAATGACAGCAGGTTTAAATACTTTGCGAACCAGGAAAACCTGGGTATGAAAAAAAGCTTTAATAAAAGCCTAGAAAGATCCAGTGGGCAATATATTGTTATGATTGCTGATGATGATCCTGTTTATCCTGATATGCTGGAAACACTAATAAGGTTAAAAGATCAGCATCCTGAATTTGGAATGTTTTTAGGTGCTTGTAACTGGTTTTGTACACATCCTGAAATTGCAAAACTTTACAAACTTAAGGTTGGAACAAATTCAATGTTGGCAGATAAAGAAATTGATACTGTAGAAACTTATTCGGCGAGTGATTTTTTAATTAACTTTTTCAACTTTAATATTTTCCGCACTTACCTGTGGTCAACAGGTATGGTTAAACGAGAAATTTTAATTGAAAAAGGTGGTGTGCCTGATTATAATACTGCATTTCTTGGTGATTATGCCTATTTAAGTGTACTGGCATCCCATTCTGGCTGTGTTGTGATTAACAGGGCTTTGGGGCACCAAACAATTCATACGCAAAATTTTGGCAGGGCTCAAAATGAACAAATCAAAACTGCTGCTGTAAATTTCATTGAGTATGTTTCTGCAAAAATTAATGGGGTAAAGGGTTGGCCCAAAATTGAGAAGCACATGCGAAAGTTCGTTGCACTCTGGGTGGTATCCCATTTAAACTTTCTTCATAGGTATTACAAGTTATATCCGCCAGAAGAGGCGGTGAACCTGAACGCAATTGAAAAGGATATTTTTAAGCAGGATTTTATGCAACCTTTTCAATTGAAATTTCTGCTAAAAAAACATACACCTTTGTTGCATGACTTTATGGTCTTACAAAAGAAAAAGTTTAAAAAGGCGCTTAATTAATGGCCCGGTACAACATCATATTACCAGTACGTAATGGTGGAAACTATTTTAAAGATTGTGTTAATAGCATACTTCAGCAATCTTTGCCAGATTTTAAGTTAAAAGTGCTTGATAACTGCTGTACAGATGGTTCTTTAGAATGGATCAAATCTGTTAATGATGATCGTATTGAAATATACCCTGCATCAACTTCCCTGAGTATTGAAGAAAATTGGGGCAGAATTACTTCCATTCCCAAAGATGAATTTATTACGATGATTGGTCATGATGATCTTTTACATAATAACTATCTTTCTGTCATTGACAATTTGATCAACAAGTATCCTGACGCAAGTTTATATCAAACGCATTTCAGATATATTAATGATGAGGGGTTTGAAATAAGACGGTGTAAGCCAATGGATGAAATTCAAAAAGCACCGGAATTCTTATCTTTCTTCTTAATGAATATGATTGATGTGATGGGTACAGGATTTATGATGCGTGCAAAAGACTATGATGATGTAGGTGGAATACCTGCTTATCCTAATTTATTATTTGCAGATTTTGAACTGTGGATAAACCTGTCTAAAAAAGGGTTTAAAGCAACTGCACTAGAGGAATGCTTTTCTTATCGGTTGCATAGCAGTGCAACTACAAAATCACCGGATATAAAATTTCAACAAGCGTTTGCCAGGTTTATTAATTATTTACATTCCCTGAATCAATCAGATCCTGATATGAGGCTAGCTATTGAAAGGTATGCCTTGCAGTTTATTGGATTTTATGCTAAAGGGTTATCTCACAGGCTGCTTAGAACACCTAAAAATAAACGGGAGGGTTTGTCTGTAAACAGCTTTTTAAAGGAATGTAAATCCTTTGCTGATACGCTGGTGCCGGGAAATGATTTTGATCCGGAAAAACAGTTTAGTGTCAGGCTGGCAAGCCAAATCGATAGTAATGCTTTTACAAGAAGTCTTTTCCTTGCATTTAAAAAAATTAATCCTAAACCAGTTTATTCATAACATAATACAGTAACAGAACTGAAATGGATGTCTCCATCATCATCATCAATTACAACACGTTTCAACTTACATCGGAGTGCATCCGTTCTGTTATTGCATGTACAAAAAATGTGAGTTATGAAATCATATTGGTCGATAATGCTTCGGTGGAATGTGATGCGGATACATTTACAGAGCAATGTCCAGAGATCATTTTAATTAAAAGCAAAGTGAATGGCGGCTTTGCCTATGGCAACAACCTGGGAATTGAAAAGGCCTCAGGCGATTATATATTATTGCTTAACAGCGATACTATTTTAACGGAAGATTCAATTGCACTTAGTGTAGAATATGCAAAACAAAATACCAATGCTGGTGTTACCGGTTGCCGTATGATTTACCCGAATGGATCCGTTCAATATACGGCACGTCGCTTCAGGAGTATTCAATGGGAATTGTTGGACCTGTTTCGTTTTATTCCTATGTTATTGCCTTACAAAAAGAGGTCAAAACTCATGCTTGGAAAATATTTTCGCCATGATGAAAATACATCGTGTGATTGGGTGAATGGTGCATTCTTTTTATTTCCCAGAACACTATTGTCCCATTTCCCGGAAAAAAAATTAGATGATCGCTTTTTCATGTATGGAGAGGATCACCTCTGGTGCACCCAAATAAAAAAACTGGGTTACCATGTGGTGTTCTTTGCCGGTACTACCATCATACATATTAACAGTGGCAGCACTCAAATCGAAAAGCAACTTGCCCTTCGAAAAACCATGATGAAACATGAACTGGAAATTATGAAATGGAGAAAGGGTAACGGTTTATACTTTTTTATTTTTTCACTGATATATAAAATCAAAGAAGGAGCCCGCAACTTTATCAAAAGGGTTGTATTTAAATCATCAGGAAAGATGATCAGGTAAAGATTCAATGGCTTGCTTAATTATATTTTCCCATTGATAGTATAGATAATAGGAGGGTGGTGTTTCTGAATGGTCATCTGCAAATTCAATAATAGCTCTTGCAAAAGATAGCACATCACCATCTGGTACTATCACTAACTTATTTCCACAAACTTCTGTTTTAACGCCTGCAGCTCCACTGGTTGAACTGATCACAGTTGTATTAAATCCAATTGCTTCAATAACCTTGGTTTTTATGCCTCCGCCGGTTATAACAGGATTTAAAAAAAGATCTGCTGCTTTTATATATTCACTGATATCTTCTACAAAACCGGTATAAATAATGTGTTGATTCTTTGGGTCTGTTTCATCGGTGTATGTCGGATTCATTCCCTTTCCGCAAATAATCATTTTAAATGGAAAAGCATTTTCTGCAGCGAGCCTGGGTACAAGCTGGTCCCTGATAAATAAAACAGCATCTTCATTCGGTTTGTATGATAACAAACCCGAAAATAAAAAAAGGCGGGTCTCTTCGCTTATTTCTAACCGTTGTTTCAGTGATTTCTGAAAACCTGATTTTTCTGCATAATCATTTAATCCATCAATACCTGCCGTTACCAGGATGGTATTTTCAGGCTCTATCTTAAATTCTTTAATCATTACCTGCCTGTCTTCTTCAGTAATACAGAATATTTTATCAGCATTTCTCAGTGTCCATTTCTCATAAGCTTTTAGAATGGACCACCACCATTTGCCCATCGAACGAAAACGCTGGTATTCTACGTTGTGCGTATGAATAACAGTGTAAATTCCAGTCAGCCACTGAAGGATCATGGCCAGCCAGCCATAATAAGGATGTTCCCATATAATGGCGTCATATTTATTTTTTTTAATTAAAGAATGTAATTGCCATATAAGACCAACATCGATATACCTGGTTCTTTGTTGTTTCAGGTAAGGTAAAAACGTATAAGAATCCTCATTGCCGGGTTTGTTATCCCCTGTACTCATTACGGTTAATGCAGTCTTCTGTGCCAGATGACGCGTAAATTCAGCAATATATTTTTGTCCTCCCGAAAAATGCGGAATAAACTGGTATGGTGCTATGCATAAGATTTTTCTCATGCACTTTTTCCCGTTTCCCTTTTTCTTTTTAACCACCACGCCATAGCAAGTCCGCCAATGAATATGATAAGAATTAATATAGATGCTATAAACGAAATGTTATTACCTGTCTTATACGAATCAGGTTCAAAAATAAAAACGATCTTATGATTACCTGCCGGCACATTCATACCTCTTAATAAATAGTTTACTTTATAATAAGGTGTTTTTACACCATCCAAATAGGCGTTCCATCCATCGGCATAATAGATCTCGCTGAAGACTGCAAACTGTGGCGCGGATGCCTGCGTAGTATATTCTATGGTGTCATTGTCAAACCGGGTCATTTGAATGGTTGCCGAAGAATCCCATTGCGGTTGTACCAAACCGGAAGCCAACTGGTTTTGGATAATAACGGTATCTTTTGGATTAAACGTTTCCAGTGCTTTGAACTCTTCTGCTGGTCCGTTTACCAGTTTTATATTTTTCACAAACCATGCATTTCCTGCCGCGTCGGGATTAGGGATAACATTTGGTTGGCCTGTTTGCTGATCCTGTACAATGAAATATTTTGTATTGAGCATGTTCAATACATTCATGTTGGGTCTGCCTGCAATATATCCTTCTATAACGTCCTGGTATATCCGCAATTTAGCCGCATGATATCCGCCAATTGATTTATGGAAATAGGAGGTTCGGGCTTCATTAAAAGCGTCCGGGGCACTGTTAAAAACCCTGAAGTTGGGATCCTTATCCTGTAAAATAGCTTCATCAGCAGGGGATCGGTTAAAATTCTCAAAAGCCAGTTCATCAGAAGATCGGTAATTGTCTTCATTCAGGTATTTACTATCAATAACCAGCATTTCAATTATCGTAACAACTGCCAATACAGCAATAACAACAATTGCATTCAGGCTCTTTTTCATGTACAGGTATAATATCCCTAATAAAACCAATGCAAACAAAAGAGCACGAATAATCTGCCCGCCAAACATGGCTGCCCGGTCTTCTTTTAATCCGCTTACAATGAGCCTGCCCATTTCATCACTTCCTTTTTCATCCGTATAAGCTGCCAGGATCTGGGCGTCTATTGGTGATGTGTAGGACAATGACAAATACATCAATCCAAGAACAACAAACAAGCCGCCAAGGGTATACAGGATCGTTTTGAAATGAGCCTTGACAAATTCTCTGCTGTCTGCCCGAAACAATACGTGTTGCAGCGTGATAACAGCCATAACGGGAATGGTTACCTGCGTAATGATCAGTGCCATAGAAGGCGCCCTGAACTTATTATACATGGGCAGGAATTCAAACAAAAACGTATTGAAACCTTCCAGGTTCTTGCCAAAGGACATCAGGATCCCTAATACAGAAACAGATAAAAGTGCCCATTTCATTGGGCTTCTGATGATCACAAATCCAACCAGGGCAAGTAAAGTAACCAATACGCCATAATAGACCGGTCCAGAAGTGCTTTCCAGTCCTCCCCAATATTTTGGAAGCCCGGATGCCAGTTGTATGGCATTACTTTCCGGGATGCCTCTCTGAGCCAGTTTGGAAACAACTGCAGAATTTTCATCCAATGTTTCACCGCTGCTGCCACCCAATGCAGTTGGCATTAACATGGTTACAATTTCATACACACTATTACTGTATTGAAAAGCATAATCCGTATCCAACCCGCTGGTTTTTACTTCTGTTACATTTCCCCCAGACACTTCCAGGTTCTTACCACCACGCATAGTCGATTTACTGTATTCATAAGTTGTCATCAGTGCTAACGCACTTCCTGCAACACCGGCAATAGCTGCTACCGCTGCAAGAGCCAATGAAATGGCCATGTGCTTGAATTCTTTTTGCCTGATCCACTGAACAAAATATGCTATGGTTATACCAATGATGATAATGAACCCGTAATAATTCACCTGTGGATGGTTCACACCAATTTCCATATATGCTGCCAGTGTAGCGATGGCAATGCCAATCCAATATCTCTTTTCATAAATATGGATGATACCGGCAAGCAATGCTGGTAAATATGCAATGGCCAGCATTTTTGTTTCATGTCCTGCATTTATAATAACGGGGTTATATGTTGAAAAGGCAAATGCAAGGCTTCCAAAAATGCTGATATAAGGATTGATGCGCAAAGCAATGCACAATAGGTAAAAGCAAATACTTGCAAGCAGGAAAAAGTTTGCAGGCTTAGGCAGACCAAACGTGATGATCTTTGTGATATCTGGCATCAGGCTTTTTCCCTCCATGGCCACCTGGTAATTGGGCATGCCGCTGAACAGGTTTGTGTTCCATAATGGGAAATGACCCGTACGTTCTTTGTATTCAAAAGCTCCCTGCGACATACCTTTCCATCCAACAATATCATGCTGGCTTAACACATCGCCTTGCAATGCAGGCAGGTTAAATAAGCAGGAAACAACCAGGAAGCAAATGATTGCCACCAGGTGCGGAAGCAATTTAGAGAACATGCCATTCTTCATACCTTATATATTAAGCTGACAAAATAATGGTATTTTGAATTAATAAGATATAGTAACGGTAAATTAATCGATAATGAATGTTTCAGGCAACGAAAGTTGGTTTAATCCTGTTGCCGGTTTATTTTATATTTGAAGGATGAGATGGCTGCTTTTTTTATCCCGCCTTGCTTTGATTTGTAATCTTTTTTTCCTGTTGTCTGCGTCATTGCAGGTATATGACTGGGCACAGAACAGTGAAGTGAACAGTACCATCCTGATCATAGGGTATTTCCTGGCGCTTTTATTAAATCCATTAACTAATTTAAGTTATTTAATGGCAGCGATACTGCGGAAGAAATTAGCCGAAGTAGTGCCCTTGTGGTTGATCATTTCCAATATCATATTCCTGGTGATCCAATTGCTGTTCATCATTTATTTAACCGCTTCAAATAACCCGGTACAATGATCAAAACTATCATTCACCAAAAACCATCCAGGCTATTTTTAATTTTGGGTGGATTTTTTATAGCCAATGCATTGATAGCCGAGATCATTGGGGTAAAAATTTTTTCGCTTGAAAAAACACTGGGTTTTTTACCGTTGGATCTGAAATTATTTGGCAATGTACTGTCGATAAATTTAACTGCCGGTGTTTTATTATGGCCAATTGTATTCATTATGACGGATATCATCAACGAGTATTATGGTCAGAAAGGTGTCCGGTTTCTATCATTTCTTACGGCGGGCCTGATCATTTTTGCATTTATTGTTTTTTATGGCGCCATG
>JAKFER010000063.1:0-41867 GCA_036675565.1 Chitinophagaceae bacterium
AAAACAAATTTAAAGTACTTGTAATAATTTTATTTAGCCAGCCATAGAGCCCTGGTTAAGCATTCTTGCGTTGTCGAAGACCCCGGGAAGGATTATGTGAGAGGAAATGCCGGGGCACTCTTGTACACCTGTTTTTCTATTCAACCTATATATTGAATTGTTCTTACACAAATTATATAAACATAACAAACTGCTGTTCCTGGGGTTTGTTATGTTTATTGTCTTGCAATTGTTTTTGAATTTTAAACAAGGTTTAGTAGCAACACCATTCATGCATTTTGGTATGTATTCCGGGCCATTTAAAGTTCAACCAGAAATTAGTGTAACAGAAATAATAGTTGATGGGGAAAAATTATCAGCAGCAGATTTTTCTGCCACACAATGGGATAAAATTATTTTACCTGTAGAACTTTATTGCAGCCAGAACAAACGAGGGAAAACATTTTATCACGAAGACATCAAAAGACTTCTAGCTCGTTTCTACATTCCTTCAAATGAATCTACTTTTTATACAGGATTACCGAATGCTGAATTTTTATCTGCATAAAAAACCGTCCCCATACGTGATTTGTATAAAATACAAACAACTAGCATAATAAAAGATAATATCATTAATATTCTTGTGCCGGCAAAAAGCAAATAATATGTATTTTTATTTTCCTCTGCAAATAAATAATAGGAGGATGAAGGAAAAATACTTTCAGAGATTTTTTGCTCCATAGAAAATGGAATAAAATTATTTCGCAATTGCTTACCAGTAAAATATCTTATCTCTTCATGGGATTTCATAAAATTGATATAATTTTTATCCATTTCTTCTATCGATCTTTCAATCAATCCATTGTTTAAATTATTTTTTATAAACACCAGGCTCTTATCATTGTTGTTTATAGCAGACATTAATTCCACTAGATTTAAGATTCCTCTGGCACTCCTTACATAAATAATATCATAATTCAAATCTGAATAAATCCATTTATTTTCTTTCGGTATAAAAATTTCTGTTATTACATGAGTACTATTAAAAGTATCTCCAGGCTTCTCGATTGAAACATATCTTGATGAAATATCAGCCCCATCTAAAAAATAAGAATAATAAAAAGATAATAATCCACACCACACATGGGACTCTCCATTTTTAATTAATTGCAATTGTTCATAAGGAGACTTATTTTCCAAAAGTCGAAAATCTGGCGTACCAATTCTTCTTTCCGTGTAGTTTGAAATATAATTAGCGATTTTTTCGATTTTCAAATAGGCTGGATCAATTTTATTTAAACCCAATGAATCCTGAGTGATTTTAGCATTCTCACCTTTTGGATAATTATATTGATCAAATTTAAAATTCCATTCATTTAGTTCATTATCATCCTCTCGCTGATTATATAAATTTTCATAATTCTTCTTTATGTAGGGTTTTATATTGTCTCTGACCCATAAATGAAAAATTAAAGAGCTTAAGAAAATACCAGTAAAAATTATTATTAATTTCAAAACTTAATTTTTTAATTTTTTTAAAAAAAATTCTATTCACCTTATCTTAAATTGATTCAATTTCAGGGTTAAACCCAAATCATTATATCCAGAATTATTTTGGTACTTGGCATGCGCATATTGAAAATTAAATTTACCTGCCTTAATACAAACACCTCCTGAAAACCCATTTAAACCATTTCCGTCCCTTCCTATATTTAATTCTTTGCGACGTAAATGATTGTAACCAACCGTTGCTTCTACATTCTTACCAAGATAAATATGCGAAGCAATCACTACATGCCTGAACATTTTATCGAAGAAAAAATTTCCCTTACCATTTTGTTGAAAATCATTTAAAGCGTTATAAACAGTATCATTATACCTGATATCGAATTGGTGTAAATGATGCAATGTCAATGAAAATGCAAAAGGTGCATTAGACAATTTTTTAGTAACTCCAATTTGAAGATCAAAAGGAAGATCTTCTGCACCGGCACCATTGTATTTTTTTAATTGAGTGCCCATATTTTTAACAAGTAAACCTGCCGTAAAAAATTTTGCAGTATCCGAAAACACTAAACCAACATCAACTGCTATTCCATTCGATTTATACTGTCCATAATTGGAACTTATAAATTTGATTGTTGATCCATATCGCCATTTATCCAGGTATTGACGAGACGCTGATACCTGCATTACCCAATCATTCGCATTAAACTCACCATACACATTTCCGGACGCATCGGTTTCAATAGCATTACCATAATTCATAAAAAAGACACCATACATAAAAGTTGTCTTTGATGGATCATGATGATAACCCAATGAAAGATGATAGGCTTTTGTACTGGCGTAATAATCGTTGAATGAAACATTCAATTGCGAATGCATGGCAGGCTTCAATAATGCAGGTTGGTTAAATGCCAGGCCAATGTCGTTACCATCATAAGATGTATTTATCCCTCCCATCGCAGACAGCGAAGGAGTATTCGGTAATTTTAAAAAATTAAAAATGGAATTACCGCCAAGCGTTTGGGAAAAAGTCGGTAAAGAAATCAACCAAAAAATTATGGTAAGGAATTTCAGCGGCACCTTGCAAAAATGCAATTATTATTTCATACCCCACGAAATCCTTACCATTTATAAAACGCGATTATTTCTGTAAAGCAATTTCCAAAACCTGGCCCATTGTTTTTACATAATGAAAACTAACTCCTTTAATAAAGGCGGTTTCAATTTCCTGCACATCTCTTTCATTCTGCCAGCATAAAATTATTTCTTTAATGCCAGCACGTTTAGCCGCCAGCACTTTTTCTTTTATTCCACCCACTGGCAAAACCTGTCCGCGTAATGTTATTTCTCCTGTCATTGCTAAATAGGATTTAACCTTCTTCCCGGTTAATGCAGAGGCAATGGCCGTCATCATCGTTATGCCGGCACTTGGGCCATCTTTAGGAACGGCTCCTTCCGGCACATGCACATGCAAAGTCTTTTTTTCAAACTGAGTAATATCTATATTGAATTTCTTTGCATTCGATAAAAGATAAGTCAGTGCTGTTGTCGCACTTTCTTTCATTACATTACCAAGGTTACCTGTCATTTTCATTTCACCTTTACCTTCACTCATCGTGGTTTCAATAAAGAGAATTTCACCGCCAACATAGGTCCATGCAAGACCGATAGCAACACCCGGCATCGTAGCCGTTTTGTATAATTCATTATTGTGTCGTGGCTTACCCAATATCTTTTCAATATCTGCAGCGGTAACGGTTGGTTTCAAATTTCCTTTCATGGCTAACTGCCTGGCCTGGTAACGCATAACTGCCGCCAAATGACGATCCAATTCCCTCACACCACTTTCACGGGTATAATCCTGGATGACTTTTTCCAAAACCTTATCACTGATTTTGAAATTCGTACTCTTTAAACCATGCAATTCTTTCTGACGTGGAAATAAATGTCTTTTTGCTATTTCAATTTTTTCTTCTACCGCATATCCACTCAGATCAATGATCTCTAACCTGTCACGTAATGCAGGTTGTATATTTTGAATGTTGTTTGCCGTTGCTATAAACAAAACTTTGCTCAGGTCGTATTCCAGTTCCAGGTAATTATCGTAGAAACTGTTGTTTTGCTCAGGGTCCAAAACTTCTAATAATGCACTGCTTGGATCACCCCGAAAATCATTACCGATCTTGTCTATTTCATCCAGTATCATTACCGGGTTTGATGTTTTTGCCTTGCGAATGGATTGTAATATGCGACCAGGCATTGCCCCGATATAAGTTTTTCTGTGACCACGAATCTCTCCTTCATCATGCAATCCGCCTAAACTTAACCTTACATATTTTCTTTTAATGGCACTGGCAATGCTTTTCCCCAATGATGTTTTTCCTATTCCCGGAGGTCCTACAAAACAAAGAATAGGGCTTTTCATATCACCCTTTAATTTAAGAACGGCGAGGTATTCTAAAATCCGCTCTTTGATTTTCTGCATCCCATAATGATCATGATCCAAAACTTTTTTTGCTTTTTTAAGATCATACAAATCTTCTGTATAAGATTCCCATGGAAGATCCAGCATCAGATCCAGGTGGTTGTATACCACCGAATAATCTGGCGTACTGGGATGCATCCTTTCCAGCTTTTCAATACCTTTCTTAAATAACTCACGGGCAGCATCAGGCCATTTTTTTTCATCGGCCTTTTTCTGCATGTCCCTGATCTCACGATCATTCGTATCACCCCCTAATTCTTCTTTAATACTTTTTAATTGCTGCTGTAAAAAATAATCACGCTGTTGTTTATCAAGTTCTGTTTTAGTTTTGTTGGTTACTTTATTTTTCAATTCAGCAAACTGGAATTCCGTTTGCAGCAATTCCATCAACAAATTTGCTCTTTCACGGATGTTGTTTATTTCTAAAAGCTTTTGTTTTTCCTTTAAGTCAGTATTGAGATTGCTGGAAACAAAGTGAATTAAGAATGCGGGACTTTCAATATTGCGCAATATGATGGTTGCTTCCGATGGAATATTGGGTGATAACTGAATAATTTCAGCAGCCAGTTCTTTAATATTACTTACATAAGCATCAAAATCAGGATCCTTTGGTGCTTCTTCTTCTACCAATGCCGTTATTTTTGCCTTGAAAAAAGGATCTTCTGAAGTCACCTCATTTACCTGGAAGCGTGAACGCCCCTGGATTATTATGGTTGTTCCGCCATCAGGCATTTTTATCTGCTTAACAATCCGGGCAATAGTCCCGATTGTCTCCAGGTCCTTCATTTCCGGATCTTCGATAGAACTGTCTTTTTGCGCCACAACGCCTATCAATTTGTCAGCCTTATAAGCATGGGTTACAGCTTTTATACTTTTATCACGACCAACTGTTATAGGCAATACAACGCCGGGAAAAAGAACTGTATTTCTTAAAGGCAGTATAGGAAGTTCAGCGGGAATGTCAATATCATCCATCATTTCACTATCATTCTCATTCAATGGAATGATGGGAATAAAATCCATTTCGTCTTCTTGTTTCTGGAACATTTTCTTAAAACTCATTTATAAATTCTTATTTAGTCAAATTGGCACAATATGCCTGTATATGGGTAAAAATACTAAGGATTATATAGTAGTCAAGTTTCATGCCGTTAGCCGGGGGTATAATCAATTAAAAAACCCCTATCACAAGTGTGAAGGGGTTTTAAAAATCATGATTATAAATTATAGTGCTAATCCAACAGAAACCTGTATAGCCTGGTTTTTCCATTTATCCTGGTCATCAATATCATTGATGTTGTTTAAACCAACCACGTATCTGCCTGTTACGCGAAACTTACTAAGCTTAACATGAACGCCACCAAGCATTGAAAAATCACCACTCTTAAAAGCCTCTTCACCATTTTCTAAAAGGTCTTTATTCTGATCAATTAATATTCCTATTTGAGGTCCGGCTTGTAAATACACTGGTCCAACCAATTTATAATTTAATAAAACAGGAATGGACAGGTAACTTAATTTCACTTTGCTTTGATCCGATCTGAAAGCATTTTGATATACATTTCTGAAACTGCTGTCAACAGTTGTATTGTATTGATTAAATAAAACCTCCGGTTGCAACATAAACTTATCGCCCAAACCGATTTCGGCAAATCCCCCAACGTGATACCCATAATTGAATTCTTCTTTAAATGACTTCCCATCGATCTTATTAATGTTTGCACCAGCCTTTGCACCAATATGAAATTGGGCCATTACTGCCTGTGAAACTAAAAGAACGGCTAACAGACTTAAGAGTTTTGTTTTCATGTTGTTTAGTTTTTTTTGATTTTTAATGTTCGCATTTAATGGCCTAATAAGTTTGGTTTTTATCAGTATGCATGCCGAACATTTTCAATAAAATTATTTTTCAATATTAATGCCAATGAAAATAACTCCGTTGTTAAATTCCATTAACTATTATTATAATCCGTTTAGAGGAGAAAAAGCTTAACAAGTTTAAAACATCACACCAGCATTAACAGAAAATAAGGTGTTTAGAGGTTTCTCTGTAGTAGGTAAATAATAACCAATGAGAAATGAAGGTTGTAAAAATACTTTTCCTATTGAATACTCTCCCCGCAGGAATAAGGATAGAGATAGCGGTTGAAATTTTATTTCATCATCCAGTTCAACCTCATCAGAATTGTACTGAATATTTCCGTTTCCTTTACCCCGATTGCCTGGTCCAATATAAGACTCATAGGATTGATTAAATCCAAATTTCTGCGTACCACTCGTGAAATTAATTTGGGGAGATAATCGGATATGATCCTTACCGGTCAATACCTCCAGCCAGTAAAAATCATGACGCAATGAGGTAATTATAGAAAAATCATTCACGGATTCGTTGGAACTTATTGTCGTATAACCCGTTCGTCTTAATCGCAATGAAGTGATAAAATCTTCCCGCTCTTCAAAAGCTGAACGACTACCCCACCCATAACTAACGGCTACGGATGGACGAACCCACCATTTGCGATAAGAAAAATAACCAAACAGCTCATTTTGCAAAGGCGATGTATAAAATGATAGTGAATCTTTTATAAAATGACGGGTATAACTTACGCCGGTAGCAAAATCCAGGTTCTTTATATAATCATACGATGGCGTAATAGAAAATTGATAAGGATTTAAAATTTTATTTTCATTTATTACATTAGCTGTTGCCGTAATACCCAAACCTTTTTTATGGTAATATGCAAGTGTAGGAATGAAAGTAAATTTATTGGAAGACTCAAGCAGCACGTTGTTCCGTTCGGCAAAATCATATTGCCCGCTGGCAACAGCCACACTGGCAAGTACATAACTGCGTGGCATCATCATAGAATCTAAAAAGGACGCAAAATCTGAAAACAATTCATCATAATCCACATCTTCCGATATGCTGATTCCATGATCAGTACCTATTTTCGAAACAGAATCGGCATTTGATTTTTGAGCAATCACCTGTATACAGGCAACCAATAAAAAACCAGATAAAATAATAGTTTTCAAAATGGGTCTATTAAAATTGATAATCAATACATTTTTACTCATTAATAAAAACGTAAGCTGTCTGATCTTATTAAACAAGAAAAGGTTTAATGCCATCTTTTTTCTTTTTCCTCAGATTAAATCAATTCTATCAGGGTAATTTCCGGTAAAATGCCCACCCTGCCTGGATAACCTATAAATCCCAGGCCACGGTTTACATATAACTTTTGGTGTTTATTTTCATATAAACCTGCCCATTGGTTATAAACATACTGAACCGGGCTCCACCTGAAACCGGGAATTTCAACTCCAAATTGCATGCCGTGTGTATGGCCAGCCAGCATCAGGTCAATATCGTTGTATTCAGTTCTTACTTCCGCATCCCAATGTGACGGATCATGACTTAAGAGAATTTTAAACGGATGATGTGCTGACCCGGAATAGGCTTTGGACAAATCGCCATATTTGGGAAACCTGGCTTTATTACTCCAGTTTTCCACTCCCAAAATAGCAATTTGTTCATTATCTTTTTCAATCACTACATGTTCATTCAACAGTAAGCGCCAACCCATATTGGCATGAATATCTTTTAATTTGTCCAGGTTTTGCTTTTTTGCTTCCGGGCTTTCCCATTGCGCATAATCCCCATAATCATGATTTCCCAATACCGAAAAGACGCCAAGAGGTGCTTTTAACATTGAAAAAATCTCCTGCATACCATCCATTTCAGAAGCCCGGTCATTTACCAGGTCCCCGGTAAACAAAATTAAATCTGGATTCATCCCTATGATCTGTTCAACACCTTTCATTACGGCAGCTTTATCGCTTAGACTGCCGGCATGAATATCAGAGATCTGCACCACCTTTAATCCCCTGAAAGCCCCTGGTAGATTAGGATACTTTAAGCTAACCTGTTTTAACTGGTAACGATAGCGATTATTAAAGCCATAAATTAATGAGGTGAACAAACCCCCGCCAATCAGTAACCCTGCCCAACTTAAAAATGCTGATCTGGATATTCCGCCCTCGGAAATATTTTCACCTTCCGTATTCTGATAAAATATTTTCCCGGCAACCCATTGAATGCCGCGACGAATATCATCAATCAGGAAAAATGTAGAAGCAATAATTTTGGCAAAAAATAAACCGATTACGATAGCAAACAATGTACTCCTTAAAGTCCTGGGCATATTTTCCAGGTTAATAAAAGGCAACAATGCCATCCATATAATTGTAATGACGGCAAATCCCCAATAAACGGAGTGGATGATCAGCCTTGCTTTTTCACTGGCCGTTTGAGAAACCATTTTCACCGCCTGGAAAACATAAATGTCCAACAGGATCATGAAGCCAATAATAATCCACCAAAAAAAACTATTCACCATAACTATATTATTACTTGGTAATTTTTAAAAATCAATAAATGACTTAACCTGCTTTTCAATATTCTTCATTGTCGAAGGGTCTGAAATTTCTCCATCCTCACTTAAAATATCATTGATCCTGGACAGGGGCAACATAATCGGCATCACCTGCATGTGCATATGATGCAGAATACTCGCCAGGTGATCCATACCCCTTAAATTTCCGGCACGACCTGTAGATACACCAACCAGCATAGCCTTCTTATTTTTCCAGCAACTTTTCCAATCAGCTTCATCAATTAACAGCTTTAAAATACCCGGAATACTTCCATTGTATTCAGGAGCAATAAAAATGTATTTGGATGTTTTTTTTAAATATTTTTCCTCTAACTGCATAAATGATTCCGAACCTGCTTCAGGAAAAGTATCTATTAATGAAAGCAATTCCGTCTCAACGCCATGACTCTTAAAAACCTCCTGGTATATATTGGCTATTCTAATGGTGGTATTATTCTTTCTGTTAGTGCCTGAAATGATGGTATACATATGAATGATCCCTATTAACAATACAACCGGGTATAAGTTGTCCTTATAACTTAACTATCGAAGACTTATTTTTGCCGGATTCTGTAAATTTTATTTCTTGAAAAGGCTGTAAAACTACCACAATGAATCTAACTTTTTATGGACATGCCTGCTTTTCGGTAGAAGTAAATAACAAAAAATTAATGTTTGATCCTTTCATTAGTCCTAATGTACTGGCTAAACACATTAATATTGCCGACATAGAAGCCGATTATATTTTGCTGACACATGGGCACAATGATCATATTGCAGATTGTGTTACGATAGCCCAGTCAACAGGCGCAAAAGTGATATGTAATTTTGAAATTCATGAGTGGCTAAATAAAAATGGAGTTTTGAATACCCACCCCATGAATACCGGAGGAAAATGGGATTTTGAAGACTTTGAAGTAAAATGTGTGGTTGCGCAACATTCCAGCAGCTTGCCTGATGGCAGTTATGGTGGCAACCCAATGGGATTTATCATTTTTTCTGAAGAGGGTAATTTTTATAATAGCGGCGATACGGCATTGACAGTGGACATGCAGTTAATACCCAAATGGGCAAAACTTAATTTTGCGGTATTGCCGATTGGCGACAATTTTACAATGGGCCCTTCAGATGCTGTTGAAGCAGCCAAAATGATCAATTGTAGCGAAATTTTAGGGGTACATTATGATACTTTTGGATATATTGTCATCGATCATGAAAAAACAAAAAAATTGTTTGCAGACGCCGGGTTGAAATTGCACCTGGCAGAAATTGGTAAAACAATCAGCCTCTAAATCGTCTCTGTAAAAAAAAATTCATTAGGTTTCCATTATGCCAAAAATTATAGGAGTTGCAAATCAGAAAGGTGGAGTAGGAAAAACCACTACGGCTATTAACCTGGCGGCAAGTTTTGCCGTTTTAGAGTATAAAACTTTATTGGTGGATGCTGACCCACAGGCTAACAGCACAACAGGTGTTGGTTTCGACCTGCATAATGTTACGCATAGTTTGTACGATTGCATGGTGAATAATGCTGGCGCCAAAGATGTTATTTTAAAGACTGACATTCCAAACCTGGACCTGATACCTTCTCATATCGACCTGGTCGGTGCCGAAATTGAAATGATCAATTACCCGAACAGGGAGATGGTTCTAAAAAACCTGCTGGATGCTGTTAAAGACCAATATGATTTTATTATCGTGGATTGCTCTCCTTCGCTCGGTTTAATTACAGTGAATGCATTAACAGCCTCTGACTCCGTGATTGTTCCGGTTCAATGCGAATTTTTTGCATTAGAAGGACTGGGGAAATTGCTGAATACTATTAAAATTGTTCAAAGCAGGTTAAATACTGATTTAAAAATTGAAGGCATTTTAATGACCATGTATGATGGCCGTTTAAGACTTTGTAACCAGGTTGTTAGCGAAGTGCGCCGTCATTTTGAAGATATGGTTTTTGATACCATTGTTCATCGCAATGCAAAATTAAGTGAGGCACCAAGTGTAGGTAAGCCTGTAATATTGTACGATGCAAAAAGTAAAGGCGCTACCAATTACCTGAACCTGGCTAAAGAAATTTTGCAGAAAAATGACCTCACCAAAATAAGCCGTGACGAAAGAATAATGGAACTCTGATAATTCAGATCCAGTGAAATAGAAAAAACAATTGTATTAAATAAAAAATTGAATGACCAACCCGAAGCAAAATAAAGAAGCATTAGGAAAAGGGATTCGTTCCCTGTTGCAGAATATTGATACAGATCTGAAAACAACTGCCGGAACTTTAAAACATTCTGTAGTTGAATCTGTCACTAATATCACCCGTATTCCAATAGAATCTATTGAAACAAATCCCAAACAACCTCGTAAGGATTTTGATGAACAGTCTTTGAATGAATTAGCGGCATCCATCAAAATGCACGATATCATTCAACCAATTACTGTTTCTAAAACAGCTTCAGGTAAATACCGTTTGATTTCCGGTGAAAGACGTTTCCGCGCATCAAAGATTGCTGGTTTGAAAGATATTCCAGCCTACATCCGCCAGGCAAACGACCAGCAACTTTTAGAACTGGCATTACTTGAAAACCTGCAACGGGAAGATTTAAATGCCGTTGAAATTGCGCTTAGTTATAAACGTATGATGGATGAATTGGATCATACCCAGGAGGAAGTAGCTGAAAGAATGGGCAAGGACCGAAGCACCATTACCAATTATATCCGCCTTTTAAAATTACCCCCTGATATACAGGTGGCTGTGAGAACCGGTGAGATCAGCATGGGACATGCAAGGGCATTGATCAATGTTGATAAAGTGGATATGCAACTATTTATTTTTAAAGAAATAAAAAATAAAGGATTGTCCGTTCGAAATACGGAAGCACTCGTTCGCAACATGTACAAGCAGGACAATGCAGTTAAAAAATCCGTTAAAAGCAAGCTGCCTCCCGGCTTTCAGAAAATTGAAGATAAATTAGCATCGCACTTCAGTACACGTGTAAAATTAAAACACAGTCGCAATGGAAGCGGACAGGTTGTTTTTGATTATTATTCGCTTGAAGAATTCAATAAACTGCTGGAACAATTGAATGTTTCCGCCGACTAACATGAACAGCTTGAAATTCTTTATACCATTCGTTTTAATTTTCATTTTTCACTCATCGAATAATGTACATGCCCAGGACGTACCAGTAATTATTGCGGGAGATACTTCCCAATTACGCACTACGCCGGAATCTCAAATCAAAAAAGTAGATAAGGATTCTTTAAACGAAGTTCATAGTCCGCGGAAAGCCGCTATCCGCTCAGCGCTTATTCCTGGTTGGGGACAGGCCTATAACAAGAAGTATTGGAAAATTCCTATTGTTTATGGTGCATTGGGAACAACAGCTGGCGTTTTTATTTATAATATCCAAACTTATAAAGAACTCCGGGTTGCCTACAGGGGAAAATACAATGCACGGGTATTGAACGATTCTACGGATTATTTCAAGATGAAAACAAAATACATTCCCATCAGTGAAGAATCGCTCAGGTTCAACCGGAATGAATTTCGCCGTAATATTGATTATACGGTTTTGGTATTTATTGCACTTTGGGGATTGAATGTAGTTGATGCTACCGTTGATGCACACCTGAAAAGTTTTGATGTAAGCCCCGATCTGAGTTTAAGGATAAAACCCGGTCATAGTGAAATGGCTAATACCTCTGGGCTCAGTTTGGTTTTGCAAATTGGAAAATAAACTTTCTTTAATCATACACAAATGAAAATAGCACTGATAGGTTATGGAAAAATGGGTAAAGCCATTGAAGAGATCGCTTTGGAAAAGGGACATGAGATAGTTTTAGTGATCGATATGCATAACCAGGCTGATCTCAATACGGAAAATCTTTCAAAAGCCTATGTTGCTATTGAGTTTACCGGGCCGGAAACAGCAGAAAAAAATATTCGCAAATGCATTGAAGCCGGCATTCCTGTTATTTCAGGATCTACAGGGTGGACAGATAATTTATCTTCCGTTCAGCAATATTGCACAAGAGAGAGTGGCAGTTTTTTATATGCCAGCAACTTCAGTATTGGTGTCAATATTTTTTTTGAATTGAACCGTAAACTGGCATCTATGATGACAGTTCATTCGGATTATGATGTAAGCCTTGAAGAAATTCATCACACACAAAAAAAAGATGCACCCAGCGGAACGGCTATCACCCTGGCTGAAGACATTTTAAAGGAAGTTCCATTTAAGAAAAAATGGGTGAATGAAATATCTTCCCGCAAAGAAGAATTATCCATTATCAGCAAACGCATTGACCCCGCACCCGGCACTCATAAAGTGCATTATACTTCTTCCATTGATGATATTGAAATCACCCATACTGCACATAATCGAAAAGGCTTTGCCATGGGGGCAGTGCTTGCTGCAGAGTTTATCCACGATAAAAAGGGTGTTTTTACCATGAAGGATGTTTTGCAATTGTGATGTCTTTTTTTAATGTTTAGATTTCAGGCTGTTAATACCTTCCATATTTACAGGTATCCCTTTGTAAAATTCTGAACGTTCGTTAATCTTTATTTTATTAAATTGTTAACGCATGCTGCATACAATTTTCTGTTAGCATACGTTTATCTCAGGACTCCAACTCAACCCCGGAACAACCTTTTA
Organism: Chitinophagaceae bacterium; assembly: GCA_036675565.1. Classification (GTDB taxonomy): domain Bacteria; phylum Bacteroidota; class Bacteroidia; order Chitinophagales; family Chitinophagaceae; genus JACCYQ01. Next base: position 13,071 of record JAKFER010000063.1, read on the forward strand.
TTCATTTAAACATTCAACTATGAATGAACAACAAAAAGTTCAGGGCGATGACCTGTACACGTATGATTCTTTCGGGGTGAAAAAAGAAAGAAAATTCAAGAACAATTTTTGGTGGTGGGCCGCGGGTGCACATCAACCCTTATTAAAAGAACATGCGACAGAACATACCAAATATGCTGGTTTAGGAGGTGTGCTCGTAGCTACTTTTGTCCTCGCTACTTTGTCGGCCGGCTATGCCATTCATAGCATTTTTGACAATTGGTTATGGACCATTGCTTTCGCTTTGATCTGGGGATTGATCATTTTCAATTTTGACCGGTTTTTGGTTTCCACCATGCGCAAATATGGTGTTTCCAAAACAAAGCAATTCTGGATGGCTGTTCCAAGAATGATGCTGGCACTTTTGATCGGTATCACCATTGCCAGGCCCCTGGAATTAAAAATCTTTGAAAAAGAGATCAATGTGAAGATGGTTGAAAACATGCACAAAAAAACCCAGCTAAACGACAGTCTCTTACAATTACAAAATTTGACTACCGAAACTAATGCCAAAGCAGAAAGAGACAGGGTGCTACAACGAAAGCAGGCTATTGAAGATACATTGCGCAACCTGCAAACTGCCTATGTGCAGGAAGCCGATGGAACCGGCGGCTCCGGTCAAAGAGGAATTGAAAGAATTACCCGCTTAAAAAAGGAAGCTTACGATCAGTATTTATTGCAAAACACACCTGAATTACTGGATATTAAAAATCGTGTAGCCATACAGGATAGTATACTGTTGAATGCTACAGCTTCTATTCAAAACAAAAAAGATCAATACCAAACCACACTGGGTGCAGGAACCGGGTTTCTGGAACGCAACAAAGCTTTATCTGATCTTTCTGCAGAAGAAAGCAGTGTATTCTGGACATCACTCATGATTTCTTTATTAATTATATTGATTGAAACAGGACCCATACTTTCTAAACTGATCATGCCTGTGGGACCTTATGATGTCGCATTAGCTAAAGAAGAATTGTTACAAATGGCTAAATCAGAAAACGATATCCGCAAAGGCAAAGAAATCGTTTATGAAAAGAAAAAACTTTTCTACGAAAAACAAAAAGCCATGAGTGATATGCTGGTGCATAAACTCACCGAAATGCAGCAAAAGAATATTGATGATGAATTATTAAAATGGGAACAGGGTAACTGGAAACCAAGTGACCACCGGCCAAGCATGGACGAAGTAATGCGGAATATAAAAAAACAGTATAAACTGGATGAAGAGGATATGATGTAGAATATTAGATTTAAAGCCGATCAATAAAAATGCAGCCCAAATGGACTGCATTTTTTATTAAATTATGATGATGAAAAAATTTCTATTTCAAATTCTCCAGCATATCCATTACCATTCTTTCCAAATCGTATTCATGTTCCCAGCCCCAGTCTTTACGGGCAACAGAGTCATCAATGCTTTGGGGCCAGCTGTTGGCAATATCCTGCCGGTAATCTGGTGCAAAATCCATGGTAAATTCCGGAATATGCTTTTTGATCTCTGCTCCTATTTCTTTGGGAGAAAAACTCATGGATGATATATTATAGGAAGTTCTTACACTAATATTTTTTGCATCGGCTTCCATTAACTGGATGGTCGCATTAATAGCGTCCGGCATATACATCATGGGCAGGTATGTATCCTCTTTTAAAAAACTGGTGTACTTTTTTTCCTCCAGCGCTTCATGAAATATTTCAATGGCGTAATCGGTGGTGCCGCCGCCGGGAGCCGATTTAAAACTGATCAAACCGGGGTAACGCAGACTTCTTACATCAACCCCATAGCGATTAAAATAATAATTACACCAGAACTCGCCGGCATATTTACTGATGCCATAAACCGTGGTTGGTTCTATAATGGTTTGTTGCGGACAATTTTTTTTGGGAGATGTAGGACCAAATACTGCGATGCTACTGGGCCAGTAAACTTTTTGCAATTTTTCTTCATGTGCAATTTCTAAAACGTTTAATAAACCTTGCATGTTTAAATGCCAGGCAAGCCCCGGATTTTTTTCACCAGTGGCTGAAAGTATGGCTGCCAGGTGATACACCTGTGTGATATTTTGCCGTATGATTTGCACATGCAACATCTCTTTATTCATTACATCCATGCTTACGTATGGACCGGTACCTTTCAAAAGCGGGTTCTCTTCCCTTAGATCGGATGCTACCACATTTGCTTCACCATACATTTGCCTTAATGCCAGGGTGAGTTCTACACCGATCTGTCCGCTGGCGCCAATCACTAAAATTTTATCTCTTACCATGCTGAAAGTTTTGAAGTTCTGCAAACCTATGAAAAGTTAATAGTTGAAAATCGATGGGTAAAACAAAACTTATATTTTGGATATAAAATAATGACCCAGGTAGTATTCATCATCATATAAAAAGATAAGTTCCGATTATCTTTGCGCCATGGAAAAATTTTTACTGGATCTATTTAAAGATCAAACCTATGACCCGCAACAATTTTTTTTAATTGCCGGTCCATGTGTGGTTGAAAGTGAGGAAAATGTGATGGAAGTTGCGGAAAAGGTTTCATCCATTTGTAAAAAACTTGGCATCCCCTATATATTTAAAGCTTCGTACAGAAAGGCTAATCGCACCAGTGCCACTTCATTTACAGGTTTGGGTGATGAAAAAGCTTTAGGCATCATACAAAAAGCAGCTCAGAAATTTTCATTGCCATCTACCACAGATATTCATGCGCATGAAGAAGCAGCGCTGGCTGCGCGGTTTGTTGACATTTTACAGATACCCGCTTTTCTTTGTCGCCAGACTGACCTGTTGATTGCAGCGGCAAACACTGGTAAAATTGTAAATGTAAAAAAGGGCCAGTTTGTGAGCGGTGGTTCTATGAAGTTTGCTGTTGAAAAAATCAAAATGGCAGGCAATGATAAAGTGATGCTGACTGAAAGAGGAAACAGTTTCGGTTACCAGGATATGGTGGTTGATTACCGGAATATTCCCATTATGAAAGCACATGGAGTACCAGTGGTAATGGATTGTACACATAGTTTGCAACAACCTAATCAAACCAGTGGTGTTACAGGTGGTAATCCTGAATTAATAGGCACCATTGCCAAAGCCGCCATTGCAACAGGTGCGGATGGATTGTTTATTGAAACGCATCCTAATCCTGCTGAAGCGAAAAGTGATGGCGCCAATATGTTGCACCTGGATAAACTGGAAGAATTATTGATACAATTAACCCACATCAGGCAGGCGGTTTTGAAATAAATTATTTGCAATCACAAATAAATAAGGATCATCCATTACTGAATGATCCTTATTCATTTTGGTAATTGCAAAATTACCTCAGGTCAATGACTTCAACGCCGGGGTATTTTGCTTTATTAAAAACAAACTGTGCATCTGAAACCGCCACATTTGGTTTCATAGAACTAATATTATAACTGTAACGCGTACCGTTTTTTTCCAACACTTTAGTACTGCTCATCATCTTCGCACCTTTATCAACATACACATATAATTTATGAAAAGGCTTGGTTTTATCCGTAGGGGTCATTTCAATTTCCTGGATGATTTTAGAACCTTGCTTTTTTTCACCATTTAGTTTATAGATATAATCATTATCATAAAAATTGGTAAACAATTTCTGAGGTGTAAGATTTCCGGCAGAACCATCTAAGGTTGTAATGGTGACTTCATTGGCAGACTTATCTAAAGTCCAAACATTTTTACCATCACTGAAAATCTCCTGGTCACCAAAACTTACATAGTACCTGGTACCCTTCATAGAAACCGTACCTTTTTTGGAAGATAAGACTTTACCGGCTGCATTTTCAACCTGGTAAGTAAAATCAGCATTTGCTGTTTTGAAAGTTTTGAACTTAGCACTTACGCCATCAAGCACTTTTTTAGCATCAGGATCGGTACGACCAGCGTTGCTGGTTTGAGCGATTGTAAATAGACCAGCCAGTAAAAAAGATGTTAAAAAGTAAATTTTTTTCATAATGTATATTTTGAACCTCATTCCAAAAGGAACTGTCGAAGATAATTGTATTAACGTGTATATGACTGCCAATGATTGTACCGGGTTGCCAAAGAGCCGTTATCTTAACATTACAGTAACTGGATTCTCATGATTCATTTAACCCAAAGCCTGTAAATGCTGTTCAAGTTCCATTTCCGTCCTGATCAGCACCTCCCTCGCTTTAGAGCCCTGGCTGGGGCCTACAATTCCTGCAGATTCCAGCTGATCCATCAATCGGCCTGCCCTGTTATAACCCAATTTCATTCTGCGTTGTAATAATGATGTAGAACCAACCTGGTTTTGAACAATCAATCGGGCGGCATCTTCAAAAAGTTTATCGCGATCCGAAAGATCAAAGTCTTTTGCTTCCATTTCCTTTTCATCCACGTATTCCGGCAATAAAAATGCATGAATATAACCGCGTTGTTTCCCAATATATTCAACCACCTTTTCCACTTCGGGTGTATCAACAAACGCACATTGTAACCGGGTAATTTCACCATGGTGAGAAATCAACATATCACCTTTACCAATCAATTGCTCAGCACCTCCTGCATCCAGGATGGTCCTTGAATCTATTTTGGAAGAAACTTTAAATGCAATTCGTGATGGGAAGTTTGCTTTAATGGTACCTGTTATAATGTTTACCGATGGTCTTTGTGTTGCAATGATCAGGTGAATACCTACTGCCCTGGCCAACTGTGCGAGGCGGGCAATGGGCATTTCAATTTCTTTACCGGCCGTCATGATCAGGTCTGCAAATTCATCGACAACCAAAACGATGAATGGCAGAAACTGGTGACCCTTCTGTGGGTTCAACCGGCGCTTGATAAATTTCTCATTGTATTCTTTGATGTTACGGGCGCCGGCTTCCTTCAACAGGTCATACCGGTTATCCATTTCAATACAAAGCGCATTGAGTGTATTGATCACTTTTTTTGTATCGGTTATAATGGAATCTTCTTCATCAGGCAATTTGGCCAGGAAATGTTTTTCAATGACCCTGTATAAACTCAGTTCCACTTTTTTAGGATCGATCAAAACCAGTTTTAATTGCGAAGGATGTTTTTTATATAACAAAGAAACCAGGATGGCATTCAACCCAACTGATTTACCCTGTCCCGTGGCACCCGCCATCAACAAGTGAGGCATAGATGCCAAATCGACAATGTAATTTTCGTTATCAATTTTTTTACCGATTGCAATAGGTAAACTGTAATTATTATGCTGAAATTTTTCAGATGCCAAAAGTGTTTTCATGCTCACTACACTCTTCTTCACATTCGGCACTTCGATACCGATAGTACCCTTACCAGGAATAGGAGCAATGATGCGTATACCTAATGCCGCCAGGCTTAACGCGATATCATCCTCCAGGTTTTTAATCCGTGAAATACGTACACCAGCTGCTGGTACGATTTCATACAATGTAACTGTAGGACCTACCGTAGCCATGATCTTTTGGATATGGATATCATAGTTCTTCAGGGTATTAATGATCTGGTTTTTATTATTTTCCAACTCATTGGGATCATGAACAATCTTTTCACTGCCATGCGTTTCAAGCATGTTCAGGTTTGGGTATTTATAATCCCGAAGATCTAACGTTGGTTCATATGGCGGCAGATCCTTGTAATCTTTTTCACCCTCTTCTTCAGAATCCTCTTCTTTAGAAACAGTTTTTATTTCCAATGGCACCTCTTCATCGATAGGTGGCATATTTTCGGCCAGGTCATGTGCGTGGGTTATTTCCTTTATGGTTTCTTCTTCGGTAATCCCGTTATCATACAAATCGTTTTTTTCTTCAGGACTTTCAACTTCTTCATGGTGTTCCACCATGGTCAATGGAAGATCCTCTTTTTCTTCCTGGATATACAAAACAGGTTTATCTCCATTATTTCTTAATCCATTGGAACGAGGTTTTGCAACTTCAACCATCCCTTCATCCATAGGCTGAACAGAATCCTCATCTTCAATGTGAACCTGCTTAACCGGGCGAGCTGGAATTTTAAATACGGGGTTGAATTGCCAGATAATATAAGCCAGGAAAGCAGCGAATATAATAGCCGCCGTTCCGAAACTGCCAATGAAACTTTGCATCCACTCGCTGATCATTAAACCAACATTACCACCAAAACGGAAATCCGCACTTTCAAAAATGTAAGCCGTGGTAACCGAAATAACCAGCAAACCAACGATGATATACCGCAGGTTTCGCCAGACAGAAAATACCTTTCTATTCAATAAAAAATTGACGCCTACAATAAAAAAGAATGTACCTAAAAGCAGGGATGCCACACCAAATCCTTCATATATAAAAAAATGGGAAACGTATGCTCCAAGGCGGCCCAAAAGGTTGGACACTTTCATTTCTGTATCAAAAAGGACTGCTGAGCCACCGGAAACCTCGCTAAAATCTTCTTTCCAGGTAAAAAAATAAGAGATAAAAGAAATGAATAAAAATATGGAGATCAACAGAAATACAGTTCCTGCAATTTTCCAGGTACGTTCATCCCGTGCTAATTTTTTCAGATCAACTTTTTCTTCCTTCTCAAATTTCAGTTTGTCCGAAGCTTTGGTTGATTTTTCCTGTTGTTTCTTTTTACCCGTGGTTTTCAGCTTATTGGCCATGGCAGCAAAGATAATAAGAAGGCAAATGACCACAACCTTATACCGGTTAAAAACTGTGTAATACCAATTGGATTTTATAATGATTCAAACCGGTATATACCAAATTCACCTGCATAAAGGCTTTACTGGAATTTTAGCAACACACATTGGCCTAAAACGAACTTCTGTTTAGCATAATAAAACAAGTGAAAGAAATAATTAAAACCATTATGAAACATTAAATTTGATACTAATGCCATTAAACCAAACTGCATGCGGAAAACACCCTTTAGCAAGTGGCCCATCCTGCTAACCGGACTGCTTTTAATATTTTTCAGCAACCTTTTTTCGCAGGTGGCACCTTCCTATATCGATATCAGTAAGATCAATGTTTCAAAAGTTATAAAGGATAGTATGCAGGTTTATCTTACTAACCTGGATACAGATTTAAAGGACAGCCTGCCCTATTTCCAATTTAAAAAAGGATCAACAATCAAGGGCGCCATTCCACCAGCGATTGTTTCAAAAAAGCCCGTTATTAAATTTTACCTGGTAAATCCAACCGACTCTGTTTTGAAAGTTTATTTCACACCAGGATTTTATTTCAGGGATTATAAATTGTATGAACTAAAAGATGATGGGATCAGCGTTATCGAAAAAGTATTTCCGGGTGTAAAAGATAAAGCCTCATATAGTTTGCTTCAATTAAGAGCCCGGGACACGCTGGCCATTGTAGCTGAATTGTTTTTTGAAAAAACGTACACCAATATTTTAAAACCGGCGATCATTAATGAATCACAGCTATTAACTTATACAAAGAATATAAAGCATATCCGCGAAGAGCTCAATATTGTTACCTACACTTTTTGTGGGTTATTACTGATGATGATTTTCTTTTCACTAACCAGTTATTTTTCCAATTCGGCACCTGAATTTTTATATTATTCAGGCTATGCTTTTTTTCTTGGTTTCATGCTATTTACAAAAACCTTGTTTATTGGTGAATCAACCTGGATAGCCCGCTTTTTGGAATCGTATATGGATTTTATTTTGCAAAGTTTAGGCGTGATGTTCTATATGCTTTTTATGCAGCAGTTTTTGGAAACAAAAAAGCATTTTAAATTCCTTTTTCATTTGTATAATGCAGGGATAGTATTACTTATTGTTGCAGTAAGTGCCTTTTCCTATTTTCATTTTTTTACCAATGATTTTGGAACAGAATTATTTATTGAAACGATAACCAAAGCGCTGTTACTGTTGATGGCAGTAATTTTTATCATTTATGGATTCAAAAATTGGCAACATAAAATTTTAAGATACCTGGTCTATGGAAACCTTTTGTTGTTTTTATTTTCTCTGATCTCCCAGCTAAACATAACTTTTAAAATCATCAACCCGGAGGTTCCATCAATATTTACATCATCCTTATTTTATTACGAATTAGGATTGTTTCTTGAGTTGGTCTTGTTTCTTGCCGCATTAAATTATAAGAACCGGCTTAATATCATTGCGCAGACAAAAGAAAGACTTCGGTTAAAATCTGAAAACCAGTTAAAGGAAGTTGAAAAAGAATTAGCTGTTTATAAGGCCCAGCAGGAAGAAAGAAACCGAATTTCTCTTGATATGCATGATGAATTGGGTTCGGGTATGACGGCCATTCGTTTGATGAGTGAAATAGCCAGGAAAAAAATGGATGGAAAGATTCCGGTAGAAATTGACCGGATATCTAATTCAGCCAATGAATTACTGAATAAAATGAATGCAATCATCTGGAGTATGAATAGTCGTAATGACACGGTTGATAACCTGGTTTCATATATCCGCGAATATGTAATTGAATATTTTGAAAACACCAATATCATTGGGAAGGTAAATGCCAAAACCTGCAATGTCAATAAGGTGATCCTGGGTGATAAAAGACGTAATATCTTTTTATGCGTAAAGGAAACGATTACCAATATTGTAAAACACTCCAATGCAACAGTTGCTGAAATAAATATCAATTGTAATGACGATAAACTCGTTATTCAATTTTATGATAATGGGGTAGGAATCGATCTAGACAATATCAGGCAGTTTAGTAACGGTTTACAAAGTCTTGAAAACAGGATGAAAAAAATTGGAGGAAGTTTTCATATAGAAAAAAATAACGGAACCGTTACCATCCTGGAACTTCCCATTACTTCAGAGCCTTCCACACTCCAATAAACATCATCAGCCATCCTGCAACAAAAAATAAACCGCCAAAAGGAGTTATGATGCCAATCCCGGAAAGTCCGACGGTATTTTTTGCTTTTAATAAAGTGAGTAGATACAAAGACCCTGAAAAAAGCAAAATACCAATGATAAAACAAATCCCCGCCCATTTCATAATTCCACTATCTGCTTTTTCAAACAACATACCTGCAAATATCAGTGCCAATGCATGATACATTTGATATTGAACACCGGTTTGAAAGGTGGTAACCGTTTCTGGAGGAACAATCTTTTTTAGTCCATGCGCACCAAAGGCACCTAATATTACCGCAAGTCCTGCAAGGAAAGTACCAGTCATTACAAATACACTATGCATTGAAAATTATTTTTTTTTCTCTGTCTTAAATAATTGCTGAACAAAATTTTCGGGTGTAATGTTTTCTTCATCGATGATCACCGTGGCCTGCTCGTAATAAATCTTACGGTCAGAAAATTTCTTTATTATATAACCACGCACCTGTTCATCCGTAAGCCCTCTTAATAATGGCCTTTTATCCCTGTCTTTCAATAACCGCTGGTGCATTGTATCGATTGAACTGCTAATCCATACGGTAGTTCCAGATTTATTCATATAATCGATATTGTTATAATAACAAGGCGTGCCGCCACCACATGCCATTAAAAATGTATCATGACTTTCGGAAATAATATGCAAAACTTCTTTTTCTTTTCGTCGAAAATATTCTTCTCCATGATGTAGAAAAATTTCACTGATCGTACGGCCTTCTGCAGCCTCTACCTGTTCATCCAGGTCAAAAAATGGAACATCCAGTTTTCGGCTGATACTCTTACCCCAATGGGTCTTTCCCGAACTCATAAAACCAATCAGATAAATTTTCATATCCGTTTTTGTTTAGTTGTTTAGATGTTTAGTTGTTTAGTCATTTGAATATCAAAATTCATGGTCTCTTGTTTCTATTTCAATCAACTAATCAACCATTCAACTAATCAACTTACTTAAATGCATCCAGCCCCGTTACATCCATACCGGTGATGAGTAAGTGAATATCATGTGTTCCTTCATAAGTGATCACGCTTTCCAGGTTCATCATGTGACGCATCACCGGGTATTCCCCTGTAATTCCCATTCCACCCAGCATCTGGCGTGCATCGCGACAAATATTTGTTGCAATTTCACAACCATTTCTTTTAGCCATACTAACCTGCTGTGGTGTTGCTTTTCCTTCATCCATTAATACACCTAAGCGCCAGTTCATTAATTGTGCTTTTGTGATTTCTGTAAGCATCTCAGCCAGTTTTTTCTGTTGTAATTGGAAACCACCAATGGGTCTGCCAAATTGCACTCTTTCTTTACTATATCGAAGCGCAGTATCATAGCAATCCATTGCTGCACCTACAGTTCCCCATGCAATTCCATAACGGGCTTTTGTTAAACAACCCAATGGACCTTTTAAACCTTTTACATTTGGTAAAATATTTTCTTTAGGAACCTTTACATTATCAAAAACCAATTCCCCGGTTGCGGATGCCCGTAAGCTCCATTTTCCATGGGTTGTTGGCGTACTAAAACCCTCCATTCCCCGCTCCACGATAATTCCTTTTATTTCATTGTCTTCATTTCTTGCCCAAACAACAGCTACCTGGCTGAAAGGCGCATTACTGATCCACATTTTAGAACCATTCAGAATCACATGATCACCATCTTCTTTTATATTCGTGAGCATTCCTGCCGGATTACTTCCATGATCGGGCTCTGTTAAACCAAAACATCCAAGCCATTCACCACTGGCCAGTTTGGGTAAATATTTTTTTCGTTGTTCCTCACTTCCATAAGCATAAATTGGATACATCACCAGCGATCCCTGGACAGATGCGGTAGATCGTACTCCACTGTCCCCACGTTCCAACTCCTGCATCATCAGTCCGTAACTTACATGGTCCAGTCCACCACCGCCATATTCTGTTGGGACAGTAGGACCAAAACATCCCAGGTCACCCATTTGCTTAATGATCTGTTCCGGAAATTCTGCTTTTTGTGCATAATCTTCAATTATCGGGGAAATTTCCTTTTTTACATAATTGCGAACGGTTTCGCGGATTAACTTTTGTTCATCAGTCAATAATTCATCTACATTAAAATAATCAGGACTTGTAAAAACATCTGTACGGGCAGCCATAAAAGTTTTGCAGATTTTCTGTGAATGAATAATTAAAGGTGCAAAGGTAAACGGATAACGCTAAGCAGAAAAAAGTTAATACAGATAACTGTTTCTTCGGAATTTCTAAAGAAAATATTGGTTGAATTTTTTAAAATTATCTACATTGTCTGAAATTTTTTAGCATGAAAAGAATAATCTATTCAACCATACTGATTATGATAGTGGGATCATCTGCCCAGGCTCAGGATAAACCAGCAGCAGAACAAATAAAACGCTATTGGTTTGTGATGTTATTGAGGGGTGATAATCGTTCGCATGATTCTTTAACGGCAGCTAAATTGCAAAAAGGGCACATGGATAATATTGGCAGATTATATTATGAAGGGAAATTAAAAGTTGCAGGGCCATTTGGCGATAATGGAGACTGGCGGGGTATTTTTATTTTTGATGCAGAAACAAAAGAAGAGGTGGATAGCCTGCTGAAAACCGATTCTGCTATTGCTGCAGGAAGACTGAAATATGATATCCGTCCATGGTATACTGCACCAATGGGAAGCTTTGTACCCGGCAAACCTAAAAAAGAAGATTAAAAAATATTTACACAAAAAGAAAGCCCCCGAAATTCGTGGGCTTTCTTTTTTCAATGAATTCTATATTTTTTTCTTCGGCCCGGTTTGTTCAATCTCTCGGTTCATTTCAATAATGTCTACGGGTTGTGAAAAATCACCCAACAACCACTTACTGTAATAATCTGCCAGCATCCAGAAGAAATATTCCGTCATGTCACCATATCCATGTCGCTGACCGGGTAATATTACAAAGTCGAAACGCTTATTGGCTTTGATCAAAGCATTCGCCATTTTTACTGTATTGGCCGGACTAACATTATTATCAATTTCACCGGTAGTTAATAATAATCTTCCCTTCAGGTTTTTGGCAAGATCAGGATTCTTATCAATGTTATAAACAAAGCTGGTATCTCCTTTATCGTTTATTAATTCCTGAACACCATGATGTTTTTCACTCCACCAGCGATTATAAATGCTGTTATCATGATTTCCTGAGGAGGATACTGCGACTTTATACAAGTCGGGGTAAACCAACATTGCAGCCGTACTCATAAATCCACCACCTGAATGTCCATGAATACCCACTCTGTCAATATCCAGGAAATCATGGCGGCTGGTAAGTTGCTCTACCGCTGCTTTTTTATCTGCCAAACCATAATCACGCAGGTTGCCATATCCATAATTATGATACCATTTGGACCGGCTTGGATTACCACCTCGATTACCTACTGTTACGACAACCATTCCAATTTGTGCTAACCTGTCTGTCCTATGATTGGGTTTGGTAAATCTTTTATTAACCGCTTCCGTTTGCGGTCCCGGGTATACATATTGAACGAGTGGATATTTAGAAGTGCTGTCAAAATTATACGGTTTGTACATTACTCCATAAAGATCTGTAACACCATCATCTGCTTTTACTTTAAATATTTCAGGAAACTGGTAACCTGCCGCGAATAAGGAAGACAGATCAGTTGTTTCAAGATCCATCAGTTTGCGCCCTTCACTATTATACAAAGCAGAACGCGGTGCTGTATTAACTCTTGAATAATTATCTACAAAAAATAATTTGCTGTCACTCATACTCATGTCGTGGTCAAAATCGCCTGGATTTAATAGCCGCAATCCGCTGCCATCAAAATTCACCCTGTATAAATGCATGTAATAAGGATCTTCATTTTTTTCTTTTCCATTGGCAGAAAAATAAACGACCCTTTTTTTATCATCAATACCAACAATGTTCTCAACATGATAAGCGCCTGAAGTAATCTGATTTTTCAACTTGCCGCTTTTATCAAACAAATACAAATGCGCCCAACCATCTCTTTCACTCCAGTGTATTAATTCTTCACCATTATTTACCAGCCCGGGCCTGCTTATTTCAACATAAGTATTCATTCTTTCTTCAATCAACGTTTTTACATCGCCACTCCGAATATCTACAACTGCAATATCAATTTTTTTCAGGTCGCGGCTGGTCCGTGAAAAATAAAAAGTTTCGTTCGTCCCCAACCAGGTGGTAGCACGCCAATCATCATCACGTGTACTTTGCAGTTGTGGTGCCGACCATACGCTTATGTCCTGGTTTTTGAATTGAAGAATGTTCAGTTCTTTTCTTGATTTGTTGTTCATGTTAAACAACAACAAATGCTCTTCGGGCGCCTCTTTCTCACCCGGCATCATGTACTTATAAGTTTCTAAAGTTGGACGTGGTTCTGCAACACTGTTAATTACCCAAAGATCTTTTACCTTACGGAGATCAGTATGCGAAACAGTAAAATGTTTTGAATCCGGAGCCCATAAAATACCTGCCGGTTTTCTTTTGTTTTTATTTTTTTCTTTATCTACGTTTGTCTCATTCCGGGAGAATCCATATTCAAAATCTTCAACACCATCTGTTGTTAATTGGGTTTCAACAATCGTACTGTCATCTTCATTTACAAGCGCCTTTTCATAATTAGCCTTGTCCATATAATACAAGTTGAAATTGCGGGCAAAAACAATGGTTTGGCCATCAGGTGAAATGGAAGCCCAACGATGGTTGCGTTTAGGTCTTGTAAAATCAGTCAACTCTACCAGCTGGCCATTTTGCAGATTATATTCAAAATAAAATTTCTTTTTTTCTTTGCGTGGCGGTGTACCTTTTTTTGCAGCAGTATCTTTTATTTCCACATCAATAGAACTGGTTACCTGGAATTGGATCCAGTTTTCATCTTTTACAAAACGCAGGCTATCCATTTCGAGGTGTTGTTCATCAAATGGATCCTTAACAATTTTAGTAATCTCGGCAGCCATACGTGCATTATCAAACATGGCCTTTTTTTCATTCCTTGCAGGGTCCACGATATACCAGTTCTTGCCATTGGGTGTTTCATAAACATACCAGAAACGATCTGATTTTTTTAACCAATGTGGGTCCACGCTGGTGCTAAAGACCATCTTATTGATCTTTTTATCTGAAAACCTGGATGCTAACTGGTAGTTTGCCTTTGTGCCTGAAGTTTGGGATGATGCATTGAATACAAATGCCATCAGTAAAAAAGAAAAGAAAAATCTAATCATGATACAATCAGAGTTAATTATAGTTTGTAAATAAGGACGTATGATTATTTAACGGGGAAGATAGCCATCCATCTCCACCTGGTATTTTTTAGCTTCAGTTCTGGCGGCATCTGCGAAATCTTTTCCTGCCGAAGCAAATATAACGGACCTGCTTGCATTAACTAACAATCCGCAATCGGGCGTCATGGCTTTAGCTGAAATTTCTTCCAGGCTGCCACCCTGCGCACCGATACCCGGCACCAGGAAAAAATGATTGGGAACGATCATCCTGATATTTATAAATTCAGATGCCTGCGTTGCACCAATTACAAACATTAAATTTTTTTCAGTTCCCCAACCAGCTGCAGTCTGCAACACATGTTCATATAAAAATCGCTGAGAAGAATTTTTTATGTGAACACCTTCATCTAATGTTTCACTTTCTATAATGATCTTCTTCATTTCAAAATCTGCCGCACCAGGGTTGGATGTTAAGCCTAATAAAATTGTCCATTTATTGGCATATTGAAGAAAAGGTTTTACACTGTCGTGCCCCATATAAGGAGCCACGGTAATGCCACCAAAAGGAATTGTTTCAAAAAATGCCTTTGCATAATGTGATGAAGTATTACCAATGTCTCCTCTCTTTGCATCCGCAATTACCAGGTGATCATTACCGATATATGACACCGTTTTCTCCATGGTTTGCCAGCCTTTAACACCTGCTGATTCATAAAAAGCGGTATTGATTTTATAACCCACACAAAGGTCACGGGTACTATCAATGATCTGTTTGTTGAATTCAAATACTGGGTCTTCGCTATTCAATAAATGGGAAGGAATTTTTTCAATGTCACTATCTAATCCAATACAGAGATAAGACCTCTTTGAAAATATTTGCTCAACTAATGATTGGCGGTTCATTAATAATTGTTTTAAGTTTTGTTTTGATTACCTGTTCAACATCCATCAACTTTATCAATGATCTTTATATGCAGATCATGATCATCCCAAATTTCAGCTATGTTAGTTTTTTTCATAAACTCCTGCATGATTGCTTCCTGTTTATTTCCCCTTGCAAGCGCTTCTGAATAACGTATTTGCGGACTAAAGGTCACTAAAGAATAGGATGGAATCCATTTGCCTGGAAATTTATCATGCAATCTTGCCTCTATTTTCTTCTGTAATAAGAAAACCGGATCGGCTGTTTTTGACCTCATTTCCACAAAATTATTTATAGCCATGTCTGCAATAGCGTCAGCATCGGGTTTTCGCAATTGCTGAAAATTTTCTAAAATCTCATCCCATTGATCCGGGAATTTATCCATCAAT
Source organism: Chitinophagaceae bacterium (assembly GCA_036675565.1). GTDB lineage: Bacteria > Bacteroidota > Bacteroidia > Chitinophagales > Chitinophagaceae > JACCYQ01. The sequence continues at coordinate 28,535 of JAKFER010000063.1, forward strand.
TGATTTAATACCAGGCAGTCTTCAAATCCACAGTTCATGCCTTGACCAAAAAATGGAACCAGTGCATGCGCCGCATCACCGATCAAAGAGAATTTTCCATCCCGGACCCAGGGATAGCACTGAACTGTTACAAGAGATGATGTTGGATTATTAAAAAACTGGTCCGTTAAATCAGGAATTAAATCCGCAATACCCGGGAATTCTTTTTTGAAAAAATGTTGAACTGACTCGGGTGTAATTAGTTTTTCAAAAGATTGTTCACCCGAAAAAGGAAAGAATAACGTACCGGTGAAACTGCCATCAAGATTTGGTAAGGCAATCAACATATAATCCTTTCTTGGCCAGATATGCAATGCATTCTTTTCTAATAAAAAATTTCCATCGGGGCCAGCGGGTATTGACAACTCCTTATACCCGCAATCAATGTAATGCTGGTGATAATCAAATTTTTGATGACCAAGCATGTGATGCAGGCGGGATGCAGCATAAGCTCCATCTGCACCAAAAATAATATCCGCCTGGAAGTTTTCATGACCCGGTTGATTGGGTTCATTAAAACTTATTTCATTTGTTTGCCAGTTGATGGCTGTACATTTTTTTTCAAATTGAAACCGGATACCATGACTTTCTGCAATATTCACGAGACGAATATTCAATTCACTCCTGGAAACTGAATAGATCGCCTGCTCCTCTTTTCCATATGGTTGAAAATTCGTTTGACCATCCAGGTTATGAATCAACCGGCCGGGCATGGGTATGGCAATATTTAAAATTTCCTCCCTGATGCCAACTTCATTCAAAGCAGAAAGACCGCGATCGCTCAGTGCAAGATTAATAGAGCGGCCAGCTTGTAAAGATTGCCTTCGCATATCTGGACGCCATTCAAAAACAAAAACCTGGTGTCCCTGCTTTGCCAAAAAAATGCTTAACAAAGAACCAACCAGTCCGGCACCTATTATCGCGATTTTCTTTTGTTCCATAACTTATTCAGCTCCAGTTGATGCAGATAAAATCTGGTTAATCATTTCACCAAATTCCCAAATTTCTTCAAATGTATTGTATAAAGGAACCGGCGCAACCCGGATCACTTCTGGTTCACGCCACCCGGCAGAAACACCTTGTTCCATCAACTTTTCAAATACTTTTTTTCCTTCTTTTTTTATAATGAAGGAAACCTGGCAGCCACGCTCCTCTTCTTTTTCCGGAGTGATGATTGATATTTGTTGTTCACGATACTTATCAGCAAGATCTTTCAAAATAAAAATAAGGTATGCACTCATTTGTTTTCCTTTAGCGGAAAGTTTTGCCATGCCTGCTTCGTCAACTAATTCGATAGCAGCCTTATGAACGGCCATTGCCAATACCGGTGCATTGCTCAATTGCCATCCTTCTGCTGTAGGTATTGGATCGAAGCCAGCATCCATTTTAAAGCGGGTTTCTTTCTTATATCCCCACCATCCTGCAAAACGGTTCAAAGTTTTATCAATGATATGACGTTGATGGATAAACGCACCTCCTACTCCACCCGGGCCGGAATTTAAATATTTATAAGTACACCAGCAGGCAAAGTCAACATCCCAATCGTGCAGGTGGAGTTCTATATTACCGGCTGCATGAGCAAGATCGAAACCCACTAGTGCACCTGCTTTGTGTGCAGCAAGGGTGATCGATTCCATATTAAATACCTGGCCGGTATAATAATTAACACCGCCAAATAAAACCAATGCAAGTGAATCAGCATGTTCATTTATTGCAGTCAAGATATCCTCATGCCGGATGGTTTGTTCATTTGCTCGAGGTTTTACCTCGATAATGGCTTCTTTCGGATCAAAGCCATGAAATTTCACCTGCGATTCAACGGCATACTGATCACTTGGAAAAGCTTTATGCTCCATGATTATTTTATAACGCTGAGGTGTAGGTGCATAAAAACTTACCATCAACAGATGAAGGTTAACAGTAAGTGAATTCATAACCACAACTTCTTCCGGCTGGCACCCGATGATCCTTGAAAGTTGACGAGGAAATATTTCATGATATGGAATCCACGGCTGCCGGGCCCCTGTATGGCCTTCGCCACCTAATCGTGCCCAGTCTTCCATTTCTCTGAGTACATAATCGGTTGCCTTCAATGGTTGCAGCCCTAAAGAATTGCCTGTAAAATAAATACTGTTTTTTTCTCCGTGTTTCGGTATATGAAACTGCGACCTAAAATGTTTCAACTCATTTTGCTCATCCAGTTTTTGGGCGAAAGTTCTCTTATTTTCAAAATTCATTAATACAACATTTTTTTAATCGATGGTAGCAATCACTTTTAATTCGATATGTATAGCCGAAGGCAAACTTTTTACTTCAACTGTTGTTCGGCAAGGTTGCACATATTTAAAATATTGTTCGTACACTTTATTGTAAATCGGAAAATCGTTTTTCATATCAGTCAAAAAAACGGTTACATCAATCATCTTTTCCCAGTGACTGCCACTGGCTTCCAGCACTGATTTTACATTGGCAAAAACGGAATGACACTCAGCTTCAATATCATGACTAATTTCATTTCCTTCGTTATCCATTTTCAAACCCGGAATGGAATTGTCCGCAACCAGCCTAGATCCAATACCTGAAAGAAAAAGAAGGTTACCCACTTTGCGTGCATGCGGGTAAGCACCTAAAGGCTTTGCTGCATTTTCAGTATTTATAACATCAGCCATTCATTTATAATTTATTTCTTGTTAACTAGGCATACTTAATTGTCTATAATTCGATGCATATATTTTTAGCTTCGGTAAAAAAACGCATTGCTTCCCAACCTCCCTCTCTTCCAATCCCACTGTTTTTCATACCACCAAAAGGCGTTCTAAGATCTCTTAACATCCAGGTATTAACCCAAATGATGCCTGCCTGCAATTTCAATGAGAGGTTGTTTGCTGTTGAAATATTTTGTGTCCAGATCGTTGCCGCTAATCCATAATCACAGGCATTGGCAAGGTTTAATGCTTCATCAACTGTTGAAAATTTTTGCAATGTAACAACGGGACCAAAAATTTCAGTTTTGTTGGTTTCACAATCAGGACCCAATCCTTCAATCACTGTTGGTTGTATAAAATATCCGCCCTCACATCTTCTTTTACCCACAACTGAATTACCACCCACCAGGATTTTTCCTCCTTCCTGTTTTGCAGTATCTATACCTCGCATTATTTTATCAAAATGAGCTTTACTCACAATGGCTCCCTGTTTTGTATTTTCTTTCAAAGGATCCCCAACCGTAAGTGAGGAAACTTTTTCAACAAACTCAGTTTTAAACTTTTCATATATACTTTCCTGCACTAAAATCCTGCTTCCACATAAACAAATCTGCCCCTGGTTGGAAAATGATGATTGTATGGTTGTTTGCATCATTTTTTCCCAATTACAATCTTCAAAAATAATTGTTGGATTTTTTCCGCCTAATTCAAGAGAAAGTTTTTTAAACATCGGCGACGCTAATGAAGCAATTCTTTCTCCTGCTTTTGTGCTCCCGGTGAATGAAATAGCTTTTATGGCAGGATGTTTAACGATCGCTTCACCTGTAATGGGACCCGTACCATGTACAATATTCAAAACACCATCGGGCAGTCCTGCTATTATACTTATCTGCGCCAGCAGAAAGGCTGTAACCGGTGTAACTTCAGAAGGCTTGGCAATCACACAATTTCCTGCAGCTAATGCCGGGGCAATTTTCCAGGTAAATAAATACAATGGCAGGTTCCACGGAGATATACAACCGACAATACCCAGCGGTTGTCTTACTGTGTAATTGATAGCCTTGCCATCAATGGTATGACTTTCAGATGCAAAATGCATGGCGGCGCTGGCAAAAAAACGGAAATTGGCTGATGCCCTTGGTATATCGACAGTTCGGGTTAACCAAAGGGGTTTACCATTATCAGTTGTTTCAGCCAGGGCAAGTTCTTCCAGGTTTTCATCAATGATATCAGCTAACTTATTAAGTATGGCAAAGCGTTTAGCCGGTGGCGTTAGTGACCATGAAGGAAATGCTTTTTCCGCGGCCTTTACCGCTTCAGCAACATCTTTTTCATTGCTAGCAGGGATACTGCCTATAACTTCACCAGTTGCAGGATCAATATTATCCATGTAATTTCCAGACAGTGGCTGGTGAAATTCACCGCCAATAAAATTCTGTATGTTTGAATATTCGGTAAGGTTCATGGTGCTGGTGGTTTACTTTATTGCTGTTGCCAGTTTTTATCAATCAAATGCTGCCGGTTCTTCCGCCATCAACAGGGATACTGGTTCCATTTACGTAGGCTGCAGCTGGTGAAGCAAGAAATGCAACCATTGCAGCAATTTCTTCTGGCTCCCCAAAACGCCTGGCTGGAATTTCTTTCATCATTTGTTCTTCCAACTCCGATTCAGGTTGTTTGGTTTTTTCTGCCGACTTTTCAATAATATTTTTCAATCGATTGGTTCGCGTAGCTCCGGGTAAAACATTATTTACCGTTATATTGAATTGGCCCAGTTCATTTGCCATTGTTTTTGCCCATGAAGCAACTGCACCACGGATGGTATTAGACACACCCAGGTTTTTCAATGGCACTTTTACGGAAGTAGAAATGATATTAATAATGCGGCCAAATCCAGCTTCTTTCATACTATCCATAACCGCTAAAGTTATTATGTGATTGCATACCAGGTGTTGGTTAAATGCTGCCAGGAAATCCGTATCCTTTGCTTCAGTTATGGGACCTGATGGAGGACCGCCTGAATTATTAACGAGTATGTGTACACTATTTTCTTTTGTCCATTCATTTACTACCTGCTTAACATTATTCGGGTTAGAAAAATCGGCAACCAATACCTGGTGTTGCTGCCTTAATGAAATATCCAGCCGGGCAACTGCTTCTTCTAAAGATTGTTTATTCCGGGCGAACAATGTACAATGAGCTCCCATTAAAGCAAGTTGTTCAGCCACAGCAAAGCCAATGCCCTGCGAACTTCCACAAACAAGTGCCTTTTTCCCTTCTAATGATAAATTCATAGGCCTCAAACCTAAACAAATTTGTTGTATTTTTTGGCCGTTATTTGCACTTACAGTTATTTCTACCCTGATAAAGGAAAAACATAAATTGACTGGGAAACGATCGGTTAAACAGCCATTGTTTAAGAAAAAAATAGCTTACTTTAAACCCTTCATTTTTGCATCAAACACCATTTAAAAACTTTTGTTATGCCCATTTCAGCACCTTTCAATTTAAAAAAATGGATAGATGAAAATCGCAACCTGTTAAAGCCGCCTGTTGGTAACCAATGTATGTATAAGGACGCGGAAAATTTTATTGTGATGGTTGTGGGCGGACCAAATGCACGTAAGGATTATCATTATAATGAAAGTGAAGAGTTATATTACCAGGTGGAAGGCAATATCGAATTGAAGATCATTGATGATGGAAAACCAAGAACAATTCCAATAAATGAAGGTGATATGTTCCTGTTACCGCCTCAAACACCACACTCACCACAAAGACCAGCCAACACAGTTGGTTTGGTTATTGAAAAAGTACGGGAAGATGAAGAAAATGAAAAAGATGCTTTTATGTGGTTCTGTGAAAATTGCGGCAACAAACTATACGAAGAATTTGTGTTTGTAAAAGATATTGTGAAACAACTTCCACCCATTATGGAAAGGTTTAACAGCAACAAAGAATTGCACACCTGTAAAAAATGCGGATGGGTAATGAATATCCCGGAAAAGAAATAAAGACAATTATTGCATGATAAAAATTGATATCCATACCCATATTATGCCTGAAAAAATGCCAAACTGGTCGAAGAAGTTTGGTTATGGCGAATTCATTCACCTGGAGCATCGCAATTGTAAAGCCTGTATGATGAAAGGTGATAAACTTTTCAGGGAAGTGGATGAAAATTGTTTCAGGGAAGAAGCAAGAATCAAAGACATGGATAGCACTAAAGTTGATGTACAGGTGCTTTCAACGATTCCCGTACTTTTTAATTATTGGGCTAATGCCAGCGATGGTCATGAAACTTCGCGTTTTTTAAATGATCATATTGCTGATGCAGTGGCTATAAATCCAAAACGTTTCATTGGGATAGGAACAGTACCCATGCAGGATGTTGACCTGGCCATAAAAGAAATGTGGCGATGTGTTAATGAGCTGAAGATGCCCGGACTTGAGATAGGTTCCAACATCAACGGAAAAAATTTATCGGATCCATATTTTTTCCCATTTTATGAAGCCGCGGAAAAAATGGGTTGCGCCTTGTTCATCCATCCCTGGGAAATGATGGGTTCTGATCAATTAAATAAATACTGGCTTCCCTGGCTGGTAGGAATGCCTGCTGAAACAGCCCGTGCAATTTGTTCGCTGATATTTGGGGGTGTGATTGAAAAGTTTCCAAAACTCAGGTTTGCCTTTGCACATGGTGGCGGATCTTTTCCCTATACCATCGGGCGAATAAAACATGGTTTCGATGTACGGCCTGACCTGGTAGCAACGGACAACACCACTTCACCCGAAAATTATATTGGTAAATTTTGGGTGGATAGCCTGGTGCATGATCAAAAAGCTTTTCAGTTTTTGGTTGATGTAATAGGTACGGATAAAATTTGCCTGGGAAGCGATTATCCATTTCCGTTAGGCGAATCAGAACCTGGCCAATTGATAGAAGAAATGGCATTTGAAAAAAGCGTACAAGAAAAACTTCTCTTTAAAAATGCACAGAACTGGTTAGGCATTTAATTGATTATGCATTTAGTTTTTTATGTTGAAGGAAACAGGTGATCAATTCTTTTTTTCATTTCAACGGCAACCATCCTGGCATTTTCATCACCGATTTCAAGTTGGGAAATTATGTTTGTATAATTTTCTTTGTCTTTATTCTGGCTCAATTTGAATACATGATCAATTGAGGTGACTTCAATTTTAAAAGCGACTATTGCCTTGCATAATTCCTGAACATAATCCACCGGAAGATGGGCAAAATTAGCTGGTGATGCTGGATTATTTTCAAAATGATCGGTGGTCCGTTTTAATATGTTGATCAAAGCATCATCATCCATAAATTTCAAAACGCCATGCGCATGCACACTCATGTAATTCCATGTTGATGCTGATTGGGGATCTTTATACCAACTGGCGCTTACATATGATTGCGGCCCGGTAAAAACTGCCAGCACCGCAGGATTTTCTGCAAAGGCTAAATGATGATCCGTTTTTTTCATCAGGTGGCCAGACAATATAATTTTACCTTCTATAACGTCAATGAATAAAGGCAATTGAGTCGCTACCGGCTGATTGTTTTTTCCAATACCAGTAACAAACGCAAATGGATGCTGGCGCATAAAGTCCATCACCTTTTCCTTATCCGGTTCCTTATAGTAAGGCATTTTATACATAGCAATAAAAGATGCAGATGGCATTCATTCCATCCATATAAATTGAATTAAAAAATAATATTAATCCAGCACCTGTTCTACTTCGGCAGGTTTCATTTGCGCATTCAGCATAGAAATACTGCGGACGGTATCGCCTGCAAATTGCAAAAAGGCATTTTTGGTTACTTCATCATCGCTCATCATAACCGGAATGCCACTATCTCCACCTTCCCGGATAGATTGTACGATGGGTATCTGGCCAAGAAATGGAATCTCATATTCTTCTGCCAGGCGTTTACCGCCATCTTTACCAAAAATGTAATATTTATTACCTGGAAGTTCAGCTGGTGTGAAATAACTCATGTTTTCAACCAAACCAATTAATGGCACATTTAATTGGGCTTGTCCAAACATGGCAATACCTTTTTTTGCATCAGCTAAAGCCACATCCTGCGGAGTGGTTACAACGATAACCCCGGTAACCGGAACCAGTTGCATCAGTGTTAAGTGAATATCGCCGGTACCTGGCGGCATATCAATTACCAGGTAATCCAATTCATCCCAATAAACATCGGTAACAAACTGCCTGATGGCACTACTCGCCATGGGACCACGCCAAACCACAGCATTTTTTTCATCGACCAATAAGCCAATGCTCATGATTTTAATACCATGCTTTTCCAGTGGTACAATCATTCCCTTTCCTTCAACCTCCACCATCATGGGCCTTTGACCACGAACACCAAACATGATCGGTACACTTGGCCCATAAATATCAGCATCCATCAAACCTACTTTGGCGTTCCCTTTTGAAAGAGCGATAGCCAGGTTGCTGGCCACTGAACTTTTGCCAACTCCACCTTTGCCGCTTACTACAGCAATAATATTTTTAACCCGCGGTAGTACTGTTTTTGGATCAGTTCGTTTACTGGTAGTATCGGAAGTAAAATTTACTCTTACAAGCACATTTTCACCAAGGGCCTTTACAGCATTTTCACAATCGCGGCGGATCAATTCTTTAAGCGGACAGGCTGGAGTAGTTAATACAACTGTAAATGATATTTCGTTTCCATTGATTGCAACATCCTTCACCATATTGAGTGTAACCAGGTCCTTGCCAAGATCAGGCTCCTGAACATTACTCAACGCTTTTAAAACATCTTCAATCCTCATAGTACAATGATTTGTTAAAAGAAAAAATTCCCCGCAAAGTTAACCATCATGGCCTGTATTTGTTGTTGATTATTTACAAGTTGTGGTTATTTTTGAAACGATGAAGAAACTTCTACCTTACTTATTCATTTGCATGTTTATTATTCCTGTGACTGCCAAAGCCCAATTTGAATCAGTCAGGGACAGTGTAGTTCAGTTATATGGTGTGGTGATGACGGCAGACAGCCTGAAAGGAATTCCCGCTGTAAGTATTATGGTTAAAGGACAAAATCGGGGTACGTTGTCAAATGAAGAAGGGGTTTTTTCCATAGTTGTATTAAAAGGAGATGAGGTGGAATTCAGCCACGTTAGTTATAAGACAAAAAATGTGGCCATACCCCGCGACTTGAAAGGCAATCAACATGGTATTGTACAATTGATGGTGGCTGATACGGTTTATTTACCTGTAACCATTATTCGGCCAAGACCAACACCACAGCAATTTGAAAGGGATTTTGTAAAAGCAGATGTGCCGGATGACAATATTGAAATAGCCCGGCAAAATACTAACGCGGCCAAACGAAGGGCTTTAATGAGTAGTACTTCACCTGATGGCCAGGAAGCTACTAATTTACAATTCCGGAATATGGCTAATAAGGCAACTTATTATGGTCAAATGCCACCTCAGAATATTTTTAATCCAGCCGCATGGTCAGAATTTATTCAATCATGGAAACGAGGTGATTTTAAACGGAAATAAGTTTACATACTAGTCGTACTGAATCTCATTTATTCTCACTCCTATTTAGCCATTTGAATGGAATAATATAATTTATTCCTTTTTTCTTTAAAATATGATGAGATAGAAGAACAAGCCTGTTCTCAATCAATCATATTAAATTGCAGCCTAAATTTTATTAAATGAACCAGTTGATTTCTGTAATAGGCGCCGGTACCATGGGTAATGGCATTGCTCACGTATTTGCACAAAATGGATTTAAGGTAAACCTGGTAGATGTGAATGAAGAACAATTAAAAAAAGCAATACAAACCATTACCAAAAATCTTGACAGGCAGGTTGGCAAAGGCACGATCGATGAAGAAAAAAAACTATCCACACTTTCCAATATAACTACTCACAACAACCTGGCAGATGGCGTAAAAGAAGCGGGGCTAGTGGTGGAAGCAGCCACAGAAAATACGGATTTAAAATTGAAAATTTTTAAAGAGGTTGATAAAGCCGCACCACAAAATTGCATTTTAGCAACCAATACATCTTCCATATCCATTACAAAGATTGCTGCAGCAACCTCACGGCCATCGCAGGTAATTGGCATGCACTTCATGAACCCGGTACCGGTAATGAAACTGGTAGAGATCATCAATGGTTATGCAACAACACCTGAAGTAACAGAAACTGTGGTGCAAATGAGCAAGCAACTTGATAAAATTCCTTGTGTGGTAAATGATTATCCCGGGTTTATTGCTAACCGGATTTTAATGCCCATGATCAATGAAGCGGTATTTAGTTTATATGAAGGTGTTGCTGGAGTAGAAGAAATTGATACAGTAATGAAATTAGGAATGGCACATCCCATGGGCCCATTGCAGCTTGCTGATTTTATTGGTTTGGATGTTTGTCTTTCCATATTACAGGTTTTACTTGATGGTTTTGGAAATCCGAAATATGCACCTTGTCCTTTATTAATCAATATGGTAATGGCTGGTAAATTGGGTGTAAAATCTGGCGAAGGTTTTTATAAATACCAGGCAGGCAGTAAGGATCTGGTGGTTAGTGAGCGTTTTAAAAGATAATTATCTTCCTTACTTTATAAAATTTAAGGATCATACAGCATACTTCTCAATCAAACTGTCACAAAATGCTTCAATCTTTTCAAGCTGGCCTTCCCGGGCATCATGATAATTGAGTATTTGCAAAGGAAAAGGCAGATCAGCTGAATACAGATAAACTGGCAACACATAATCGTCTCCTTTATTTATCAATACCAGGTTGCAATAAGTAAACTCATATTTGCAGGGTTTGGATGCCAGGTAATCAACTGACACACAAACAATAAATCGGTTTGATTTTTCAAGAGAAGTGTTCAATTTGTTAACCCAATTTGCACCAATATCAATATCTTCTGTATCCAGGAAAACCCGAAAATTGGGTTGCAGTTTTTCCCGGATCAAATGAGCAAAGTTTTGATTTTTACGACTGTAACTAATAAAAAAATCATATTTAGCTGGTACACTTTTAGCCAGGTACCTGTTTTCGTATGCAATAAATAATGGATGAAGCTGCTCAATTTTTGGTTTATCTTTTATGACAATCTTGATTGTTTTAACGGGGAATTCCTTATCTAACCAAAACAGACTGGTTTTAATCAATTCTTCTAAAACCATTTGATCAGACGCACCGCGGCATCCGGTTAAAATTAAAGGCATCGCCACAGATTCTATAGAAAACTGGTATGCAAAAGGCATAATGCTTTGAAAAATACCAGCAATCATTGAGTATGGATTTTTCTCTTCTTCTGGTTCAAAACACAATATTCTTTTGATGTTTTTAAAATTAATTTCTTTTGAAATCCATGAATCAAACTGGTCTCTGAAATCTGATTCTTTATCAGTTGACAATTTTTCTACTGAAAGTCCGGCAGAAAATAATGACCCAATTAAAGAAGTGCTTGTTGGAGTATAATTACCAGGGAAAGCAGAAACAACCAATACATCCACTTTATGCTCGTCAGAAATATGGGTCAGATCGCCTTGCAACAATTGCAACTTCCCACCTTTAGATGTTACTATTTCATCAATGACCTGCATAATTTGTTGATGAATATTGAATAATAAAATTATTATTACACCTTACTGAAGTTACTGCTATTGTATATAATCTGCAAAAATCAAGTCCTCTGAAATGGCTATAGAATTAACAGGTTATGGGTATGGTTTTTTTAAAACCAATTAAAATGACGCTTACAACTTTAAAAACAATCTGGACGATCGGGCATTCTACAAGAAGCCTGGAAGAGTTTGTTTTGTTATTGCATTCAAACCAAATAAAAAATGTAGCTGATATCCGTCATTACCCGGGATCAAAAAGATACCCACACTTTAATAAAACGGAACTCAACGAGGCGTTAATGAAAAACAACATTAACTACTTACATATTGTAGAATTAGGTGGACGAAGAAAAGCAAATGTTGATTCTAAAAATACTGCCTGGAGACATCCTGCTTTCAGGGGATATGCTGATTATATGGAAACAAAAGATTTTAATGATGGAATTAAAATTTTGGAAAAAATGGGCCTGAAAGACAATACCGCATTTATGTGCTCCGAAGCCGTTTGGTGGAGATGCCACCGCTCAATGATAGCAGATTATTTAAAAACAAAAGGCTGGAATGTAATTCACATTATGGCGTTGAATAAATTGGTTGAACACCCATATACATCACCTGCAAAAGTAGTTGATGGAAAATTGAGTTATCAATCAGTTTAGAAAACTACCAGGCATTTTTCTGTGCTTCGTTAGTTCTTTCAGGTTGAACAGGTTCATGTTCACGCCAATGTTTATCATAACCAACAAAAAAAGATAACCATAATGCCCGTGCAAAACGCATCAGGTATGGTTGCATTAGAATAAGTAGAAAAGCATTAGTGAGCAACCAATAAAAAACCCGGTTATCATCGAGCGAAAAACGAAAGGTCAACCACCATGCAACAAATGTAAATGCACTCAATGCAACTGTTAATGCATAACTCACATAGGCAGAACCATAATAAAAACCAACTTCCAGTTCAAATGGCTGTTTGCATACCGGGCAATTTTCATTCATTTTCATAAATGATTTCAAATTGTATGGATTTTTTTCCTGGAACATATCCCCTTCCCTGCACCTTGGGCATTTACATTTAAAAATTGTAAGAAAACTGGGATTTGAAGTGTTTAGGTTAGCCGTATGAGATTCAGCGGTGGGTTCATTCTCTATTCTTATAGTCTTATGCGCATGCATGATTTATATGAGTTTTATTCGAATGTGTTTTGTAAAATGACATCCACATTCATAAAAATAATAACACAAATATACAAAAGCTGCCGCTGCAGGATATTGACATTTGTTACGCAATTACTCAATATAATTTTGTATTAGTGAGTTTGAACAAGATAGAAATGCCTGATGATCTCCAAAAGCAATTATCCAGGCTAATTACCTGGGACTTATTTCAACGTGTTGCAAATCGTTTAACATATATATAACTTCTGTTTCCCGATTCTTAGGGATCCCAATTGTCATAATACAAAATAATTGAGCTTCCTGCCTGATGATGCTGCAGTTATATTGTTTGATAACCATCATTACATCATTCATTCGTGTATAGTCAAATTGCAAGTCATAATAAATTTCAACAGGTTTTTGTACAATGGAAGTTAGTTGCAATGCAAGGGAAGCAGTCATTTTATACGCATTGATCAAACCCGGCACGCCCAGCATGGTTCCACCAAAATAACGTACCACAATAATCAATGTGTTAGTTAGCTGTTTACTGTCAATTTGCCCGAGAATGGGTTTACCTGCAGTGCCGGACGGTTCGCCATCATCGCTAACACGAAAGACATTTTTATCCAACCCAATCCGATAAGCGAAACAATGGTGACTTGCTTTGGGGTGCTCTTTTTTTATTTCATTAAGCTTTTCTTTGAAAGCTTCAACATTATCAACCGGAAATACATAACCGATAAACTTGCTGCCCCTGTCCTTATATTCCGCTACAGC
>JAKFER010000110.1:0-41706 GCA_036675565.1 Chitinophagaceae bacterium
CATGCCTCCCAATACTTTTGCATAAATAAACCGGGAATTTGCTGGGTTAATGATCTTTACAATCATACCGGGTTCAACATTATCAATTAACAAATAATATTTGCCATCCTGCCAGCCACTGGCGGTTTTAAATATTCCGGATGTTACAGTGGATTGTTTTTTAGCAGGCATTTTTTTTACCTGTTGTTGAAATGCATCTGTAAAATAACCTGTGGCTGCAACTGTACTTGTATTTACAGGCACTGTTTCTGTACGTGTTGGTGTTGATTCTTTTACAGGTGGTGCTGGTGCTTTTTCTGTTTCCTTTTTGATTGGCTCCGTTTCTTTCTTAACTTCTTTTACAGGTTCATTTTTTACCACTTCAGCTTTTGGTGGTGGCGGAGGATCTTCTCTTTGGCTTTCATTTTTTACCGGAGCGGATGTCAACATTTCACCAGCTGATAAATAACCAATAACAAGGTTAGCCCCTACATGAATATTATCATTTTCTAAATTATTCCAGCGACGCAAATTATCAAGCGGCACATTATTATTGTTTACGCTTACCCTGTAAAGTCCTTCACTTTCTGAAACCTGGTAATAGACCGGTGTTCCATTTGTATTTTTTTGAGAAAAATTATAACCTGCAAGTGGCACATGAATCAATTGACCAATTTGTAAGCCATTATTCATGTTCAGGTTATTAAATGAAGCCAGGTCTTTAGGAGGTACATTATATAATCGACCAATAGAATAATAGCTTTGCTTCGGTTCAACTGTATGTTCAAGGTAAAGTCCTTTATCGCCTTTATGCACCATCAGCCGGTTCTGCGCATGAATTGCGAGACAACCAAAAAATGCAAACAATAAAAGAATAAGTTGTTTTTGCATGAATATTCATTTTAAATTTTAGTACGGGCACTCAATGTACTGTTTCTTCAGCAACCGGAATTCAGCAGCAAAGATGCCAAATTTTAAAAAAAAAGAAATATCATTCAAATTCTTTTAAAATCTTTAATTCTTTAGGATAATAATTATTTATTCTATTGTGTAAAACATTTACCCATCCTAATGCATGTTCTTTGTAAGTGACCAGTTGCCAACCTTTTTTTTCTGTTTCCATTTTTATTTCTTTTCGCTGCAGGTAACTGATGGCAGCTTCGCGATCTAATGGTATCCGCTTAATAGAATCATTAACGACGAGACTTAATGCCAATGCATGATGTGGTATTAATTTCTCCCTGATCAATTCACCCATTAAAACACCGGCATATCGTATGTTCAGGATTGATGACAGCACAGTGTAATCACTTATTAAATTCACAGGAATGGCTGTTATTTTATCAAAGAATGGCAAAAAAATCATATTATTTTCCTTTATCCAGGACTGTAAAACTTCCTGGTTAGCAGGCCTCACCATTTCTAATTTCTTTGGTTTTTTTGAATGATAAAATTCATCTCCTTTCAGTTTTCGAAAACAGGAAATAAAAAAACCTTCTCCCTGAATTTTATCCGGGTAAAAACGATAACCAGCGGCATGCTTACCATTGGAAAATGTTTTTACAATATCAACATTTGCCGGAATTTGTATGCTCATATTTTCAACGGGAAATGATTCCATCAACCAATCCATAATTTCTTCATCTTCTTCTTTACTATAAGAACAGGTTGAATAGATTAATACACCGCCTTCTTTTAATGCAGGCCAAACATCTGTCAGAATTTTTTGCTGCCGCTGGCAGCATAATTCAACATTTGAAATGCTCCATTCTTTCATGGCATCCTTATCACGCCGAAATAACCCGCTTCCACTGCAAGGTGCATCCACCACAATTACATCAAAGAAACCACCCAACCTGGAAAAATGTGAAGGATCATTCCTGGTAACGATGGTATTGGTTGCTCCCCAGCGCATAATGTTATCTGTTAGAATGTTTGCACGGGTTTGGATGATCTCGTTGCTCACCAGCAAACTGCCCGGTGAAATCAGCGATTGCAAGTGTGTAGATTTTCCACCCGGAGCTGCACACAGATCAAGTACTTTTAAAGGTTTATCCGTGTCAACTGTTTGTTTTAATGCTTTCTCAAGAAACATGCTGCTTGCTTCCTGCACATAATAACAGCCTGCATGTAAAAGTGGATCAAATGTAAATGAAGGCCGCTTGATCAGGTAGTATCCATGTTTGCACCATGGAACAGAACCATTGATATCCTGGTAAAATGATAACGAGGATGGATCCTTTAATTTCGATGGATTTAACCGGATAGAAGTAACCTGTTCACCTGATTGATGAACCGCTTCAAAGGAAGATTGATCAAATCCTTCGATGCCCGTTAACGATGGTAAGAATGCCGGGGGAAACTGCACGCCTCAAAACTAAAAAACTAAAACCTGATTATGGCTAATAAAGAATTAAAATATCATAAGGTTTTAATTTCTGTAACAAGATCCTGCAAAACTTTTTTTGCATCACCAAACAGCATGGAAGTTTTTGGACGATAAAATAAATTATTTTCTATGCCTGCATAACCGGGCTTCATACTTCTTTTATTTACAATTACGTTTTTCGCTAACTCCACATCCAGGATTGGCATGCCATAAATGGGTGAACCGGTATCCGTTTTTGCTGCTGGATTTACCACATCATTTGCTCCTAAAATCAATACTGCATCAGTTGTATTAAATTCATCATTGGCCTGCTCCATTTCTAATAGTTTATCATATGAAACATCGGCTTCTGCCAGCAATACATTCATATGCCCCGGCATACGGCCCGCAACCGGATGGATAGCATATTTCACCTGCACACCTCTTGATTCTAATAATTTTTCTAATTCATGACATGCATGTTGTGCCTGTGCAACGGCCAATCCATAACCCGGAACAATAAATACTTTGTTTGCATAACACATGACCACGGCGGCATCGTTTAAACTTATTTCCTTATGCTGTCCAACCTCGCCTGATGCAGCTTGTTTGCCACCGCCACCAAATGAACCGATCAAAACATTTGTGAGCGAACGGTTCATTGCTTTGCACATTAGAATAGTCAGGATTGTTCCCGCTGCACCAACCAATATTCCTCCTGTAAAAACAACTTTGTTATCGAATAAAAATCCACTGCAGGCAGCTGACAAACCACTTAATGAATTTAATAATGAAATGACCACGGGCATATCGGCACCGCCAATAGGCATAACAAAAAATATCCCGTAAATAAGCGAGATCAGTAAAACAACATAAAATAAAATGAAAGAATATTCTGCCTGCAAATTGAATGATATATATATGGCCAGCACTATACTTAATACAAACAAAATGATGTTGACAATATGCTGCCCGTTGAATGCAAAATCTTTTACCTTGCCACTCAATTTGGCCCATGCAATTAAACTGCCTGAAAAAGTAATTGCGCCTAATATTACACCTGCAAAAATAATAGCCATTGTACCGCCGGATG
Organism: Chitinophagaceae bacterium; assembly: GCA_036675565.1. Taxonomy (GTDB): domain Bacteria; phylum Bacteroidota; class Bacteroidia; order Chitinophagales; family Chitinophagaceae; genus JACCYQ01. The sequence goes on from JAKFER010000110.1 coordinate 3,441, forward strand.
AATCTTCTGGAGGAAATCCAACGTCTGCAAGATGATTGAATTCAATGACGGATATTAGCATGGCACTTGCACCACCCAGCCCATTAAACAAACTGACTATCTCGGGCATGGCCGTCATTTTTACTTTCTGTGCAGCCAGTACACCTATTATTGTACCAATTATTATTGATCCGAAAATCCATCTATAATTACCTAATAAACTTCCATCTGGATTTCTAAACAAAAAGATAGTTCCCAATATTGCAGCAAGCATACCTGCACCTGCAACCATGTTGCCCTTCCTGGCACTATCAGGATGCGACATCATTTTTAAACCCATAATAAAGGTTACAGCAGCAATAATGTAAATAAGCGTTAGTATTGACACTCCCATTCTATTGTTTTTTCTTTTTAAACATATCTAACATACGATCGGTCACAACAAACCCTCCAACCACGTTTATTGTTCCTAATAAGACGGCAAGAAATCCCAAACCAAGGGCTATATAATTATCCGGATCTGCCCTGCCGATTACGATGATAGCACCTATAATAACAACACCGCTGATAGCGTTGGCATGACTCATTAAAGGAGTATGCAATACCGTGGGCACACGGCTGATAACGATAAATCCAAGAAATATCACCAGGATCAGTATATAGATCATTTGCTCATTCGCACTAATCCAGTTAAAGACATTTTCCATTACCAATTTTTTAAAATTTATAATAAAGACTTCACCCTTTCATTTCTTATTTCCCCATCATGCATAATACAACAACCTGTAACCAAATCATCTTCCCAATTCAGGTTGATATTATTTTCTTTATCAATGATCAGGTTTAAGAAATTAAGAATATTCTTCCCATATAATTTGCTGGCATCAGAAGGCATGGTTGCCTGCAAATTTGAATTACCAATTATAGTAACACCCTGTTCAACGATGGTTTCGTTATCTTTTGTGAAAGTAGTATTGCCACCCGTTGCAGCAGCCAGGTCAATAATGATTGATCCGTTTCGCATACTATGCACCATTTCATCCGTAATCAGCAATGGCGCTTTTTTGCCTGGAATTTGCGCCGTAGTGATTACGATATCAGACTTTGCGATGGTTTCAGCAATTTTTTGCTTTTGTTTTTGCAAAAACTCTTCTGTTTGTTCAACCGCATATCCTCCCGCCTTGCTTGCGTCAGCGGCACCTTCTACTTCTACGAATTTTGCACCGAGGCTCATGACTTCTTCCTTCACCGCGGGCCGTGTATCAAAAACTTCTACTACGGCTCCTAATCTTTTAGCAGTAGCAATGGCTTGCAATCCTGCAACACCAGCACCAATGATCATCATTTTTGCCGGTGCTATACTTCCCGCGGCGGTCATAAACATGGGAAAGTAACGGGAATAAACATTCGCAGCCAGTAATACGGCTTTATATCCGGCAATATTAGCCTGTGAACTCAATACATCCATACTTTGTGCCCGGGTAGTACGCGGCAACATATCCAAACTAAAAACAGTATTTCCCGTTGCGGCCCATTCAGTCAAATTATAAGACTTATTTAATGGCTGGTATACACCCACTAAGATTTTGGATTTCAATGCTGAAATCTCGCTGATATCCAGCGGGTGAATAGCCAGGATGATATCAGCCGATTGAATTATTTCTTTCCTGCTGGTCACTGTAGCACCAGCAGCTGTATATGCTTCATTAGATGAAAAGGCTTTTACACCAGCATCTTCCTGCACGAAAACCTGTATATTTTTCTTTAATAATGGAGGAACAGCATCGGCTAAAAGTGATATCCTTGTTTCGTAAGCGGGTTCTTTCAACAGGCCAATGATCATGGAATATTTTATTTGAAGTAAGAATTACTGTGGTAAGATATACAATTTTTTTAATTGGCCGCGTTGATAAACATCATAGAATTCTCAGAACCTGATCATGAAATGTTGTTTAATTTTTACCTCTTTCCGAAAGAAAACAATACCGATAAAAAAAAGGTCAATTGTTGCTGTAACACATTCATGACCACAAATTGTTTCCCAGGCTTCTTCCATTCCTTTGCTCCAATGAATATCATCAAAAACCAGTATGGTATCATTATGTATGCATTCCAATACCTGGTTAAAGTAATTTATTGTAGGATCTTTTCGATGATTTCCATCTATAAAAACAAGATCAACGGAAGGCCATTCTTTTAAAGCTATTGAAAGCGTTTCATCAAAATTACCTTTAAGCAGTTTGATATTATATAACTGCAGATTCTTAAAATTTTCTACCGCCTGGTCAGCCACTTCACTTGCACCTTCCAGTGTAACAACGGAAACATCAGCATTTGCTTGTGCTAAATATGATGTGGTGATTCCCAACGATGTTCCAGCTTCAATAATATGTTTGACTTGATAGTACCTGGCTAATCTGAATATCAGTTGTCCATATTTTGGTGGTTTGGCGGCATGACGGGCTATCGATGAAATCGTTCTTTGATGGGAAGCATTTCTGTGAGACCCTGCACCCAGGTCCTCAATTTGTAAAATCTTATGGTTATTTAACAGCGATGTTCGCAACTTTTCAACCTTTGAATAAGCAAGAAATTGCTTTTTATCATTTAATACATTCTTGATAAAGTTGAACACAAAAGGAGAATGGATACCATGACCCTTACCGTTAGAGGCTTTTATCCAATAGCGTAAATATTTAAACCCAAATTGAATTTTTGCATAAAAGGTCATTGCCGGGAAATGTTTTAATCAGGAATGATTTTTTCCCAAACCTGGAAGGATAGAGCATATTCATTTTTTTCATCAGCATCCATATGCTTTTCGGAAACCAACTTCCATTCATCTTTATTTAATGGAGGAAAATAAACGTCACCGTCAATATTTGCATGAACCCTGGTCAGGTAAATCCTTTGTGCCAGATCTATCATTGTATTGAATAATTCAGCGCCACCAATAATGAACATTTCTTTTACGTCATTGGTCTCAGCGGCTTTAATAGCTTCATTCAAATTGCTCACAATAGTTGCTCCCTTCGCTTTATAATCCTTATTTCGTGTGATCACAATATTATGGCGGCCAGGTAAAGACTTTCCAATGGATTCAAAAGTTCTGCGACCCATTATAATTGGCAGCGCCCAGGTGATATTCTTAAAATATTTTAAATCAGCCGGCAAATGCCAGGGGAGGCGATTATCTTTCCCGATTACATTATTTTCTGAAGCGGCAACAATAATACTGGTTATCATGAAATTTTTTATAGATAGATGAAATCATGGATTCTCTTAAACAGCTACCGGCGCCTTGATCGGCGGGTGATGCTGGTAATCTTCCAAGGTAAAATCCTCGAATTTAAAATCTAAAATATTTTTAATCGCAGGATTTAATTTCATTTTGGGCAATGGATATGGTTGCCGGCTTAATTGCAATTGCGCTTGTTCAAGATGATTATTATACAGGTGAACATCACCGAAAGTATGGACAAATTCACCGGGTTCAAGATCGCAAACCTGGGCTATCATCAACGTTAAAAGCGCATAAGAAGCTATATTAAAAGGAACCCCCAGGAACACATCTGCGGAACGTTGGTATAACTGGCAGCTTAATTTTCCTTCTGCTACATAGAACTGGAACAAAGCATGGCAAGGCATCAATGCCATTGCCGGCAAATCACCTACATTCCATGCACTTACAATTAATCTGCGACTATCGGGATTCGATTTTATTTGTGCGATCAATTCACTCACCTGGTCTATCTGCTTTCCACTTGTTGATTGCCAGCTTCGCCATTGCTTACCATATACTGGTCCCAGTTCCCCATTTTCATCAGCCCATTCATCCCAAATACTTACTCCATTTTCTTTGAGATAACGGGTATTGGTTTCACCTTTTAAAAACCATAATAATTCGTAAATGATACTTTTCAGATGTAATTTTTTTGTGGTTACCATCGGGAAACCTTCCTGGAGGTTAAATCGCATTTGATAACCAAAACAACTCAGGGTTCCGGTGCCTGTTCTATCCTGTTTTTTTACTCCTTTATGTAAAATATGTTCTAATAACTGAAGGTATTGTTGCATAGCCGCAAGATAGAAATTAGGAAGCTCATTAACCTACATTTAGAAAAAAATTTGCGTAAGCTGTGCAAATTCTTAAGAAAAGAAACAATATTTTTTAAAAAAATGGGTTATGAGAATAACCCGAACCTTTTATGAATTTTAAATTTATTCTTAACCTAATATGAAGAACATTCTTACAGTCTATCGGGAATATTTCCAGGTTGATAACCACGTTCCTGATCGAACCATCTTTTATCATTTCCTGGTTTTTTTACTTTTTCTCTTCATATTGGGATTTACTGTAAGCCAGGTTATAATTTACCTGGCCAACTAAAAAGAGGTAACCATTGGCTACCTCTTTTTGGGTGATGTGTTTTAATCTTTAGATATTTCCTAATTCTTAACTTTTTTGCCTTCCTTTTTTACTTTGGTCTTATCTTTTTCTGTCTTTAACTTGTCATCACCGTTTTTAATCTTCAATTCGTCATCATCCAATTTAATTTTAGTACTATCCTGTTTAATCTTTGCTTCACCATCTTCCATATCCTGTTTGATCTTTAGATCTCCGTCTTTTAATTTAAATTCTTCGCCATCAATCTTTAGCTTACGGTCTCCATCCTTGATCTTTATTTCATCGCCATCAATCTTTACTTTATTTTCATCAAGCCTGTAGCGTCCATTTTCATCTTTCAGAATAAAATTATTTACAACAAATTGGCCACGACCATATACTGTATCCCAGTTTGAAGTATTAATATAAAACTCCACGGGTGTACGTGTGGTTTTATTTAAGGTCATATGCCTTTCTGTATCATACCAAATTTCAATAGGTTGACCGGTGTAAATATCTACATACCTGGGTTTTTCAGGTAAAGTATCGGAACGCAATGAATTTATGGACCAGGCATTTGTAGCCAGGTGATTATTCAAATCCTGGTTTCTGAAAATCAGCATATATAAAGCTACCAGGCCCATAATGCTAAAAATTGGAAATTTCATAGTGTAAGTTTTATTGTTTGATGAATTATGAATTACTTATTATCTGATTTTATTTTTGTCTCACCATCTTCTACTTTCATTTTACCATCATCAGTTTTAATCTTTAATTCATCATCATCAGATTTAATTTTCCCGTCATCTGTTTTCATTTTCCACTCTCCATCTTCCATCTTGAACTTCATGCCATCCTTTTTGATTTTTAATTCATCCCCATCTCTTTTAATCTTGGTATCATCTAATGTCCAGTTACCAGTGTTGGTTTTAATGACATGATGATTTACGATATAACCCGGGCCATAAATTGTATCCCTTGTAGTTGTATTAACATATAATTCTACAGGTTGATTGTTGGCTTTATTCAGTGCCCGGTTATTTTCACTATCCCATACCAATTCTACTGGCTGGTTTGTGTTTAAATCAATGTAATTTGATGAAGTGTACATTGCTCCGGATGTTTCGGAGGAATTGCTTGTATCAGTTCCACTCGTTACTTCAGAAGATTCCGAGTCAACCGTTTCTGTACTGGTGGTGTCATTGTTGCAAGCTTGAAAAGTCAATCCGAATATAGCCAGGCCATAGATAATATTCATTTTCATAATAATACATTTTTTGATGTAGAAGTAGCCCAGCAATAAATATTCCCTGCCCCAATATTTTATAATTGAATGCTTTAAAATGGTGTATGCATTAACAAAGAGGAAAATTGTCTACAGTAAAGTGAAAAGTGGTTATTTTTTGAGAAGAGTATAAATTGAAAAATGGCATTTATACAGAAATATCAAAGCAAGAATTTGAATAACGGATATCAATTTATTGAAAACAATAGAAATTGATTTAAAGAGTGTGTGGAAACTGGTTAAAAACCCAAAGGAAAACCGGGACAAGGCGCCACATTTTCGAAATTTCTACACGAAACTGATTGACTCCATGACCCGGCTTAAGTACATTTCCTTGTAACTAGAAAGCATAACTGAGTTGAAAATAACAGCTCTAAATAATTTTGCTCAAAGAATAAAATTGGTGTCTGACTTACTTAAAATTATTCTTCTTGTCTAAAATTTCCAGGTTCGGAGCGCTGGGTGTTGGTGTTTTGGCGGCGACTACCTTTAGCCTGGCCTCCTTTGCGACCTGCTTCCCTGGCTTCCTCTGATGTAAATTCATGTGCATTTCCAGAGGCATGAGCAGCTTTTCCACCTTTGCTGGCTATTTCTCTTTTTTTCTCAGGATCCATTGAAGCAAATCCCCTCCTGGATTTATTACTTTCTTGTCCTGGTAAATTGTTGGTTGGCATAATGACCTCCTTTTTTATATTTAGGTATATGAATGACTGTGAAATCAATAAAAACTCTGCCATCAGTATAACAAATTGGTCTATTGTTATTCCGGGAGTTACTAGTCAGGTTTAACCAAAAAATGAGGTGGGAACAATTGGTAACAGTTTCTGGCGGGTTGAAGGATTAGGAAAATGAACTATTCATTTATACGTTTCATTAAGAACTGTTCCACCTACTAAAGTTAATAATTCCTCAGCTAATTCAACTATAAAAAAAATGCCAGTAAAAGGTTAACTTATTAATCGCCAGTAAGTTTTACTTTAAAAGGAATCTGTTAATGGAATCCTCAGTACAATAAATAGGAAGGCTGGCTAAATACACTTACCTTCGCAAGCAATTTAATACCAAATAATAAAAAATGGACAACAAAAATCAAGGAACCGTTAAGTTTTTCAACAGTGAAAAAGGATTCGGATTTATCAAGCATGACGATTCAGACAAAGAAACCTTTGTACACGTAAGTGGTCTGATTGATGAAATCAAAGAAAACGATAAAGTTGAATTTGATTTACAAAACGGCAAAAAAGGCATGAACGCAGTAAATGTAAAATTGATCTGATAAAAAAGATCTTTAAATATTCACTGACAGAACCCGGAAATTATTCCGGGTTTTTTTTGACTTAAATCCTTGTACAACAAGTAAATTATCTTTGCAGCATGCATTATGTATCGGTAGAAGAAGCAGGCAAAAGTTTTGGTATTAAGCCTTTGTTTCAGTCCATTTCATTTCATATTGAAGAAGGAGATAAAATTGCCCTTGTAGCTAGAAATGGTTCGGGGAAATCAACCCTTTTAAAAATTTTAGCTGGTAAAGAAACAGCAGATGAAGGTAAAGTTTGGATTAATAAAGATGTTACCATAGCCTTATTTGAACAGGAACCAGTGTTTAATGATGATAAATCAATATTGGATAATATTTTCACCCATAACCACCCGGTAATAATGGCCATTGCGGCCTATGAAACTGCCGAAGAAGAAGGTGATGCCACAAAAATTGGAGATGCCATAGTCAGGATGGACGAATTGGATGCCTGGGATTTTGATCATAAGGTAAAACAGGTTTTAGGAAAATTAAATATTCATCACCTTCAACAAAAAACGGGCACGCTAAGTGGTGGCCAGCGAAAAAGAGTGGCCTTAGCCAAAACCCTTATTGATATTGGGTTTGAACATAAACATGTTTTATTGATCATGGATGAACCTACCAACCACCTGGATGTAGAAATGGTGGAATGGCTGGAACATTACCTGAATAAAGAGAATATCACTTTATTACTGGTTACGCATGACCGTTATTTTCTCAATGCTGTTACCAATGAAATTTGGGAACTGGATGGCAGCCAGTTATATGTGTATAAAGGTGATTATGAAAACTACCTTGAAAAGAAAGCAGCCCGTATAGAAAGCGAATCAGCCAGTATAGATAAAGCAAGAAATACTTACAGAAAAGAACTGGAGTGGATGCGGAAGCAACCAAAAGCCAGAACAACAAAAAGCAAAAGCCGGCAGGATAATTTTTATGAAATACAAAAAAAGGCCAGCCAGCAATTAGTAGATGCTCAAATGGAATTGCAAACGAAAATGAGCCGGCTTGGTGGAAAGATCGTTGAATTGAAAAAAATCTATAAAAGTTATGGCGATAAGACCATTTTACAAGGGATTGATTACACTTTTAAAAAAGGTGATCGCATAGGTGTTGTTGGAAAAAATGGAACCGGCAAATCAACGTTCCTTAACATATTACAAGGTTTGGAATCAGCCGATAGTGGTAAAATAAATATTGGCGATACTGTGGTTTTCGGAAACTACTCACAATCTGGACTTGATATTAAAGACAATGTGAGGGTTATTGAATTTGTAAAGAATATTGCAGAAAATTTTCCGCTTGCTAATGGAGGGTCTTTGAGTGCTTCTCAATTCCTTAGCCTGTTCCTGTTTCCACCTGAGCAGCAATACACTTACTTATCCAGTTTAAGTGGTGGTGAAAAAAGAAGGTTACATTTATTATCAATCCTTTTCCGCAATCCCAATTTTTTAATACTTGATGAACCTACCAATGACCTTGACTTACCCACCCTTGGCGTTTTGGAAAACTTCCTGATGGAATTCCAGGGTTGTTTACTCATAGTGAGCCACGATCGTTATTTTATGGATCGCCTGGTAGATCACTTATTTGTTTTTGAAGGCGAAGGAGAAATAAAAGATTATCCAGGCAATTATAGTCAATACAGGATATGGTTGAAAGACCAGGAACTGCTGGCAAATACAAAACCACCGGAGATTAAGAAAGAAACCATTGCACCAGTACCGAACAATGAAATCAAGGAAAAAAGGAAACTGAGTTTTAAAGAGAAACATGAGTTTGAAAAACTGGCTAAAGAAATTGAAGTGCTGGAATCTGAGAAAAAAGAAATTACGCTTAAACTCAATAATGGCGAAACAGATTACAAAGTACTTGAAGATTATTCAGCCAGGATAGCCACTATTACAAAATTATTAGATGATAAAGAAATGCGTTGGTTAGAGTTAAGCCAGTGGATAGAAGGAAATTAAAAGCCATATGAATCTGTATGCTGAGGTCTTAACTCAAATATCACTATATGGATTCATCATATAATAGAATAAGTAACTGTATCCTATTAAAATTAAAATAGTCAGGTAAGTACTTTATAATACAGAAATCATATCTTATCTTTAACAAAATATTTCAGATCTGCAATTCCTCCGAATAACCCTGATGAAAATTTAAGTTCTCCTTTGAAAACCTGTATTTAGTCATTTTTGAACCCTTAAAAATCAGGTTATGAAAAAATTCAACTCAATTTTTCAAGACGAAAAAGTGCAGGGCACGCTTTTTCTAGCATTTGTCTTTATTGCCATTATTGTAATTCTTGCACTTACCTGGGGAAAATAATATAAGTTATACTAAACCCTGGGGATTGACCTAAAACATTCAAGCCGGTTATATGCCGGCTTTTTTCATGCTTACCCTTGCTTGGATGCATTGCAATACCTGGTCGATTTCAATTTTTTCCATGCATTTAAAATGTCCTCGTGGACATTTGCTATAGCCAATTTTGGAACATGGCCTGCACCAAAGTTTATTTACCTGTAAAATGTCATAAGGCAAGTTTGGCTGATATTTCAAAAAATTTTCTCCATAGTAAGGATACATTCCAAAAGAGGGAACTGTATTACCCCACAATGAAACAACAGGTTTTTTGAAAGCCGCTGCAATATGCATTAAGCCAGTATCATTGGTAACCACCAGTTTCGATTTACGTACCAGGTCGGCACTTTCATTCAAGCTGAATTTGCCACAAGCATTATAAATTTTTATGGGATCAGAAATACTGATAGCTTCTCCTTCTTTCATATCTTCTTTTCCTCCCAGAAGGATAACCGGGTGATCCAGATTTTCGCATAAGGATTGCAGTTTGTGTACCGGGTACTTTTTGGTATTGTGCGCTGCCCCAATCACAATGGCAATATACCCTGCATGATGAGAAGCAGGAATATCATGTTGCTTTACTTCTTCTTCAGGTGAAATAAAATAATCCAAACCAGCTCCGTCATTTTTTACATTAAACGAACTAACCGTTTCCATATACCTGTCAACAATATGCTTACCAGGCATTAGGTTCCATTTCAGGTTGGTGTAAATGTATTTTTGCAGATTTAGTTTATTAAAAGAATGGGAAGGTTTTCCCAGTGCTTTTTTTACCCTTAATGTTCTCAGGTTATTATGCAAATCAATGACATGATCATAAGCTTCTAACTGCAGTTCATGGATCATCAGTTCCCAGCTATGCGCCAACACCTGTACTTTATCAATAAATGGATTGTGAGCAACTACAGGCCTGAACGATTCTTTAACCAAAACATGCACTTCTGCACCCGGAACCTGTTGTTTTAAACAACGGATGACAGGGGTAGTTAAAACAATATCACCAATAGAAGAAAAACGGATAATTAAAAATTTCATACGCTTGCTTTTGATTTTCCATTTATTGATTTTTTATTTCTCAATAAAATTCAAATCTTTTCCAAATGTTTCACGGGTATATTTTGCTGCAATAACTGTAATGATCATGATAATGATAGCAGCCATCCAACCGCCGGTATAATAATCTGTCAAACCTCTTAAACCTTTAAACAATGGAAGAATAAGTACAGTCAGCATTCCACGCACCATGTTGGGAATGGTTGTAGCTGCAGTTGCGCGGAGATTGGTACCAAATTGCTCCGCACCCATGGTTACAAAGATTGCCCAAAAACCAGTTCCAAAACCTAATCCGGCGCAAATCCAATACATACCTTCGGCAGTGCCATTCCATTGTACTGTAAAAAAAAGAATCATGAAGATGGTGGTTATCCCATAAAAAAGATACAATGCTTTTTTCCTGCTTCGTAACCACTGGCTGATCAGGCCAACAGCCACATCGCCAATAGAAATTCCTACATATGCAAACATAATTGCTTTGCCCGGATCAATTTCATCCGCAATATTCATGGCTTCTCCAAATTCACCTGAAAAAGTTACCAATACACCTATTACAAACCAGGTTGGCAAGCCTATTAGTATGCTTAATAAATATCTTTTAAACCGTTCGGCATTATTAAATAACATCAAAAAATGTCCACGTTTAACATCCAGTTGTTTTACCTGGTTAAACATGCCGGATTCAAAAACAGAAACACGTAACACGAGTAAGATCAATCCCATTCCCCCACCAATAAAATAACATGTTCGCCAGTCAAAATTTTCTTTGATAAAAAATGCGAAAACAGCACCGGTTAATCCAATTCCAGCAACCAATGAAGTAGCAATACCTCTCTTTTCTTTTGAAGTTAGTTCTGATACCAGGGTAATCCCGGCACCCAATTCACCTGCAAGCCCAAGGCCTGCAATAAAACGTATATAACGGTATTGGTCAACCGTTTCTACAAACCCGTTTGCAATATTTGCGAGGGAGTATAACAGAATTGATCCAAATAAAACGCTCAAACGTCCCCGCTTATCACCCATGATACCCCAAATAATTCCTCCCAACAACAAACCCGCCATTTGCCAACTGATGATACTTTCACCTTCTACGGTTATTTGTTCTTTACTGAGCCCCATGGACTGCAGGCTGGGTACCCGGATAATACTGAAAAGCAGGAGGTCGTAAATATCAACGAAGTAACCTAAAGCTGCGACTAATACAACAATGCTAATAACAGAAGTGGATTTTTGCTGCTCCATTTTAACTTACTGAATTATCATTTTCCTCATCCGCATGTACCACAGATTTTTTACCAAAAAATATTTTATACAATACTGGCAAAGTTGTAACCAGTACAATGAAGACAGTGATAGCCTCTATGTGATCTTTTAAACTGATGCCAAATTCTTTTTCAGCCCAGGTTTGAAGGAAATAACCACCCAACATCATGGAACATACCCAGGCTATACTTCCTGTAATATTATAAAAAAGAAAAGTTGCTCGTGGCATGTTGACAATGCCTGCAACGATAGGAGCAAATGTGCGAATCATCGGGAGAAACTTTGCCAGGAAGATGGTTGCCTTTCCGTATTTATCATAAAAATTTTTAGCCCTGACCAGGTATTTGGGTTTAAAAATCCAGGTTTCCCTGCGCTCAAATAATAATGGACCTGTTTTATTACCAAACCAATACCCCACTATATTTCCCAGCACTGAAGCTATGATGACCAATAATAACACAAACGCATAGTGAATATCAAAAAACTCTTTTGACAAATCTTCAATATAAATTCCTGCAGCGAATAGTAAAGAATCCCCTGGCAAAAAGAATCCAACAAATAAACCGGTTTCAGCAAATACAACAAATAACAAAACATATAAACCACCATTTTGAATGATCCATTCAATAAATTGCTGAATAAAACCTCCTTTGTCTTCCATAATTTTTTTTCGGCTTCGACAATCAATTAATATTAAAACTAAGCTTTCAACACCGGGATTTCCAATTTACCCAACCCCTTTGCAATTATTGTTGCCACAGTGCAATCACTGGTAACATTCACCATCGTCCTGAACATATCCAAAGGCCTGTCTACAGCAAAAATCAGTGCAAGTCCCGCTTCGGGAATACCAGCCTGCGCCATCACAATCACCAGCATAACCATACCTGCCCCCGGCACTGCGGCAGAACCGATAGATGCCAGCGTTGCTGTCATTATAATACCCAATTGTGCGGCAAGACTCAGTTCCATTCCAAAAGCCTGTGCAATAAAAACTGCAGCTACAGATTGATACAATGCGGTTCCATCCATATTAATGGTTGCACCAATTGGTAGTACAAAACTGGTTACTTCATTATCAACACCTACATTGTTTTCTACTACTTCCATAGTAACGGGCAAAGTTGCAGCGCTGGAACTGGTAGAAAAAGCAAGTAGTTGCGCTGGCAAAATTTGCTTCAGAAATTTTGCCGGGTTGCGACGAGTGAATAAATATAATAACGTAGGATAGAAAATAAATATCAGGATTGCCAGGCCAATTAAAACACTTAATCCATACCATAATAAAGCCTGGAATAATTCCAAACTGGGTGAATCGGCCACCAGGGAAGCCATCAATGCAAATACACCATAAGGTGCAGCAAGCATGATGATATCAATGATCTTTAAAATGATCTCATTAAAACTGTCAAAAAAATCTTTGAATGGCTTTGTTTTAGTTTCCGGCAACATGATCATTGCAATGCCTAAAAAAAGCGCAAAGAAGATTACTTGTAACATATTACTATTTACACTTGCTGCATTTATAATATTCTCTGGAACAATATCTTCAATAAAAGACAATGGTCCTCTTGATTTTTGCGTGGTTGCCTGGGCTTGCGTTTGGGATGCATTCGAACTATAATCAGCCAATAATTCAGTACGGGTTTCTTCACTTATAGAACTTCCAGGTTTGATTAAATTAACAACAACCAACCCAAGACATACTGCAAATAAAGTAGTAAAAAGGTAAAACCCTATAGTGCGAAAACCCATTTTACTCAATTTGGAAATATCCTTGAGGTCGCTGATCCCTTTAATTAAGGAAGCAAGAATAAGTGGTACGGCAATCAGCTTTAACAGGTTTATAAAAATGGTTCCGAATGGTTTAATCCAATCCTGGATAAATTGTTTTCCCCCATCTATTTGTAACAACAATAACGCAAATAATACACCGCAAATAATGCCAATAAAAATTTTTACAAACAAGGGAATTTGTTTCATATATGGTAAGTTTTGAGTCCTTTGTAGTTTGCCGGTTGGGTATGAAAGGGCAGCAAAATAGTACAAAAGTTATAATATCTGTGTGTTAAATAACATTTCTCAATTGTTCCAGACGTTCAAAAAATAATGTAAACCAACAATATTGTATAAAAGTTTTCGCCTGCTCAATTAAATTATTATTTACTTTACGACCTGTTTTTAATAAACCATCTGATTACACGCACATTCAATGAATGTAAAAACCAACGCTGTACATGAAAAAAAACTTATTGAAGTTCGGTTTCCTGCTTCCCGTACTATTTTTACCAACGTTCATATTTGCACAGGAACAACCTGAAATAAAGAAAGGATTAGATGAAAGAGTTAATGAATGGTTTGCGCCAATCGCTAACTGGTTCGAAAGTGTTGTATTCTATCCCATTCAATTTACAGATACCGTTTCAGTACCCATTGTGGTTATATTATTAGTGGCTGGTGCGTTATTCTTTACTTTATATTTCACATTTATAAATATCCGGTTATTCCCACTGGCTATTCGAGTTGTCAGAGGGAAATATGATCACCTGGATGTAAGGAATCCACCAAATAAATCTGCACAAGCCAATATATCACCAGATGGAGATATCCCTGATACCATTAAAGATGAATCTTCTCATGGTGAAGTGAGTCATTTCCAGGCATTAGCAACAGCCGTTTCAGGCACAGTGGGATTGGGCAATATTGCAGGCGTGGCTGTTGCCATTTCATTGGGTGGCCCGGGTGCAACATTCTGGATGATCATTTGCGGCTTGATCGGCATGTCATCCAAATTTGTAGAATGTACATTAGGAGTAAAGTACCGGGATATTGGTCCTGATGGCACTGTCTACGGCGGGCCAATGTATTATTTAAGCAAAGGATTAAAAGGATCCAAAGTTGCTTTTTTAGGTAAGCCGCTGGCAATATTATTTGCCATGCTTTGTGTAGGCGGATCTTTTGGAGGAGGTAATGCTTTTCAATCAAACCAGGCCAGTGCACAAATCATCAGCATGGTTGGATTAGAAGGTGGTTCATCCGGATTTTTTATAGGATTAATACTTGCAATTGTTGTCGGTCTGGTTATCATCGGAGGTATTAAAAGGATTGCACAGGTAACAGAAAAGATCGTTCCCTTTATGGCTGGTCTTTACATTGTTGCATCCCTGATAATTATTTTTGCGCATTACAACCAGATAGGTGAAGCATTTTCATTGATCATCGACCAGGCCTTTACACCAGCCGCAGGTTTAGGTGGATTTTTTGGTGTGATGATCCAGGGTTTTCGCAGGGCAGTATTTTCTAATGAAGCAGGAGCAGGATCAGCAGCCATTGCGCATTCGGCTGTCCGTACCCGTTACCCCGCTTCAGAAGGTATCGTTTCTTTATTGGAACCATTTATAGATACGGTAGTTATTTGCACCATGACTGCATTAGTTATTGTACTTTTTAATATGGATGGCTTGTTTGATTACAGCAACGCTAATGCAGCAGGTGTGTTAATAAAATCAACCGGGCAAACCATTGGAGGAGTAGATCTTACTTCAGCAGCGTATAATGATGTAATTCCAAATTTCTCTTATGTTTTAACGATAGCTGTAATCCTGTTTGCATTTTCAACAATGATTTCCTGGTCTTATTACGGATTACAGGCATGGAAATATTTGTTTGGACGCAGCAAAGCTGCAGATCTCAGTTACAAACTTTTATTTCTTGCCTTTGTCGTTATTGGCGCTTCGGCCACATTAGGAGCAGTTATTCAATTTTCAGATGCTATGATCCTGGCAATGGTATTTCCTAATATGATCGGGTTATTCTTTTTGTTTCCTAAAGTGAAAGAGGAGTTAAACAGGTACTTGTCCGCCATAAAAAACTCAAATACAAATAAAAATAAGGACGTAACAGTCAATGAAACTGTAAATATCTAATCATTCACAAAAAAAATATCTCAATGAGTTTGTTTATCCGAAAACCAATGAATGTACTGATGCATGAGGCGCAGGAAAGTGGAAGTCATACCTTAAAAAGAACTTTAGGTTCAGGGGCACTTGTAGCTTTAGGTATTGGCGCTATTATAGGCGCAGGTTTATTTTCACTGACCGGAATAGCTGCTGCTGAAAATGCAGGTCCGGCTGTTACACTTTCTTTTGTACTGGCAGCAGTTGGTTGTGCATTTGCAGGATTATGTTATGCAGAATTTGCATCAATGATCCCCGTTGCCGGTAGTGCCTATACCTATTCATATGCAACGATGGGGGAATTCATAGCCTGGATCATTGGATGGGACCTTGTACTTGAATATGCAGTGGGGGCTGCCACAGTAGCCGTAAGTTGGTCAAGATATTTACTTGAATTTCTGTCCATATTTAATATTCATTTACCTAAAGCTTTCGTGAGTTCTCCCTGGGAATCATTAACGCTTAGCGATGGAACGATTTATTCGGATGGGATCATCAACTTGCCAGCGATTGTAATTGTTTTGATTCTCTCCGCTATTTTAATCAGGGGCACACAGGAATCATCAAGAATCAATAATGTATTGGTTATTTTAAAAGTATTGGTAGTACTGATGTTTATTATTTTAGGCTGGGGTCATATTGATCCTGCTAATTACGATCCTTATATCCCCGCTAATACTGGCAAGTTTGAAAATTTTGGATGGACAGGAATTGCCACCGGTGCAGCTGTAGTCTTTTTTGCTTTTATTGGTTTTGATGCAGTGTCAACAGCGGCGCAGGAAGCTAAGAATCCAAAGAAAGGAATGCCGATTGGCATCCTGGGTTCGCTATTTGTATGCACTATCCTCTATGTTTTATTTGCCCATGTAATGACAGGCTTATTAAATTATAAAGAATTTGCCGGAGATGCCAAACCTGCAGCAACAGCATTTGCCGTAACAGGATATGATTTTTTACAAACGGGTTTGATCCTTGCCATTTTAGCGGGTTATACTTCTGTTATGCTGGTGATGCTACTTGGCCAGAGCCGGGTATTTTATTCTATGAGCAAGGACGGATTACTGCCTAAGTTTTTCAGCCAGATACATTCAAAATTCAGAACACCATTTAAAACGAACATGTTCTTTATGGTATTTGTAAGCATTTTTGCAGGTTTCGTTCCAATTTCTGATTTAGGACATATGGTTAGTATCGGAACACTATTCGCATTTGTATTAGTATGTCTCGGTGTTATGATCCTGCGTAAAAAAATGCCTGATTTGCCAAGGGCTTTCAGAACGCCATTGGTTCCATTTGTACCTATCATGGGTATACTTGTTTGCGTTTACCTGATGTATGCATTACCTGCTGAAAGCTGGTACCGGTTAGCCATCTGGTTGGCCATTGGTATTGGTATTTATTTTTTCTATGGTCAGAAAAACAGCAAACTTAGAAACCCTGGCAAGTATCCACCAAATGATAAACATGAAATACCTGAAGAAATTCCACCATTGATATAATTAACCATCATTGTTAAACCGCCTTTTAAGAGGCGGTTTTTCATTTATCATCATTGCATTAAATTTGCACGCCGCTATTGATTAATAGATAAAAGGAAGATGAAAGGATTGCGACGCAAGGATGCTGAACAAGGCGGCTAAGCTGGTATAAAATAAACAAATTGAAATAAGAAGATTTTATGGGAAGAATATTTGAGGTTCGAAAATCAACCATGTTTGCCCGCTGGGACCGGATGGCAAAACAATTTACCAGGATTGGAAAAGAGATTGTAATTGCGGTAAAAGCTGGAGGCCCTGACCCAAATACGAATGCTGCTCTGCGTCGATGTTTTCAAAATGCCAGAAGTGCTGGAATGCCAAAGGATCGTGTGGAAGCTGCCATAAAAAGGGCACAGGGAAAAGAATTGGTGAATTATGATGAAATTTTATACGAAGGATATGCACCACATGGAGTAGCTATATTGGTTGAAACGGCAACGGATAACCATGTGAGAACGGTAGCGAATGTGAAATCCATTTTTAATAAAGGTGGCGGAACATTAGGAAATAGTAACAGTGTAAGTTTTCAGTTTAAAAAGATGGGTGCATTCAGGTTAAACCCGCAAGGATTAAACAGTGAAGAACTGGAACTGGAACTAATTGATTTTGGGCTTGAGGAATTGGGTGAAGGAACAGGAGAAAATGGAGAAGAAGTTTTAGTGGTAAGATGTGGATTTACCGATTTTGGAAATATGCAAAATGCACTGGAAGAAAAAGGCATTACCCCGATCAGTGCGGAACTGGAATGGGTACCCACAACAACCGTTTCTTTACCAGAAGACCAGGCTGAAGATGTTTTCAAACTGGTTGACAAACTGGAACAGGATGAAGATGTTCAAAAAGTGTTTCATAATTTACAATAAAATTTACCCTGGCTTTGCCGGGGTTTTTATTTAATGGAAAAAGATCACCCTGTTGTTTTATTTGATGGTATCTGCAATTTTTGCAATGGAATCGTAAATTTTCTGATAAGCCAGGATAAAAAGAAAGTGTTGCGATTCTCCGCTATGCAATCTGATATGGGGAAAAAAATTTTAACGCAACATGGTTTTGAACCAGGTTATACAAAATCTTTTGTTTTTATAAAAAACGGTATTGCTTATAAAAAATCTACTGCCGCATTAAAGGTTTATAATCATCTTCCATGGTATTGGAAATGGACGCAGGTCTTTTGGATTATTCCGGCATTTATACGGGATGCAGTTTATGAATTTATATCTGACAACCGTTATAAATGGTTTGGGAAAAAAACGCAGTGTATGATTCCCTCACCTGAAGTGAGAAACCGGTTCCTGGAATAAATTACATCCAATCTTTCTTTTTGATTACAAATTCGGTTTTAAAAAAGAAAACGCAACTTCCGCCAATAAAAACTCTTTTACCATGTTGTTCGCAATCCAAACTGCCACCTCTTGCAGACAATTGTCGGGCCGTCATTTTTACCTTAGCCAGTTTTTCGCTCCAGAAAGGAATTAATTGCGCATGTGCGGAGCCGGTAACCGGGTCTTCATCAACCCCAATGGCAGGTGCAAAAAAACGGGACACAAAATCCACCTCTTTCCCCGGCGCTGTAATGATGAATTTTTCATTCATCTTTTTTAATGCCGTTAAATCTGGTGTTGCATTTAAAACGTCTTCTTCTGAATTCAGTTCAATTAAAAGATCTCGATTCTTATAAACACCTATGATTTCTTTTACACCTAAAGCTTGCTGCAAACCTTCGGGATAATCACTGATTCTTTCCGGTTTCCAGGAAGGAAAATCAAGCCTGGCACTGAACCCTTCACCTTTTACTCTTTTATTTTTGGTTACTGTAAGTGGTCCGCTTTTGGAGTGAAAAACAATTTTGTTTTGTTTCACCTTCAGCTCCTGGAAAAGGACAAATGCAGATGCAAGTGTGGCATGACCACATAAATTGATTTCCGATACGGGTGTAAACCAACGGATATCATAATCTTTATCTTTTCGCTGAACAAAAAAAACGGTTTCTGCCAGGTTGTTTTCCATGGCAATTTTTTGCATTAAGCTGTCATCGATCCATTTTTTTAACGGAATTACAGCCGCTGGGTTGCCCGTAAACAATTTATTGGCAAATGCATCAACCTGGTACATGGAAAATTTCATGTGTTTATTTTATTTTGATTTAAGTCGCTTATTTATTGTCAATTATCATTGCGGACATGAATACCACTTAAAATTTAATTTATTTCATGTTATTGATTTTTGAACTGTGGTAAAGCGAGTTTATACCTTACAGCAATAATGCGAATAGTTACGATGAGTAAAATACAAATTATCTTTCCTAAATCAAATGGGATGTTTAAGTATATCAAAAGAAAATAAAAAAGTCCCCCGATGATGCTTGCAGAAGCATATATCTCTTTCCGAAAAATAAGCGGAACCTGGTTTAACAGAACATCTCTCAATACACCACCAAAACTGGCTGTGATGGTTCCCAACGCAATACAGATACCAATACTTAAATCAAGTTGAATTCCTTTTTCAATTCCAACCAATGTAAATAATCCCAGCCCAAGGGCATCAAACAAAAATAAAGTGCGGTTAAATTTTCTAATGAATTTGTCAAACAACATGGTACCAATGGCAGCTACAAAAATGACAACTGTAATTATTTCATGAGTCAGCCAGGCAACCGGCAGGTCACCGATTAAAAGATCCCTTAAAGTACCACCTCCAATGGCTGTAACAAAAGCGATAATCAGTACTCCAAATGGATCTAATCTTTTTCCCATGGCAAAGAAAGCTCCTGAAACGGCAAATGAAAATGTACCTAAAATATCAATGATTTCAAGAAAACCTATATCCATGAAGTGTTTATTATTCCGCCATCATTTCTTTTATAACTGTTTCAATTTGCTGTGCATTGGGTTTGCTGAAATAATCACCATCACTGCCATAAGAAGGACGGTGTGCTTTAGCTGTAATAGTACGTGGAGCAACATCTAAATAACGATAACCAACTTGTTCTTCCATTACTTTGTTGAACATGTATGCGGCGGCACCACCTGGCACATCTTCATCAATAAAAACAATACGGCTGGTCTTTTTGAGTGATGATAAAATGACATGATTGAGATCGAATGGTAAGAGTGTTTGGACATCGATCACTTCGCAACTGATGCCTTCATTTTCAAGGGTGGAAACGGCTTCATCTATGATACGCAATGTAGATCCGTAGGATACAATGGTCATATCATCACCCGCTTTCAAAATTTCCGGAACACCCAATGGCACTGTCATCGATAAAAGATTATTTGGTAAACTTTCTTTTAACCGGTAACCATTTAAACATTCAATAACTATAGCGGGATCATTTGATTGAAGTAAAGTATTATACATCCCAACGGCCTGCGTCATATTCCGTGGAACACAAACGTACATACCACGAAGGGCATTGATCACCATACCCATTGGCGAACCGCTATGCCAGATACCTTCTAGCCTGTGTCCCCTGGTCCTGATAATGACCGGGCAACTTTGCTGACCTTTTGTTCTGAAATGCAGTGTAGATACATCATCGCTTAATGGTTGCAGGCCATACAGCAAGTAATCAAGATATTGAATCTCCGCAATGGGCCGAAGGCCTCTTAATGCAAGACCTATCCCCTGTCCCATAATTGTCAGTTCCCTTATACCTGTATCAAATACCCGGTATTCACCATGCTTTTGCTGTAATCCGGAAAAGCCCTGGTTTACATCACCAATATAGCCAAGATCTTCGCCAAAGGCTACCACCTTTGGATTGTTGGTAAATAATTCATCAAAATATTTATTCAATACTTCGTAACCATTTACGGTTACACCTTCAGGTGAGAAAGATGCCTTTACTTCCTGGATTTTCAATGCACTTTTAGGACCTTCATTATAAAGATGCGAATTATATAATTCATGGTTCTCCTTTAATAAATCGTGATAATAATCTTTTGTCCAGAATATTGCATCCGTATTCCCGGCAAGATTAATAGCTGATTTTAAAGTTTTTAAAACATCCCTGCGCAACGGTTCCCGGTTCCCGGATAATTCAGAAGCAAGCAACTTAAACTTTTCTTCCTGCCCGGGAATAACGTTTGCCAAATTATTAACCAGGTCAACTGTTTTTTCTACCTGAGCCTGGATGGGTGACAAATAATTTTCCCATGCTTTTTTCCTGCCATCCTTTGTTTTTTGTTTGGCTTCTTCTTCAATCCTGCTTAAT
The DNA here is from genome assembly GCA_036675565.1 of Chitinophagaceae bacterium. Lineage (GTDB taxonomy): Bacteria > Bacteroidota > Bacteroidia > Chitinophagales > Chitinophagaceae > JACCYQ01. The sequence goes on from JAKFER010000110.1 coordinate 24,788, forward strand.
TCCTGATCAGTGGCTAATGCATTGGCTAAAATCCATTCCTTCATTTTACGTAAACAATCCCATTCTTTTTCCCATGCTAACCGGTCAGCGCTTTTATAACGTTCATGGCTACCTGAAGTGGAATGGCCCTGTGGCTGCGTGAGTTCTTCAACATGAAATAATATGGGTGTATGCGTTTCCCTGGCAAGGCGAACACCTTCTTCAAAAGACTGGCACATGCCTGCATAATCCCATCCCTTGACTTTTATAATATGAATACCATTGGTTCCGTCTTGTTTTTGCATGCCGGCCAGGGCATCAGAAATAGACTCTTTGGTGGTTTGATATTTTTTAGGAACAGAAATACCATATCCATCATCCCAAACACAAACTACAAGGGGCACCTGCATAACGCTTGCGGCATTGATGGTTTCCCAAAAATGACCTTCAGAAGTACTGGCATCACCAATAGTTGTAAAACAAACCTCGTTGCCTCCATCCGATAAGTTGCGGAACTCTTTTAATTGCGGAATATTCCGGAAGGCTTTGGAAGCAAATGCCAATCCTAAACCCCGGGGCATTTGACCCGCGGTTGGAGCTATATCTGCTGATATATTTTTGGTTTTAACCAGCGGCAGCCATTCTCCATCTGCATTTACAAAAGGAGTTGAGAAATGGGCATTCATTTGCCGCCCTGCACTAAAAGGATCATTTTGAATATCCGGATCGGCGTAAAGCTGGGCGAAAAATTGCTCAACCGTGGCCAAACCTGCTGCAAACATAAATGTCTGATCTCGGTAATAGCCTGAACGAAAATCGCCAGTCTGAAAAAACTTGGCTAAAGCCACCTGGGCCAGCTCCTTACCATCGCCAAAAATGCCAAATTTAGCTTTACCGGTAAGTACCTCTTTCCGGGCTATCAGGCTGACTTCGCGGCTAAGATATATTACCTTATAATCATTTAATACTTCATTTCTGAAATGATCAAAAGACAATTTTTCGTCGGCAATCATCGTTGTGGACGTATTATTTTCCATGGGGCAAAGATAACAGAATGGGCCTTTTATAAGCCTGACAGTTGTAATTTTACTAACAACTGTTATAATCGTTAAAAAAAATGTAATGGGATGCCACCATATTATGCATTTTGGCATCTTTGATCTAAATTTGAAACAAATCTCACAAATGAGTAAAATATATTTCCTGGTCCTGACTTTATTATCAATTACTTCATTGCAGGCTCAAAAGGCAACTGAAGCTAAATTGGTTAAAGAAGATCTTGTATTAAAGGAAACTTTTTATGATTTTGGAAAGATCCCCCAAAGCAAACCTGTGTATCATGAATTTGTGATTGTAAATGAGGGAAAGGAACCGCTTCAATTAAATACAGTTACAGCTACTTGCGGATGCACTACACCAGAATGGAGTCGTGAACCAATAGCTCCTGGTAAAAGTGCCTTGATAAAAGTTGGTTTCAATGCTGCGGCAGAAGGTCCTTTTGAAAAATATGTGAACATTACTTATAATGGAGATAAAACAAAAGTATTTACTATTAAAGGAAATGTTTGGAAAGCTCCGGTTGGATCGGCACCATCAAATGCATCTATTCAATTTTTAAAACAAATAAATCAATAAGATATGAAACGTTTACTAGTGGCAGCAAGTGTGCTGTTTATGAGTTCTGCAGTTATGGCCCAACAAACGCCAGACGAAGTAATGAAAGTGAATACAGAAAATCACAATTTTGGAAAGATTAAACAAAATGTTCCTGTATCCTTTTATTTTGAATTAACCAATACCAGTAACAAACCATTAGTAGTTGAAAATACCTGGGGAAGTTGTGGATGTACAACTCCTGAAAAACCTACTGAACCCATTATGCCTGGTAAAACAGCTAAAGTAAAAGTTCAATATAATGCGGCAGCAGTTGCTCCTTTTACAAAAGATGTATTTATTAAATTGGCAGGAATAGAAACACCTAAAAAGGTATTAATATCGGGAGAGGTGCTTGAAGCAAAAGCATATGATGCTCATGTTGCAGCAAACCCAAAATCAAAGTCATAAATTTTAATCCGCTTTTTAAAAACCCCGTTCAGAAAACGGGGTTTTTTTTATGTCAATTTTAATTTATTACCCAATAAGTTTTCATCATGTATTACCCTAAACGGGAATTTTGAAAATTTAACGATCCACATTTCGATTATTAAATTGTAGAATAAACAATTTCCGAAACCTTATAAAATAAGCAGCGCTGCTTAAGATTAAGCTGGCATATAATTTTAATTCAATTATTTTATAAAAGATAACGATGCTTATACCTACTCCCCAACTTAATATCAAAAAGTCATTTCATACTTTTTATGAAAAATCAGGTAGTCATGCCATTATGGAAAATGCAAAAGAAACAGTCAATAATTTTATAAAATCCGTTGAGGATATCGAAAAAGAATTTTTAGATTTTCTTTTGCCAGATTCATTGCCACCAAATGTTTTCCCCACTTATTACGAAGAAAACTATTAAAATAAAAACTTTCCATTCTGTCCTTTTTACAGGCTAATAAACTCATTTACCAAAGATGAACAGGGTAAATTAATTTTTCCAATTTACCTTTGCGCCATGCTAAAAATTTCAGAACGCGGAGAACAAATGCCTGCATCCCCCATACGCAAGCTTGTTCCTTTTGCAGAAGCTGCCAAAAAGAAAGGCACCAGGGTTTACCATTTAAATATCGGGCAACCGGATATTGAAACCCCACCATCCATTATGGATGCTGTAAAGCATACGGATATGAAGGTGCTGGAATACAGTCATAGTGCCGGCAATGAATCCTACCGCATTAAGCTGGTTCAATATTATCATAAGGTTGGAATAGATGTTACACCCAACGAGATTATTGTAACCACAGGCGGGAGTGAAGCCATTCTTTTTAGTTTTTTTTCATGCCTGAACCCAGGCGATGAAGTCATCATTCCTGAACCCTTTTATGCAAACTATAACGGCTTTGCAGTAACTGCAGGTGTTAAAGTAGTACCCATTACTTCGCATATTGAAAATGGATTTGCATTGCCTCCCATAGCAGAATTTGAAAAAGTGATTACACCTAAAACAAAAGCCATTGTTGTTTGCAATCCAAACAATCCGACAGGTTATTTATACAGCAGGGCAGAAATGGAAGCACTTAAGACCATTTGTCTTAACCATAGCTTGTATCTTTTTAGTGATGAAGCCTATCGTGAGTTTTGTTATGATGGTGAATTCGTAAGCGCCATGCATCTTGAAGGAATGGAAGAACATGTTGTTTTGATGGATACCATAAGTAAACGTTATAGTGCCTGTGGTGCAAGATTAGGAGCACTGGTTACTAAAAATAAATCCGTTTTAAATACAGCCATGAAATTTGCACAAGCCAGGTTAAGTCCTCCAGGCTTAGCTCAGATTATGGGTGAAGCAGCCGTTGATTTGCCAGATCATTATTTTGAAGCACCAAAAGCCGAATACCTGGCTCGTCGTGATTTACTTGTAAAAAGATTGAATGCAATGCCAGGGGTTTTTTGTCCCAATCCCGGTGGTGCATTTTATGCTATTGCTAAATTACCTATTGATGATGCAGACTATTTCTGCCAGTGGTTATTGGAATCATTTACATACAAAGATCAAACCATTATGCTGGCTCCTGCAACCGGATTTTATGGAACACCGGGTTTAGGAAAAGATGAAGTAAGGTTAGCTTATGTACTGAACCTGCCATCTTTAAATTCGGCAATGGATTGTTTGGAAAAGGCGTTAGAAGTATATCCGGGGAGAAAAACAAATGTTGCCAATAAGGAAATGACCGCTTAAAAAATCATATAAAAATAAAAACATTTTTAAAGAGGACTAGTTCCTCTTTATTTTTTTGGATAGCTCATTTAACATTGGAGCTAAAAATGTTTTATCCATTTGTTCAAATAATATAGGTGCAGGTGGATCTTCTCTAAGCTCATTCAACATCAATTGCCACCAACCCACATTTTTCCATTCACCCAATTTATACCCAACATGATTGTAGGTTGCAAACCATTTAAATCCAAACCGTTCATGAAAATTGACGCTTTTAGGATTAGGTAAATTAATTACAGCATAAACATTTACAAAACCCTGTCTTTTTAAAATGTTCATTAAAGCTTCATACAAAGCTGCAGCCATACCAACGTTTTGGTAATCATCGTGTATATAAACCGAACATTCAACGCTCCATTGATAACAAACTCTTTCGCGGTAACGGGAAGCATAAGCATATCCTGCCAGTTTACCATCGATTTCGCAAACAAGCCATGGCCAGCTTTTTAAATAATTGGTAATCCTGCTTTCAAAATCATTTAAAGATGGCACATCCTGTTCAAAGGTGTAGGATGTATGTTGGATATACGGAGCATAAATATTTAAAATAGCTTCAGCATCTTTTGATGTTGCTAATCGAATGATCTTATTGCTGATTTCCATCTGTTAATAATAAAAAATTAAGTTTGTGTATAAAAATTAAATAATGGCAATCCCCCATTCTATTCAATTGGCATTAGATGCTCCGTATCAACTAAGTCCTGAACAAATAGAATTTTTTCAACAGAACAAGTTTATAAAACTTAAACAGGTATTAGATCCAGCAACAGTGATTTTTTTTAATGAAGTAATTACGGAGCAAGTTAATAAAATGAATAAGGTAAATACTTCCCTGGAAGCAAGAGATACATATGGAAAAGCATTTTTACAGTTATTTAATTTATGGAGAGAAAATGAAATTGTAAAACAATTGGTTTTCAGTAAGCGAATAGCCAAAATTGCCACAGAATTAATGCAGGTGAAAGGTGTGCGGTTATATCATGACCAGGCCTTGTTTAAAGAAGGAGGCGGCGGAATAACACCCTGGCATGCGGACCAATATTACTGGCCACTTGAAACAGATAAAACGATAACTGCATGGATTCCATTGCAAGCCACACCATTAGAAATGGGCCCGCTTGAATTTAGTGCTGGCAGTCATGAAATTGTTGAAGGAAGAGAACTGGCTATTGGTGATGAAAGTGAAATGATAATGCAACAAAAATTAAAAGTGACCGATTATAAACATGTAACAGAGCCTTTTGATTTAGGTGAGATTAGTTTTCATTCAGGATGGATATTTCACCGGGCGGGAGCTAACATTACTAAAGAAATGCGTAAAGTGATGACGATCATTTTTATGGATAGAGATATGCGATTGAAAAACCCTGAAAATAAAAACCAGGTTTTGGATTGGGAAACCTGGTGCCCTGGAGCAATTGTTGGCGAAATAATAAACACTCCTTTAAATCCGGTTTTATTCTAAAAATGAAATGAAAAAAGACAGGCTATTCAACCTGTCTTTTTAAAACCAGTAGCGAGAAGGAGACTCGAACTCCTGACCTCAGCATTATGAGTGCTGCGCTCTAGCCAGCTGAGCTACCTCGCCTAAAGGGCGGCAAAAATAAAGAAATGATTGTAAAGTTGACAAAACTTTTGGGAAAAAACTATCTTTAAACAGGCATTTTAATTAATTCAGGTTAAAGTTTTGAAAGAATCGCTACAGGTTTTACTGTATGCTTGAGTCATTGACTTATATGTTTTATTTTAGCAGATATTTTTCTAAATCCTATAACAAAGATTTTTCCGCATGAGTAAGGTTATTTTTTTAATTGATGATGACATTGATGACCAGGAATTTTTCATGGAAGCTGTGAAAGAAGTTGACCCGAATATTGAATGTCATTTAGCCAGCTCATGCGATGATGGCCTGGAACTTTTAAACAAAAGTTCCGTATTACCAGATTATATTTTCCTTGATCTTAATATGCCAAAAGTGGATGGCAAAAAATGCCTGCTGGAATTAAAAAAGAATGCAAGGGTTAAAGATATTCCTGTCATTATTTACTCTACATCATCTTTAAAGAAAGACATTGATGAAACAAAGGCAATGGGAGCGGTTCATTTTCTAACCAAACCAGCAGCCTTCCGGGAATTATGTGAAGCCATTGAAAATGTACTTTCAATAAAATTCTCCAATTCGACCGCTAATTAAAACAAGTGATTTTGTTTTAATAATTGATTAAAGTTTCCAACACTTTTTCTGTTTTTATGGCATTGGGCAGCATGGCATGCTCCAGGCTTGTATTTAATGGAACAGCAGGTAAGTTCAAGGCACCCAACACTTCAACCGGCGCATCCAGCCATTGAAAACATGCTTTTGATATTCTGCCTGCCAGTGCTTCAGCGAAAGAATTATTTTGTTGTTCTTCTGTAAGCACCAGGCATTTTCCATGTTTTTTTACTCTTTCAAATACCAGGTCTTCATCCAAAGGATATAAAGTACGTAAATCAATTACTTCAACTAGACCCGGAAATTTTTGCGCTGCCTTTTTTGCCCAATAAACACCCATCCCATAAGTGATAACACAACAAGTAGATTCATTATTCATTTTAGCATAGTCAGCATTAAGTACAATATTCCCTTTTCCAAAAGGTAAAAGGTAATCAAATGAAGGTTCTACCCTTTTTGCATCTTCTGTCCCCGGTACCTTACTCCAATATAACCCCTTATGTTCAAGCATAACAACCGGGTTAGGATCCAGGTATGCAGCCTTCATCAACCCTTTCATATCTGCAGCATTGGAAGGATAAGCAATTTTAATTCCTTTAATGGATAGCAGCGTAGTTTCAATGCTTCCACTATGATATGGACCACCACCCCCATAAGCACCTATAGGTACCCGTATGATAGCACCAACCGGAAATTTTCCCATTGATAAATAACATGATTTTGAAATTTCCGTAACCAGTTGATTGAATCCCGGGTAGATGTAATCAGCAAATTGAACTTCCACTATTGGCTTTATGCCAATGGCACTCAATCCAACTGTAGATCCAATAATATAGGCTTCCTGAATGGCGGTATTAAATACCCGGTGGTCACCAAACTGTTCCGCAAGAGTGGCTGCTTCCCTAAAAACACCGCCCAACCTGCGACCCACATCCTGGCCATAAAAAATACAGGCTTCATCATCTTCCATAATTTCTCTTACTGCAAACAAAGCAGCATCCACCATCATGACTTTCTCCCTCCCTTCAGGTTCTCTTTCACCTTCTTCTTCAGTAGCGGGAGTTGGTACAAAAATATGTTCTGCAACTAAAGAAGGATCTGGTTCTGGAGCAGCCATGGCTTTCTTAAAATCTTCAGCTACATGATTTATTACTTTTTCCTCCAGCTGAAATAGTATTTCTTCGTGAATGCCTTTTTCTAACAGCAGTTCCCTGAGTTTAGGCAATGGATCATTCTTTGCATGTTTGGCCAGGTCTTCTTCTGTTCTGTAAAATTCTTTTCTAACGCCACTGGTATGGTGATTGAGCAACGGCACTTTAGCATGCACCAACCAGGGGCCACGGTTCATACGGACATCTTTTATCACCTGCCCCATTACTTTATAACTCTTTTTGAAATCAGTGCCATCCACTTTTATCCTTTCCATGCCTTTAAATCCTTCAGCATATTCATACGCATCCATCGTCCGGGCTTCTGAACTACTAACGCTTATGCCCCATTGATTATCCTGAACAAGATATATAATGGGTAATTTTTTTAAAACAGCAAATTGAAAAGCTTCACTTACCTCCCCTTCTGTTACACTGCCATCGCCCAATGAACAAACAACCAACGGGTTTTCTTCATTGGGACCCTTATCCAGCATATGAGAATATATAGATTCCAGGTATTGAATACCCTGAGCAACACCGGTAGTTGGAATGGCCTGCATGCCTGTGGCACTGCTCTGGTGAATTATCTTTGGTTTATTTTGATCTCTTGAATTTGGATGAGAATAATATGAGCGTCCGCCGGTAAATGGATCTTCTGCTTTGGTTAACAACTGTAACATCAATTCATAGGGCTCGTAACCTAAACCGAGTAACATGCAATCATCCCTGTAATAAGGACTAACAAAATCGCAGTTTAATAACTGAAAAGCAGTAGCCAGTTGAATGGCTTCGTGACCGCGACTGGTTGAATGAACGTATTTGCAAACCTGGCGATTTGCTTCGTAAATTTCGGCCATCGATTTAGCCGTAAACATAAGCCGGTAAGCAGTTACAAATATTTGCTGATCTATCATAGTATTAAAAGAAAATAAGGGCCGTAAAAATAAGGTAAACGGCTGGTGACAAAAAACGAAGCCACCCTGGAAGCAGGATGGCTAAAAGCTTTTGCCTGAAAAATTATTTGATCTCCAGTTTTAGCAAGCTATCATCTTCCATAAATCCTTCAATTTCATCGCCAACAACTAATTCGCCCACACCAGCTGGCGTACCCGTAAAGACCAGGTCCCCAATGTTGACACTAAAATAATTAGATATGTATGAAACGATATAATCAAAATCAAAATTCATCTCGCTGGAATTTCCTTGCTGTACAAGTTCTTTGTTTTTATATAACCCAAAGTTGATGTCCTTTTTGTTCTTCAAATCCGGGAAGGCAACCCATTTACCAATGGCAGCAGAATTATCCCAGGCTTTGGCTTTTTCCCATGGCAGTCCTTTTGACTTCAATTCATCCTGAATATCACGAGCAGTAAAATCAATACCGACTGTTACAGCATCATAATACTTACTGGCAAACTTTTCCTGTATGTATTTACCGTTCTTGCATATGCGAAGAACCAACTCGCATTCATAATGCAATTCATTGGTAAACTCAGGATAATAAAATGGCGTATGTGGCTGCAGCAGTGCGCTTTTTGGTTTCATAAAAATAACCGGTTCATCAGGTAAATCATTACCTAATTCCTGCGCATGTGCTACATAGTTACGGCCAACACAAAAAATCTTCATAAATAGGAAGGTTTTAGAGTTAAATACATCGGATGCAAATCACAGGGGCTATCCCATATATTTAGGTAGCTAACACAATATTGGACTTTAGAAAATAAACTTAGGTTGGAAATGCTAAAATAGGGAATCCCCTCCATTTCTCATAGTGAAAATTCCTTATTATTTATTTCAGACATGGTAAGCGTGATTCCATTGGTAACAAATGATTCAATAGCTTCCACTGCTTTTTCAATTTTTAATGACGCTAAAGGTTCTTCTTCTTGTGTCCATTTTCCCAAAACAAAATCAACCTGGCGGCCTTTTGGATAATTGTTGCCAATGCCAAATCGAAGTTTTGGATAATTGACCGAACCCAAAGATTCCTGTATACTTTTTAAACCATTATGCCCCGCATCACTTCCACCTGGCCGTAGTCTCAACTTGGATAATGGTAATGCAATATCATCAACAACCACTAAAGTATTCTCAATGGAGATGTTTTTTTTATCCATCCAGTATTTAACAGCCCGCCCACTCAGGTTCATATAGGTGGTAGGACAAATGCAAATGCATTGCCTACCCTTCAACTTTACCTCCGCTACGAATGCCAGCCGATCATTTTTAAATGTGCCTCCATGTTTTTGTACAAAGGCATTGACCACATCAAAACCAATATTGTGGCGGGTGTGAGCATATTCAACACCGATATTTCCCAAACCAATGATCAAAAATTTCATCCTGATAAAATTGCAACATTAAATATCCTAAAAAAGAAAACTGCTTTGTTAACCTGATGAAATACACAGGTCACATTGTGGATTGCAGATAAAAAAACCCGCATCAACTGATACGGGTTCAAGGTATTTTGAAAAAATTATTTTGCCGGAGCCTTTTCTGCAGTGGCTTCTTCTTGCTTTAACTGGCGTGTTAACACTACTGATGCAATTGGAATACGCGGAGAGTTTACAATCTCAAAGTGTTCCTCTTTTACATCCTGCACACGAATATTGCCATTTAATTCAAGATCATCAATGCTTACTTCGATAAACTCTTTCAGGTATTTAGGCAAAGTTTTTACTTTTAAAGCCTTCATTTTTGTTACCAAACGACCCCCGGCTTTAACACCGACTGATACTCCTGTAAACTTAATAGGAATAGTTGCAATCACTTTTTTGTCTTCAACCAATTCCAGCAAATCCACGTGAATCAGTTCATCAGATACTTTATCAAACTGAAGATCTTTTAAAATGCAGCGGTAAGTGCTACCGTCTAAATTAACTTCAGCGATCTGGAAACTTGGCGTATACACTAAGGTTTTAAATGCGGAAGACGGAGCAAAAAAGCTCAGTTCCTTTGCACCCCCGTAAATTACACCAGGCACGTTTCCCTGAGAGCGTAATTGGCGGGCGGCTCCTTTGCCAAGTCCGGTCCTCAGTTGTCCTTCGATTGTAATTGTTTTCATTGTTGTTTTTTATTTAGTAAAAGTTCAAATACAGGTATTTAAAACCTGCACAATTATTGTTTATTACGTCTTTGAGAATGAATAAAAAGATTATTAATACTCTTATTTTCATAAGCATTCCGAATAGCAATGGCAAACAATTCGGCTACAGTCAGCACTTTTATTTTAGGGCTTGTTTTAGCCAATGGAATGGTGTTGCACACAACTAATTCTTCCAAAACACTGTTTTCAATATTTTCATAAGCATTACCACTTAAAACAGGATGCGTGATCATTGCTCTTACACTTCGTGCACCTTTTTCCTTTAACAAGGCTGCACTCTTGGCCAGGGTACCACCTGTATCGCAGATATCATCAATGATCAAAATATCTTTTCCTACAACATCACCTATTACAACCATGCTGGCAATTTCATTGGCTCTTTTTCTGTGCTTGTCACAGATCACCATTTCTGCTTCAAAATAACTGGCAATTTCCCTGATGCGATTGGTTGCTCCTACATCGGGGGCGGCAAAGGTAAGATTTTCAACTTTAAGTTGCTCAATGTAAGGGATAAAAACAGCTGAACTGTCGAGGTGGTCAACGGGGATGTCAAAATAGCCCTGGATTTGCGGTGCATGAAGATCCATTGTAATAACCCTGTCGGCGCCGGCGGCTACCAGCATATTGGCAACAAGCTTACTTCCAATAGCAACACGGGGCTTATCCTTCCTGTCCTGGCGGGCATAACCGTAATATGGGATAACGGCTATAATCTTATAAGCAGATGCTCTGCGTGCTGCATCTATCATTAATAAAAGCTCCATCAGGTTATCTGAGGGAGAATGTGTGCTTTGAATCAAAAAAACATGCTCGCCACGGATACTTTCCATAAAGACCGGCTGTATTTCACCATCACTAAAACGTTGAATACTAACCCTTCCTGGCGGTTTTCCGTATTTTCTTGATATCTCTTCGGCCAGCTCCCGGGAGCCTGTGCCGGCAAATATTTTTGCGGTATGTTGCATGGCGGAAAAATGAGCGGCGAAGATATTAATATCCGCCTATGATTAATCCATCCTGCAAAAATTGTTGTATGAAAGTTGTAGTTTATTTACTAATTAACTGCAACTGCACTGGCCTGGTAAGGACTTCCAGCTAATTGTTCGGTTTGATTTGTTTCGGTTGAGGCTTCATTGGCTGGTCCATTAATGCTGTAAAAAACAGTTGAACAAATAAAAATGGAGAAAAATAAAGCCACAACATACACACCTACAAAGAACAAAATTGGGTGTAAGGCGCCAATGGATGCTTTAGAGGTTTTCATAAGTTTGATTTTAGGGTTTTTTAATAGATTTGGATTGGTTTTGATGCAACGGTGAAAATTATCTTACGTTGCATATCATAAAAATATTAACATAACCAAAACTGTGCAAGAGCAGAAGTACTCAATAAAACAATGGGCAAAAGACGATAGGCCGAGAGAAAAATTACTATCTAAAGGTTCTGCCTCGTTAAGTAATTCTGAATTACTCGCTATTCTTATCAGTACAGGTAGCCGTGAAAAAAGCGCCATAGAGCTGGCTAAAGACATTCTTAAACTTGGAAAAGACAACCTGAATGAACTGGGTAAATTAACGGTAAAAGACCTTGTGTCCGTTAAAGGAATTGGAGAAGCCAAAGCCATATCCATTGCTGCTGCATTAGAATTGGGACGCCGCAGACAAGCATCTCTTAATTTAACCAAACCTATTATTGCATCCAGCTCAGAAGTGGCGAATTACCTACAAAACTTATTAAAAGACTATCACCACGAAGTTTTTGCTGTGTTGTTTTTAAACCGGGCTAACAAAATAAATCACTTTGAAATCATCAGCCAGGGAGGAATGACAGGGACAGTAGCCGATCCCCGGGTAATATTAAAAAAGGCTCTGCAGGAAAACGCTGTAAGCCTCATTCTTTGTCACAATCACCCATCCGGAAGTTTAAAGCCCAGTCGGGCTGATGAAGAATTGACCAGTAAAATAAAAGCTGCTGCACTATTGCTCGATATCAAAGTGCTGGATCATATAATAGTTAGTGAAGACGGCTATTATAGTTTTGCGGATGAAGGAATATTATAGACTAAAATTAACGATCAATTTTTTTAAGAAAATCAAAAAGTCTTATCAAATCTTTTTCATTGGAAAAACTAACAGGCTGCTCAATTAGGTATTTAGAAACCAAATCCTCATTTTTCTTATAAAGCTTTAATATATTTTTTTTGGTTACCGGGTAAAATTTTTGTCGTTCCCCGATAAAATAAAAACTTTCAAGCTTCATGGTTACATCCGCTTTTACTTTAAGTTTTACATTCTGATAAATTGTATAATTCTCTGTTCCTGCTGAAACAGGAAAATCAAAAGCCCCCAGGTTTTTTTTATCAACCAAAGTTATCAATTGCTTTTTAGCTAGTTTTTTTGTGTCATAACTGGAAATAACATTTATATATCCATTATCAAAGTAAAATGTATCCTTATCAATCAAAATGTATTTAATAGTTCGTTCATCAGCTAATGAAAGGGTATCACCATTTTGATCAATAAATTCCATTTCCCCATTTAAAAAATTATAATTGAGCAAAGCATTTCCTTCCCCGCCATTTAAGAAAAGAACTGATGCAAATTGAAAGGTTGGATATTTATAAACTTCTGAAAATGGAATAACATCTCCTATTTCCTGTCCAGCTTTTATTTTATAGACTTTTTCCTGTGCATAGGAGAAGACTTGCAGAAATATTAAAAAAGGAATTATAGACAGAAACTTCACATTCACTGGTTTAAGGCACATCCTGAAGTTATAAAAAAATCCTTTTTCAGTTGCAATAAGTCAATGGAATTTGATGCTTATGCCTGTGCTGTAGGTCCACCGAAATTGAATGGCAATTGAATTTCTTCAAGATCCTGGATGGGTCCATTTACTGATTCAAAACGACCTATATTTTCGGTCATGGCCTTCATAAAACGCTTAGCATGCTGTGGAGTAAAAATGATGCGGGACTTAACCTTGCTTTTTGGTGTACCCGGCATAACGTTCACAAAGTCTATAACAAATTCTGCATGAGAATGAGTAATGATAGCAAGGTTTGCATAAGTACCCTCTGCTACTTCTTCAGATATCTCTATATTCAGTTGGTTGGGTTGCTGCGATTGATTATTATCTTCCATGAATTAATTTTTGGCAAAGTAAGGGAATTATTTCAGCAAAACATTCTGGCCTTCTTTGCTATAATAAATCGACTCATAATAGAATTTTTCTGGTATAACTCCAATACTTATTTACAACAGAAATAATAAAAGAGGTTATCTTTTGATAACCTCTTTCAATTTTAATATATCGAAAATTAATTCGTATCCCAGAAAAGCCGTGTAGTCACTGCATCCGTTCCAATAGCCTGGGAGGCTTCATCATAGTTTGCCCTGTTCAGGTTTTGCTCCGGAACTGGGTAAGTAAATCTTAATGGAATATCAGATAATGCTGTAGGGGGTTTTACAAGCATCGGATAGTCCAACCTTCTCCATTCTATCCAGGCATCCCAACCGCGGGAATATAACGCTATCCATTTTTGTTCTCCTATCAGTTGATCCCAGTTTGCAGAAGAATAAGCAACACCTGGTTGTGTAAGGTAATTACCAACACTCTCACCCCAATAAGTTATAGATGCTGTTATAGCCTTATCATAATGTTCTTTTGCCGTTCCCGGAACATTGTAATTTCTTTCTACGGCTTCAGCCAAATAAAATTCTACTTCATCATAACTTAATAACATACCAGGTAAAGTTGGATCGATAAATGCATCCCCTTGTTTAGAATAAGTAGCATAGTTATTACTTGCCCCTGGAATTCCGCCAGAATAACCTGTACCGGTGTTATCCGTTGTTGCGAAAACTGGTAATCGTGGATCGTTTAAAGCTTGCAACCTGTTTATAAGCGTATTCGTAACCACAAAATCCTTCCGTCCACTCTGTACCAGATCTACCCAAAGCGGATTGGTATTTGGTGGTGCACCCAAATATGGTAATTCGGCATTATCAGCATTCGAAGTAAATACACCATCAGCAACCGCTTCTTCAACAACCTGTCGAGCAGTAGCATCATTATAATCTGCGATAGTCATTCCCATTTTTAATTTAAAGGAATTGGCAAATTTTTGCCAGGCTTCAACATCTCCTCCATAAATTAAATCAGCGCTTCCAAAACTTTCACCCGTTACATCAAGTTCAGCAATCGCTGCATCTAACCTGCTTAACAAATCCATATAGATGGTTTCCTGGTCATCGTATTTGGGCTGTGTATTTTCAGCATCCATAGATTCAGAATAAGGAACATTGCCAAAAGTTGTAACCAAATAGTACCATGCATACACTTCCATGATTTCAGCAATAGCCAGTTGATTTTGTTTCAACATTGCATCCTCCGCAGGAACAGGGCTCAATGTTTCTTCAGGAATCAAATTTTTTGCTTCCCGCAAATCGCGGATCACATCCCTGTAAATAGCATTCCACATTTGTCGTGGAATTTGTCGTGTTCCTAAATCGAAATTGCTTTCATCTGTATAAGTTGTTTCTGTCCAATGTTGAACTACTAACTTAAAGATGTTTGTATTTACATTGGTTGATTGCAACAGATCTGACATATTCTTTTGAGCACCTGTAAAGAATGCTCCGGAGGGATATGTCAAAGGTGATTTGGGATCAACGTTTACATCGGTGAGGTCCTTTTTACAAGCTCCTAATATTAGCAGCGGTAAAAGGAATATGATGATTAATTTTTTCATGATTATTACATTTAGTTAAAACCGGATTTTTGCATTTATTCCAATGGTCCTTGTTGTTGGGTATGCACCACCCTGGTACCCTTGCAGGTTGCCGGAACTGATGTTTTCTTCGGGATCAGCATAAGGCAGATTTTTATCAATGATCCAAAGATTACGACCAACAAGTGAAACATCAATTCCTTTAAAAACACCTCCGGTAAATAAAGATTGAGGCAAAGAGTATGTCAAAACAGCCTCCCTTAGTTTTACATAGCCTGCGTCATAAATAAATCCTGCAGCGGGATTGTATGCATATCCATAAGCACCATAATTTGTATTGCTTACACGAATATCATTTGGTTTTCCATCAGCTTTAACACCTGGCATAATGATACCTCCGCCATTTGCAATGGTATTTCTGGATGGATTTCCGAGGTCATTTAAACCCGCAGTTTCGGGATATAATCCTGTAGCCAGGCCATAATATAGGTCAAGAGAAAACAATTCACCACCCTTCCGCACATCAATTAACCAGCTTAAAGAAAAGTCTTTATAACGCAAGCTGTTACTGATACCGCCAATCCAATCCGGGTTCATATTTCCTATATCTATATTAGATTCAGAAGTCATTAGATAACGGCCATTTGTACCCACTGTTCTTTGACCTTCTGTATATACAAAATCATTTCCGCGAATAGTACCATATGGTTGGCCCAACGCTGCATTGATAGAAACTCCTCCCTGGAAGGTTCCTAAAGTAATAACATCAATTCCCGGATATAATTCTTCAACGGTATTATCATTCTTAGACCAATTCAAATTAATGTTCCAGGAAAAATCCCTTGTTTGAAATGGAACGGCAAAAAATGTCAATTCAACACCTTTGTTACGCAGGTTACCGGCATTTAAAAATTGTGCATTATAACCCGTGCTTCTTGAAATTTCAACCGGGAAAATCTGGTCAAAAGTGGTTGCATTATAATAGGTAACGTCAAAGCCCAAACGATTTTTAAGAAATGCCATTTCCAAACCAAATTCATAGCTCTTGGTTCTTTCTGGTCTTAAATCAGCATTGGCCCTTGTACCTTGAACTGAACCTATTGATGAAGAACCAAATGGGGTTAATGCCTGGTACACATCAACCAATGAATATACCGGCGCATCATTACCAACCTGCGCATAGTTAACCCTGAGTTTACCATAGGTAAGCCAGTCTGCGGTTGTAAGTAATTTAGAAAATGTATAACCCAATGAAACAGATGGATACCAGTAACTGTTATTTCCTTTTGGCAGTGTTGAAGACTGGTCATTCCGGATAGTAGCATCCAGGGTTAACATATCTTTCCAGGTAAAAGTGGCACCTGCAAAATTACCCCAGACCTCCCTTCTTTCATCAGCTTCAATAGGAGCATTAATTGGATTGATTGAATTTGAAAGTGCATAAATTCTATCAGCTACCAACCCACCATTAGTTGTAGCAGACATAAATTGTCTTCTTTCTTTTCGAACATTGGTTCCCAATAGTGCTTTAAAATTAATATCTGTTGATAAGTCCTTACTCATATTGGCCACCAAATTGTAGTTGGTGCCCATCACATTTCTATTTATCCGTGTATAAGATGGTACCGTTACACTTCCTTTAGCTTGCCTTTCTTCCTGTAATTCATCATAACCATCATGCGCAACCGAACCAATTATATTTAACCATTCCATCGGACTGTATGTTAAACTGACATTTCCAAAGATCCTGTTCCTTGCATCTGTTTCATAATTCTCGTAACGGGTAAAATATGGATTATCCCAATAAATAGGCGAAAGATCTGTAGGATCTACCCAGTTCCAGGTAACATTTC
>JAKFER010000268.1:0-8130 GCA_036675565.1 Chitinophagaceae bacterium
GATAGCCAGGAAAATGCTTATGTACTGCCGGTTCAATTAAACAATCATTTCTGGAACTAAATCTTGTTTGCAATACAACTACTTAAAAATTATTTATGAAAAATGTAAAACACTTCATCGCCGGTCTGATCTTGCTGATCACCTTACAGCTGAATGCGCAGGTATTGCATTCCATCCAGGGAAAAGTAAGCAACCAGGAAGGTCCTGTAGAATTTGCTTCTGTAGAATTATTAAAAGATTCTGCAAGTGTAAAAACGGTTATGACAGATCATTCAGGTTTTTTTAAAATTGAAGGTGTTCAAATGGGAGTTTACCAATTGAGGATCACAGCGGTTGGTTTTGAACCCGCAGTTGAATCCATTGAGGTTAAAGAAAATGAAAACGTCTCTCAAAATATCAAATTAAATCCTTCATCAAAACAATTATCGGCTGTAACGGTAACCTCACAGCGAAAACTGATCGAAGTGCGGGCAGATAAAACAGTGATTAATGTTGAAGCATCACCCACCAATGCGGGGGCAAATGCACTAGAAGTATTAGAAAAAAGTCCCGGTGTTATGGTTGATAATGATGGCAACATCAGCCTTGCCGGGAAATCAGGTGTCAATGTAATGATTGATGGCAAACCTGTTTCAATGAGCAGTCGTGATTTATCCAATTACCTAAAAAGCCTGAATGCATCGCAACTGGACCAGATAGAACTGATCACTCAACCAAATTCAAAATATGATGCACAGGGCAATGCAGGTATCATCAATATCAAATTAAAACGCAATAAGGTTAAAGGGATGAATGGCAATATCGGCGCCAGTTACACGCAAGGTCAGTATGGACGCTTTAATTCAAATGCATTCTTAGGTTATCGCAGTGGCAAATGGAATGTAACCGGTAGCTACAGTGGTGTACAGCATGCCGGTTTTAATGAAATAAATGTGACCCGTTACTTCCGAAAAAAGAGCGATCATCAACTTCAATCTATTTTTGATCAATCCACATTTTTAAAATTTACGGGGAATAATTACCAGGTAAAGGCAGGAGTTGATTTTATTGCAAGTGAAAAAACGACACTGGGTTTGAACCTGCAAAAAGGGACCAATCATTTAAACTTTGATGTTCCTACCGTGATGAAAATCTATGATCCCAACAAAACGTATACTGGGCAAGCTATTACCAAAGGAGTTAATAAATTGGATAATGAAAACCTGACTTTGAATTTTAATTTCAGGATTAAGTTTGACAGCCTTGGCCGGGAACTGACTGGCGATGCCGATTATGCACAATACAGTGATAACGGCCGCCAGCAATTGGATAATTATTTTTATGATGCGCAGGGTGTGGAGAATGCAGCTCCATATCTTTTAAAAGGCCACAATCCTTCATTGTTCAATATTTATTCCGCTAAATTAGATTATACACACCCGGTAGGAAAAACACTGAAATTTGAATCTGGTATCAAAGGCAGTTATGTATACAGTGATCATGAAAGTTCATTCCTAAACAAAAACAGTGGTGAATGGGAGATTGATGACCGCACAAATCATTTTTTGTATACAGAAAACATCAATGCAGTTTATATAAATGGCACAAAGACCTGGGACAAATTGCAGTTGCAGTTAGGACTGCGGGTAGAAAATACCCGTGCAAATGGCAACCAGAAAACAACGAATGAAAAATTTGACAGAAACTATACACATGCATTTCCTACTGCATTCATCAGCTATAAATTTAATGACAAGCATAGTGTGAATGCTAATTGGGGAAGAAGGGTAACCCGGCCCGATTACACTGCACTGAACCCTTTCCAGATGTTATTGAATCCCTATACTTACCAAATGGGTAATCCATTATTGCGTCCGCAGTTCAGTTATAATGGAGAGTTGGGATATGTTTACAAAAATGGTTTGTTAACAGCCAAATTAGGCTATTCAGAAATTACGGATATTATTTCGGATATATTAACACAGGATGAAACAACAACTACCTCTTATGTACAACCGCAAAACCTGGCCCATCAAAATAATTTACTACTCCAGGTTAACCTGAATGTATCTCCTAAGAAATGGTGGAGCACCCAGGTGTTTTTAAGCGGGAATAACCAGCAATTCAAAGGCATGTTGAGTGGATATTATTATGAAACTAAATTCAACAGCTTTAATATCAATATCAATAACCAATTCAAATTTGGAAAAGGATGGTCAGGTGAACTCGGTGGTTTTTACCAGCATAAAAACCTGTTTAGCGGTAATAGTGTCATCCAGCCATTTGGGATGTTGAATGCCGGCATCAGTAAGCAGGTTTTAAATAATAAAGGAACCATTAAATTGAATGCGAGGGATATATTGTCTTCAAGAAGAATCCAGATTGATCAGAATTATTATGAGTTTGAAAGTTATTTCACAAACCGGATCGATAGTCGCGTATTCACTTTAGGATTTACCTGGCGTTTTGCAAAGAATGAAAAAAATGTACTGCAACAGCGTTCTTCAGGAGCCAGTGCCGAGGAAATTAACAGGGCAGGGAAGAATTAACAGGAATGATTGATGGTTATGAAGTGGAGTTGAATTCATTCAATGAATTTTCTCCACTTCTTTTTTTTAACAGGTCTTTACCCGCATTAAGGTTGAAATAAATGAACATCAAATAATTAAACTGATTAAATAAAAATGGTCAAAGCTGTTTTATCTTTACTTCATGACAGAAAAAGAAATTTCAGCCCATTTTCCTACCCTTGAAGAAGACCTGGTACATGAAATGATGGAAGTGGCCGAGATCAGAACCATTCCTGAAGGATCAACAATGATGCGTACGGGTCAGAATATTCGTTCTGCACTTTTGGTCGTTGATGGTTTGGTTAAAATTTACCGGGAAGATGACCAGGGAAATGAATTTTTCATGTATTACCTTGATTCAGGAAAAGCCTGCGCCATTTCATTGGTCTGTGCACTGGGCCAGGAAACCAGCGGATTAATGGCAAAAGCAGATACAGAAGCAACAGTTATCAGTATACCGGTTCAATATGTAGATGAATGGATGGGAAAATATAAAAGCTGGGCGCAATTTGCTTTAAGCTCATATCGCGAACGCTTTGATGAATTGCTTCAAACAATAGATCACATTGCTTTTCGTAATATGGATGAACGACTTTTGTTTTATTTGAAACGTCACCAGGAAAAGCAAAATACAAATATCATCTCCACATCTTTTACCGAAATAGCCCAGGATTTAAATTCATCGAGAGAGGTTATTTCCCGGCTCATGAAAAAACTTTCGGATAAGGGAATCGTACAACTTCATAAATCACACGTTGAAATAATCAACCTGGAAAAAGCATTGTCGTGATGATCATCACTCCATGTTTAAAATAGTTTAACCAATATTGTTCGCAAAACATCCGCAATGGAAATACTGGGTTATATAGCTTCTTTGGTCATTGGTATTTCATTGGGATTGATTGGTGGAGGAGGATCTATTTTAACCGTTCCTGTATTGGTTTATTTGTTTGGCATAGAGCCAATCCTGGCAACAGCATATTCATTATTCATTGTTGGCAGTACCAGTTTAATTGGTGCAGTCCCTAAATTTAAACAGGGATTGATCAATATGAAAACTGCGGTCATTTTCGGAATTCCATCGATTGCTGCGGTTTTTGCCACACGAAAATTTATTGTACCTGCTATTCCCAGGGTAGTATTTCATGTGGGCGATTTTGAAGTGACAAAGAGTTTATTGATGATGTTGCTTTTTGCTGTCTTAATGATCATTGCTTCCATTTCTATGATAAGAAGTAAAGAAGCAGATGATGAAGATGAAATAACTTCAATACCCCAAAAATTTAATTATCCTTTAATATTGGTTGAAGGTATTGTTGTAGGTGTATTAACCGGTCTGGTAGGTGCCGGTGGCGGATTTCTTATCATACCAGCATTGGTCCTCTTAAGTAAACTGCCAATGAAACAGGCAGTGGGCACATCGCTGTTAATCATTGCTGCAAAATCATTGATAGGCTTTACCGGCGATCTCTCTCATTTTGAAATGGATTGGAAATTATTGATCATTGTTACCATCATAGCTATTGCCGGTATTTTATTGGGCGACTGGATGAACAAAAAAGTTTCATCTGAAAAATTAAAAAAGAGTTTTGGATGGTTTGTGCTCGTAATGGGCATCTATATTGTCATAAAAGAAATTTTCTTTCCCGGTTCTGTTGGGCATTGATCCTCGTGACATGTGTCACGGATTGGCAAATTCAAAATGTACAGATTACAACCAAATTGTACATCAACATTTTTATTGAGAAAGTACCACGAATGCTGTGATACAGGTCACGATATATGTTTCTTAAAAAGTAGAAATTTGCTGACACTTAAAAAAAATTAATATGGACCTCACAAAATTTAAAAACAGCGAAAAAACACTTGTGGATGTACGATCTCCGGAAGAATTTTCACAGAATCATGTTCCTGGTGCCATTAATATTCCGTTAGACCAGATCACAGAACGACTGGACGAATTCGAAAAGATGAAAACACCCATTATCGCATATTGCAGAAGTGGTAGCCGCAGTGGTATGGCAACATCCATTTTAAAACAACACGGCTACGAAGCATTTAATGGCGGGGGATTGACAGATGTACTTCAAACGATAAACTAATAATTATGTTATCAGCAATAAAAAAATGGTTTGGTTCATCAGCGTCTCCGGATTTTGCAAAATTATTGGCAGAAGGAGCCGTTGTATTGGATGTTCGTTCAAAGAGTGAATTTGATTCAGGGCATTTGAAAGGTGCTAAACATTTCCCTTTGGATAATTTGAAACAACAGGTGAACCAGGTTAAAAAATTTAATAAACCGGTGATAACTGTTTGCAGAAGTGGTGCCCGCAGTGCCGTTGCAAAAAATCTTTTAAAAAGCGCCGGTATCGAAGCTTATGATGGCGGAGCATGGCAGACTTTTAATAACAAGATTTGAATTGAAGGGAACTGATTTTTTATGCATCTGAGAATTAAATCATAAATATAATTGATGAAAGTATTGGTAAATGACTGGAATGTGATGAGGGTGATCAGGCTGGCTTTGGGTATTTTAGTAATCATCCAGTCCATCTCAGAAAGAAATTTTATGTTGACCGTTGCTGGTGGATTATTTGCTTTTCTTGCATTGATTAATGTTGGTTGTTGTGGCGCAAATGGATGTGCAGTAAATACCAGGGTAAGTAAAAGCGATTTAAAAAAAGAAGCGGTTTATGAAGAAGTGGATCTTACAAAATAAATTAATGTTTATTGGTGCTGCAGTGGGCGCTGTGGCCGGATTTTTATATTGGAATTATGTGGGTTGTCTTACTAATACCTGCGCCATTACTTCGGACCCCACACGCAGCACACTTTATTTTTCTTTGATGGGAGGTCTGCTGTTTAGTTCTTTTAAAAACCAAAAGAAAAAAGAAAAAAATGAAATGTTGGACCTGGGTAATGAGGAGGGGATAAATGAGCCAATAAAATAAACATTAAACTAACCAACGATTGAAGATGGAAATAAAACAATGGGAAGATAAAAATCTTGCTCACTTTAGTTATGCTATTTTAAGTGAATGCGAAAAGAAAATCATTTTAGTTGATCCGGCACGAAACCCGGAACAATATTATGAATACGCAAAAAGTAAAGATGCAATCATAACTGGCGTTATTGAAACGCATCCACATGCTGATTTTGTCAGCAGCCATGCTGAAATTGGTAAAACAACCGGGGCTACTATTTACACCAGTAAACTGGTGAAGGCAGATTATCCTCATATTACTTTTGATGATGGAGATTTTATACAACTGGGTAAGATAAAATTCTCAGCCATCAATACACCCGGGCATTCCCCGGATGGCATATCCATATTGTTAGAGCATGATGGAAAACAAAAAGCCGTTTTTACCGGCGACACATTATTTATCGGCGATTGTGGACGCCCGGATCTTCGTGAAGGAGCAGGCAACTTAAAAGCAACCCGTGAGTCATTAGCAAAGCAGATGTATTATTCACTTCGTGAAAAATTAATAACCCTCCAAAATGATGTAATAGTTTACCCTGCGCATGGTGCAGGAACGTTATGTGGAAAATCATTGACCGAAGCACAAAGCAGCACCATCGGTGCAGAGAAAATGACCAACTGGTCGTTGCAGGAAATGTCAGAAAATGAATTTGTAAAAAATCTATTAGCAGATCAGCCATTTATCCCTGCTTATTTTCCTTATAATGTAGAATTGAATAAGGCGGGTGCTCCGGCTTTCAAAGAAAGTATTTCCAAAGTGAAAATTGCTGGTCCTCTAAAAAGTGAAAAAGAGTTTGATCATATACAAAAAGACAAATGGATTATTGATGCGAGGGCAGAAAAAGAATTCAAGAAAAAACATTTACCCAAGTCTATCAATTTAATGGAAGGAACCAAATTTGAAACCTGGTTGGGAAGCATTATTAAGCCCGGAGAAAAATTTTATCTCGGTGGTGAATCGACTGAACAGCTTCAAAGATTAATTGAAAGGACTGCAGCCATTGGATACGAGGGCTATGTTGAAGAATGTTTCGTGATTGATTATGGCGCAGAAAAAATGAATGCATTAGATTTAAATGCATTCAAACAAAACCAGGAAGACTATACCATTGTGGATGTACGTAATTCACTTGAAGTAAAAGAAAATGAAATTTTTTCCGGCAGTATTCATATTCCATTGGCGGAAATAAGGACTCGTATAAATGAAATTCCAACCAATAAACCCATAGTTGTGCATTGTGCAGGCGGATACAGGAGTGCAGCAGCAAGTTCATTGATTCAATCTAAGTTAAACACTCAAACTAAAGTATTTGATTTGGGAGAAGACATTAAATCGTTTTCAAAATAAAGGTTAAAATAGGAACAGGTAGTTGCATCCAGGTTTTATAAATCTGCAGGTTAGCTGCCTTTTTTTTATTTTTAGGTATTCAAATTTGATAAAAACAAACTTTCGTGAATAAACGCAGCCATCATCTGAAATTATTATTAAAAATTTTCCCTGTTTTATTGATTGCAACCATTTCTTTTTGCTGCCGATCAGAAGCTCAAAATACAAACTTGTCGATTGAACAATTTGAACAGGGCATTGCAAAACCGGGCGTCCAGGTTTTGGATGTTCGCTCTTTACATGAATATAATTCGGGACATATAAAAAATTCATTGTTGGCAGATTGGACAAATCCTCAGGAATTTACAGAAAGAATTAAATCGCTTGATAAGAATATACCGGTATATACTTATTGCTTAAGTGGAAGCAGGAGTCATGCAGCTACTGTGTTGTTAAAAGAAAACGGGTTTAAAGAAGTATATAATCTTCAACCTGGAATCATGGGTTGGCGTCGTGCAAAACTTCCTTTGGAGAGCCTTGCAAAAGTTGACCAGGTTACCATGGAAGAATTTAACCGCTTAATCAATGGCAACCAACCGGTATTGGTTGATATTGGTGCCGTTTGGTGTCCGCCTTGTAAAAAAATGCAACCTATCATTAATGAACTGGTTGAAACCAATGGGACAAAATTCAGGCTGGTAGAAGTAGATGGAGGTGTACAGGAATTATTGGTTAAAGAATTAAATGCAAACTCATTTCCAACATTCATTATTTATAAAGATGGCAAGGAAGTCTGGAGAAAAGAAGGGTTGGTATCGAAAACGGAATTATTAAAGAATTTATAAATCTTACATATTCTTTGAAATTTTAAACGGCCTTGAGGTGGGTTATTCTATGAGCAACGAATTGTGACATTTATCACGATTGTAATTAAACGCTTCTATTAATTTCATTGTTGATTAAAAATTGCTCGCCCAACATGAAAGAAGTTATTCGTTCAAACTGGTTTCTGTTATTAATTTTTTTAGTGATCATCGTTGTAGTGGTGCAATATGCCATAAAAGATGAAAATGATAAAATGGTAGCTGGCAATATAACCACTGACAGTGCCTGGGTTGCGCCAAGTCTTTTCCGCGATTTTGAAACTTCGGGTAAAGAAAGAGAAATGATTATGTATGGTGAGGACCTGATAGCCAATACTGCCAGGTATCTGGGCCCTCATGGATCTGTTTTACAAATATCCAATGGCATGAATTGCCAAAACTGT
>JAKFER010000266.1:0-41387 GCA_036675565.1 Chitinophagaceae bacterium
CTGGTATTTTCGAGGCTGACCAGGCTGGTCCGTGCCCGGTGAACATCATCGGGGTTAATAACTTGTTGAACCATTTGTGCAGTAATTCTTCCCCGGTCACCATGCAATAACTTCACAGAGGAACCTGAATTAAAAGCAATGCCACCACCTTCATATTGATAAATGTGGGAAGATTCATCGCAGATCACTTCGTCTCCGGGTTGTGTATGGCATTTAATGGCGATTTGGTTTGTCATTGTTCCGGAAGGGCAAAAAATAGCCGCTTCCATTCCAAACATATCAGCAGCCAATTGTTCTAATTCATTTATTGAAGGATCTTCTCCAAAAACATCATCTCCAACTTTTGCCTTCATCATGGCTTCCAACATGGAAGCAGTGGGTTTTGTAACTGTATCCGACCTGAAATCTATCATTCAATCAATTTTACTGCAATATAAAAGATACTAATCCAAATCACCGTGAGAATTAATCGGCTAAAAAATCTGGAAATGCCTCATTGCAAAAAAATTGCCTTTCATCTTTTCTTTTTGCCATTGGTACTTAAAAAGGTTAAATCCTGTAACCACATCGTTGCTTCTGCGTCCCATTGCTTGTAGTCATTGTTGCCGATCATCAATAAAATGAACCGTTCGCTATAAAACAATGAACTATGTAAAGCCAAGTACCTACTTTTGAATTGTAATTAACAACATCAAGTACTAAAATCAACAATAATGAGAAAAATTAAGAATCTGCTGGCTATGGTTGTTCTCACAACTTTATCTTTTGTCAGCTACGCCCAAAACGCCAGTAAGATCAGTGGTGTAATTAAAGATGGGAATGAAAAGACCCTGGAATCGGCAACGATCAGTCTTATAAAGGCCACCGATAGTTCAGTAGTGAAAGTTGCCATTGCGGATAAAGCCGGCAGGTACCAGTTTGAAAATATTGCAATCGGTAAGTATCTAGTGAATGTATCAGCAACCGGTCATGATGCTGGTTTTTCTTCTTTGGTGGAAGTTAAGGAAGGGAGCGCTGCGATTGAGGTTCCTGAAATTGTTTTACTACCTGCCACCAAAAGCCTGGGTGCTGTTGTAGTAACCAGTAAGAAACCTTTGATTGAGCAAAAAATTGACAGGATGGTGATCAATGTAGAAGCTTCCGTTACCAATGTGGGATCATCTGCATTAGAGGTGTTGGAAAAATCACCAGGTATTACGGTGGATAAAGATGGAAATATTAGTTTGAAAGGGAAGCAAGGTGTTGTTGTTTTAATCGATGGTCGTCCTTCTTATCTTTCCGGGGCAGACCTGGCAAATATGTTAAGGAGTATGACATCTGCCCAACTTGACCAGATTGAAATTATGACCAATCCACCGGCTAAATATGATGCTGCTGGTAATGCAGGTGTCATCAATATCAAAACAAAAAAGAATAAGCAATATGGTTATAATGGAACTGTAAGTGCAACTTATGGCCAGGGAAGATATAATCGTGATAATGAATCATTAAACTTCAACTATCGTAATGGTAAGGTTAATCTGTTTACCAATTTAAGTCACAATTATGGCAAGCGATATAATGACCTGGATATTCAAAGAAACTTCCGTGATAAAGACACCAAGCAATTATTGCGCTATTTTGACCAGGAAGCTAAAATGCAAAGTATCTGGCGATCTTATAATGCCAAAGTAGGTATGGATTATTTCGCATCAAAAAATACCACATTTGGTGTTGTATTTAATGGATATTCAAACCCAGGGGAATTTGGAAACAGGAATACTACCCTGATATCTGATGCAAATGGATTGTTGATCAATGAGACCAAGGCAACAGCAGATTTTAATCAGCATTGGAAAAATTTCAGTACCAACCTTAATTTCCGCCAGGTATTGGATACAACAGGTCAGGAGATTACAGCAGATCTGGATTACCTGACTTATTCATCTACCAATGATATGGAATTGAGTAATTATTATTATGATGCAGCTGGAAACAGTATTGCAAAATCAGATACTTTATTAGGTTCCTTGCCCCAGGAGATCAACATATACAGTGGGAAAATTGATTACCTGCGTCCATTAAAAAAGGGTGCAAAGTTTGAAGCTGGTTTAAAGAGCAGTATTGTAAAAACAGATAACAATGCCAATTATGACAGCATTATAAACAACCAGTTGGTGCATGATTATAACAGGAGCAATCATTTTATTTACGAAGAAAATATCAATGCGGCTTATGTAAATCTCAGTACACTTTTAGGTAAAAAAATATCTGCGCAATTGGGATTAAGGCTTGAAAATACCAATGCAAAAGGAAACCAGGTAACTACCGGAGTTACTTTTGAAAGAAACTATACACAATTATTTCCTACGGCATATTTTCAATATAAAGCCAGCGAAAATCACAACCTGGGCTTAAATTACGGACGTCGTATTCGCAGGCCAAATTATCACAGCCTGAATCCGTTTATTGAATTTATTGACAGGTATACTTCTGAACAGGGTAACCCCAATCTGAAACCGCAGTTTAGTCACAATATTGAATTAAGTCACACATTCAAAGGCAAATTGACTACTACTTTAAATTATACCAATACTACTGATATCATTCAGCAGGTGATAGAGCAAAATGAAGAGCGCAATGAAACTTATGTAAAGCAGGAAAATATTGCCAGCCAGCGTCAATACGGTATCGCAATCAATTCTTCTAATGAAATTACCAAATGGTGGTCAAGCAATATATACTTCAATTTATCAAATAACCATTTTGAAGGAATTGTCAATAACAATTTCATCTCCCTGGATGCTACCATGTACATGATCAACAGCTCACAGCAATTCAAATTTGCAAAAACATGGAATGCTGAAATAAGTGGTTTTTATCGCAGTGGCGGTGTTGAAGGTGTGATTTTATTTAAGCCGATGGGAATGGTATCTATGGGTATTGGCAAGCAGGTATTTAAAAATAAGGGTAATGTGAAGTTGAATGTGAGAGATGTATTCTTTACTCAACGCTTTAGTGCTACTTCAAAATATGGAAATGTAGACGCTGCTTTCCAAAACCAAAATGACAGCCGGGTTGTAAATCTATCTTTTTCATACCGCTTTAGTAAAGGAAAAGTAAATGGCGGACCAAAAAGAAGAACAGGTGGTGCAGGTGATGAGCAAAACAGGGTAGGCGGCGGAACTGGAAATTAATACCATTAAACCCTGATCCATAAACATTTCCCGGCAATGTCCGGGAATGTTTTAAAAAATGTTAATGAATTTAACGATTGTTTCAATGGGTACACGGATTATACCACCTGTAATAATATAGAATATAAATAAGCTTTTAACTGGCATCTTTATACCATAAAAATTAATATTCATTTATCAAAATAGTTAGTTTTCTCATGTGAACGTTCGTCCCCCGTTTCTACGGGGGACTTCTTTTTTATACGGGTAAAAATGGAAACCATTTAAAAGATGCTATTTTTGAGACCCAAAATTATTGTTCATTTAAATATTCAAACATGCCTTCATTTGATATAGTAAGCAAAGTTGATGCACAGGCGCTGGATAACGCAGTTAATGTAACTACCAAGGAAATTACCAACAGGTTTGATTTTAAAGGTGCTCATGTGGGAATAAACCTGGATAAAAAAGAGTTTAAGATCCAGGTGGAAACTGATGATGATATGAAGATGCAACAGCTGGTGGATGTTCTGATAAACAGGGCACATAAACAAGGAATCTCACCTGAGGCATTCGACCGATCAAAAGAAGGATATCAAAGTGGAAAAATTTGGAAAAAGGAATTATTGGTAAGAAATGGTCTGAAACAGGAAGATGCAAAGAAAATAGTTAAAATGATTAAGGATGCCGGGTTAAAAGTGCAGGCATCTATAAATGATGACATAGTAAGAGTTACCGGTAAAAAAATCGATGACCTGCAAGAGGTAATTCAGTTGTGTAAAAACGCTGACTTGGGATTCCCTCTACAGTATGAAAATATGCGTAGTTAATGTGGATAACCCGGTGCAAAACTGGTGAATATCATAAGCCATCAAAATTTGGAAGAGGGTTATATTAAAACGTATCTTGGATGTAGAAAGTCGCAAATTCCGTTAAAAGAAAGAACGATTTTTCAGAAAGCATTGGGTTAGTAAGTATACGAGCTTCGGCAAGTATGAATATATATCCGGTGCTTTCTTCTTTTATATACTCTCCAAGAGGAAAAAAATGTTTTTGCCTCTCCATAAATTCTTCTTACTTTTGCGCTTCTAAAAAAAATTATCGTACGGCAAAATCCGTATTGGTTTTAAATCAAAGAATTATGAAAAAAGGTATACATCCGGAAAGCTATCGATATGTAGTTTTTAAGGATATGAGTAATGGGGACTCTTTTTTAAGCCGTTCAACAGCAACGTCTAAGGAAACAGTTCAATGGGAAGATGGTAATGAATATCCCCTGGTGAAACTGGAGATTTCAAATACATCGCACCCATTCTTTACCGGCAAAAATATGTTGGTTGATACTGCTGGTCGTATCGATAAATTCAAAAAGAAATACGCCAAGAAATAATCCTGTACAAACGGATATAATAAAATCTTTAAACCTCCTGATGTTTCAGGAGGTTTTTTTTGTCATGTTCCATCAGATTTGTCTCATGTATTATTCTTTTTTAATCACTTATTTTTGAAGAATTACAGCAATTAACTGTGTTATGGCAAAAATCATTTTTACAGAAGAATTTTGTAAACCTGAAAATTTACATCCATTTACTTTAACCCGCCAGATACAGGATCTGAGGGTAGGCATATTGACTATCAGGGAAAAATGGGAGCATACACTTAAACTTTCATCATTTGATAAATTTGAGGATGATTACAAAGATCTGGATCGCTGCATCCGCATTGATGCTTCGTTACCGGATGATACTTATTATCTTATTCATGGCAACCTTTTACCAACCCCTAAACTGGTAAAGGCAGTTAAAAAACTGAAACCCGGCCAATTTATTTCGATGAATGAAGGGCAGGGAGTGGTTTATTGTTTTACAAAAAATGAAATAAATGAATATAACCAGGTTGAAGTAAAAAAGGCTATCCAGGTAAACGAAGAAGACTTATCAATTTTATTTCCATGGGATATTTTTCAAAAAAATAATTTAGCAATAAGGCATGATTTTGAAATGATCACGAATAAAAGAAAATCTAAAAAACTTCCCCGTACAAATAAGCTGCTGAATCCCGAAAATATTTTTATTGAAGAAGGCGTGAAAGCCGATCATATTATCATCAATGCAACTGACGGACCTGTATATATTGGGAAAGATGTTCTTTTGATGGAAGGTTCCATAATCAGGGGGCCCGTTTCTATTGGGAAAGGTTCAGTGGTTAAAATGGGCACCCGTATTTATGGTGCCACTACAATAGGTCCAGGATGTGTAGTTGGAGGGGAAATAAAAAATTCAGTATTATTTTCAAATTCCAATAAAGCACATGATGGTTACCTGGGTGATGCTGTAATAGGAGCATGGTGTAATTTAGGAGCTGGTACCAGTAATTCGAACATGAAAAATAATGCGGGTACCATTCGTATCTGGACACCAAATGGTTACCTGGAAGCTGGAAAGAAATGTGGCGTTTTTATGGGCGATTTTACAAAGACAGCAATAAATACCTGCATCAATACCGGAACTGTAATAGGTGTTTGTTGTAATGTATTTGGAAATGGATTAACGCCTAAGCTTATACCAAATTTTTCATGGGGTAGTGAGGGCGTTAAAAGATATGAATTTGATAAAGCCATTGAAGATATCAGGAACTGGAAAAGCCTGAAAGAACAAAATATTTCTGTAAATGAATTAAGTATTTTGAAATATATTTTTGAACATTATTAAAATCAAAATGATAGAATGAGAAAACAAATTGCAGCTGCAAACTGGAAGATGAATATGAGTTACCAGGATGGCGTTAAGTTATTGGATGATGTTTTGTCAGCAGAAATAAAATTGGCTGAGCACCAACAGGTGATATTCGCAGTACCCTTTCCATATCTCATAATGGCAAACAGCGAGGTGGCTGAAGAAGCAAATAATCATGTATCTGCACAAAATTGTCATCACAAAGAATCAGGAGCATATACCGGAGAAGTTTCAGCTGCCATGTTACATTCCATTAACGTCAGGTATTGTATTATAGGTCATAGTGAAAGAAGAGAATATTTCCAGGAAACCAATTCAATGCTGGCTGAAAAATTAGACCGTTGTTTTAATCACCAGGTCACACCCATTTTTTGTTGTGGTGAACCATTAGAAGTGCGGGAGGCAGAAAAGCAAAACGAATATGTATCACGCCAGTTAGAAGAATCATTATACCATTTAGATGGCGATAAAATAAAAAGCCTGGTAATTGCATACGAACCTATTTGGGCTATTGGTACAGGGAAAACGGCTTCAACCCAACAAGCCCAGGAAATGCATGCATTTATAAGAGCTCAATTAAAAACTAAATTTGGCGAAGAAGTAGCAAATGAAGTTCCAATATTATATGGCGGAAGTGTAAAAGCAGGCAATGCTAAAGAAATTTTTGCTAATGAAGATGTTGACGGCGGATTAGTTGGTGGCGCTTCACTGGTAGCTGATGATTTTATCCAGATTATTAAAGCTTTGAAATAATAAGTTATTGAGGCCCCTTACCATATTGTTATCACCCGAAGAAAGCATTTACTACTTAATTTTTTAAAAATTAAGGTGATAGTAAATGGTACTGAAATTTATCCCATAGCAAAGGGTGAAAAATTGATCATTCCCGTGATGTTTAACAATCCAAAAATTGTGGCTACAGATGGATATCATATTACACAGCCATTAGAATTGGTATTTCATCATATACATAAATATCACTTTAAAATTGTTTGTGTCATTGGAGATTCACAACTGGCAGCAGGATTGGTTTTAATGGCACTGTTGTTTTTCGTGGGGCTTCTATCCGGGTTTTTAGTTGTAAAATTGCTAAGTTTTTTACCCATATTTTATTTCCTTTTCCTGTATTATATTAACCGGAAAGAATTTATTCAAATCAGGGCATCATGAAAGAATAAAGATATAATGGCTTGTATGCAAAGTTTATTTATTTGTTTTATGATATGAGCAAAAGAGGAAAGTTGAATACCAACCGCAATGATCATTTTCGAATTACATGTGACAAATAAAAAACAATAATAAAATCACATGAAAGAAATTTTAAGAGGTGGGGCATATAGGTTCATGTATATGGTCATCAACTTTGCAATCGGGTTATTAATCGCCTATCTCTCTGGTACGAAACTATTCGGTTTGATTGCTATAATGATTGTAAATGCTTCCATATTTCATATTGTTTCCGGGTTAGGTACAGATAGTTCTATCGTTTGGCATGGTGCAAAAAAAAGTACCAGTACCAACCAGTTAATGACTTTTACGCTATTAACCGCTTTTTTTCAAATACTTATTTTTATTATAGTTGCTATAATCTGGCTTTATTTTTCAGGGAATAGCATGCTGACTGGCAGTAATGAATCACCTATTTTTTTGCTTGAACTGGTTTATTTTTCAGGTCTTGTTTGGTTAGAGAAATATATTTCAGTCCTGTATGCAAACCAAATGAGCCTGGTTTGCAACCGGATTATTTTAATCATCATTGCAATTTTATTTTTACTATTACTGCCAGTATATTTTGGAATTGATATTTTCAATCTTGATCCATTTACATTTTTTTGTTTTTTGCCGGCCATTCAGGCCATACCGCTAATTATTTATTTTCATAAGAAAACATCATGGCGATTTACATCATTATCGAAACTGAATCTGCATTCATTATTAAGTTTTTCAATGATCGTTTTCATCACGAATACCGTTCAATTCCTGGCTTATAGAATTGATTATTGGATCATCCTGCATTATCATAATGTAAGTGATGTAGGTATTTATGCACAAGCCAACCGCTTTGCACAATTATTATGGGTAATTCCAAACATCATGGCAGCATTAATGATTCCCGCCATTGCAGCTCCGGGTTCTAAATTTAAGCATGCTGAATTTTCTGCCTTAGTCCGGGGATTAGTTTATGTTAGTTTTGTCATTGTAATTGGTGTAGGAATACTATCATACTTACTTTACAATTATTTTCTACCAATTGAATATTCAGAAGGCTTTGCGGCATTAATTATAATGATGCCAGGTTTTTATTTTTTTATCTTAACCATTTTACTCGCAGCATGGTTTTCAGCACAGAGAATGCTATGGATAAATTTCTGGGGTTCTTTGATTTGCCTGATCTGTATTTTTATCTCAGATATGATATTAATTCCTTCCTTCGGAATAAATGGAGCTGCCTTAGGTAATACAATCGGATACACTGCTTCTGCTTTGTTCAGTGTTTTCATGTTTTTAAGACTATCTTCTTTCAAGTTCCATGACTTATTAATTGTTCAAAGAAATGATATCAGGAAGTTATTAAAAATGAAATTTAATAATGCAAATTAAATCTCCCTATATTCTCTGGCTTCCATCATGGTATCCTAGTAAAGTTGATCCTTACAATGGCGATTTTACGCAGCGACAGGCTAAAAGCATTGCCTTGTTTAGAAGGGTGATCGTCATTTTTTTAATACAAGACAAAGAAATAAAGCATTGGAAAATGGAAGTTGAGAAATCTGAAGAAGGAAATCTCATTGAATACAGAGTTTACTATCCGGTAAAAAGTGGGTCAATTAAAGTAATAAAAATTGCAAAATATTTCTGGTTATTAACCAGCTTATTTTTTCAAATCAAAAAACAATACGGTTTACCCCAATTAGTACATGTAAATGTTATAGGTAAATCAGCCTTATTAGCTGTGATACTTAAAAAAATTAAGAATATTCCTTACCTGGTTACAGAGAATTGGACGGGATATTATGCAGCAGATCCCGGGGGTTTACATTCCAAAGGATCTATAATGAGAAAATTTTATAAAACAATATTTAAACATTCATCTTTATTTATTCCTGTTTCCAATGACCTTGGAAAAAAAGTTCAGCAAATGTACCCGGGCATAAATTATCAAATCGTTCCCAATGCAGTGGATACTTCCATTTTTAGAAATATAAATTATAAAGAAAATAATTCTATTAAAAGGATCATTCATGTTTCATCGTTGGGGTATCAAAAAAATATTGATGGTTTAATAGCAGTGATTAAGGAATTGGCAAAACAAAGAAATGACTTTGAACTGATGCTTGTTGGTCCATATTCGGAAGGCTTAAAGAAGCAAATTGAAAATGATAATATTCTTTCAGAAAAGATAAAATTAACAGGGAATGTATTCTATGAAGAAGTTGGCAGCTATATGAAACATTCAGATTTTTTAGTGATGTTTAGTCGCTACGAGAATCTTCCCTGTGTAATATTAGAAGCGCTTTGTTGCGGTCTTCCCGTTATATCAACAAGCGTAGGAGGGATACCTGAAATAATTGATAAATCAAATGGTATCATTATTGAATCTGAAAATGAAAATGAGCTAATAGCAGCGTTAAACTTAATGTTGGATAATTTGTATCAATATGATCGGGAGCAAATAGCCGTAAGCGCTAATGAGAAATACAATTATAAAGCTGTTGGGCAGGCAATCAATAAAATTTATGAAATGTATTTTTATTTCGTAATAATTCTCTTTATCCTTTCAGTTGCTCCACCAAATCTACATATTCCTGCATAGCACTTTCTTTTGTTTTTCCTTTCAAACCTGACCATGCATCATGCTTTGCTTTGTTTACAAAATCAAATGGATTTGTTGGAGGATCTGTATTTATATCTCCTTCTGTAGCTTGCTTATAAAGAGAATACAATGCCAATAAAGTTTCATTTGCTGGTTTTTCGGCCAAAGTTTTGCTATCTGCAACAGCTTTTTCAAACCTGTCTTTTAATTCCATATTTTTTTTCGAAAATAACCTATTCACACCAATGTTAAAAGCAACTTTTAAAAAACATGTTAGAGTGATCTTGTGAAAATCTTACCTTTATTTTTTAATCATCCTGATATGCGTACGGTAAAAGATATATTCGACAGTAAACCCAAAATTTACAATATTATCAGCCCCGATACTCTTGTAATCAATGCGTTGGAAGAACTGAACACCATCAATCTTAGTTATTTGATTGTTATGGAAAATGATGAATACAAAGGCATATTTTGTGAGCGGGATTATAGCCGCAATGTAATTCTAAAAGGACGTGCCAGTAAGGACACCAAAGTTAATGAGGTAATGAGTGTCGATTTACCTGTGGTAGATATGAAAGATACAGTGGAACATTGTATGAATTTGATGAATTCACACAAAACCCGCTATTTATTAGCCTTTGATGACCAAAAATTCGTTGGTGTTGTTACCATACACGACTTGTTAAGACAGGTTTTATCTAATAAAGAATTGGTCTTCGATCATACCATCACTAAAAAATTGATCGATAACGAAGAAAGCGGCCGAATTTATTAATCCTCTTGTTTCCTCTTTATTTTTAGGTTTAATTTTTTCTCCATAATGTGAAAGAATAATTCCTTTTTTGGTATTCCAAACCGGGAATCGGCTGGAAATTTTTTTCGTTCACCTGTCAGGTAAAATCCCTGGCGTATATACCAGTCAGTTAGCTCTACCCGGTCATTCAAAACATTCATGGTTATAGAGGTGCAATTATTAGATAATGCATATGATTCAGCAGCTAACATTAATTGTTTTCCTATGCCTTCATTTTGGTGAAAAGGGGAGACTGTTAGCATGCCCAGGTAAAGTTTGGTGTCTTGTTTGTGTAAAAACACACAACCCATTAGCGTTTGGTCTTTATCGTAGTAATTGTATATAACAGCTTCGGGAGTTTCAATCATCTCCTTGAGGGCAGGTTTGTCAATCCGTATACCATCCAGCAAATCAGCTTCTGTGGTCCAGCCCTGGCGGGATGATTCACCCCTGAATGCGCTGTTTACCAAATTTTCAAGTGCTGGTATATCAAGAATAGTTGCCGAACGAATGTAAAAGCGTGTCAATAATTTTATTTTAAGGTTAATAAACTTTTTTCAATTTTATAAAACATCAAAACTTTTTATATTTTTAGATAAACATACATAATGAAGAAAACACTAGTCTTATCTTCTTTTATTTTCGTTGCCTGTATATTTTACCAGTGTAATCCAGCCCGCAAAGCTAGTGCATCAGTTCCGGCCATCACTTATACAAATAATGTTCACACGCTTGTAATGGATAATTGCTCCCCTTGCCATATTCCTGAAAAGGGTGGCAAGAAAAAGGCATTGGATAGTTATGCTGCAGTAAAAGATAACCTGCCTGAAATAATAAAAAGAATTGAAATGCATCCTGGTGAAAAAGGTTTTATGCCTTTTAAAAAGGATCGCTTAAGCGACAGTACCATTGCTGTTTTTAAAGCCTGGGAAGAAGCAGGAATGATTGAATAATTTAATTTCTTATCAATCATTTTTTTATGTCAATTTATCTTCATTTAATAAGCAGGTTATTGCTGTTTTGAAGTTCATTCAGGTTTCACCATTTCCCTGTTTAACATCACCAGATTTCATTACCTTTGCCCGTCCGAAAAAACGAGGGTACAAGTACATGAAGAACATCCGGAATTTTTGCATTATTGCCCATATTGATCATGGCAAAAGCACGCTGGCAGACAGGCTATTGCAGGCAACCAACACCATCAGTGACAGAGAAATGATGGACCAGGTATTAGATGATATGGACCTTGAAAGGGAGAAAGGTATTACGATTAAAAGTCATGCTATTCAAATCGATTATCATCATACAGATGGCCAGGAGTATACTTTAAACCTGATTGATACACCTGGACACGTGGATTTTAGTTATGAAGTAAGCAGGGCTCTTGCAGCTTGTGAAGGTGCTTTACTCCTGGTTGATGCAACCCAGGGTATACAGGCACAAACAATTTCAAACTTATACCTCGCTATTGAAAACGACCTGGAGATCATTCCTGTTATCAATAAAATTGATATGGATGGAGCCATGATCGAAGAAGTAAAAGACCAGATCATAGAATTGATTGGATGTAAACCTGAAGATATTTTATTGGCCAGCGGCCGAACAGGAATTGGTGTTGATGGCATTCTTGATGCTATTGTGAATAAAATACCCGCACCCACAGGTGACCCGGATGCACCTTTACAAGCATTGATTTTTGACAGTGTATTCAATTCCTTTCGCGGTATCATCGTTTATTACCGCATAAAAAATGGCTCTATTAAACATGGTGATAAGGTAAAATTTGTAAGTA
Source organism: Chitinophagaceae bacterium (assembly GCA_036675565.1). Lineage (GTDB taxonomy): Bacteria > Bacteroidota > Bacteroidia > Chitinophagales > Chitinophagaceae > JACCYQ01. Next base: position 12,293 of record JAKFER010000266.1, read on the forward strand.
CCGACCAGGAATATGAAGCGGATGAAATAGGTATCCTCAAATTAAAGATGACCCCAAAGAAGGAAGTTAAATGCGGAGATGTAGGATATATTATTACGGGCATTAAAGTAGCAAAAGAGGTTCATGTGGGTGATACCATTACATTGGCTAATAATCCTCATCCTGCCATGATACAGGGTTTTGAAGTTGTGAAGCCTATGGTGTTTGCTGGGATATTCCCGGTTAATACAGATGAATTTGAAGAACTCCGCGATTGCATGGACAAATTGCAGTTGAATGATGCTTCACTTACTTATGAATTGGAAACCTCCCAGGCCCTTGGTTTTGGATTTCGTTGCGGATTTTTGGGAATGCTCCATATGGAGATCATCCAGGAAAGACTTGAAAGAGAATTCAATCAAACTGTAATTACTACTGTTCCAAACGTGAGTTTTATCGCTTATACTACCAAGGGTGATAAAGTGATCGTTAATAACCCAACCGAAATGCCGGATCCTGTACGCATCGATCGTATTGAGGAACCATTTATACGGGCACAGATCATTTCCAAACCTGAATATATTGGAAATATCATGACGCTTTGTTTGGGAAAAAGAGGTATCCTGATTAATCAAAGTTACCTGACAACGAACCGGGTTGAACTGACCTTTGAAATTCCATTAACTGAGATTGTATTTGATTTTTACGATAAACTAAAGTCGCAAACCAGGGGATATGCTTCTTTCGATTATTCACCTATTGGTTACCGTGACAGTGACATTGTGAAAATGGATATTCTTTTAAATAATGAGAAGGTTGATGCATTAAGTGCCCTGATCCACAGGGCAAGGGCACAGGAATTTGGCAGAAAACTTTGTGATAAATTAAAAGAGCTTTTACCACGTCAGCAATTCCAGATTGCCATCCAGGCGGCAATAGGTGCAAAGATCGTTGCCCGTTCCAATATTTCTGCCATGCGTAAAGATGTTACCGCCAAATGTTATGGTGGTGATATCAGCCGTAAACGTAAACTTCTGGAAAAACAGAAAGAAGGTAAAAAGCGCATGCGCCAGATTGGTAATGTTGAAGTACCGCAGGAAGCTTTCCTGGCCGTACTTAAACTGGATGAATAGATCAATTATCTCTCATCCTAAAAAATTATTTCTCCTGTTCTTTTTTTGTAGGAAGCAGATCGCCTTTATTGTCGCGAATAGGCATTGGCATGGGGAATTCACCATCTTCTAATTTGAAATCATACAGTTTATCAATGTGAACCCATTTACCGTTTTTCCATTGAAAGGCTTCAACATCACCATCAGGGATATACGTAAATTTATTTTCAGGTTCCCCTGTTTCTGAAATCAGGTGGTCGATGATGATCAGTTCCAGTTCAGGATCGTATTCCATTACAGCACGGGCTTCTTTTTTATATTCAATATTATAACGGTATTGAACAGGTTTTTTTACACTGTCTTGTTCAAAACTAAAAAATGGACCACCAAAAACCGGTTCGTTTTTGCTATTGAAACTCATTACTTCCAGCCATTTTTTATTACTCATGGCGCTGTAATCATCAAAGCCAATAAGCGTATAGTATTTTTTGTTATTGTGAGAAGTTTGAATGATCCTGTAAACTACTGATCCTATCCAATTATCTTTACTGCGAACAGAATCCATGGCATTTTCTGTAAATTCAGAAACATCTCTTAATGGCGTTAATTTTAAAGAACCATCTGGTGTATTGTATTGAATGGCCGCTCTTTGCCTGGAATAATATTGATCAAACGACAAATTCCAGCTTAAAATCCTGAAACTGCTGTCGGGAGCATAAACTTTAGAAACCCCAAAAACAGAATCTAAAGGATAATAAAATGAATTTTTTATTTGTAAAGTGCGGATCAGGGTTTTAACAAAAAGGCTGTCCGAACGCATCCGGCCTGCTGTTAAACTGTCCATATGAAAATTTTCAGCTAATTTTTTTAATGAATCTTCTTTTACAGTAATCTTGCGAAGATCCGTTGCGCTCAGGCCCTGGGTGCTTGCCTGCAGTGTAATAAACCCGGCAAAAAGGAATAAGAAAATTCTTAACATATAGGATCTGGAGGCACTCATTAATATATATTTATATTAAACAGATGCTAAGAACGTAAAAAGCGTTGTAATAATATTATAAAGTTTATAAAGCTTTTGCAAAATCCATCAAAGTAGGAAATACGAGGTCTATATCGGGATGTGGGAATGCCTGGTTTGGATGTGTTGTAGTCAAATAAACGGTATACATACCGGCATTCCTGCCAAAAAGCATATCACTTGGTTTATTGCCAATCATAATAGATTTATTGAATTCGATTTCCGGAAATTCTTTTTTAGCTTCAAATGCCATTCCCGGATTTGGCTTACGAGAATAATGTTCATCATCTAAACTGGTGCAATAGTAAAACTGGTCAATGCGGCCCCCCGATTTTGCTACTTCATTTTTTAATTCCTGGTGGATGTTTAAAAGATCATCTTCTTTCATTAATTTTTTACCTACACCTTTTTGATTAGTTACAACAACGATCAATCCAAATTTTTGAGCGCAGATAGCTATAGCTTCAAGTACCTGGTCATAAAACCGAAACTCATTCCAGTTAAGAATATAATCCATTTCCTTTTCATAGTTGATTACACCATCACGGTCAAGAAAAAGTGTCCATTCTTTATTGATTTTTTTTAAGTCAGGAGATGGCATTCTGAAATTTTAAAAAAATAGCTTCATTAGTGCATAAAATATTTTTCTTCTACCAGTTGGCAAATGATATGCCCAACAAGGATATGCGTTTCCTGTATCCTCGGCGTATCAGTAGAAGGAACATTTATGCAGTAATTGCTTAAATGTTTTAATGCACCTCCGTCTTCACCAGTGAATGAAATCGCGATAACATTTCTCTCTTTTGCTTTTTCAAATGCTTTAACGATGTTCTTTGAATTTCCGGATGTAGATAATCCAATCAATACATCGCCTTCCTGTGCAATTCCTTCAATCATCCTGGCATAAATTTCATCAAACCCGTAATCATTTGCGACAGCAGTAAGATAAGATGTGTTACAGTGCAGCGCCTCTGCTGCCAATGCTTTTCGATCCGTGTAAAATCTTCCGGTTAATTCAGCTGCCAGGTGCTGTGCATCCGCTGCGCTTCCGCCATTACCGCAAAAATAAATGCGTCTATCGCTTTTTAATGCAGCAACCATTATTTCGGTGATGGATAATACTGTATTTAATAAATCGCTGTTCTGTAATACAGCCTTTTTTACATCAATGGATGATTGGATGATCTTCTTAATTTGCTCCATTTTTTCAAACATTTAAGCTGGCTTTTTTATTTCATCGGCCAGGTTGATGACCGCCTGAACCATATTTTTCCAGGAATATTTTTGCTTTTCTAAACGAAGGTGGGGAATAAAAAAATCCTCACCTAATTCGTAAAAGTTAACAATGGCGGCTGCAATATGTTCTGCATCAGGTTCTGTAATCAAACCGGTTTTCTTTTCTACAACCATTGCAGGCAATCCACCCACATTGGTAACAATTGTTGGCTTTTCAAAATAATAGGCGAGGGGTGTTACACCGCTTTGCGTTGCATTCCTGTATGGTTGTATAACCACATCAGCAGCACGCATATAGAATTTTACTTCAGAATCAGTGATAAATGACGTATGTAAATAGAGTTGTCCTGCCAGGTCCTTTTGCGCAATAATATCCTGGTAATTTTTTTCATCATCATAGAATTCACCAGCCACTAACAGTTTTACTCCTGTTGCGGCAGAATGCCGGTATTTACTTTTCAGGATTTCCATGGCTTCTAATAAAATATCCAGGCCTTTATATTTCCGGATAAAACCAAAAAATAAAATCACTTTCTCACTAACAGGAATGCCTAAGTGTTTTCTTGCATCTGCTTTTGGCGTTAGCTCTCCAAAATTGTCAAACAGCGGATGAGGAACTAAATGTGCAGGTTTTTTTGTATTGAAACTGCGTAGATCTTTCAATACATTTTCACTCATGACGATAAAAGCGTCACAACTTTTTAAAAAGTATTTTGTAAAAAGTTTATCTCCTGGTCTTTTTTCATGAGGAATAATATTATCGGCGATGCAAATAATTTTGGTGTGATTATTTTTCCGGATGATGCGAAGTATAGTTCCCAGGGCTGGTCCCATAAAGGGGATCCAAAAACGCACAAAAATAATATCGGGTTTCGCTTTCTTTAATTTATTGCCAACCCTTATCCAGTTAAATGGGTTTATTGAATTGATATCTGGTTCAATTATTAAATCCTCCGGAGGTTTTTCTTCAGAATACTGCGTTTTACCGGGGAACAGTAAAGTAGGGTATTGTAATGAAAAGGAATAGATGGAGCAGTCGTGACCTTCCAAAATAAATTCCTTTGCCAACCTTTGATTAAACGTAGCCAAACCGCCTCTTAACGGGTAGCCGGGTCCTATCATCATGATGCGGGCCATTATATTCCTATCTTCTTTTCTATGAGGTAACTATTACGGCCAGGTGCATTTCGGGCAATCAGTTCTGCAATAAATCCTGCAAGGAATAATTGCATACCGATTATAATGGCACTTAAGGAAATATAAAAACCCGGGCGATTGGTAATGGCAAAATCCGAATTTATGATCTTGGAAATAACCAGGTAAATAGAAATGCCCAATCCCGCCAGGAAAAACAACGTACCCCATAAACCAAAAAAATGCATGGGACGTTTTGAAAATTTTCCAACAAATGTTATAGATAATAAATCCAGGAATCCATTGATGAATCTTTCCCAGCCAAATTTGGTAACACCATATTTCCTCGGTCTGTGCTCAACTACTTTTTCACCAATTTTTTTAAAGCCTGACCACTTGGCCAATACCGGGATATAGCGATGCATTTCGCCATATACTTCAATGCTTTTGATTACTTTTTTCCGGTAAGCTTTCAATCCACAATTAAAATCATGCAATTTAATTCCAGAGACTTTGCGGGTAGTGGCGTTGAAAAATTTGGATGGAAGGTTTTTGGTGAGTGCATTATCATATCGCTTTTTCTTCCATCCACTCACAAGATCGTAATGATCTTCTGCAATCATTTTATATAAATCGGGAATTTCATCAGGACTATCCTGCAGATCCGCATCCATGGTAATAATAACGTTCCCCTGTGCAGCTCTGAATCCTTCATTCAATCCGGCAGATTTACCATAATTACGCTGAAACCTGATCCCTTTTATTTGAGGATGGTTATTTGATAATTCTTCAATTACTTTCCATGAATCATCGGTACTGCCATCATCAATTAAAATGATCTCGTAATCGTATTGATTTTTATCAGCTACATCACGAATCCATTCGCACAATTCTGGCAAAGATTCTTCTTCATTATATAAAGGGATGACTATTGAAAGATCCATTATACGCTTAATTCATCTAAAGGGTTAACTGGTTTCTTTTTGGTAATAGCCGCTCCGATTAAAGAACCAACTGCCCCCAGTATAATAAAGAATAACATGGTGCCACCAACTACACCGGCCCAGAAAAATTTACGACCCATTTCCAAAGCATCGTCAATCTGACTATCACTCATCTTGCCTTGTTCTTCTAATTGTTCTCTTGCCATTTCAAAACCTTTCTCTTTCATTTCAGGGAAAAGCAAATTAAAAATAATAATAAACGCAATGAAGATAATGGTGAAAACCGCTGTGGTTTTAAATCCAAATGCAAAAAGGTTTCCAAATGTTAACCTGTGATCATGCCCTTTTGCGTGCATACCAATAGTTACAATTAAACCAATAATTAGAATTGCATAGGTTATATATCCAAAGGTTGGATCGTTGCTTAATCCGGCAAAATTTAAAATGATTGAATACACAATTAATGCGGCTGCAATTAATAGCCCGGCGGTAATATGTGTTAATGGTTTATTTTCCTGCATGATGTTTTGGTTTATTGATTTATAAATATCTGGTCTTTATTAATAGTTGCTAAGACCTTTCCCGTTAATGTTTTTTGTAAATAAGGTGAATTCTTTGAACGTGATTTAATATCTTTTAATTCAACAACCCATTTTTTTTGGGGATCAAAAGCAGTCAGGCATGCAGGTTGGTTAATTGAAATTGTGATTGCAGGTAAATCAAAAATTTTACGCGGGTTTATTGATAATACTTTTACCCAGGTTTCAGGACTTACACCCGGCATTGCGGTGTTAACGACTGCATATGTAGTTTCCAGGCCAATGGTGCCATATTTTGCATATTCAAATTCTACTAATTTGCTGTCTTTTTCCTGTGGAAGATGATGAGTTGCTATGCAATCAATGACACCATCTCTTAAAGCAATTTGCAAAGCTTCCCTGTCTTTTTTTGTGCGCAGGGGAGGATTAAGTTTGAGGTTTGAATCATAAGTTTCCAAATCCTCATCACAAAAAAACAAATGATTTGGAGTAACAGAACAACTAACCTGTACGCCATCTTTTTTTGCCTCTTTAATAAATTCAAGAGAACGGGCGGAGGTAACACCTGTAAAATGAATATTCGATTCGGTATACCTGGCTAATTTAATATCCCGGTCAATTACAATTTCTTCAGACATGGCGGGCTTCCCGGGTAATCCTAATTGAGTTGAAATGATGCCCTCATTCATTAACCCCTGCGGATTGATGGTTTTATCATCCGGTATTTGTATCACAACTCCATTAAAGGTTTTAATATATTGAAGTGCTTTTAATAATAAACCGGCAGATTGGATTGATTCTGTACCATCACTGAAAGCGATTGCACCACTGGCTTTCATATCATACATTTCTGCCAACTCTTCACCTTTTGCATTTTTAGTGACTGCACCTATTGGATGAATATTAACTCCTAATGATTTTCCTTTTTGAACCAGGTATTCAACTCCGGATTTATTATGAACCGTAGGTTGTGTATTTGGAATAAGCATTACATCAGTATACCCACCACTGATTGCGGCGGCGGCGCCGGTTTCCATGGTTTCTTTAAACTCATATCCTGGATCGGCAAAATGTGCAAAAACATCCATCCATCCGGGTGAAAGATGAAGGTTTCCTGCATCCAGGACCTGGTCCGCATCTTTTTCAATATGATCTTCAATTAACCGGATAATGCCATTTTCAATGAACAGGTCTTTTACCTGGCCGTTGTGCGGGGATGATGGATCAATAATTCGGGCTTGCCTGATTAAGATTTTCATTCGTTTGTTGCAGTGCCTCTTTAACCTATGGCTAAAAGACTTCTTAAGTTTGATTTCCGCCAGCGAAGATAAAGGTTGTTTTTTAGATATACGAAGTGAAGCGGTTGAGTATAAACGACTAATTCTAATGCGTTGAAAAATAAAATTTTAACTATTTACAATAAGTTGAAACAACCCACCGTTTATCATTTGGTTTTTCATAGGATATTGGATTTTAAAAACGGGGCTGGATTTCTATCCGGGCCCCATTTTTTTTGTTTAGAATAGCGATATAATTAATTCAAATCCTTAATCCAGATATTGCGAAATTGGATTAAACTCGACGCACCATCATATTCTCCTGTTTTTTTATCAATACCTCCATGATGTTGCAATCCGATTGGACCGCTTTCAGGAATTCCAGGCATTAAAGCATTTTCAATTACTAAAATATTATTCAGGTATACGGTTACCCTGTCACCACGCATAGTAATATCATAAGTATTCCATTGACCTACGGGATTATCCGCATGAAACTTTGGAACTGCCTTAGCTCTTTCTTCAGCAGGAAGATCCTGGTTTAATCTTGTTCCCCATATTTCTCCCGACCCTATTGGCCAGCACCATACCTGGACCTGGTCTTTTCCCCGCATTAAAATTCCTGAATCAGCATTGGGTAGCATAGTAAATATGATGTTTCCGGCTGTGTCTCGTGCATAATCACCATTGGGTAATATTGTTGGTACCGGGTAAAGATTACTGTGTTTTTTAAAGCGCCATTCCAGGTGAAGATCATAATCCTTGAATTGTTTTTCTGTAAACAAACTTTTATTGCCTTCTGCTTCTGACAAAGCATCATAGTCTATAACACCGTCCAATACTTTCCAATGACCATTGTCTCCTTCAGGAATTTTCCATCCGCTTAAATCTTTTCCATTAAATAGTGATGTATATCCTTCTTTCTTAAAGTTTTTAGAAGCTGCATTAGTTGTGGAATTTGTTGTTGAACATTGGCTAAGCAAAATGGAAATCGCGGTAATGTAAACGAGTGATTTTAATTTTTTCATATCTGGAATTTTATCAAATGAATGCTATTTAAATTTCCCATCCCGGCCGGCTTTTACGGGCTAAATATTCATTGGCTTCAGGAAGATTGGTTACCATTAAATTTTTATTATCCCATTCTAACCTGTCACTCATCCTGATTGCAAGGTTGCCCAGGCAAATAGCTTCGGCAATTGTTTGGGCATTTACAAAACTGCCTCTACTTGGTTTTTTCCCCTGGAACGATTGTATCATTTCCGGGATCTGGTTTAACAATTCTACTTTTGGAACTTTTATGGAAGCCATCAATTTTTCTGCATCAGGAGTGCCGAATATTAATGGATCTCCATACGCATAATTAGCCAGGATCATTCCTTTATCACCCACAAATAAAACACCTTCTTTTGGCATAGGCTTTCCTAATGATCTTAGTGCTTTCGGTGTTTTGGGACGAATACCTCCTTCATACCAATACACATCAAGCATTTCATTTTTATTATTAAAGGGAACTTCCCACTGCAATGTGGCGGCATGCGGATAGGATAAATTATTCTTTATCCAGGTGCTTCTAAAATCTTTCAATTCACAATAAACATTTGCTGAGCCTTCAGCTGTTATAGGCATTCCTAAATCAAGTATGCGCCAGTCAACCCAAAAACCATAATATCCCATATCAGCAAGGCATCCTGCACCGAATTCATACCATCCTCTGAAAACAGTATGTGTATAATCGGGTGAGTATGGCCGTGGTAAAGACGGTCCTAACCAAAGATCCCAATCAAAACCTTTTGGAATTGGCGGTGTATTGGCCGGAGGATAAGGCGAACCTTGTGGCCACATGGGCCTGTTTGTCCAACGATGCAATTCTTTTACATTTCCGATTGCGCCGTAGTTTATCCATGATTCCACAACATGATTGCCAGGTTCATCCATCCATGCAAATAATTGGGTGGGTATATTGGTATTTTTAGCCTCTTCACAAACCACTCTGGTTTCTTTCATAAAGTTACCAATGGGTTTATGCGAACCCACTTTAATATTCTTTTTTAATGCAGCCAATGCGATGGTGGCATGTAAATGATCCGGCGTCATAATGAAAACGGCATCCAGGTCATTTTCTTTTTCCAATAACTCCCTGAAATCAGCATAAGCATTGCAACCTTTGTAACTGGTTACAGATTTGTTTTTAGCATAATAATCATTTATAAATTTTTTGGCGACTTCACGACCACCTGCAGCTCCACGAGTTTCTCCTTGGGGTCTGCCCCATTGAGGATAATCATAACTTTCGGTATTGGGATCACAAACGGCTACAAATTGAAGCTCCGGTTGTTTTAACCAGTCGGGTAACATTTTAAATGATTGTGTTCCACAACCGATCAGGCCAATATTTAATTTGTTATTGGGAGATGTAACATTACTGCCTAAAATATAGGAAGGCAGTAAGCTCAATCCAATTGCAGTGGTGGATGTGTTCTTTATAAAGTCGCGTCTTTTGATATTTTCTGCCATACATCTTTTTTTAAATGGGGTATAATAAAGCCTAAATGATGAATTGTACAAAAGGAGAGGACCAGGTAGTTTTAAAGTTAAACTCTTTTCTTTTTTTAAAAATATTTCTTTAGATATTTTCAGATATTCAATTATTTCTTATAAGTATCATTAGGGCATGAGATTTAATGTCTGCCATTATGAATGGAAATTTCTATGAAACTACATGCTGAATGGTCTCCAATCGAATGTGCATCTGAAAACTTTAAGTGGTATTTGCTTAGAATAAAAATTGTAAAGTAGATTTTAGATACGCAGTATAATATATAGTGTTTCGATGCTTCTGCTTCTTTTTATTTATTTAAAATTAAGTCATAGATTTGCCGCCCGATTAACCATCAACATTTCGGGACGTAGCGCAGCCCGGTAGCGCACTAGCATGGGGTGCTAGGGGTCGCAAGTTCGAATCTTGTCGTCCCGACAAAAAAAGACTTCCAGTAACAGGAAGTCTTTTTTACATCTTCTACTTTATTTAATAATACGAATTGACTGAAGGTTTTTATTTCTGAATTAGTGTAAAATGTAGAACAACAAATTGTAAATAAAAAAAGCCAAATATAAATTTGGCTTTTACTTGAATATGAGGCTGGGTTAGTAACCAGTATTCTCCGAATATGCTTGATTGGATCGTTTATTACCAATCATGTCTTTTACTTCTTTTGGTACATACTGGTCGTAAACTCTTTTTCCTTTTTCTTTTAAATTGCTGGTCATTTTAGTTTTTTCTTCAGCACTCATTTTTGAATACTTGTACCAGGCAAATGCAGCTAACCCGGCCAGTAAAAATTTTCCTGTTTTGTTATTTCCGAACATAGTATAAAGTTTTTAAATGATTTAATTAATAAACATTATTAAAATATCATACCACCTATTAGTGCCGATATCTTATATGAAAATTGGTTACCATAGATATAGGTTACTTTAATCATTGACACTACATTTGTAATAATCTTATACCTTAAATGTGAAAAATATATTTATAGCTTTATTGATACTGCCAACATTGTTATCAGCACAATCAACATTTTGGTATTCTGTAGGTGGTGCGGTTTATATTGATCGGACATTTAATCATACCGGTTATGGTCCTGAAATAAATGCGAACACAGAAATATTAAATGGCTTATCCTTAGGTGCCGGAATTGGTATCAGTAAAATTCCAATTCTTAACAATGCATATATACCTGTATATGGCAAAGCCACTTTTTTTCCAACTTTAAATGAATCACAGCTGGCACCTTTTGCCACCGTGGAAGTGGGATATGGAATTTATGATGATAAAAACGAGTTTCGTAAAGGTCATGTTTTGGCATATGGTGGCGTAGGGTTTTCATTAAACACGAGGAAGTTTGGTTCACCTTATGCCAGTTTTGGTTATGGCGTTTATGGATATACTTCATATAATGAACCTGCAACTCAACGCCGTGCAACTTTAAAATTTGGCTTCATGTTAAACAGCCGTAGATCTGAATACTAAATAAAATTCCCCGATAACTAACATAATTTAAATAAATGACACCAGAACGCAGGAAACGACTGGAAAGCGTTTTGCAAAAAAGACAAACCAATATTACAGTGGTTTTAGAAAATGTTTTTGATCCTCACAATATTTCTGCTGTCCTGCGTAGTTGCGATGCCATTGGAATACAGGATGTTTATGTGTTAACTACGCGGATGGCTCCACATCAGCGATGGGGTTATCGTAGCAGCAGTGGTGCCTACAAGTGGGTGACCGTTCACCAGTTTAATGAAACAAAAGCATGCGTTGATACGTTAAGAAGAAACTATGAAAAAATATTAACAACCTGTCTGGCTGATGATTCGGTGAACTTATTTGAACTTGATTTTACCCAAAGTATGGCATTGGTTTTTGGTAATGAAAAAGATGGGATTAGTGAATTGGCTACATATTCTGATGGTAATTTTATAATCCCGCAGATGGGTATGATTAAATCATTAAATATCAGTGTAGCCTGTGCTGTAACACTTTATGAGGCATACAGGCAAAAAAACCTGGCGGGCCATTATAATGAACCCAAATTACCTAATGATAAAATTAGTGCACTTTCGCATGAATGGGGACTGAGCGGAGAAAATTAGAGCTTATTATTTATTTTAAATAAGCAATCAACCTTTTGATCATATTAGTGGTCATACTTCTCGCCCATTATAATAATTCAGAAACACTTATTATATTTATCTATCAAATTATTAATTTTACCGAATATGAAAACAATAATATATACCTCCCTATTTATTTTTCTTTTGACTGTGTGTGCTTGCGAAAAGAAAACTGATGAACCCTTAACACGCCCTGTCGAATTTCCAGAAACTACATATGAGCCATTGGGTACTTATGATGATCTTGGAAAACCTAATTACTTATTAACCCCAGATCCAATTTCTAATGATTTACAATCTTTCATAAATTCAACACTACCTGAAAAGGTGGATCTTAGGAGCAGTCATCCTGAATTGCTTAGCAGTTCAGCCATTGGAGATATTGTTATTACAAAACAATCAGAAGTATTTATAACTTTTGTTGCGCAGGGAACAGCTTATGCAAACACTTTTGTATATTATACTTATCCTACAAACCAACCTCCGGCTAGTCCAAAAGATATAACCAAGATAAATTATGTTTTCCCTAATGCAGGTAGTGGAACTCCGTTAAAAGCTGGTGATAAAGTTAAAATCGGAAATTTTAATGCTGGTACATCTATAGGATTTGCAATATTGGTAGATGCCTGGAATCCAACAACCAAAACAATTAATAGTAAAGCAGTACATTTCTTGTCCAATGATGTTTTGAATCCTGAAGTGGATCCTAAATTGAAAAAACATGCCGTATTAATTAATTATCCTGCTGAAAATAAAGTATTAATTGGATTTGAGGATATAGACAGAACTGTTTCAGATTGCGACCATGATTTTAATGATGTTGTGGTGTATGCAACTGTTACTTCTTAATTCTATCAGGTTTCTTATTTTTTTGTGAACATGAAAGATTTTTAATTTGTTTGGGGAATAATGATCTGGCTTTTTTTAAAATACAGCGTTTTATCAGCTGCCTTCTTCATTTTTACCGGTGAGGTACAAGCGCAAACCATTCCATCTTACAAAATAGATCAACTGGATTCACTGATAAAAAAAAGTAAACATCCAATGATCATAAACTTTTGGGCTACTTTCTGTATTCCCTGCATTGAAGAAATTCCCTATTTCATTCAAAAGACAAAAGATTTTGAAGAACAAAAAGTTTCTCTTCTGCTGGTCAGTTTGGATATGGAAGATTATTATCCAAACAAGATCATCAACTTTGCAGGTAAACATAATTTTACAGCACCTATTGCCTGGTTAAATGAAACGGACGCAGACCTCTTTTGCCCCCGGATTGATGAAAGCTGGTCAGGAGCTATACCTGCTACATTATTCGTCAATAACGCAACAGGATATCGCAAATTTTTTGAAGACCAGTTATCAGAAAAGCAACTGGAAAATGAAATTCATTCAATGCTCAAATAATAAAAAAAGGTTTGCCGGATTAGTAAACCTTTTTAAATATTTATGCTTATAATTATTTCGGTCTTTTAATCGTACAGCCTACAGAGCGGGTTTTATTAATTACAACATCTTTCCCAGAAACCATCTGATCAATCGCATTTTTCAAATGTGTTTTTTCTACAGCCGAAGCATTTGATGGGTTGTCATCAATAGCGCCATGGTAAACCAGCTTATCATTTTCATCAAACAAAAAACATTCAGGTGTACGTTTAGCACCAAATGCATCTGCCAGTTCTGAATTTTTATCAACTGCATAATAAAATGAATATTGCTGTTTCCTGGCATACGCTTTCATATCCTCAAAAGAATCATCACCATTTCTTGATCCTTCATTTGAATTTAAAAGAATCACCCCTAAATTATTTTTTTTGGCATAAGATGCAATGTCAATGGTACGCTTTTGGTTTTTTACAACATAAGGACAGGTATTACAGCTAAACATCACCAATAAACCTTTCTTTTGTTTTGCATCTTTTAAAGAAACTTCTTTGCCGCTGATATCTTTCATTTTTATATCAGCCTTGGGCATCATTGCGCCAATTGGTAATTCACTAATGGGTTTGTATGCAATAAATAATAAGGCAGCCAAAGGAAGAACTGCGAAAAGTATCTTTTTCATACAATGAGTTTTGTTTGGCTAAAGTTCATAAAATAATTTTTTAAACTTTTGCCGTTTATATAGTTTTAGGTTTATTTATGAAGTAGCCGGGGCGTGTGCATGTTCGTGCCTGGCTTTGATCTCTTCAGCAGCTTTACGTTCATCTACTTCACGTTTAAGCGCATTGATACTGACATTCAATTCAAAGCCTATTAGTAATACATAGGAATTAAAATAGATCAACAGCATTAAAATCAATATGGTTCCTATAGAACCATATAGCTTATTATAATTTGAAAAATTATTTACATAAATAGAAAACAGAAAAGTAAAGGTGATCATTAAAAACGTGGCCAGTATGGAACCTGCATTTACATGTTTCCAGCGTTTATGAACAGCAGGTGCATATCGGTAAATAAATGAAATGGTTACAAAAAACAACATGATCACCACGATCCATCTCACGATCTTAATAAATTCTACAATGATGATATTTTCAATTCCCAGCCATCTTAAAACAGAATCCTGGACAATTAATAATCCCACGGAAGTTATAACAACCAGGAACAGGATGAGGGTGATCTTTAATGCCGTCATACGACTATGGATAATGCCCCTTTTTCTAAAACCGGCATAGTTTCGGTCAAAAGACCGCATAATGCCCATGACCGCATTGGAAGAATAAAAAAGTGCTAAAATAAAACCGAATGACAAGAGTCCATTTCGTGGGTTGCGCAGAAAATCATCCAGGAAAGTTATCAATACTGTATTGTCTTTTCCTGATGGAATAACATCACGGATCAGGTCAAAAAGTTCTTCTACAAATTGGCGGGAAATTGGTAAAAATGGGACCAGTGTAAATAGAAAAATAATTGCAGGAGGCAATGCTACCAATAAATTAAATGCAATGGAAGCGGCTCTTTCGCTAAGTCCTGTTTTTTTAAATTGAAGGAAAAGAAATCTTACCACGTCAAACAAAGGAATTCCTTTGAAGCCGGGCAAAATGATCTTTTTACTTTTCCGAATGATCATTTTTATCGGAGCCCAGGTTATAAATATCCTTCTGTAATGCGTGTACCAATCCATTAGTTTGCTGCTTGTTTTGCTTTTCTTGCTGAATCCTGCCTGTTTAAAGCCTGCTGGTATTGTCTTGCATATTTTAAATGATCATTGTAGTTGGTAGTGAAAATATGTGTTCCAGAAAAGTCGCTGTTCGCAACAAAATAAATATACTCACTGGGAGGCGAATCCAACACGGCGTTGATAGTTTCCAGTGATGGAGTGGTAACCGGGCCGGGGGGTAATCCACGGTTCCTGTAAGTGTTGTAAGGTGATTCTACTTCGAGATGTTTATGCAGAATACGTTTGATCCCAAAATCTTTTAATGCAAACTTTACCGTTGGGTCGGCCTGTAATGGCATTCCTATTTTTATACGGTTTAAATAAACACTGGCAATATTTGGTTTATCGGTTTTGGCATTTGTTTCTTCTTCAATAATGGAGGCTAATATATAAGCGGTTTGAGCGGTAAGGCCTTTTTGGGTTGCTTTTTCCTTTCTGTCATCATTCCAGAATTTTTGCGATTCGTCATATAGTTTCTGGTAAACTTTTGATGGTGTTGTATTCCAGTAATAAGTATAGGTATTAGGTAAAACAACTGTCATGGCCGTTTCTGGTTTTACACCATAATTGTCAAGTGAATCAGGATTATTCAAAAAATTCATCATAGCTGTTGAATCAAATTCAAACTTGTTTGCCACCAGCCGTGCAAAATTCTCTTTGGTTCTTACCCGCGTTATCACAAGATCAACCGGGGTTTGCTGGCCATTTCGTAATCGACGGATAATTGCCAGCATGCTTTCTCCTTTTTCTATCCTGTATTTACCAGGCTTAATCATATCCCAGTATTTCATTTGGTTTGCCAGCCATTGGAAGCCTTTCAGGTTATGGATATAATCACCTTCTTTGAGTGTTTTCATGACAGCTGTTTTGTTGGCACTGTCCGTTTTAATATATAGAAACTTTTCATTTTCTTTAAAACCGGTGGCAGGCCCCAGAAAGACCCAGCCAAGATATGCGCCTGCAATAAGGATCAATAGAAAAATAACGAGCAATAATTTTTTCATATGTCAGGGTTTCTGCGTTCAAATTACATAAAAAAACCCCGTCGTGCAGACAGGGTTTTTATAAATATGTAAAATCTGATTATTAATTAGAATCTGCTTGTGCAGGTGCAGGCTGCGTTGGAAAAGTGGTTTGATTGGACGGTGCTTGCTGTGGGGCTGTTGTTGCAGGCGTACCAATTTTTTCCGTACGGTCTTCTATACCACTGCCAGAGCCAGTAATAAACATGGTAGAAACGATACAAAGTACAGCAACAACACCCGCAAATATCCAGGTGCCTTTCTCTAAAACATCTGTAGTTTGTTTCACGCCCATGAATTGTGTACTGAATCCGGCTATATTACCTGCCAGGCCACCACCTTTTGGATTTTGTACCAAAACCAGAAATCCAAGAACCACACTAGCCAAAGCAATAAGGATAACAAATAAAATGGTCATATTAATGCGTGTTTAAACTTTTTATTTTGGCTGCAAAATAATGGCTTTTAGAGGGATTTTGCAAACTTAATTTGTGGTACACTTCGGCTGCCTTTTGCCAATCACCCTGTTTAATCCAGACTTCAGCCATCGTTTCTGTTAAAATCTCGGTGTCTGCAATGCTGTGGGTTGCCAATGTTTGCACTTTAGCTTCAGATCCGGCATCCAATTGCGTTTCTATACCATCATCAGTTAATTTCTTCATCGATTTCAGCCATTCCGTAAAACTCTTTAGCTGGTGGCTGAAACGATCCTTTGGAATACCCTCCGGCTTTTCTTTGATTCCCTGCGATGCAAAATAATCTACGGTGTGATAGGGTTCAAAAAGAAGGTCGTTACCTGTTTCTTTTAAAGGTTCAATTTTTAAAGACGGGATATGCAATGGTGGTAAATCTTCATCTTCTTTGTATGTTTCTTCATCTTCCTCATCATCTTCATCTTCTTCAACATGCGGAATAATGAAATGATCTTCTTTTTTTTCGGCATGTAGTGCTACCTGTTGCTCATCATTTTTTTCAACAGTTGATTCTATATGGGTTTGTTCATCATTCACTATTTCAATTTCTTCGGCTGGTTCATTTTGAACAGTGTTGGCTATCTCTTGTTTTAATACTTCGTTATCCGTTATTTCTTCATCATTTAATTCCTCTTCTTTTAAGATATCAACTTCCGTTATTATTTCTTCTTCTTCTGCCGGTTCATTCTGCACCGTATTTGCAATCTCCTGTTGTAAGTTTTTATCAGCCATTAAAATCGCATCCAATGTTTCTTCCTTTTCATCAACCGGGTTTGCGCTTTCCTGAATTACTGTTGTATCAGTAAACTTTGCACCTTCATCTAAAATTTCCGCTTGCTCTTTGGTTACAATCTCTATTTCAAAATTTCCTTTGTTTAAAAGATAGTGTAACCACAGTGGTTTGTGAACATATAAGGATGCTTTTTCTAATTGCTGTTCATACAAATCTTCATCCAGTGTTCTTATTTTTTCTGCCAGCAATAAATGTAATGGAGCAAAATATGGATATTGACGGGTAAGACTTTGCAACTCGCTTAATCCGCAGGCGGCAATATTATCCTTACCTAAAATGGTTTTTAATAAAGGCTCAATCCCGTACATATGCACAATTTAAGGCGAACTTACCAGTTGGAAAAAATGCGGTTAAATATTTCATCGGTAATATTCCTGACAATTTCATCATTCAGGCGGGCTTCTGCTTCCTGCAGACTGGTTTGTGCACTAAAATCAAATGGCCGGCTAATGTCAAACTCTTTGGTTGTATTATTAACGCGGTCCTCTAAAGTTATATGAACACCAACCGTAAGGCGGTTTGTAGTTGTTTGCTGGTTGCTGATACCCGATGTGCTGATGCTGTATTGCGAAATAAATCCACTAATATCATAATGCGCATCATCATTGTTTGTTCTGCTTAGCCTTGTTTGATTCACCACTTTTTGTTGTAACTGGTTTGTCAGTAACTGGCTCAATTGCGGGTTAACATAAGGCGCCCTGTTTTCAATAAAATTAATTTTTACCGTTTGTATTTCAGGTGGTATACTAACATCCCTGAATTTATAATTGCAACTACTCATTGCCATAGTCACACTAATAACGGCAATCATCACAAGCGAAAATATTTTTTTGTTAACCGGCATTTGTTTTTCTATTTGGCTTTTGTTGTGTCACTCACTTGTGCTGTATCAAATAATTCATCAAAAAATACGGCATCCGATATAATCGATGGTACGCCTGGTAATCCTAATATGTCAGGCTATGTCGAAGCCTATTCTTCAATATCATATTCCTTCAACTTGCGATATAATGTTCTTTCACTGATGCCCAGGTCCAGTGCCGCATCTTTTCTTTTGCTCCTGTGTTTTTTCAAAGCTTTAATGATCAGCTCTCTTTCTTTGTCCATGATATTCAAACTTTCTTCAACCTCCTCATGATCCTGTATTTCATTATTTCGCATAATCACGGGTTGCGAAGCCGAAATCTGGTGGCCGGACGGTTGTGGCAGTTCCGGGGTTTTAAATTCCTTTATTTCATTTAAAAATGTTTTATGCTGCTGCGCCAGTTCTGGATTTTGCAATACATCAAAAAACATTCTTTTTAATTCCGTTACATCTTTCTTCATGTCAAAGAAAAGCTTATATAAAATATCCCGCTCACTGTTAAAGTCCTGGTGTTGTCCGTGACCATTTGAATGTGCCAGCACAGGTAACCTGTTCATCGTATCAAGAGGAATATATCGCTGCAAAACTGGGCCTGAAATATATTTATCTGTTGATAAAACCGAAACCTGTTCTGCAATATTCTTTAATTCACGAACATTGCCCGGCCAGGTATAGTTTATTAACAGGTTTTTTGCATCGTCATCCAACTGAACCGGTGCAGATTTATAACGCTCCGCAAAGTCAACGGCAAATTTTCTAAAGAGCAGAATGATGTCATCCTTTCGATCCCTTAAAGCTGGAACTCTTATGGGTACCGTACTTAACCGGTAATAAAGGTCTTCCCTGAACCGGCCATTTTGTACCAGTTGCAATAAATCTTTGTTAGAGGCAGCAATCACTCTTACATCTGTTTTCTGCACTTTACTGGAACCTACTCGGATGTACTCACCTGTCTCCAGCATACGAAGCAATCTTGCCTGCGTGCCCAATGGCATTTCGCCGATTTCATCCAAAAAAATGGTTCCACCATTCACTGTTTCAAAATATCCTTTGCGACTTTCAACCGCACCGGTAAAAGAACCTTTCTCATGACCGAATAATTCAGAATCAATCGTGCCTTCAGGAATGGCACCGCAGTTAACGGCAATAAATGGATTATGCTTTCGGGCAGATAATGCATGTATGATCTGCGAAAATGCTTCTTTACCTACACCACTTTCACCAATGATTAAAACCGACAGATCTGTATTGGCAACCTGCACGGCCACATTCAATGCATGATTTAATGCCGGTGCGTTACCGATGATCCCAAACCTGTTCTTGATACTTTGTATTTCCATTTATGCTTGCTGTATTGTATAATAATTTTATTTCAATGCTGATTGCTGAAAGCGGATTTAATTGGCAGCCATTTCCACTATAGTATTATTTTGTATTGGTAACCCATCTTCAATTTCACCCAGCAAAGTAGCCTGTGTGCAACCGGTAACTTTTACCATCACATAATCTCCTGGTTGCAGTTGTTCTTTTTTAGGAAAAATAATCACTTTGTTTTGCGATGTTCTTCCCATCCAATCCAAATCACTTTTTTTCGAATTACCTTCTATCAAAACTTTAAAAATTTTGCCCGGATCACGCAGGTTGCTTTCAAGTGAAAGCCTGTTTTGAACTTCAACAATTTCGGCCAGTCTTCTTTTTTTCACTTCCAACGGAATATCATCTTCATAACGCCTTTGTGCCAATGTACCGGGACGTTCACTGTAGAAAAACATATAACTCATATCGTACCGGGCGTATTCCATCAAACTGATGGTGTCCTGGTGATCTTCTTCCGTTTCAGTGCAAAAACCGGTAATAACATCTGAGCTGATTCCGCAATCGGGCATGATCTCCCGGATCCTTTTTACTTTAGCCATATACCATTCGCGGGTATAGGTCCTGTTCATCAATTGTAATATTCTTGTAGAGCCGCTTTGTAATGGCAGGTGTATATACCGGCAGATGTTCTCATATTTTGCCATCGTAAACAACACTTCATCTGTAATGTCTTTAGGATGTGAAGTTGAAAAACGAACTCTCAGCAGTGGTGAAATCAAAGCCACTTTTTCAAGTAAACCGGCAAATGTGACCACGTCATGTTCACCTGCCTGCTGTCCTTGTATTTCGGGGACGTAGTAATAACTGTCAACGTTTTGTCCCAGTAAGGTTACTTCCCGGTAACCATTATTAAATAATTCAGTGCACTCGTTGATAATACTGTTTACATCGCGGCTTCTCTCACGGCCACGAGTAAACGGAACTACGCAAAATGAACACATATTGTTGCAGCCTCTCATGATGCTGACAAATGCGGTAATGCCATTACTGTTTAATCGGATGGGTGAGATGTCGGCATAGGTTTCATCGCGACTTAATAAAACGTTCACAGCTTTTTGTCCGCCGCTGGCTTCTTCCACTAATCCTGGTAATGTTCTGTAGGCATCGGGACCTACCACCATATCTACCAGTTTTTCTTCTTCTAAAAACTTTGATTTTAACCGCTCTGCCATGCAGCCCAATACGCCAACCAGTGTCCCCGGTTTTTTCTTTTTTAATTTTTTAAATTCTGTCAGTCTTTTGCGCACAGTTTGTTCGGCCTTCTCGCGGATGGAGCAAGTATTTACAAAAATCAGGTCGGCATCTTCAAGGTTACGGGTTGCGCCAAATCCTTTTTCATTTAATATAGAAGCCACCACTTCACTATCTGCGAAATTCATGGCGCATCCATAACTTTCAATGTAAAATTTACGGGTATAAGCCACCGGATCTTTTTCAAAGGGAGCATATACTTCTCCCTGGCGTTCTTCATCATGCACTTTTGTAGTAGCTATATCCAACATCAAACGATTATTTTGGGTATTGAAATGAGCGGCAAAGATAGATGATTTCAACCAGTTTAATGACATGTTGTCAGTAATGTAGTTGCGTTTTAATATTTTAAACTAAAAAATAGCCTTCTATTGAGCTGCTTTTCATGCTTAAAATGGCGGATGCTTACATTTGCAGCCATGCATAGCACCAACACTTTTGAAGAAGGAAAAGTTTTACTGATCAATAAACCTTTAAAATGGACATCATTTGATGTGGTAAGAAAAGTGCGGAATCTGGTAAAGATCAAAAAAGTGGGTCATGCCGGCACACTTGATCCGCTGGCTACCGGTTTACTTATTATTTGTACCGGTAAATTTACTAAAAGGATCAACGAATTCATGGCGCAGGAAAAAGAATATACAGGCAGTTTTACATTGGGCGCAACAACACCAACTTACGATCTTGAAAGTGAGCCGGTCAATTTCAAAACTGTTGATTATCTCACAGAAGAAGAAATAAAAAATACCACCAGCCAGTTTACCGGGGAAATCATGCAGGTGCCGCCTGCGCATTCGGCCATTAAGCAGCAAGGGAAAAGAGTTTATGAACTGGCAAGGCAAGGAAAGGAAGTAATTCTGGAACCGCGCAAATTATTTATTCGTGAATTTGAGATCACGGATATTTCTTTACCGGTCGTTTCATTCCGGGTCGTTTGTTCAACGGGAACCTATATACGCAGTTTGGCCAACGATTTTGGGCAGGCTCTGGGCTGTGGTGCTTATTTAAGCAGTTTATGCCGCACCCGGATTGGCGAATTTAAAAATGAAGATGCAATGAGTATGGAAGAATTTGAAAAAGCGGTTGCAAATGGAAAAAATGCGTCCGCAATTAAAAAGGATAGTTAATCCCTAATTGAACCTGGCCGCCGAGTAATTTATTCCACCCAAAATTATAAAACCATTTGTTTTGTGAAGCGATATTTTCCGGTGCCGGACTTGGATCCTTTGCCTTAAAACCATAATCAACTCTTACCAAAAAGAAATTAAAATCTACTCTTAAACCCGTACCTACACCAACAGCAATATCGTTCCATAAGCGGTTGATATCAAAATGCCCGTTAGGGAAATCAGGATTCTCTCTCAGGAACCAAACATTACCGGCATCAACAAATAAGGCGCTGTTGAATTGAATGCCGCGGAAATTAAACAATGGGAAACGATATTCTGCATTAGCCTCCAACTGTATATCACCAAAGCGGTCAGGTGCTTCATTAAAAGGTTTTACGGAGGAACCCGGTCCCAGTCGCCGTAAACCCCATGCCCGCATACTGTTTGGCCCACCAGCAAAAAACTGTTTAAAAAATGGCAGGTATCTTTTTTTGTCCGGATGTTTGGTCGATTCCAGTTCATATCCCACACCGCCAAAAAATCGGAATGCAAATTCTTTTTTGGTGAATTTTATAGATCGCGAAAATTCCGCATCGATTTTTACAAAACGATACAATTGTGAATCCAAAAAATTATTCCTGATCATACCCGTTACCAATCCCGATTCTTCCAAATTTGTCCGGAATATATTGGTTCCTTTTTGTCCGCCCGTCATCACATATTTGTAAATGGTGGATATAACCAAACCATCATTAAAGATATTTTTAAGGGATGGATTTATTTTAATTAATGAATCCAAACTATCGCGGCGATTGATCAGCGAATATTCAATATTTGGAATTCTTACATTCAATGATTTATTCCGCCAGTTATATTCGTAACCCCAAGAACCGTTAAAACTGGTCAAATTATATAAAAAACGCCTGTCTATATTAGCTAATGCAATGGATAAAACAGTTTGAATATTATCGCGGTATCGATCGGGGATAAATCCAAAATGTGGAATGCTTCGCGGAAAAAATATACTGTTACTAAAACTTGCCTGCCGGCTTTGCACAATCTGGTCTCCTTTATTAATATTCAATTCTGTCCCAAAACGAACATTGGTCGTTGCCAGGTTTGAGGCTTTGAGGAGATTTCGGTTTTGTAAACCAATATTAAATCCTAATCCCAATAAATTACCAGCAAACACACTCGTGTTCCGGCTTCCTTCAATATTGGCTTCAAAAGAATATTTTTCAGCAGGTGATAGTTTAATGACAAAGTCCACTGTGTCTTTACCTGGCCTGGGCACCTGGTCAATGTTTACCAGTTTCCAGGCACTCAGTGTGTTGAAACGATTAATCGTTCTTACATATCTGCGCTGGCTAAAAAGTTCACCTTTTCTTAAATAAACATTTGGCGGTAAAATTTTGGGTTTAATGAGATCCCGGTATTGTATGATCCTGTATTCATTGATCAATGTTTCCGTTGGTGTAAGGCCGGTAGTGTCTTCATCAAAATCGGGATAGATCGTCACATTTCCTATATAATACCGGGTGAGCCGGGTGCTATCGAGGCCGGGTGTCAGGATAAATTCAATGTCTGCCAATGGATTTTCACGGCGTCTTTGTAATTCAGCCAGGATTTGTATCTGTTCAAAAGGGTCTGTTACCGGCCTTAATAAAGAAGCATCCAACGTATCCCAAACAATTCTTAATTCATCCTGAGTAAAGCGCAGGTAACCATTATTGCGATAAAGTTCCACCAATCTTTCCAATTCTGCAGACATGGTTGGCTTTGCAAAAGGATCACCTCTTTTTATTAATGCGGATGTTGCAGCGGAATCAGTGAGCCGCTGAATATCTGCTCTTGAATCAATTTGAGCCATTGAATCTGCTGATGTGGTAGAATCAGAAAAACTGTAAAAAATACTATCCAGTTTAACTTGCCTGCCGGGAATAACGGTGAAATTGACGATTGTACGATACTGGTCAGGTGTATTGGATTTACTGCGAATCTTCAACGTGGTATCATAACTGATAGAATCACGGTAATAACCCAGCGAATTTAAAAGTGCCCGCATGTATACAATGGACCTGTCCGCATTGCTGCTATCATACGCTGGCGGATTTTGCAGTACGCTCCAGAATAATTTATCTAATGTTCTGACCCTGATACTGTCATCCAGTTGAGTGGAAAGTTTGCTTTCTAACTCATTTTTTTCATCGGTTGAAAAATTTCCTTCTAACTTGATGTTAGTTTTGTAAACAAATGGTTTATTCTCCGGGTAATCTTTTGGTATAACACCACAACCTGCAAAAATTATAATGAGCAGGAGGATAAAGGTTGACGTAGTTGGAGAGCCAATAAATTTCATCCTGCCATTTACCATAATGTTGTAATCGAAAAGTATGCTTAGTAAAACAAAGGTCAAATATATTCAAAGTTTAGGCCACAAAAAAAGAAGGGATGAAGAGCAGGTGTTTATTGCCGAAGGTCCGAAAATAGTGAGCGAGCTTTTATCAGAACCCCGCATGCAGGCATTGGAAATTTATGGGGTAGAAGATTGGTTGCAACAAAACCGGCTACCACCTACTGTTCACCAGCAAATGGTAACACAGGAAGAATTAGAAAAGATCACCCAACTTTCAACAGCCAATAAAGTATTGGCCATCTTTCAACAACCCAAAGCCATTGAAAATATAGACACCAATAATAAATGGATATTGTTATTGGATGGAATACAGGATCCCGGGAATATGGGCACCATTATCCGCATTGCAGATTGGTTTGGGATCAAACAAATCATTTGTAGTCATGAATGTGCAAGTATTTATAATACAAAAGTGATACAATCTTCTATGGCAAGTATTGCCAGGATCGATGTTTTGGTGACGGATCTTTTGCCTTGGATCAATGAACATCCTGCCTGCAACTACTATGCAGCTTCGCTGGAAGGAGAAGATCTCACAGCTATGGGTAAGTTAAAAAAAGGGATCATCATGATTGGGAATGAATCTAAAGGTTTGCATCCTGGGTTGTTAGCGAAAGCCAATGTCCGGGTTACGATTCCCCGATTGGGACAGGCAGAATCACTAAATGCTGCAGTAGCCACAGGGATCATTTTGTCGCACCTGGTAAAAAATTAACAGCAGTTTACCTGAATCGTATGGCTTTTACAGGTTGTACTTTTTTTACAATATAGGTTGGGATCATCAACACCAGGTAACTAACCAGTAAAGTGCCGCCACATACAGCGGCTACCTGCCACCAGATAATCTTTACTGCCGCTTCACTCAGGTAATAAGCTTCTTCCTTTAATTTGATAAAACCTGTTTCCTGTTGCAGGTAAATTATCGCCAGGGCAAATAAAGTGCCCCCGATAATGCCACCAATGGTGATAATGGATGAATGCTTTAAAAAGATTTTTTGTACCGTCCAGTCACTGGCGCCCAATGCTTTCAATATACCGATCATGCGTAAACGCTCAAGAACCAGGATGATCAAACAAGTAATCAGGTTGATCACCGCAATAATGATCATAAAAGCGATGAGTACATTACGTGTAACATCCTGCATTTTTAACCAGTCAAAAATATAGGGATAAATGTCCTTGATGATGCGGGTATCCCAACTTTGCGGAAATTCATCCATCTCGTAGATATTAATACTGGCCGGGATCATTTCTGAATAATCTTTCAGAAATATTTCATATCCACCAATCTCATAAGATTCCCAACTGTTAAGTCGTTGAATCAATTTAAGATCACCAATGGCAAACGCATTATCATATTCCTGGATGCCTGTTTTATAAATACCTACGATTTCAAGTTTATCAGGTCGCATACTTCCATCGGGCCTGATAAAATAGATCAGTAAGCGATCATTTAATTTGAGCTTAAGTTGATTAGCGGTAAAAGTTGATATGATGATCTCCCGGCTGTAAGTGCTGTCGTTGAATTGCAGCCATCGCCCTTCCTGCATAAATTGTTTCAGGTGATTGAAGTCATAGGATGAATCGAGGCCTTTTAACAAAACACCTTCCATGTCTTCATCCGTTTTCAGGATGGCATATTTAGTTGCAAACGGATGTATACTTTGAACCTGCGGATTTTTTTTAACAGCGAAAGCAACCGAGTCATTTTGTTCAATGGGCATTTCTTCTGCAATAGCCGTTTTCATGGGTTGTTTGTATTGCACTCTTATATGTCCCCAAAAACTAAAAACCTTCTCGCTTACCTTTTCCTGGAAACCATTTACAAATGCCAGGGTAATGATCATAACCGCCACACTGATCACCGTTGCTGCAATGGATAGGCGGATGATAAACCGGGAAAATGATTTTTGCTGGTTAAATGCGATTCGGTTGGCAATAAAGCCCGTAATATTCAATCTGGAAAAATTTAGGTGTAAAAATAACTATCCCGTTCAACATGAGGCAACGTATTTAACAAAGAACCCGTCAAAAAAGCGCAATTCATGATATTTTTAAAAATGATTTATGGCAGGTAGCCAGATTTTAATCAAATTGTGGGTGATAAAAGACAAGTTATGATACAAACCAGCGGGAAAATTTGTGTTCTTTTTTTGTGGATCGTTTTGGGAGCAATCAAACTGAATGCTCAGAATACGGATATGATTTACGATTCATCTATCCATTCCATTAAACTTTATCCCGGTGGAGATCAAACTACTTATCCCATTATGGCATTGAATGGTGGCGAACAATTGCAATTAACTTTCGACGACCTGGATGCCGATGTGAAAAATTATTATTACAGTTACCAGTTGTGTAATGCAGACTGGACGCCGACGCTGTTAAATACGTTTGAGTATACACGTGGTTTTCAGAATGTGCGCATCTCCCATTACCGCCAATCATCCATTGCATTTACACACTATACCAATTACCAGGCAACCATCCCTGATCGAAACAGTATTCCATCTGTTAGTGGAAATTATTTGTTGAAAGTTTTTTTGAATGGCGATACCTCTCAAATTGTATTTACCAAAAGGTTTATGGTGGTTGATCAGAAAGTTTCGATTGCAGCACAAGTTCAGCAACCATTTAATGCACAGTGGTATAACACTTACCAGAAATTGCATATTGCAGTGAGTACCGATAACCGTACGCGGGTTTTTACACCGCAGGATATTAAAGTGGTGGTGTTGCAAAATCATGTATGGCCCAATGCTTTGTATTTAAATCGTCCCACTATTTTCCGCGGAAATTATTTTGAATACAGTGATGAAGCAAGTACGGCCATGCCTGCAGGCAAGGAGTGGAGGTGGATAGATCTTCGCAGTTTGCGGTTGATGAGTGAAAGAATGGTCCGTATTGATAAGAAAACCAATTCAACAGATGTAATTGTAAAACCCGATGGGGAACGTAAGTCACAGCCATATTTGTATTATCGTGATATTAACGGATTATATACCATCGAAAGCCGGGATAATAATAATCCCTTCTGGCAATCTGATTATGCAAATGTTCAATTCAGTTTTTTCCCACCGGGCAATCAGCCCTATGCGGATCGGAATCTTTATTTGTTTGGAGAATTAACGCAGTATGCTACCAATGAATCGGCGGAAATGGTTTTTAATCCTGAAAGAGGCGCATATGAAAAAACGCTTTTACTAAAGCAGGGGTTTTATAATTATAACTATGTTACTACTTCAATGAACGAGGATGATAAAATAATAAATTATGAGACGGCGGAAGGACATTATTGGGATACCGAAAATGTTTATACCGTATTGGTTTATTACCGTCCATTCGGGGCCCGTGCCGATGAACTCATCGGCTACACCCAGATTAATTCCTTGCAGGGAAGGCCAGGCCTGCGCTGATTTTCTTCTTTCTTCACAATTTTTTGAATTCATTTTTTGAGATTTATCCTGCTTCCTTATCTTTGCGCCGGCAGGTCTTACACGACCAGCTCCTGCTGAACTCCCCCAGGGTCGGAAGACAGCAAGGGTAGGCGGTTGTAGCGGTGCGATGTAATAAGCCTGCCACTTTTTTTTATTTTTTGGTTTAAGCGCTGCCCCGGTTTCCAGGGATCACTTATAACCCCAATCATATTAGTTTAATCTCCATTTTCAATTTTAATTTTAGCCGGAATGAAATTTTTTATTGATACAGCCAATCTTGCACAAATTAAAGAAGCTCACGAATTAGGTATTCTTGATGGGGTTACAACCAATCCATCATTAATGGCTAAAGAAGGGATCCGCGGAGAGGAAGCCATTACAAAACACTATAAAGATATTTGTGATTTGGTTGATGGCGATATCAGTGCGGAAGTGTTGTCAACTGATTTTGCAACCATCGTTGAAGAAGGAAAAAAGCTGGCTGATATTCATCCAAACATCGTAGTGAAAGTGCCGATGATCAAAGACGGCATCAAAGCGATCAAGTGGTTTACCGATAATGGTATCCGTACAAACTGTACACTGGTTTTTTCTGCCGGGCAAGCTATACTGGCTGCAAAAGCAGGCGCTGCATATGTTTCTCCTTTTATAGGTCGCATCGATGACAGCGGTTGGGATGGTGTTCAACTGATTGAACAGATTGTACAAATTTTCAGCATACAGGGTTATAAAACGGAAGTGCTGGCTGCTTCAATCCGTAATCCGAATCATATTATACAATGTGCCGCCGCCGGTGCAGATGTTTGCACCTGCCCTTTGGAATCCATACTGGGTTTGTTAAAACATCCCCTCACTGATATTGGTCTTGCCAAGTTTTTGGAAGACGCAAAAAAAATGTAATTAAAAAGCCCCGATCGCGGGGCTTTTTTTATGGTTAGATATTCATTGTTCAATCTCCACTACTAATAAATATTTCATGCAATCTATTTTGCTGATAAAATAAAGAGATTAAAAAGAATTAAATTTAATTCTCCTCAATACTTCTGTATGAAAAAGCTCTTTATAAGTATCAACCTATTATTCATCCTAATTTCCTGCACCAGTCAGAAAAATATTTCTACTACTGAAGGCGATATTGTTATTCATTCGGTGAATGTGATCCCGATGGATGAGGAAAGGGTCATGCCTAATCAAACCGTATTGATCCGTAACGGCAAAATAGAAACAATTACCCCGACTACATCAATACATTTTGAAAATGCTTTGGTGATAG
>JAKFER010000141.1:0-7873 GCA_036675565.1 Chitinophagaceae bacterium
AAGTCCGAATTTTTCTTCGGAAGGAAATGCTGCAGTATGAATATAAATCCATTTTACAAGTTGCCTCGCTTCAATCCATACATCAAGTTTCTCGAATGAATAAACATGCATATTAGTTTAAGGTTTATAAAGCAAACCGTTTAGCGTTTAGGGATTAGTGTTTAAAAAACCAGTATGACGAAATTGTTTAGAGTTTAGGGTTTAGAATAAAAAACCTGTTAGAATTTAGGGAGTGCTTAATTAAATGTGTCATTATTTGGGTTTAGCGTTTCTAAATTCTAAACTTTTCTAAACGCTAAACTTGTTTCATACTAAACTCTAAACCCGAAGCCCTAAACTCTCTAAACCCTAAACGCTAAACTTGTTTCACACTACGCTCTCAACCCTAAACGCTAAACTTGTTTCACACTACGCTCTAAACCCTAAACGCTAAACTTTTATATATATCTTTTTCTTATCTAAGACGTAACAAATCGCCCAGTAAAAAAGAATCATGCAGACAGCATAAAAAAGCGAACCGTTTTCTGCAGGGCCAGGTATAGGCTTACAAATATTTTCATAGAACCAGCCGAAAAGACTCAGGTATTTGGGTTCACCTTCGGCATTAACGCCATTGGGTATGCGCACCAAACCGGATATCCGGGGTAAAAAACCACTGAGTGCAAAAACAAACAAAGCATTTTTGCCAAATACATCAAAGAACCGGGTGAGCCATCCTTTTCTTTTTTTGATCTCGATATAATAGATCATGGTGGCCAGGATAATGATGGCCAGGCCGGTTGTATAAACCGTGTACGAACTGGTCCAGATCTTTTTATTAATAGGAAATACCAGTCCCCAACCCATACCAGTAACCGTAAATGCCACACCTGCCACAAACAAGCCGGCGATCATCGGGTACATACCAAATGATGCATGTTGAATATCCTGTGCGGCACCCTGCAACACCGGTGGTTCTGTACCTTTCTTGCGGATATAATCACCCACCAGGTAACCAAATATGACCTGCACAATGGCCGGGATGGTGCTGGCCAATCCCTCGGGATCAAATGGTATGCCTTCACCCTTATACATATGCGGTATGCCCAAAATCGTTTTGTCTATGTCCGTTCCAAACCATCCCGCCAGGCTGTAAGGGTCTCCGTTACCAAATGCGATACAGAGCAACCAGTAAACCAGTAACAAAACCAAACCTGTAAAAAAAGCGCCTCTTGGTTTAAAATAATAGATCAGTACCGAAGCAAAAAAATAGCAGAGAGCGATCCTTTGTAATACACCGAGTATGCGGATGCCGGATTCCGGGTTATCGGGATTTACCCAATGTTTAAATACCAGGCTGTCTCCGCTCCATTGTATAAAAGGTGACCAGTTCAGGAATAAACCGATCAGGAAAATCAAAAAAGTTCTTTTCAATACTTTTTGCCAGAATGCTTTATCTCCACCAGCTTCCAGCCTGGGCATCACAAAGGCCAGTGCATTGCCAACGGCAAATAAGAAAAAAGGAAACACGAGATCTGTTGGCGTTACGCCATGCCAGGGCGCATGTTTTAATGGGCCATAGATGTTCGACCAGGATCCGGGGTTATTAACCAATATCATCAGGGCAACAGTGGCTCCGCGGAACACATCAAGCGAATAAAATCTTTTATTCAATGTAATATGTATTTAGATTTAAATGTAGTGATTAGTTGATAAGTTGATGAGTTGAATGGTTGATAAGTTTATGGATTTGGAATTAGGAATGGGGTATTAGGCTGTTGAAAAGTTGATTATGTTGGATGGTTGATAAGTTCATGGAATTGGGAATTTGGAATTGGGAATTTGGATGACGTTTGAACAACCCTTCAACCATTGTTCAACAATTAATTACTTAAACCTTCAACTCAAAACAGGACTAAAAAACATTTTCAAATTTTCAAATTGTCTCATTTTCAAATTGTTTGATTGCCTCATTGTCGAATTGTCAAATTGTCTCATTGTTCTAATCGTCTCATTGTCAAATTCTCAAATTCCCTTGCCAGTCACATCGTACAGTCTATATTTGCAAATCATAAAACACAGGATTGTGACCAATATTTTTAATTAAAAGATTGAAATTCAATAATTTAATTCAGGATATTGGGACTCAAGTGGCGAAGCTATGTCTACCGGTAAACACCTCGCAAACCCCAAATGGTATGCTATCTATACCCGGCCTCGCTGGGAAAAAAAAGTTGACCTTTTGTTAAAAGACCAGGGTTTGGAAAGCTATTGCCCGCTGAATAAAGTTCGGAGAAAGTGGAGCGATCGCATTAAACTGGTAGAAGAACCCTTGTTTAAATCTTATGTTTTTGTACGCATCAATGAAAAAGGTAAAACCCTGGTGCGCATGACCCATGGCGTTATAAATTTTGTGTACTGGGATGGTAAACCCGCCATCGTAAAAGATAAAGAGATCGTAGCTATCAAACGTTTCCTGGATGAATACGAAAACGTGCAGGCCATCGATCTGAAACCGCACCAGCGCATTGTTGTAACCTCGGGTCCCTTTATGGACCAGCGGGGAGAAGTGCTGGAGTTGCGTAACAAAATTGTGAAAGTGGCTATCGATAGTTTAGGCTACATATTGGTCGCCAATATCGATAAATCGAAATTAAGTGCAGCCCCGCCTCCTTCAGAATAATTTATTCCCTTAACTTTCTGTAAATTTTTAATACATATACTTTGTTCCGTTATTTATTAGTCCTCACCATCATCATTTCTTTCATCTCCTGTACACCTCAACAAAAATTGCCGGTTTACCTGGAAAATGTAACCGATACCACTATTGTTACCAATGTGGAAGTGATTGAACCGGTGATACAGAAAAACGATCTGCTGCAGATACAGGTTTACAGTGCCAGCGTGGATCCCCGGGTGGATGCGCCTTATAACCTGCCTATGCAAAGCAGCGGAACATCTGGCGGTGGCGGCGGTTTTTTGGTAGATGCCAATGGCAATATCGAATACCCGCGGGTAGGAACCATCCAGGTGGAAGGACTTACCAAGCAACAACTGGCCGATGTGATCAAATCGCGATTGGCAGGACAATTAACAGACCCCGTCGTCATCGTACGTTTTCAGAATTATAAGGTCACTATTTTGGGTGAAGTCAGCAGCCAGGGCTCTTTTTCTGTGCCCACCGAAAAACTCACCATCCTGGAAGCTATTGGACTGGCAGGCGGCGTTAGTGAATTTGGGAAAAAGGATGGCATTAAGGTATTAAGAGAAAGCAATGGCAAAAGGGAAGTGGGCATCATCGATATCACTTCCGAAAATATTTTTGAATCACCCTATTACCAGTTATCGCAAAATGATGTAGTGATCGTTGAACCGAGTAATTTGAAATATAAGCGGGAACAAAAACAGGAAACAACACAAAGAATTGCTTTTTCGTTAAGCATCATCACCAGTATATTATTTATTTATAACACCTTCACCAGGTAATAAATCTAACCCAGCCCAATTAATTAAATGGAAGAACAGCTGAACCCGAAAGCGGAACTGAGCGGTCTCACGGTCAAGGACATGTTTTTTAAATATGCTCGCTTTATCCCCTTGTTCATTCTATCGGCGGCTATCGCTTTAATCGTTGCATGGGTTTACCTGCGCTATGCCACACCTATTTATACGGCGCAGGGTAGTATCCTGATTAAAAATGAATCAAACAGGCCCGGTGGGGGCGGGGGCGATGATAAGTTTGAGGATCTTTTCATGAACAGCGGTACCAGCAATATCCAGAATGAAATGGAAGTGCTGAAAAGCCGGCCCCTCATGGAAAGAGTGGTCAGGGCACTGGATCTCGATGTTAATTATTTTGCGGTTGGTAAGATCCGCTCTCCCAATATTTATAAGAACCGGCCTTTTAACCTGCAAATACTGGAAATAGCAGATTCCATCAATGGATTCTCCCTCAACATCAAATTTAAAGGCGATCACACTTTCCAGGTAAATGAGAATGACCAAACGTTTATGTTTGGTGAAACTTTCCGTAACAATCATGGGGTATTTAAACTCACCAGGGCTACCGGTGCCCCGGGTAATGAATATACGGTTAGCTGGCAACCTGTTCACGTAAAAGCCAATGAACTGGCCAGGGAAATTGCTGTAGTACCTAAAACACAGGGTACAGGTATCCTTTTGATCAATATACAAACCACCAACCCGGATTTGAGTGCCGATATCATCAACCAGTTGATGACGGAATACCAGGCTGCCAATATTGAAGACAAGCAAACGACCATGATCCAGACCCTGGCGTTTATCGATGACAGGATGGCCAAGTTGCAAACGGAGCTTGACAGCATTGAAAGACTTGTCCTGGATTATCGCCAGCGGCATAACATATTATTCGAGGATCAGCAAACCACCGATTACCTAACCCAGCTTTCAGAAACAGATCAGCAGATCTATGACCTGCGCATGCAAGGTAATGTGATCAATGAAGTGGATCAGTACCTGAAAGATTCACGCAATAATTACCAAAGGGTTCCATCTGCCTTAACACTCAGCGATCCGACATTAAATGGATTGATTGCGGCTTATAATGCTGCCCAGCTGGATCGCAAAGCACTGCTGGACGGCAATGCGCCAGAAGGCAATATCGTAGTGCAGCAAAAGCAACAGGAGATCGAAAAATTAAGACAAAGTATTATCGAGAACCTGGCTAACCTCGAAAACTCGAACAATGCGTTGATCGGCAGCCTGCGCAGCCGCAGCAGTTCGGTAGAATCACAGGTGCGTTTGTTACCGGCACGTATCCGCGACCTCGTGGAAATAGAACGCCAGAAGGAAAGTAAACTGGCACTCTATACTTTCTTCCTGCAAAAAAGAGAAGAAACAGCCATTTCCCAGGCTTCCACCATATCAAACTCTGCAGTGGTTGACAAAGCCTATCCCAATAAAACACCCGTAGAACCCAATCCACGCAACATTCGTTTAATGGCATTGTTGATCGGCCTGGCTCTCCCGGCCCTGATCATTTTTGCCATGGAATTATTGAATGATAAGGTCAATACACGGTATGATATTGAGCGACTCACCGATGCACCCATACTCGGTGAAATTGGACATGCATACAGTGAGAGTGCTCTGGTGGTTACTAAAACCAGTCGCTCCATGGTGGCGGAGCAATTCCGCAGTATCCGGTCAAACCTGCAATATGTCATCGGCAGGGCTGAGAAACCGGTGATCCTGGTAACTTCTTCTTTCAGTGGCGAAGGAAAGTCTTTTGTTTCTACCAATATGGGTGCTGTAATGGCACTAACAGGCAAAAAAACAGTGGTACTTGAATTTGATATCCGCAAACCCAAAGTACTTTCAGGTTTGGGACTGTCCAAAAGACCGGGTATCACCAATTTTATTGTGGGTAATGCGGAACTCGCTGAACTGCCCATACAGGTGCCCGGTTACCCCGATCTGTATGTGATCAGTTGCGGACCGGTACCGCCTAACCCGGCTGAATTACTGCTGGATCCAAAAATCACGGATCTCTTCAGCTGGCTGAAGAACCAGTTTGATGTCATTATTATTGACACGGCGCCCATCGGTATGGTGAGTGATGCCATGACCCTGGCCCAGTTTGCCGACAATTCATTATACATCGTGCGACAGGAATATACTTTCAAAAAACAGATCGGGTTGATCGATGAGATCTATCATGAAAAAAAATTGCCCAAACTTTCATTGATTTTGAACGATGTAAAAATGAAAGCAGGCTATGGCTATTATGGCTATGGCCGTTATGGCTATGGTAAGGGCTATGGCGAAGGCTATTATATTGATGACAATCATCAACCCCGGTCCTGGTGGCAACGGTGGATGCCAGTTCGCAAGAAAGCGAAGGTTTAGGGTGTTTAGAGTTTAGACAATACTTTAATTGTTTCGGGTTTCGGGTTTAATGTTTCGGATTCTGAATCTTGAAGCTTAGCACTAAACCCCTAAACACTAAACGCTTTTAAAACCTTAAACAACTAAACGACTCAACGCCTAAACAACTCAACTCTAAACCCTAAACCCTAAATCTTAAAATGAGAATTCTAGTAACCGGTGGTGCCGGTTTTATTGGCTCTAATTTAATAGAAGCTTTATTGCAGGATGAAAGGGTAACCTTTGTCCGCGTACTGGATAATTTGTCAACCGGTTTTTTACACAACCTGGAAAGTTTTCAATCACACCAGTCCCTCGAATTCATGATGGGCGATATCCGTGATTATGAAACCTGCCTGCGTGCCTGCGAAGGCATCGATGCCATTACACACCAGGCAGCTCTTGGATCGGTTCCCCGTTCCATCAATGACCCACTGACCACCAACAATGTAAACATAACGGGTACGCTCAATGTTTTTACAGCGGCCAAAGAAAAAAATATCAAACGCATCGTATACGCCGCCAGTTCATCTACCTATGGCGACCACCCGGGATTACCCAAGGTGGAAGACAAGATCGGCCGGCCGCTTTCTCCCTATGCAGTCACCAAGTATGTAAATGAATTGTATGCAAGGGTCTATGCGGATTTGTACAATATGGAGATCATCGGGCTCAGGTATTTTAATATTTTTGGTCCGCGTCAAAATCCAAATGGAGCTTATGCGGCTGTGATCCCGCTTTTTATGAATGCTGTGATCAATGGCGAACCCCCAACCATCAATGGAGATGGCAACCACAGCCGCGATTTTACTTTTGTATCCAATGCGGTACAGGCCAATATCAAAGCCTTGTTTACCGAAAACAAAGAAGCCGTGAACCAGGTATATAATATTGCCTGCGGAGAGCAGACTTCGCTGAACCAGTTATTTGACAGCATCAAACAAGCGGCTAACAGTGACCTGCAACCGAACTATGGTCCCGAACGCACCGGCGATGTAAAACACAGCCTCGCCGATATTTCAAAAGCCAAAAGTTTATTGGACTACCAACCAGTCGTTACAGTAGATGAGGGATTACAAATTGCTTTTGAGTGGTATAAGAATAACTTCGGTTTAACAGTGGAGCAACAATAGTTCTAAACACCTAAACGTCTCAACAACTAAACAAAAAAAATGACCATCATAATCACCGGCGGTGCCGGCTTTATCGGCTCTCATGTTGTAAGACTGTTTGTCAATAAATACCCTGGTTACAAAATCATCAACCTGGATGCACTCACCTATGCAGGCAACCTCGAAAACCTGAGGGATATTGAACATGCATCCAATTATATTTTTGAAAAAGTAAACATCCTGGATACGGCCGAACTCAAAAGAGTTTTTGACCAATACCAACCCGATGGGGTTATTCACCTGGCAGCCGAAAGCCATGTCGACCGCTCCATCATATCGCCTTTGGATTTTGTATATACCAACGTCATCGGCACGGTCAATTTATTAAATGCTGCAAAAGATTGTTGGTCGGAATTAAATAAGAAAGATCAATCCCAAGCCTCAACCTCAGCCTCTAATCCTGCGACCAAACAACTAAACGCATCAACGCCTAAACGTTTCTACCACATCTCCACCGACGAAGTCTACGGCGCCCTCGGCGATACCGGTCTCTTTACCGAAGACACCCCTTACGATCCGCATTCACCTTACAGCGCATCAAAAGCATCTTCCGATCATTTTGTAAGAGCCTACTACGACACTTATGCATTACCGGTAGTAGTAAGCAATTGCAGCAACAACTATGGTCCCTATCATTTTCCTGAAAAGCTGATCCCGCTTTTCATCAATAATATCATCAACAAAAAACCTTTACCGGTTTATGGCGATGGATTATATACCCGTGACTGGCTCTATGTAAAGGATCACTGCAGCGCTATCCGCCGCGTCCTTGAAGCCGGAAGGCTGGGCGAGGTTTACAACGTAGGCGGCTGGAA
>JAKFER010000112.1:0-40759 GCA_036675565.1 Chitinophagaceae bacterium
TTCAGCCGATAATTTGATATGATTTAAATCCTGTTCCATTTGGGTTAAAATTACGAATGGGTGTTAGTTTTTTTTGTTTATTTGCACCATAAAATTAATCATTATGATTGCAGCTATGGACATAACAATTACAAAAGCGGAAAGAAGCAAATTACAGGAAACAAAACTGGAAAACCTTTCTTTCGGCCGATATTTTACCGATCACATGCTGGAAGCGGATTACGAGAATGGTGAATGGAAAAATATTGAGATCAAACCCTATCAACCATTATTATTAAGTCCATCAGTTGCAGCCCTGCATTACGGACAGGCTATATTCGAAGGTATTAAGGCTTACAGGGATGAAGCAGGAAATGCATTTATCTTCCGGCCCCTGGATAATTATCGCCGTTTCAATATTTCTGCACAGCGTATGCAGATGCCAACTGTTCCTGAAGAATTATTTATGGAAGGCATGAAGCAATTGGTTGCTATGGATAAAAGTTGGATCCCTCAATTAAAGGATCATTCTTTATATATCAGGCCATTTATGTTTGCTTCAGATGAATTGATTGGTGTAAGGCCATCTGATAATTATAAGTTTTTGATCATTTTAAGTCCGACAGGCCCCTATTATAATGCTCCTATGCGGATTTATGTTGAGGAGCAGTATGTGCGTGCTGTGCCTGGTGGAGTAGGGTACGCAAAAACGGCTGGTAATTATGCAGCAGCTATGCTGGCCACAGCAAATGCCAAAAAGCTGGGTTATGACCAGGTTTTATGGACCGATGCATTTGAACATAAATATGTACAGGAAATTGGAACCATGAATGTGTTCTTTATCATTGGTAACAAAGCCTATACTCCAGACCTTAGTATGGGTACCATCCTGGATGGAGTAACCAGGAGCAGCGCCATTGAGCTTTTAAAGGAAATGGGATATGAAATGGTTGAACGCCGTATTACAATTGATGAGTTGATGGATGCCTATAAGGCAGGTGAATTAAAAGAAGTTTTCGGAACAGGAACGGCTGCAACGATATCCATGATCAAAGAATTGCGATATAAAGATTTTGTGATGGAATTTGATGTGGATTCATGGAAAGCGGGTCCTACTTTAAAAAATTGGATCACCGATATTAGGGAAGGCAGAAGAGAAGACAAATACGGTTGGATGTATAAGATTGGTTAATTTTTAGTGTATTATATCAAAAACCCCGGGGCAGCATATTGAACCAAAATATCGCTGAAATGGGGTTTTCTTATAATTTTTTAAACTATTTGGGAAATGAAAATTGAAATTTTTGGATTTTCACTGAATGCCCGTTACCTTTGCCCTCCCAAAAAACAAAAGGTTCAGAATGCCTACAATACAACAATTAGTACGTAAAGGAAGAGAAATTATCAGGGCTAAAAGCAAATCCCGTGCATTGGACAGTTGTCCTCAGCGCCGTGGTGTTTGTACCCGTGTGTATACAACAACGCCTAAGAAACCAAACTCTGCTTTACGTAAAGTAGCCAAGGTTCGTCTTACCAATAAAATTGAGGTGATTGCTTATATCCCCGGTGAAGGTCATAACCTGCAGGAACACTCCATCGTATTGATCCGTGGTGGTCGTGTAAAGGATTTACCTGGTGTGCGTTATCATATCGTTCGTGGTTCTTTAGATACGGCTGGTGTAAAGGATCGTAAACAAAGTCGTTCTAAATACGGAACCAAGAAAGAAAAAGCAAAAAAATAATTTAAAAGAAAAGTAATCTCTATACAATGAGAAAATCGCAAGCAAAGAAACTTCCTTTAGCACCAGATCCAAGGTACAATGACAAACAGGTAACCCGTTTTGTAAACAACCTGATGTGGGAAGGAAAAAAGAGTGTAGCCTTCGAAATTTTTTACGATGCTATTGAAAAAGTAGCCAAACAAACTAATGAAGATGGTTATGAAGTTTGGAAAAAAGCTTTAGCCAATGTTACACCAGCTGTAGAAGTTCGCAGCCGTCGTATTGGGGGAGCAACATTCCAAATTCCGGCTGAAGTTCGCACAGACCGTAAAATTTCATTGAGCATTAAATGGTTGATCCGTTATAGCCGCGCCAGGAATGGTCGTAGCATGGCAGATAAATTAGCTGGTGAAATTGTTGCAGCAAGTAAAGGTGAAGGAGCAGCATTCAAAAAGAAAGAAGATACGCACCGTATGGCAGAAGCTAACAAAGCCTTTGCACATTTCCGCATCTGATCATTCAAAGAAAAATATTTAAAACCGTTCATTTATATGAGCGGTTTTTTTTGTTATTACATAAAAAAAAGTCGTTTAAAATAAACGACTTTACATAATTGCGATTGTTATTTCTATCCTTCCACAGGAGTATTTTCTCCGATTCCTGGTGCATCCATTTCTGGTTGTGCCACTGGACTTTCAACTGGTGGAGGAGTAGGATTTGTTTTTTTGTTGGAAGCTCTCCTGGGTGCTGCTTTGCGCGGAGCTGCTTTTTTAGGAGCCGCTTTCTTTGCTGCTTTCTTAGGGGCTGCCTTTTTTGGAGCCGCTTTTTTAGGAGATGCTTTCTTTGCTGCTTTCCTTGGGGCAGCTTTTTTCGCTGCTTTTTTCGCTGCCTTTTTTGGAGCCGCTTTCTTTGCTACTTTCCTTGGAGCTGCTTTTTTCGCTGCTTTTTTAGGAGCCGCTTTCTTTGCTGCTTTTCTTGGAGCTGCTTTTTTCGCTGCTTTTTTAGGAGCCGCTTTCTTTGCTGCTTTTCTTGGAGCTGCTTTTTTTGCTACCTTTTTTTTAGGAGCAGCTTTTTTATTAGATTTTTTTGATGCTGCCATACATTAGAATTTAGTGGGTTAAAAATTTAATGAGTTGATTATAAAAAAAATTCAATGTCAAATTACAACGAATAAAATTGATTAACAAAATTTAAGTTGCTATTAAAATTCAGTTCTCGTTTTTTGCATGCTGTTTTAATGCAATTAACCTTTATGCACAGGTTAAATTATCCTTGTAAATGATTATTGATTTTTTCAAATTCATTCTTCTACTTTGTTATACTAAAATTGCACCAACCTTGCATTTATTAAAAGATGTATGATATCAAAAAAGTAAAAGTATGGGTGCATCCAATGAAGTTTTTCCACTTTAGAAAATATAGCATTGCGAAATCTGCAAAGTTGATTGAAATAAAAGCTATCAATAAATGAGGTTTAAATCAACATTGTAGTTTAGTTTTTAAATTTTTGAAAATTGAACCGGATGGAGTCGTCTTATAAAATCAGAATGAAAGAATGAGTGCAAATTTGTTTATAAAAGCCCTTGTTAATTCCTAATGATAATGTTGGTCTCAGAACAGGGTGTACTAGTATTGTTTTTTTACCATAAAGGCATTTTAACCCTTAATTAACCACAATAATTACATTCCTTTTACTTACCTTTGCGCCTCAAAAACCTAAAATGAATTAATTGTGTTTTGACACCTTAAAACAGTGTAAAGACCTTTTATAGAAATCTTTGGGAATTATAGAAGCACATTTAAACAGATAATCAATTTTATACAATGGCAGATTTGAAATTTCAACGCAACTTCGGTATTGCTGCTCACATTGATGCAGGCAAAACCACTACAACGGAACGTATTCTCCGTTATACCGGTATGATCCACCGGATAGGTGAAGTGCACGATGGTGCAGCGACTACTGACTGGATGGAGCAGGAAAAAGAAAGAGGAATCACTATTACATCTGCTGCTGTAAGCTGTCAATGGAACTTTCCAACCACATTGGGAAAATCTGACGCAAATTCAAAGAAATACTCTTTTAATATTATTGATACTCCGGGTCACGTGGACTTTACTGTAGAG
This sequence comes from Chitinophagaceae bacterium, assembly GCA_036675565.1. Classification (GTDB taxonomy): domain Bacteria; phylum Bacteroidota; class Bacteroidia; order Chitinophagales; family Chitinophagaceae; genus JACCYQ01. Next base: position 3,828 of record JAKFER010000112.1, read on the forward strand.
GTAGAGCGTTCTATGCGTGTTTTGGATGGTTTGATCGCCTTGTTTTCTGCTGTTGATGGTGTTGAACCTCAATCTGAAACTGTTTGGCGCCAGGCAAACCGTTACAAAGTTCCGCGTATCGGTTTTGTAAATAAAATGGACCGTTCAGGTGCTGACTTTTTAAATGTAGTTAAGCAGGTAAGAGAAATGTTGGGTTCTAAAGCAGTACCTCTGCAATTACCTATCGGTGCGGAAGATGATTTTAAAGGGGTGGTTGATCTTATTAAAATGAAAGGTGTTATCTGGCATAATGAAACAGAAGGAATGACTTTTGATGAAATTCCTGTACCGGAAGATATGATGGAAGAAGCAAATGAATGGAGAGCAAGTCTTGTAGAAGCTGTTGCTGAATATGATGATCAATTGATGGAAAAGTTTTTTGATGATCCTAATACCATCACCGAAGACGAATTACACGAAGCAATCCGCAAAGCAACGATCGATCTGAGTATCGTTCCGATGATGTGCGGTTCTTCATTTAAAAATAAAGGTGTTCAAACTGCACTTGATGCCGTTTGTCGTTACCTGCCTTCACCTGTAGATATCGACGCTGTGCAAGGTATTAATCCTGATTCCGGCGAAACCGAAAGCCGCAAGCCAGATGCTAAAGAACCTTTTGCAGCACTAGCGTTTAAGATCATGACAGATCCTTTTGTGGGTCGTCTTGCATTTTTCCGTGTTTATTCTGGTCATTTAGATGCAGGTTCCTATGTATTGAATGTAAGAAGTGGAAAGAAAGAACGTATCAGCCGGATCATGAAGATGTTTGCCAACAAACAAAATCCGATTGATTTTATTGAAGCAGGTGATATCGGTGCGGCAGTTGGTTTTAAAGAGATTAAAACAGGTGATACGCTTTGTCATGAAGATCACCCAATTGCTTTAGAAAACATGTTTATTCCAGAGCCCGTTATCTCTGTTGCAGTAGAACCTAAAACCCAGGCAGATGTAGATAAAATGGGTATGGCCATTGCAAAACTGATCGAAGAAGATCCAACATTAAAGGTAAAAACCGACGAAGATTCGGGTCAAACTGTATTAAGCGGAATGGGTGAATTGCACCTTGAGATCATAGTTGATCGTATGCGCCGTGAATTTAAAGTAGAAGTAAACCAGGGTGCTCCCCAAGTTGCTTACAAAGAGGCTTTCAATACAACTGTTGAGCATCGCGAAACATTGAAAAAGCAAACCGGTGGTCGTGGTAAATTCGCTGATATCGTATTTGCTTTAGGTCCCATTGATAAAGATTGGAAAGAAGCAAATCCTGATAAAAGATTCCAGTTCGTAAATGATATTTTTGGAGGATCTATTCCACGTGAATTTGTTCCGGCCATTCAGAAAGGATTTGAAACCTCAATGACAACGGGTGTTTTGGCAAGTTACCCGGTTGACAATATGAAGATCCGTGTATTTGACGGTAGCTTCCACGCAGTGGATTCTGACTCAATGTCTTTCGAACTTTGTGCTAAGCAAGGTTTCCGTGAAGCCGCCAGGAAAGCAAAACCAGTTTTACTGGAACCTATCATGAAAGTGGAAGTATTAACACCTGATCAGTACATGGGTGATGTAACAGGTGACCTTAACCGTCGCCGTGGAATGATGGAAGGTATGGATACCCGTGCCGGTGTACAGGTTATTAAAGCAAAAGTTCCATTGAGTGAAATGTTCGGTTATGTAACACAGTTACGTAGCTTGTCATCAGGTCGTGCTTCATCTACTATGGAATTCAGTCACTATGCTCCGGCTCCAAATAACATCGCCGAAGAAGTAATTGCAAAAGCAAAAGGAAAGGTCAACGCCTGATCTTAATAAATACTATTTTTATAACCCGGCAACTTTGCCGGGTTTTTTGTTTAAATGCCATTTATGAACCGCTTTATACGTCCTTTCCTGCTTATGATTTCTTCAATTTTAATAATTGCGCAAATTTCGAATGCACAGGAATTTCCCGAAACAAAAAAACAAGCTTTTGAATGGCTTACTGCTTCTGAATGGAAATTAAAATGGCTGGTTATTGATGAAAGAAAACTGGATGCTGAATTAAATAATATGCATGTTTCTATAAGTTTTATGGCCGATTCAACTTATGAAATGATTTTTATGAGCGAAATCCGTAAAGGAAGATTTGTAATTAATATGGAAGAAAAATATATCCGGCTGATCAATGATAAAAAAGCAAACGCAATCTTGGTCAGTTCGCTTTCTATCAACGAACTATGGTTGCAATCCCAAGGAGAGGGAGATGAAGAGCCGCTTATGATACTACTCAATTACAAAAAGATATAGAGAAGCATAATTGTTTTCACTTAAAGGTGCAAAAAATTAATTTTCAGCTAATTACGGCATAAATTTTGTTGGAATAGAGGCTATACCCCGTTTTTAAGGTTCCACTGATTGGTTGCTAAAGCAACTTATGAAAAACACCAAATAAGGAGTTACATTCTCCGCCAGGGACGCCGAACAGTGTCCCTGGTTTTTTACAACTCAACAGTTCACTTTGTTTTTACTATCTTTTGTAATGGATCTTTAAAGATAAAATATGCTCCACCTGCAGATGAAACTACTGTAAGTACAAAAAATATTAAACTTACAGTTAACCCCGTTTGCTGATTGAGTAGGAAATATTCTGCTCCGGTAACAAATACAAATTCCCGGGTTCCCAAACCGCCACCTAAGGATAATGGTAAAACAGCAACAACTGTTGCCACCAGGAAAATGAATAACCAGGTTGCATAATCCATTTCAATATGGATTGATCGCAGAATTAGAAAAAGGCAAAAGACCTGGGCTAACTGAACTCCCATACCCCAAATAAATGCCGGCCAAAAACCTGGTAAAAAATCTGCCATAAAATATTTTACCACCATAAATAATCCGGCGATAGCTACAATGGAACCTGAAAAAAGTAAAATATCCATCCACCAACCAGGTAATACCATCATCCCCGAAATCGATAATAAAATGCCTACGGATAGTAGTCCACTAAAACGGTCCAATAAAACGGCGGCAGAAGTTTTTTTATAAGGAGCATCCATTTTTCTTTTTAAATAGATCACTTTGTATGCATCACCGCTAATGGCACCAGGCAGAAACAGGTTGTAAAACATACCCAGCCAATACAGTTTAATATTTTGCCATGCAGGTATTTTTAAATGGATGTTGCGGAAATAAATATTTAACCGGTAAGCGGAAAGTAATTTTGAAAAAAACAATAACAGGAGAGCAGCAAATAAAAAAAGCCAGTTCGCTTTTTTTAAGGATTCAATCGTTTGGTTGAAATCTATTTTGTTTGAAATATACCAGAAACAAAGTATGGTAATCACCAGTTTAATTAAAATTTTGGCGATTTTTTTATAAGCTGGTTCTTTAGTGGCTAAAACTTCTGACATATTCGGTGGTGATCTTCAATAAACAGGAGTATTTTTATGTTTATCAGAAAACGCTGCAAGTAAACGGAAACTCTATGATTAAAAAAATATTATCCGCCACCATCGTTTTTATCTTTTCAACTTTTGTAATGGCGCAGGAAAAGGCCTTGACAAAAGGAATGAGAATCAATTCATCAACAAAAATTAAAAAGGGCATTTATAATCTTACCTCTTCACCTGGCATGAAAGAAGCAATCATTGTTATTGAAGGCAATGATATAGTGGTCGATTTTAATAATGCATTGATGCAGGGAAGTGCTAATATGAGTCAACCTGATAATTTTACAGGTATAGCCATTCTGATCAGGAATAGTCGAAACGTCACCATTAAAAATGCCAAAGCCAAAGGATACAAACTTGCACTGATGGCTGTTGATGTGCAAAGTCTTACCATAGAGCATTCCGATTTTAGTTATAATTACAGACCTCGATTAAACAGTACACAGGAGAAAGAAGATATTTCAGATTGGATGAGTTATCATCAGAATGAAAATGATGAATGGCTTCGGTACGGGGCGGCTATGTATCTTAAAAATTGTGACATGGCCATTATTAGAGAGAATAAAGTAACGGGAGGTCAAAATGCCCTGATGATGACCGGTAGTAGTGATGGGTTGATCTATAATAACGATTTCTCCTTCAACTCAGGAATCGGTTTGGGTATGTACCGGAGTGAAAGAAATAAAGTTTTGCATAACCGCATCATTTTTAATGTTAGGGGATACAGTCATGGAGTCTATAACCGGGGGCAGGATAGTGCTGGTATTCTTGTTTATGAGCAAAGTAATGAAAACCTGTTTTACCGTAATGCGGTTACCCATGGGGGTGATGGCTTTTTTCTTTGGGCAGGTCAATCAACCATGGATTCCGGTAAAGGAGGTTGTAATGATAATGTGTTGATGGGAAATGATTTTTCATATGCACCTACAAATGGTATTGAAGTTACTTTCAGTCGCAATTATATTGCCGATAACAGGATCTATGAATGTGATCACGGCATTTGGGCGGGTTATAGTTATGAAACCGATTTCAGGAATAATAAGATCCGAAACAATCGGATTGGGATAGCCCTGGAACATGGACAAAACAATATGATCAGTTACAATGTATTTTTTAAAAACAAGGAAGCTATCCGGCTTTGGTCACGCAAAGAACAACCTTCCGATTGGGGATATGCGCAAAACAGGGATACCCGCAGTAAGGATTACATCATCGCTTCAAACAGTTTCAATAATGACAGCCTGGTCTATAATTTTAAGGGGACCAGCAAACTGAATATATTCAGTAATACATACTCAGGAGTTGATGAAGTCTTTAAAGTTGATTCAACTGTAATTGACCTGGATACTACTTTTTACGAAAGGCTTTACCAGTTAACCGTAAAGGATACCAATATTATTTTACCGGAAGTTGATTCTGCAATGAATCCTTTTAAAAGAAGTGGTGAATATGCAGGTCGCAAAAATATCCGGATGACAGAGTGGGGACCATATGATTTTCGTTCACCCATAATCTGGAATACAAATCCAAAAGATACATCAGGTATTATGCATTTTGATATTTTAGGTCCTGCAGGCAAGTGGAAAATTAAGTCTGCTAAAGGGGTTGATAGCATAACAACCAGCGGAATAACTTTTCCTGCGACTCTCATTGCTAAAAAACAAAAATCAGCTAATACGGACATTTTAATAGAACTGGAATATTTAGGTGAAGAGATCGTTACACCCTATGGCCAAAAAATTCCAGCCGGCAAACCTTATAACTTTCAGTTCAGGAAATATTTTAAACCCATTCAATGGGATGTGAAATGGTTTTCTTATGATACTTTAAAATCACCCTTAGATCCCAAAAATCAATTTTTGCCAGTGGGTAGTGTACCCGTAAAAACTGAAAAAACTGATCGGCTGGAATATGCCTGGTGGGGTGGAATTAAAGAAGGAACCAAAACTTATCCTTATTTTTTAACGCTTGCTGAAGGGGATTTGGAAGTTGAAAAGGGTGAATACGAGATTGGCATTACGTGGGATGATGCTGTGCGGGTTTATGTGGATGACAGCCTGGTTTTAAATGAATGGAACCCATCTAAATATCAATTTGATGAATCACCCCATAAAAAAATCATATTGCCTTTAAATGGTAAACATCATTTTAAAGTGGAACACCTGGAAAAAGGAGGCTTTGCTTCGCTCAGTTTCAGGTTGAAACCGGTTATTTCTAAAAAATGAACAATAAATAGCCAAATAAGAAAAAAAGATAGGTAAAATCTTTGTCCGTTTAGTTTCAGCCCCTTACCTTTGCACTCCCGTTAAAAAATGGGTTTTTGCAAATGTCTCAACGTATCAGAATAAAATTACAGTCATACGATCACAACCTGGTTGATAAATCAGCTGAAAAGATCGTGAAAACAGTTCGCAGTACAGGTGCAGTTGTAACAGGTCCTATTCCTTTACCAACACGCCGTAAAATTTTTACTGTATTGCGTTCACCACATGTAAATAAAAAGAGTCGTGAGCAGTTCCAGTTAGCAACGCATAAGCGTTTACTGGATATTTACACGTCCAGTTCAAGGACCGTAGATGCGCTGTCGAAGCTAGATCTGCCAAGTGGGGTAGAAGTTGAGATCAAAGCATAAATAGAAACGCGGTTAAAACCGCGGATCTAAGAATATAAGTTCTTATAATTATTTAAATCATTCATCTCTCAATTCTCTTAAAAACGGAAGAAAAGAGCTCTGAAAAAGCGGTAAGGAAAATTTCCAAAGCCGCTATAAAAAATATAAACAAGCCCTTCGAGGTTTGTTTGTCACCGGTACTTCCGAATCCAGGTAAGTTTAATACTAAACCTGTCGAAGCAAAGGAAAAGGTCGGTGATGAACCAGGATTGACCTCCCGCTCACCGGCGGGAAATGTCTTGAATAACCTTGCGGGGATAAACCGTAAGAAAAATGAAAGGAATCATTGGTAAAAAAATCGGGATGACCAGCATCTTCGATTCAACAGGTCGGCAAACAGCCTGCACAATTATTGAAGCCGGACCCTGCGTAGTTACCCAGGTTAAAACCCAGGATACTGACGGGTATAATGCATTACAATTAGCATTCGGCGATAAGAATGAGAAACACACTTCACTCTCTGAAAAGAATCACTACGCTAAAGCACAGACTGCTGCTAAAAAATTCGTAAAAGAATTCCGGAACTATTCCATCGAAAAGAATATTGGCGAAACCATTGCTGTTGACATTTTTACCGAAGGTGAAACTGTTGATGTAGTTGGTACCACTAAAGGAAAAGGTTTCCAGGGTGTTGTAAAACGCCACGGATTTTCTGGTGTTGGTGAAGCTTCTCACGGTCAGCATGATCGCCAAAGAGCGCCGGGTTCTATCGGTGGTTCATCTTATCCAAGTCGCGTATTCAAAGGCATGCGTATGGCGGGCCGTATGGGTGGCGACAGGGTAAAAACCAAAGGTTTGAAAGTGGTTAAGATCTTCCCAGAAAAAAATTACATTTTAATAAGTGGTTCTGTTCCTGGCCACAATGGTTCAATCGTTTTAATTCAGAAATAATATGCAAATCGATATTTTAAATATAGAAGGAAAGAAAACAGGTAGAACGCTTGAACTGCCGGAAGAAATTTTCGGTATTGAGCCTAACAACCACGTTATTTACCTTTCTGTAAAACAATACCTTGCTGCTAAGCGCACAGGTACACACAAAGTAAAAACCCGTGCTGAAGTTCAGGGTGCATCTCGCAAACTGCATAAGCAAAAGGGAACCGGTGGTTCAAGAAAAGGTAATATCCGTAACCCTTTATACAAGGGTGGTGGTACCATTTTCGGTCCAAAGCCACACGCTTACGATTTTAAATTAAATCGTAAAGTAAAAGACCTGGCTAAGATGTCTGCATTGGCACATAAAGCAAAAGCAAATGCGATTGTGGTTGTTGAAGATCTCCAGATGGATGCGCCTAAAACCGCAACTGCTGTTAAAATGATCAACAGTGTAAATACAGGTGCACGCAAAACATTGTTTGTGATTCCTGAATACAATGAAAACGTATTACTTAGTTTCAGAAATGTGCAGGGTATCAATAATGTTATGTTGAGTGATATGAATACATATGATATCATGAATGCGGATATCCTTGTTTTATCTGAAAGTGCTGCCAATGTTTTTGCTGAGCAGGAAAACGAGCCTGCTGAAGCTTAATAAAAATTAAAGTGATCGCTGGAAATCAGCATCTCTAAAAATTAAAAAGAATTGAAATGAAAATTTCTGAAGTTTTAATAAAACCCATTTTAACGGAAAAGGCCAACAGCCAGCAGGAAACTCTGCGTCGTTATGCTTTTAAAGTTGCCCGCAAAGCCAATAAACTGGAGATCAGGAATGCGATTCAGCAGTTTTATGGTGTAAATGTGGTTGATGTTAATACCGTGGTTGTACCAGGAAAATCAAAAACCCGCTTTACAAAAGCAGGTTACATCAAAGGACAGAAATCAGCTTATAAAAAAGCGATGGTTACTGTTGCAGAAGGTGAAACGATTGACCTGTATGCAAATATTTAAGCGGTAGAAAAATTATTAATGAATGGCGCGTCAAACGCCGCAAAGTATTGACCAATTAAAGAATTTAAAAAATGGCATTAAGAAAATACAAACCCACGACAGCCGGTACACGTTGGAGAATCGGTAATGCGTATGTTGAGATTACTACCAATGAACCTGAAAAGTCATTGCTGGCGCCAAAGAAAAGCACTGGTGGTAGAAACGTTTCTGGTCGCAGAACTACCCGTTATATGGGTGGTGGTCACAAACACAAATACCGTTTAGTTGATTTTAAGAGAGATAAGAAAGATATTGAAGCAACAGTTGCCAGTATTGAGTATGATCCAAACCGTACCGCATTCATCGCTCTTTTGCATTATGCAGATGGTGAAAAGCGTTACATCCTTGCACCACAAGGCCTGGAAGTAGGGGCTAAAGTGATCAGTGGAGATGCAGTAGCACCAGAATTGGGGCATGCATTGATGATGAAGAACATGCCTTTAGGTACCAATGTTCACAATATTGAAATGCAACCTGGCCAGGGTGGAAAATTAGCCCGCAGTGCAGGTTCATCAGCCCAGTTGACTAACAAAGAAGAGAAATATGCCATTCTTAAAATGCCTTCCGGTGAATTAAGAAAAGTATTGATCAAATGTTATGCAACCGTTGGTGTGGTGAGCAATAGCGATCATAGTTTACAGAGCATGGGTAAAGCCGGCCGTAATCGTTGGAAAGGAATTAAACCCAGAACTAGAGGTGTTGCGATGAACCCGGTAGATCACCCGATGGGTGGTGGTGAAGGTAGAGCCTCCGGTGGTCAGCCTCGTTCAAGGACTGGTCAGTTCTCAAGAGGATTGAAAACAAGAACTAAAGGAAAAGGAAGTGATAAGCTGATTATTCAAAGAAGCAACGGTAAAAAATTAGCCAAATAATTCTAACAAAAAAATCGTAAACAATCCTGTTGTAAAACAGGCTTAAAATAAAAAGCACATGGCTCGTTCGATTAAAAAGGGACCTTACGTTGACGCAAATCTGGAAGACAAAGTTTTGGCCATTAACGAAGGCACATCAAAAAAAGGTGTAATCAAGACCTGGAGCCGTCGGTCTACTATTACTCCTGATTTTGTAGGACATACCCTGGCTGTACATAATGGAAACAAGTTTATTCCGGTTTATGTAACAGAATTTATGGTAGGTCATAAATTAGGTGAATTTGCACCAACCAGGAACTTTAAAGGACACTCAAGTAAAAAAGGATAAAAACAGGATAAGGTAAAAGTTCTGGTTTAAATTTTAACCTCAACCGATACCTCAACCTCAAACTAAAATAAAAATGGAAGCAGTAGCTAAACTGAGAAATTATCCCACTTCACCCCGCAAAATGCGTTTGCTGGCCGACCTTATCCGTGGTGAAAGGGTTGAAAAGGCATTAGCGATCCTGGAACACAGTACGAAACATCCTGCGGTTCCAATGCGTAAACTGGTGTTAAGTGCTATCGATAACTGGAAGCAGAAGAATGAGGATGGTGATGAAGGATTGTTGGTTATCAAAACCATCATGGTTGACGGAGCCAGGGTTATCAAACGTATGCGTCCTGCACCTCAGGGTCGTGGATACAGGGTAAGGAAAAGAAGCAATCACGTAACTGTGATCGTGGATACCAAAGCCACTGAAACCAAAGCAGAAAAAACTGCGGCTAAGAAAGCAACTAAAGCTGCCGCGCCAAAAGCAACTAAAACTGCAGCATCAAAAGCAAATAATACTACTAACGTTTCAAAGGAAAATAACCAATAATATGGGTCAAAAAGCAAATCCGATTGGTAACAGGTTAGGAATCATCCGTGGATGGGAATCTAACTGGTATGCTGACAAAAAAAATTATGCTGGTCGTTTGATCGAAGATGATAAGATCAGGAATTATCTGAATGCCCGTATCAGCAAAGGCGGCATAGCTAAAATTGTAATTGAGCGTACCCTGGGTAAGCTGATCATTACAATTCACACTTCAAAGCCTGGTATCATCATTGGTAAAGGTGGTGGTGAAGTTGACCGCATCAAAGAGGAATTAAAGAAACTGACTGGTAAAGATGATGTACAGATCAACATTTTGGAGATCCGTCGTCCTGAACTGGATGCAACAATCGTAGGTGATACGATCGCCCGCCAGATTGAAAACCGTATCAACTTTAAGAGAGCGACAAAAATGGGTATTGCTTCAGCATTACGCATGGGTGCCGAAGGAATTAAAGTAAAATTAAGCGGTCGCTTAAATGGTGCAGAGATTGCCCGTAGCGAAGAATTCAAACAAGGCCGTGTTCCCTTGCACACTTTCAGGATGGATATTGATTATGCCAACGTGTTTGCTCAAACTGTTTATGGTAAAATCGGTATTAAAGTATGGATTTGTAAAGGTGAAGTTTTAACCAAGAGAGATTTGAACCCGAACATCATTACTGGTGGTAAAGGTGAACCAGTTGGTGGCGAAAGAAGAGAAAGAAGAGATGATCGCCGGGATGACAGAAGAGGCGGCGGTGGTCGTGGTGGTGATGACAGAAGAGGCGGCGGTGGCGGAAGAAGATAATCACCAATTAGCCAATATGCCAATTAACCAATATGCCAATGGTTAAGAAGCGAGAAGAAAAAACATTGGCATATTATCACATTGTCGAATTGTCAAATTAATATAAAATGTTACAACCTAAAAGAACAAAGCACAGGAAGATGCAAAAGGGTCGCATGAAAGGCGAATCAAAAAGAGGAACAACTCTTTCCTTTGGCTCTTACGGTTTAAAAGCTTTGGATAATCATTGGATAACTGACCGCCAGATAGAAGCGGCCCGCCAGGCATTGACGCGTCACATGAAGAGAGAAGGAAATGTGTGGATCCGCATTTTCCCTGACAAGCCTATTACCAACAAACCTGCAGAGGTAAGGATGGGTAAGGGTAAAGGTAACCTGGAATACTGGGCTGCCGTGGTTCAACCAGGACGTATCATGTTCGAAATTGATGGTGTTTCTGAGCAAATTGCACAGGAAGCATTAGCACTTGCTTCAGGTAAATTACCTATCAAAACAAAGTTTATTAAGCGCAGGGATCTTGCGTAACAATTAAAAATCGTATCAGCGATGTTAAAGAAAATAGATTATTTAAAAAGCATACAAGGGTTGAATGATGCGGATCTTAAAGCCCGCATTGAAGAAGATGAAATGCGTTTGAAGAAATTGAAATTTGCGCATGCCATTTCTCCGGTTGAAAACCCAATGAGCATCCGTGATTTGAGAAAAGACGTTGCACGTCTTAAAACGGAATTGAAGAAAAGACAAAACAACGCATAATAAAATCAGCGGTTTATTCAACCGGTTGATTTTAAGAATTTGTAATAAAAAATGAGTTTCCGGCAGAAACTCAAGCTAAAAGCTAAACAAAATGTCTGTAGAAAGAAATTTAAGAAAAATTAGAACCGGTGTGGTTACCAGTAACAAGATGACCAAAACCATTACCGTGGCTGTGGAAAGAAAGGTGAAACACCCGATCTATGGTAAGTTCGTAAAAAAGACAACCAGGTTCCATGCACACGATGAAAAAAATGAGTGCAGCATTGGCGATACAGTGCGCATCATGGAAACCCGCCCAATGAGCAAGACAAAGCGTTGGAGACTGGTTGATGTTATTGAAAAAGTGAAATAAGTATTTGAGGAAATGTTCCTCATGGAACAACCTTGATCTTTATTATAAAAATTGTTATAACTGCTAATAGCAAAATAGCTACTAGCTCAAAGCTTAAATAAAATGATTCAGCAAGAAAGCCGGTTGAATGTTGCGGATAACAGTGGTGCTAAAGAAGTGCTTTGCATCCGCGTATTGGGTAACAGCGGCCAGCGTTATGCAAAGATTGGCGATAAGATTGTTGTAACGGTTAAAGATGCCATTCCAGCGGGAGGCGTTAAAAAAGGAACCGTAACCAAAGCCGTTATCGTTCGAACCAAAAACAAATTGCGTCGGAAAGATGGATCATATATCCGTTTTGATGATAATGCAGTGGTATTGTTAAACCAGGCTGAAGAGCCTCGTGGTACACGTATTTTTGGACCAGTAGCAAGAGAACTTCGCGATAAGGGTTACATGAAGATCGTTTCCCTGGCGCCGGAGGTGTTGTAAGAGAATAAGAACAAATAGGATTATATAAAATTATTTCCTGGCAGTATCAGGAATGAAAAGCAAACCTAAACAGGTATAAAAAATGAAATCAAGATTTAAACCAAAGTACAATATCAGGAAGGGTGATAATGTAGTGGTTATTGCAGGTGAAGACAAGGATCTTACCAAGCCACGCCTGGTAAAAGAAGTATTGGTTGATGAAGGGAAAGTGTTAGTTGAAGGTGTGAACATCATCACCAAACATACCAAGCCTTCTGCGCAAAACACTAAGGGCGGTATCATAAAAAAAGAAGCACCTATCCATATCAGTAATGTTATGTTGTGGGATGCTGAGCAAAAGTCTGGCGCCCGTGTTACCCGTGTAAGAGAGAATGGTAAAACAGAACGCGTTTTTAAAAAAGTAAGAATTCAAGGAGGTACTAAATAATGAGCACTACAGCAAAATATACCCCCAGGTTGCAGAAGAAGTTTCATGAAGAAGCCATTCCTGCATTAATGAAAAAATTTGGTTACAAGTCGATCATGCAGGCTCCACGCCTTGAAAAGATCTGCTTAAACCGCGGTGTTAATGGTGCCGTTACTGATAAGAAGCTGGTTGATATCGCAGTGGATGAATTAAGCACCATCAGCGGTCAAAAAGCAATGGCAACATTGTCTAAGAAAGATATCTCAAACTTTAAGTTGCGTAAAGCCATGCCGATCGGTGCAAGGGTTACCCTGCGCGGCGATAAGATGTATGAATTTTTGGATCGATTGATCGCAGTTGCATTACCACGTGTACGTGATTTTAAAGGTGTAAGTGAAAAATCTTTTGATGGTCGCGGTAACTATACAATGGGTGTTACAGAACAGATCATTTTCCCTGAGATTGACATCGATAAAGTGAATCGGATTACCGGTATGGATATCACTTTTGTGACAAACGCCAATACGGACGAAGAAGCTTACGAGTTGTTGAAAGAACTTGGAATGCCTTTTAAAAATATTAAAAAGTAATTAACCTGATTGGTTAAAAAATCAAATAGACAAATTAAGTAAATATGGCTAAAACATCAATCAAAGCCAGGCAGCGCAAAAGAGAGAAAATGGTTGCGCAATATGCTGAAAAGCGTGAAGCCCTGAAACAAGCAGGTGATTGGAAAGCATTGGATCTTTTACCAAAAAATTCATCTGCAGTCCGGTTAAAAAACCGTTGCCAGTTGACGGGTCGTCCAAGAGGATATATCCGTTATTTTGGTCTTTCCAGGATCGCTTTCAGGGATATGGCACTGAATGGTAAAATACCCGGAGTTAAAAAAGCAAGCTGGTAATAAAGTTGATTAGTTGATTGGTTACAAAGTATAAACTTTTACCCATCAACAAATTAGCTGGTAAACAAAAACATTAATTAAAACATTCCAATTATCCCGGTACTGATCGGGACGTAGGAGGGCAAAAAATATGGTAACAGATCCTATAGCAGATTTTTTAACCAGAATTCGTAATGCGCAAATGGCTGGCCATCGTATCGTTGAGATACCGGCTTCTAATTTAAAAAAGCGTATGACAGAGATCCTGTATGCTCAGGGTTATATCCTGAAATATAAATTTGAAGATGATAATAAGCAAGGCGTGATTAAGATCGCTTTGAAGTATGATCCTCAATCAAAGCAACCGGCTATTCATAGTTTAGAGCGTGTTAGCCGTCCGGGTCTGCGCCAGTATGCAAGCCCTGCTGATTTTAAGAAAGTAAAGAACGGTCTTGGAATCGCTATCGTTTCTACATCAAAAGGTGTAATGACTGATAAAGAAGCCAAAGCCGGTAATGTGGGTGGTGAGGTTCTGTGTTACGTTTATTAATAGTGAAGTTGACAATTTGAACTTTGAAAATGGATTCAAATTGTATATAATAAAGGAAAAGATTGACAATATAAAGTTCTCTATACGGTAACTGAAAACAATCCTTTTTACATTTTCAAATTAAAATTTTTCAAATTTTCAAATTAAAGTATTATGTCTCGTATAGGTAAAAAGCCCATCGAAATTCCTTCTGGAGTAACCATTACCGTTAGTAAGGATAATGTGGTAACGGTAAAAGGACCCAAAGGTGAATTGCACCAGGCTGTAGATCGCGATATCAAAGTTGATATAAAAGATAACGTTCTTGAATTGGTGCGTCCAACTGACCAGATCCGTCATCGTGCGATGCATGGCTTGTATCGTTCTTTGGTGAATAACATGGTTAAAGGTGTTACAGAGGGTGTAAAAAAGAATCTTGAATTGATCGGTGTAGGTTTTAAAGCAGCTAACCAGGGCAATACACTGGATCTTGCTTTAGGATATTCTCATAATATCATTTTCGAAATTCCTAAAGAATTACAGGTTAAAACAACCCAGGAAAAAGGGCAGAATCCAACTATTTACCTGGAAGGTATTGATGCGCAGTTAGTAGGGCAGGTTGCCGCCAAGATTCGCAGTCTGCGTAAGCCAGAACCGTACAAAGGAAAAGGTGTACGTTATGTGGGTGAAGTTGTGAGAAAGAAAGCAGGTAAAGCAGCTGGTAAATAATAGCAATTAAAAGATTTCAAATGATCCTGGCAGAATCAGGAAAATAAAATAAAAGAAATGAATCCAACAGTTAAAAAACAAAGAAGACAAAGCATCCGATACCGCATCCGTAAAAAGGTGGGCGGCGTAGCTACCAAACCACGTCTTTCTGTTTTCAGAAGCAATGCAGATATCTATGTGCAATTGATTGATGATGATAATGGAGTTACTATAGCATCTGCTTCTTCACGTGACAAAGATATTGCTGCTCAAAAAGGCACTAAAACAGAAAAAAGCAAAATGGTTGGTGAGGCTATTGCACGCAAAGCAAAAGAATTGGGTGTAACTGATGCCAAGTTTGATCGTGGCGGATACCTGTACCATGGTCGTGTAAAAGCATTGGCCGATGGCGCAAGAGAAGGCGGACTTCAATTTTAATAAGGTTGCAGTTAAAAGCTTTAAAAATTTAAATAGAATACATAAACAGCTATAAATGTCAAAAGTTAATTTAAACAGAGTAAAACCCGGCGACCTTGAATTGAAGGAGAAAGTGGTTTCTATCAACCGCGTGGTGAAAACCACCAAAGGTGGTCGTGCTTTCAGTTTTTCTGCTTTGGTAGTAGTAGGTAATGAGCAAGGTGTTGTAGGTCATGGATTAGGAAAGGCAAAGGAAGTTCAGGAAGCTATCACTAAAGGAATTGAAGATGCAAAAAAGAACCTGATAAAAGTTCCTATCATGCATGGTACGATTCCGCATGATCAATTAGCTAAAGAAGGTGCTGCTAAAGTACTGATAAAGCCAGCTGCAACAGGTACGGGTGTACTTGCCGGTGGTTCTATGCGTGCAGTTTTGGAAAGCGTTGGTATTACAGATGTATTAGCAAAATCCCTTGGATCTGCAAACCCACACAATGTGGTAAAAGCAACTTTCAAAGCATTGGCTTTACTTCGCGAACCAATCAGTGTGGCTAAAACAAGATCCATTGGTTTAAAGAAAGTTTTTAATGGGTAATGATTTTATTGGGGAGGTGGTTAACATCATCTTTTCATTCAAAATCCTTCACCTGAAAAAGAAATAAACAAATGAAAAAGATTAAAGTAACATTGGTAAAAAGTCCTATTGACAGATCACAGCGCCAGAAGCTCACCTTGCAGGCGTTGGGTTTAAATAAGATGAATTCATCCAAAGAAGTTGAAGCAACTCCTCAGATTTTAGGCATGGTGAATAAAGTAAACCACCTGATCACTGTTGAAGAAGTGGAAGGATAATCCTGGTATCAAATTCCAGCAGAAACATTTTTAAAAGCGAGCCCCGTTCTATTTAAAAAAGAAGCTTTCGGGGCGATGAGTTAAAAAATAAAAGCAATGAAACTACATGAATTAAGACCTGCAAAAGGCGCTGTAAAAAAAGAAAAAAGAATTGGTCGTGGTGAAGCTTCCGGAAAAGGTGGTACATCAACAAAAGGTACTAAAGGTGCGCAGGCACGTACAGGCTACAAAAGAAAGATGGCACATGAAGGCGGACAGATGCCTATTCAACGCCGTTTACCAAAACGCGGATTTAAGAATATCAACCGCATTGAGTACAAAGTATTAAACCTTGGACAATTAGATCAATTGGTTGAAAAATATGACCTGAAAGAGATCTCTTTGGAAACGCTTTATGTAAACGGCCTGATTGGCCAGTTTGACAGGATAAAAATATTGGGCAATGGAGATTTGAAAGCTAAATTGGCTTTTAAAGTGAATGCGATCAGCGAGAAAGCAAAAACTGCTATTGAAGCGGTTGGTGGTTCAGTTGAGATTATCAAGTAATTTTTAAGTAATTTGCAACGATGCATGAAAATGCATCTTTTGCTTTTACTGGCCCTAAAATTTTACAACTTCCGTGAAGAAATTAATTCAAACGCTTAAGAATATCTGGAGTATTGAAGAATTGAGAAGTAAAATTCTTTTTACTTTATTACTTATCCTGATTTACCGTATTGGTGCACACATTGTTTTACCAGGTATTGATCCCGCTGGTCTTGATCTGAATGCAGGACAAGGTGGTATGCTTGGAATGATCGATATGTTTGCAGGTGGTGCTTTTTCACAGGCATCCATTTTTGCATTGGGTATCATGCCTTATATATCTGCTTCTATCTTTATGCAGTTAATGACGGTACTGGTTCCCCAGTTCCAGAAAATGCAGAAGGAAGGAGATAGCGGACGTAAAAAAATTAACCAGTGGACTAGATATTTAACCGTACTGGTTACTATCGTACAGGCATCTGCTTATGTGGCTTACTTACGCCAGATGACACAGCAAGGTGGAATGATTGAAAGCTTTACGCCTTATTTCTGGCTTACTTCTGTAATTGTGCTGACGGCTGGTACCATGTTCGTAATGTGGATGGGTGAAAAGATTACTGATAAAGGATTAGGTAACGGTACTTCACTGATCATCATGATCGGTATCATTGCCCGCTTACCACAAACTTTTGTTCAGGAGTTTGTTGCCAAATCAACCCGTACGGGTATGATCCTGGTTTTCATTATTGAAATTGCCATTCTGATTTTTATTGTAATGGGTTGTATCATGTTGATACAGGGTGTTCGTAAAATTCCGGTGAATTATGCCAAGCAGATTGTTGGTAACCGCCAGTTTACAGGAGCACGCCAGTTTTTACCAATAAAAGTAAATAGTGCAGGTGTAATGCCAATCATCTTTGCTCAGGCAATTATGTTTTTACCAACCATGTTTTCTTTAACAGGGACAGAAACTGGGCAGGGTATTGCCGCTGTTTTTTCTGATCATAAGAATTTATGGTACATGGGGGTTTATGCTGCAGTTGTAATTGGTTTCACATTTCTGTACACCGCTTTAATCTTTAATCCGAAGCAGATTTCTGATAACCTGAAACAGAATAATGGTTTTATCCCTGGTGTAAAACCAGGTCAGCCAACAACGGATTATATTGGAGCCATCATGGATAAGGTTACTTTACCCGGAGCCATCTTACTTGCGTTCATTGGTATTTTGCCAGGTATCGCAGAACGTTTAGGTGTGACTCAGGGCTTCTCAACCTTCTTTGGCGGAACATCTTTGCTGATTATGGTTGGTGTTGTTTTAGACACATTACAACAAGTGGAAACACAATTGATGATGAGACAATATGATGGTTTGATGAAAAGTGGCCGTATCCAGGGAAGGCAAACTGTAACACAAACATCTGTTTAATAAATATTTTACATAACTGCAAAACCTGGCTGTTGCCGGGTTTTGTTGTTAATAAGCATAAGGATGATAACATTTTCCTGCAAAGCAGTAAACAAATACATCCGAGTTATAAATTACATTTTTCAACCTGATGATACATTATAAAACAAACGAAGAAGTTGAAATGATGCGCATAAGCGCATTATTGGTCAGTAAATCTTTAACAGAAATAGCAAAGATCCTGAAGCCGGGAATTACCACATTGTACCTTGATAAAGTGATCGGTGAATTCATTCAGGATCATCATGCTGTTCCATCTTTTTTGAATTATAATGGGTATCCTTTTAATTCTTGTATATCCGTTAATGAAGTGGTGGTTCATGGATTTCCTAATGGACATGAACTAAAAGAAGGCGATGTTGTTTCCGTTGATGTGGGTGTTTATAAAAATGGCTGGCATGGCGATCATGCTTATAGTTTTGCCATTGGAGATCCCGGTAAAGAAAATATTCAACTGATAAAAGTTACCAAAGAAAGTTTATTTAAAGGAATAGAAAAAGCGGTTGTTGGTAACCGTTTGGGTGATATTTCTTTTGCCATTTGGGAACATACAGAAAAAAAATACGGTTATGGTGTGGTGAGAGAATTGGTGGGTCATGGTCTGGGAAGAGAAATGCATGAAGATCCCCAGGTTCCCAACTACGGTCGCCGCGGAACAGGTCCTAAATTAAAAGAAGGTATGGTGCTGGCAATAGAGCCTATGATCAACCTCGGCACAAAAGATGTATTTACCGAAAAAGATGGTTGGACTGTGAAAACAAAAGATCTGAAAACTTCTGTTCATTTTGAACATGATGTTTGCATTCGCAAAAATAAAGCGGATATACTTTCCGATTATGCACCCATTGAAGCTGCGGAGAGAGCGAATCCAAATTTGTATTCTGACTATTAGGTAAAATTAATTATTAAGTTATAGTGAAAAAAAAACTGGTTGTGATAGGTGGAGGAGCGGCCGGTTTTTTTTGTGCGGTAAATGCGGCAAGATTCAATCCATTACTGGAGGTTATTTTATTAGAGAAATCTTCCAAATTACTTTCAAAAGTTAAAGTTTCCGGTGGGGGGAGGTGTAATGTTACACATGCCTGTTTCGATATAACGGAGATGAGCAAACGATATCCCCGGGGAACAAAATTTGTAAAAAAATCTTTTCACCGTTTTTTTATTGCTGATACCGTTGAATGGTTTAAAGAAAGGGGCGTAGTCTTAAAAGCTGAAGCCGATGGCAGGATGTTCCCTGTTACGGATTCTTCTCAAACCATTATCAATTGCCTGCTTTCAGAAGCGGATCAATATGGTGTCCAGGTCAGGATGCAGGCCGAGGTAAAAAATATTGAAACCTTACAAGATCAATTCAGGATTCATTTACCCAATCAAACTATAGTTGCCGATTACGTATGTGTAGCCAGCGGCGGATTCCCAAAAATTTCCATGTTCGATTGGCTGAAGCAATTGGGACATACAATCGAAGAACCCGTCCCGTCTCTTTTTACTTTTAATATGCCTGCGCATCCCATCACCAAATTAATGGGTATCAGTGTTGAAAATGTGATTGTAAGAATCAGGGGCTCAAAACTGCAGGAGCAAGGCCCATTGCTTATCACACACTGGGGCTTCAGCGGTCCCGCCATTTTAAAATTAAGTGCATGGGGTGCAAGGGAACTGAAATTTAAAAATTATGAATTTGGAATTAGTGTTAACTGGCTTCCGGCCTTTAACGAGGTATCGCTCAGGCAGGAATTCCAATCATTAAGATTCAGGATCGCTTCACAAAAAATCAGTCATAAAAATCCATTTGGTTTACCAGCCCGTTTGTGGGAATTTCTTTTGCAACAATCTAGAATCACACCGAACATAACCTGGACCAATCTTCCGGCAAAAGAGCAAAACATACTGATCAGGAACCTGATTTTATTTGAAGCAGACATCAAAGGTAAAACCACGTTTAAAGAAGAATTTGTAACGGCGGGGGGTATACGCTTAACAGAAGTGGATGCAAATACCATGATGAGCAGAAAAGTAAAAAATGTATTTTTTGCAGGAGAAATCCTTGATGTGGATGGAATAACCGGCGGCTATAATTTTCAGCATGCCTGGACCAGTGGCTGGATTGCCGCGAAAGAAATTGCCAAAACATCAATGCTTGTCTAATTGAGGTTTTAACTGTACGTGTGCCCATGCAGTAAAGGGCAACAAAACCAGGATAAAAAAGGCTGTAAAAATGAAACCTGAAAAATATAAGCTCAAAAAAATTAATAAAAGATAAACAGGATACAGGAACAAAAGAACAACCATCATAAATGAATCAAAGTGGTCATTATGTCCTGCTTTTTTTAATGCTACACTTTTTAAAGGGATATATAAAATACTGTGTGTAATCAATCCAATTACGGATGGTATAAAGAGTATTGTTTTTTTTAATGGTGATGGTGGAGTTTTAAGTAACCGCTCCTGCATTTCTTTGTCGTGTTTTGGAATATCATAAACCAGGCTTGTTAGCTCGTTGTTCAATATTTTATTGAAAGCCTGGTGTTTTAATCCTGTAGGCAGATCTTGATCAATCAAATCGCTGGTAATCGTATTTCCAAAATTGATAAATACATTTTTCCCAAAACGCCTGAAACTGCTGTAATTTATTCCCACAGGAATTACCTGTAATGGTATTCCATCTTCCCAACTGCTCAAAGCCAATCTTGCAGTGCCTTTTTTCAAAGGCCTTAACCGCCATTCATTGATACATAAACCTTCACTGAAAATCTGAACGATCCCATTTTTTTTGAAAATGGATTTACAGGCATCAAAGGTTTCATAATTGATCCCAAGATTTTCTGCGCCTTCGCTCACCCTGTATACAGGCAACATTTTTAAACTTGATAAAAGACGGATGGTAAATCGATTTTTAAAAACATCACCCCTGGTCAGCGAATATACAGGCTGGTCAAAAAGAACGTCAATTATGATGGCATCCAGCAAAGAATTGGGATGGTTGCTGGCCAGTAAAACGGGTCCGCTGATCTTTAATATTTGCGGTTTGTTTATTATAATTTTCCGGCAAAATATCCTGAGCAAAGCGCCAACGATTATCTTCAAAAACGGGTATAACAAATCATCATTTTTTAATGGCATTAAAAAGCTGGCTTTCAATATAAATCAAATTATAACACCGTGAAGTGCACATTCTTTGTGTAGGTAATTTTTTTAAAACATGATGGGGTTAAAATCCTCAAAAAACCTGTCATTTCACTAGTAAAAAGGGCTATTTACCTTATCTTTGCTGCCCCGATAAAAAAACCACGGGATTAATATTATGTCTGACGAAAACAACATTGTTAACTCAAACGCTGATGCACAGGAGAATACTTCTGAAGCCGCTAATACCGGAGCAGAAAGTTCTACAGCGACAACAACTGCACCTGTGGCAAAAGAATACCCCAAACAAACCCCTCATGATGATTTTGATTGGAGCATTGACAAACGCAATGTAGCCAGTTATTCACAGGAGGAAAAAGAGAAGTACGACAGTGTGTATGACAACACATTTGTTGCTATTACTGATGGTGAATTGGTGAATGGAACAGTAGTAGGTGTTACTAAAACGGATGTTGTAATTAACATTGGATTTAAAAGTGATGGCCTTGTTTCATTAAACGAATTCCGCGACATTCCTAATTTAAAAGTAGGTGATGAAGTGGAAGTGATGGTTGTAGAAAAAGAAGACCGCGAAGGTCACTTGAATCTAAGCCGCAAATCTGCCCGTATTACCCGTGCATGGGAACGTATTGTTGAAGTGCATAAGACCGGTGAAGTAATTACCGGTACGGTAACATCAAAAACCAAAGGCGGATTGATCGTTGACGTATTTGGAATGGAAACATTCTTACCAGGTTCACAGATCGATGTTAAACCTGTTACGGATTACGATCAGTTTGTTGGTAAAACAATGGAATTTAAAGTGGTTAAGATTAACGAAACCATTAAGAACGCCGTTGTATCACACAAAGCATTAATTGAAAGCGATATCGAAGCACAACGTGCAGAGATCATGAGCAAACTGGAAAAAGGACAAGTACTGGAAGGAACTGTGAAGAACATCACCGACTTTGGTGCATTTATGGATCTTGGTGGTCTTGACGGTTTGTTATATATAACCGATATCAGCTGGGGCCGTATCTCTCACCCATCAGAAGTATTAAAGCTTGATGAAAAGATCAAAGTGGTAGTACTTGATTTTGATGATGAGAAAAAACGTATCAGCCTTGGTTTAAAACAACTGACTCCACACCCTTGGGATGTGTTACCTGAAACTATTGCCGAAGGGCAGGAAGTATCTGGTAAAGTTGTGAACATCGAAGATTATGGTGCATTCCTGGAAATCATGCCGGGTGTTGAAGGTCTTGTGCACGTAAGTGAAATTACATGGGCTAACACACCGATCAATGCAAAAGAGTTTTTTAAATTGGGTGATGAGCATAAAGCAAAAATTGTGACGCTTGATAAAGGAAGTCGCAAAATGAGCTTATCCATCAAACAACTTTCTGACGACCCATGGAATGATATCGAAACTAGATTCCCTGAAAACAGCCGTCATGCAGGACTGGTGAAAAACATTACACCTTATGGTGTTTTTGTTGAACTGGCACCCGGCATCGGTGGTATGATCCACATCAGTGACCTTAGCTGGTTAAAGCGTTTCAATCACCCAAGTGAATACACTAAAGTGAGCGAAAACATTGACGTGATCATTTTAGGAATCGATAAAGAAAACCGCAAATTGCAATTAGGACATAAGCAACTGGAAGAAGATCCATGGAACACATTGCAGGATACATTTGCAGTAGGTTCTGTGCATGAAGGTACCGTGAGCCGCAAAGATGATAAAGGCGCCATTGTACAATTGTCTTATGGGTTGGAAGGTTTTGCACCTAACCGTCATCTTGCAAAGGAAGATGGTACATCTGTTAATGCAGATGAGACTGCAGAATTCATGGTGATTGAATTTGATCGCAACGAAAAGCGCATAGTTGTTTCTCATTCACGCATCTGGGAACAGGTGAAGACGGATGAAAAAGAAGCTGCTAAGAAAGAAGCGAAAGTTGAATCAGATAAAACCAAGAAAACCATTAAGACCATGCAAAGCAAGGTTGAGAAATCAACACTTGGTGACCTTGGAGCATTAGCGGAGATCAAAGAAAAATTGAAGAAAGAAGAAAGCGGAGAATAATATCAACGTTTACTGATAAATAAAAAGGTTGTCTTCGGGCAACCTTTTTTTTATTGGTTGATTTTGACAAATGATCTTTCTTTAGGCTAATGTGCTATTTTTGAGAACGATTCATTGCCAAATTAACTGACAGGATGAGTGCATTTACAGCAAGGTTAAAGAATGTAAAACTGGTAAAAAAATTAGTATACGCCATCGTCGGATTAGCTTCTTATCCGGGCATTGCCATTATCAATACATTAAAAATATCAGGCACTGAGCATCTGAAAAATCTTCCCAAACAAAACGTATTATTTGTAAGCAATCATCAAACTTATTTTGCTGATGTAATTACTTTTCTCCATATTTTTTGTGCGGTAAAATGGGGTAAAATGAACAGGCTTGGAATTCCTTACTATTTGTTGAATCCATTTTCGAACGTGTATTATGTAGCAGCCGAAGAAACCATGAAAGGAAGTTGGATCAGCCGTTTATTTGCATTGGCTGGTGCAGTGACCATTAAACGTACCTGGCGTGCCGAAGGGAAAGAGGTTCAAAGAGGATTGGATCCATCCGATACAAGAAAAATTGAAAGAGCGTTGCAAACCAGTTGGGTCATATCTTTTCCTCAGGGAACAACCAAACCTTTTGCGCCCGGCAGAAAAGGAACCGCCTTTTTGATTAAGCAAAATAAACCGATTGTTATACCCATTGTGATCAGTGGATTTTGGCGGGCCTTCAATAAGAAGGGATTAAAATTTAAAAAGAAAGGAGTTCTTTTAACAGTAAGAATTAAAGAGCCGCTGCAGATCAATTATGATGACAGCCTGGAAGATATTTTAGACCAGGTAATGATTGCCATTGAACAAAGCAAGCACCATATGATGCAAGGCCCGCATCACTGGCAATCCATAGATAAATAATCATAAATTTTTCAGTGAATTATTCTTTAAAGAAAAGTGCTTTCAATTCAAGGGCATCATCGGGTTTCATTTTTCCACCTAAAATCAGCCTTAATTGTCTTCGTCTTAATGCACCTTCATAAAGGCTGTTTTCTTCATCTGTTTCAGGTATCAGCGGTTCAACATTACGTGGGCGGCTGTTTGGATCCAATGCTACGAATGTATAATAAGCTTCATTGCTTTTGTATTTATATTTCTGCAAAATATCCTCACCCCATACACGGAGATGTATTTCCATGGATGTATTAAATGAACGGGTCACTTTTGCTTCAATATGTACTACGTTTCCCAGTTTTATGGAATTCTGGAAAGATATATTATCAACAGAAGCTGTTACTACAGGCGCATTGGAATGTTTTTGTGCAGCGATGGCTGCAGCTATATCCATCCAGTACATCAATCGTCCACCCATTAAATTACCAAAAGTGTTGGTGTCGTTTGGTAAAACAATTTCGGTCATCATCGTAAAACTTTCTATGGCTTTTTTCCCGCTCATTTTTTTAATTTGGGCAAAGGTAATGCCTGTATATAACTTCTGGAAAGTATATAAATGATTGATGAAAGTCAGTACATGGATTTAATCCGTTTCAACTAAATTTGCTGCACTTATTTAAAGCGATATGAAAACCCTGGAAAAGATTGATTTCAACGATACAAAAACAGCGTTTGCCAGCAAAACGGACAGGCAGTTGAGACATGCCCATTTATTATTCGCTTCTATGAATACGGAATGGCTGGTCAACCTGGGTTTAAAAATTACACCTTGGGCTATTCACAATAATCTACCCGTAAAGGGGCTTATAAAGGCAACCATTTTTGAACAATTTGTGGGTGGTGAAACGCTTGCAGAAACAGCAAAAGTGGCTGAGAAACTAAGTCATTCTCATGTGCAGGCTATTCTGGATTATGGAGTGGAAGGAAAAGATGGCGAAGAAAATTTTGATCATGCATGCGATGAATTTATCCGTGTGGTAGAACATGCATCCACTCAACCAAATACACCTTACATGAGTGTAAAGGTTACAGGTCTTGCCCGGTTCTCATTGCTGGAAAAATTAGATGCCGCGGCAACAGATCATAGCGGGTATAACGGGCAGGTACACACTGAAGTTTTAACACCTGTTGAAGTTGAAGAGTGGGAAAGAGTCGTCGCACGATTATACCGGATTGCAAAAGTAGCCAGTGAAAAAAATGTAGGTGTTTTAATCGATGCGGAAGATTCCTGGATACAGGATCCGGTTGATGCATTAACCATGCAGATGATGCAGGAATTTAATCATACAAAAGCAGTTATATTCAATACATACCAGTTATACCGCCACGACAGGCTGCAGTTTTTAAAAAACAGTTTCGAAAAAGCAACAGAAGCAGGTTTTATCCTGGGAGCTAAACTGGTAAGAGGCGCTTACCTGGAAAAAGAAAGAGAACGTGCCGCGGAAAAAAATTATTCTTCACCCATACAACCAGATAAAGAATCTACAGACCGTGATTATAACCTTGCAATAAAATTTTGTGTTGAACATTTGGATCGCATATCCTTAATCGTTGCTTCGCATAATGAGTACAGTAATTTGTATACCGTACAATTACTCCAGGAGAAGGACTTACCGCTGGATCATCCTCATGTGCATTTCAGCCAGCTTTATGGCATGAGTGATAACATTACTTATAATTTGGCAAAAGGTGGTTGTTCGGTTAGCAAATACCTGCCGTTTGGCCCGTTAAAGGATGTTGTTCCATACCTGATGAGAAGAGCGCAGGAAAATTCATCCGTAAAAGGTCAAACGGGCCGTGAACTTTCACTGATTAAAAAAGAATTAAAGCGAAGAAAAGAGCGTTCGTAGTTTTGTATTCTTACATTATTTTTACAGCGCACAATTTTCATTGGACTGTTAGCTCAGTTGGTTTAGAGCATTACTTTGACAGAGTAGGGGTCACTGGTTCGAATCCAGTACAGTCCACCATCAATATTCAAATAATATCATTTTCTTCACAGACTCCTCATTAAGCGTTTACACTTAACCGTTATAAGTTTGATACTAAGATATATTGTTGTTTTTTAATACGCAATGATATTTATTAAATGAACTGGGATCAATTAATTTTCAACTATTAGCAAATACTTATTGGATTTTAATTACGTTATCATAGCTTGACTCTTTATTCCATATTCCAATGAATTCTACCAAAACTTACCACTGCAAATCCGGTCCTATATATAATGTCTCTCATGGATATAAATTGTTTTTTGTATGCGTCGATTTTTAAGCAGCACTTATGGCGCAGTAATTATTGTCGCAATATTTTGTATTGCACTTAACCTGCTGATCTGGAACCAGCAAATTCAACAATTAGAAGCTGATCGTAAAGCTTCTGTCGCAGCTGCCATTCAGCGAAATAACAATCTTGTACTGGCATTTGAACAATATACCATTAAGACCATTCAAAATGCAGATGCTATTTTGAAAATAGTTAGAATGGAATATGAAAATGTTGGAAAAGGGGTGAACATTCTTGATTTAACTTCACGCCAATTATTTAATGCTGATAATTTCAATGGTATTGCCATAATAGATGAGACCGGCAAAATGATTTCGTCAAATGTCTCAACTACCTTAACAAATGACCTTAATTTCAGAGATAGAAGTTATTTCCGGCATCATCTTCAAAATAAAAATGACCAATTGTTCTTAAGTAAACCTATGGTTTCCAGGACAATCAAGAAACCCATTATTGCTCTGAGCCGCAGACTACAAAAGCCGGATGGAAGTTTTGGTGGTGTTGTTGTTGTACAGGTTTTACCTTCCACATTTACCAGGCTATATGCTGGTGCAAAGACCAATCCACGCGATATTTTATCACTCATTTCATTAGATGGAATAACTTTTTCCCGGCGTACAGGTTCCATAGATGGTTTTGGAGAAGATATCAGTAAGAGCCCCTTATTTACTTATGTAAAAAATAAATCAGTTGCCTCCTATTTTGCCAAAGATGCTATTAAAGGTGTTCCTACCTATTTCAGTTACCGTAAAATGCAGGATTATCCCATTATTGTAACTGCAGGGGTTGCAGAAGAAGACGTGTTGGCAGGTTATTACCTGCGAGCATCCAGAGATCGGTTATACTCTACCGTTATAAGCATCTTACTCATTTTATTTTCCGTTTTGGTAAGCATTGGCTTTTTGTTCAGAAAAAAAAGCCTGCGGAAGTTAAAGGAAAGTGAAGTGAAATACCGGTCTATGTTTCAAAACAGTAAGGATGCCATTTTATTGCTTGAGCCGAACGGTAAAATAATTGATCATAACCTGGCAGCCCGGCAAGTGTTTGGATTAAATCCAGTTGCTGGTAATGAACTGAATTTTAATCATCATACCGGACGTGCAGCATTCGACTTTACCGGAGATCTGCAAGGTGTTGAAAGTTATAATGGGGAACATTTATTTACAAGAACAGATGGCTCTGTTTTTAATGGAGAGATTGCTTCTGCAATGTATAACAACAGCGATGGACAGCCTATTATCATTGCCATTATCCGTGATAATTCAGAACGGAAAAAAATAGAATTAAAATTGATATCTGAGAGAAAAAAGCGGCACCAGATGATAACCCGGCAGGTAATCATGGGGCAGGAGCGGGTGAGGGAAACGATTGGAAGGGAATTGCATGATAATGTAAACCAGGTACTGACTACGGTGAAATTATATCTTGACATGATCAGTAAAGACCAAACTTTATATTCCCAATTCTTTTCAAAAAGTATGAAACTGATCGATCGTTCCATCCAGGATATTCGTAATCTTTCACATGATCTCAGTGCCCCAACGTTAGGAATAAGATCCCTGATCGATTCTATCATTTCATTATTGGAAAATGTAAAATCATCATCTGGATTGCAGGTTCATTTTTGCCATCATTCATTTATAGAATCCATGGATATGGATCTTAAGCTGGCTGTTTATCGTATTGTGCAGGAGCAGCTGAATAATATTGTGAAACATGCAGCCGCTGAGAATATTTGGATTGAATTATCAAAAAGCGATGAAAAAATTAAATTGTGTATCAGGGATGATGGAAGAGGATTTAATTCAAGCATGAATCAAAAAGGTATCGGGATCAATAATATTTTTGGCAGGGCAAGGGCGTTTGAAGGTATCGTTGATCTTGAATCATCTACCGGTAATGGGTGTACGCTAACTATTCTTTTCCCCGTTAGCATTATGCCGGTTGATCGAGCAATTTCTACAACTGCTACATTGGAAGAAATTTAATATAATACTTAAGGAAAATTGATCCCTTCTATCACTTCTTCCAGGAAAAATTTATCTGTCTCATCAAAATCTCCCAGCAATTTACTGTCACAATCAAGTACTGCAACTACTTCATGATCCCGGATAATGGGCACCACTATTTCTGACCTGGACAAACTACTACAGGCAATATGGCCGGGAAATTCTTCTACGTCTTCAATGATCAAAGTTTTTTTCTGCTCCCAACTGGTACCGCATACTCCCTTACCTTTTTTAATCCGGGTACAGGCTACGGGTCCCTGGAAGGGTCCAACAACCAATTCATTATTTTTTACAAGATAAAAACCTACCCAAAGCCAATC
Source organism: Chitinophagaceae bacterium (assembly GCA_036675565.1). Classification (GTDB taxonomy): domain Bacteria; phylum Bacteroidota; class Bacteroidia; order Chitinophagales; family Chitinophagaceae; genus JACCYQ01. The sequence continues at coordinate 32,551 of JAKFER010000112.1, forward strand.
GAATTGTTCTTTTAATGCAGCCGAGATATTAGCCAGGTTAGCCACCAGGTCGGTTTCTTCTTCTGTAATGGCATTAATCTGCGGCAACAAGTTTTTATATTGCTCTGCCTTACTTCCTTTTACAATTGTCAAATCTTCGGCCATATTGAATTGTATTTGTGCAAATGTTGAACAAAAAATTCACATTACAGTCATCAGGTTGTTAGTCATGTTTATCACCGCCGAGGCTATAAGGATTATTTTCTTCATCTTCCTCGCCTAACTCCTCATTTTCGTCATCCAGTTCTGAACCGGGTACATCAAGGTCATCACCTGAAATATCACTGCTTTTTTCATTTAATGGGACACCCTCATTATCTGTATTATCCAATGCAGATCGCCTTAGATTTTTATCATCGGTGGTGGGCATATCCTCATCAGCACGACGTAAGAGTTCTTTTTCTTCTTCTGATACATCTGCATCATTACCCATTACAGGCCTGGTTTCATCTTCTTCCGGTTCATCGCTGATAGCAATATCCATTACAGGCTCACCAGGAAAATCTTCTTCATGCCCATCATCAAAGATGCGGGCACCTTCTTCATCATCAGATGAAATAGTAGTGTCAGCAAACGCTTTTAAATTGGGTACGTGGATGTGTTCCTGGCCAGGGATATCACTGACTTCCGGCAGATCCATAATGACAGTTTCCGGTTTTAATTTTTCCTGGTCTTTTGGCGAATCTGGTAAATCAGAATTGTTATCCTGTATGCTGCCTGTTGAGGTTTGCGGTTTTAATTTTTCTTCTTTTTTCATTTCAATATTTTTTGAATTTTTATTAATTATCACACAAAGTTGATGATTACATTTTTTTTATAATAACTGAATTAGCATTGAAATTTCTATGCCGTTATTATTTATCCTATGATGCCGGCAATAAAATTTTGTATTGGCTTCCTTTTTTAACAGGTAAGGATCTTCCTCTTAACCATGGATTCAACAGTTTAACTATTTTGTAAGTTGTACCCTGGCTTTGTGCCCAGGTTGCGAGGTTAGGAATAGCACTGGTTACAATGACTTCACGAGTTTTGTGTGGAGTATATAGTTTTTCATCATCGAGATTGAAGCCCAGTTCTTCAGCATTGGATAAAAGGTGTTTAAACGCCAGTATGCGAAAAATATATTTATTGGTTTCCTCTGGTAATAACAAGTCATAATAATTTTTGGTTCCCTGGAATGTGGCCTGGCTATTGTAACCACCTTGTCCGCAATTATAAGAAGCTGCAGCGGCAGTCCAGGAGCCAAATTTGGCATAAGCTTGTTTTAAATATTTAGAAGCAGCATCTGTAGATTTTATATAATCATATCGTTCATCAACCAAACTGTTCACATGTAAATTATATTCAGGTGCTGACTTTGGCATGAACTGCCAAAAACCGACTGCGCCTGCCCGTGAGGTAAGATTTTGCAGGTTACTTTCCGCTATACATAAATATTTGAAATCATCCGGAATACCATTGGCTTTTAATCGTTCTTCAATAACAGGAAAATACCTGTTTGCCAGTTTCATAATATAAATTATGTTATTCTGGTAATAATAATTGTACAGCAATTCACGATCAAATCGCTCATATACATCCCATCTGTCTAATGGAACATTTTCACCGGCAAAATTCATTTCCGCCGGAACTTGCGGTGCAAACCAAACCATTTCATTATCATTACTTATTTTGTTTTTTTGAATAGCAGGTTCTTTATTTTCATCAAATGAAAATTGCATTAATAGTAATGCTCCACCTAATACTCCAATTAGAAATATTAAAACTGAATGAAATGATTTTTTCATAAATAGAAATTTAGAATTTAACAGCAGGTGTAAAAAAATCATACCCCAAATAGTGGAGCTATTATAAATATTTCCCCAAATTGGTAATTGGTATTACATTGATTATTAACATTTTAAATGTAGAATAGTTTAGGCCCGGGAATTGTAATCTGGATAGAAAAAATGTATATGAAACAAATAAAATTGGGCATTGCAGGACTTGCATTTATGATGTTCCTGGTTAGTTGTGAGTCTGAAGGCCGCTATGTAGACCTGGAATCTGGTAACAGGGTAGAAGTTGAAAAAGATGCTGAAACGGGTTATATGGTTAATGCAGAAACACGGAAACCACTTTATATCTATGTTGATACTGAAACAAATGATACCATTTATGGTCGTACAGGAAACGTTGTTAATGGTAAAGTGGCATTGAATAATGGCAAATGGGAATATGATGCTGATGGCGATTTTAAATATACGGATGGCGATTACAAATTAAAAGTTGAGGCCGATGGCGATTATAAAATAAAAGATGGGGACTATAAAAAGAAAGTAGATGCCGATGGTGATATTAAGATCAAAGACGGTGATACCAAAATTAAGATCGACGGTGAAACAGGTGAGAAGAAAGTGAAGAATGACTAGAGCCAGAAAGAAAGTTTATTGTGTAATAAAAACGGGTAGAAAGCCATCCAAAAGGGTGGCTTTCTTATTATTGCATTGCAGGTTTTTTGGGTAAGATTAAATGAAGTATGCCGGGAAGAATTCTTGCATTTACTTTATTTACTTTGCCCAAATATTCTCCATCTACCTGGAAATGCGCTTTATGTCGCATTTCAATCTTTACAGATTTGGCTTTTATAATCTCAATTTTTTTTGGGTTAAAAGGTTGAGGTCTGAACCACATTTTTAAAAGTTCGGATATCGCCAGTCTCCTGACAATAACTACTTCAAATAAACCATCGTGTAAGTCACCACCCGGATTGATCACTGCACCAAAACCATATTTACTGGCATTGGCTAATATAACAACCAACGCTTTTCTTTGAACGATCATATTTTCTGTTTCCACCCACACTTTTAAATATCTTCTTCTCACCAGTACTTTTAAAAGGACTTTTGCATATCCTAATTTGCCTCTTCGGTTTCCTTCCGAAAAATATTTTACCAGTTCCGCATTCATACCAACATCACTCAAATGAAGGCTCATTTCATCATTCACTTTAAGCATATCGGTTTTACGGATCTCTCCATCCTGTATCAGTTTTAAAGCCTCATTTACATTTAGCGGAATATCAAGTTCTCTGGCCATACCATTGGCTGAACCTCCTGGTAAAATACCCATGGAAACATCGGTGCCCATCACTGTCTTAGCAACCATAGTTACTGTTCCATCGCCACCTACAGCGATCACACGTTCCGGTTTTATTTTGAATATTTGTTCTTTTACTGAATTTTCATTGTCATTGCTACTTAAATGATAAAAGTAAATAGTATGTTCACTGTTCAAAAAGAATTCTCGAATGTTTTCTTCCCAATCAACTGTACTTTGATCACCAGCATGGGGATTAATTACAAATAAAATTTTGTGAGGGTTCAGGGGCATATTTTTTTTAATTAATAAATGATTGAAGGTAACATAGTAATTAGTATGCCAGCGAAAGGAATTTTTTCAAAAATATATAAAAGACTTTTGTGGAGGTTTCGTTTAACAAATGATCCTGTTGTGCAGGTATATAATGGATATGGAAACCGGAAATATATTTTTTTATATGGACATGTCTTTAAATTCAGTCCTGTACCGCGTAAGCGTTTCCGTGGTTCTTATGTTACGAATGCCTTTGCATTAATCCGGTCATTTATGGTGAAACCATGGCCAGGTGCAAAAGTGAAACTAATCTGGGGTAACCAATCGATCGAGCATATAACCGGTTCAGATGGATTTTTTAAGTTTGAATGGTCGCCGGGTATTGATGTAAAAGCAGGCTGGCACCCAGTGCAGGTTCACCTGGTTCACCCGGAAACGAACCTGATTATTTCTACCGGCGAAGGGTTGGTTTTCATTCCTCACGAACACCAGTATGCGATAATATCTGATATTGATGATACCTTCCTGATCTCACATTCAGCAAAACTTCGCAAAAGACTGTATGTATTATTCACAAAAAATGCGCACAGCCGCAAAACCTTTGACGATGTTGTAAAGCATTACCAGTTATTGGCGCATGCAGGCAGCTTGCAGGATCTGCCAAACCCTTTTTTCTATGTTTCAAGCAGTGAGTGGAACCTGTATGATTTCATCATTGAGTTTTCAAAAAGAAATCATTTACCCAGGGGAATCTTCCTGCTGAGTCAATTAAAAAGACTTCATGAAGTTTTAAAAACCGGGCAAAATAAACACAGTGCGAAATTCATGAGAATTGTAAGGATTATTGAAGCATTCCCGGAACAAAAATTTATCCTGATGGGAGATGACTCCCAGGAAGATCCCAATATTTATGCATCTATCGTAAAACACTTTCCCGATAAAATACAGGTTGTTTACCTGCGTCGTATTCATTCGCCCAATCTTAAAAAAACGGAAGAGAATGTAAAGTTTATACAGGATATGAATGTGCCCTGTTGTTACTTCACCCATAGCATAGAAGCGATAGCGCATAGTAAAAAAACCGGCTTGATTCCATCATTATAAGAATCAATATATTTTAAAAATCAAATTCAATGACTTTGTTGTCTTTCAGCATATAGTCAATAAATTTTTCATGATTTTTCATAGACCCCTGTACCTTAAAAGTTCCTGTTAATTCATCTGCCTGGCGGGTGCGTTTAACTATCCTGTATTTCAAATTATTATTTTTCAGCACTTCTTCATAAGGTGATAATAACCCGTCCTGTAAAGATGATTTTACGATGTAAATTTTTTCTTTGTATAACCTGTCAATAAAATCTTCTACTTTATATAAAAAGGCAAGAATAATAAATGTAGCCAGCAGTGTAAAACCTGCGGCATAATAAAAACCAGCGCCTATTGCCATCCCAACAGCAGCCGTAACCCAAATGGTTGCGGCAGTTGTTAAACCATTTACGCCCTCTTCACTTTTAAAAATAACCCCGCCACCAATAAACCCAATACCAGTTACCACATTGGCCACAATTCTATCCATTGTGTCACTGGATAACAACAAAGAAATTAATGTAAATAAACATGATCCAATGGAGATCAGAATTAAGGTCCTGAAGCCCGCAGACTTATTCCTGTACTCTCTTTCAATTCCTAAAATGGCACCTGCTAATAATGCAAGGCTGATCCGGATAATAATGGTTTCAGTATTTGGCATGAACCACGATTTTTTTTGAAATTACAATTATTACCCGGTGTTATTATTGCAGAAAAAAATTTCAATGCAATTAATAAATGATGATTTTTTGTTGGATACTTTAATATTTTCCCGCCTGGAGCTTTTCCGCAATGGCATTTTCCAGGTTATCCGGAAGGGTTGATGCTTCATCTCCGATAGCTGCTAATCGTTTTAATTCTGAATCATATAAAAAGATTAATTCGGGATTCCCGTTATAACTAACCTTGAACCTTGTTTCTGTATTAAATTCATAAGGAGTTACCTGTACCAGGTATGGTACGCCGTCTACTACAAGATTTAAACGATGTTGTGTTTCCTGCATATTCATGGTTTTTGTAAATGTGTTACAAAAAGGAAACCAAGTATATAAATGGACAATAAATAAAAATTTTGGGATGCCCAGGCAGTATTCAGTTTACATAATGAGTAAGCTTACACATGAAAACGGCTGGCAGCTGTTTAGCTTTTGGTTTGCATACCTTCATGTCTCATTACCTTGAACTAACAATAATTTTATTTTGTGGAAATCTTTTACCAAAAACAAATCATAAAGGAAGTCGCGGACTGGAAAAAGAAAATGCGGAGTCATCCTTCCATTGTCGATAACATGTCTAAATCTGTCCAGAACAGGTTAAACCGACTAATACCCGAAAAGGTACATGACATTATAACTGCAACTATCAAACAAATGGTAAAAGCGGTATTATTCGGTTCTGAATTTTCTGCCATAAAGGAAAAGTCTTATTCCAGCCTGCAGGAGGCTGAAATGGCTATCCTGGAGCGAATTAAAAACTATAAACAAACTGCTGCAATTGAAGGTGGCGTTACCGGGGCCGGTGGTTTTTTAATGGCAATGGTTGATTTCCCTGTTTTATTGAGTATTAAGATCAAACTATTGTTTGATATCGCCGTGATGTATGGTTTTGATGTAAAAGATTATAAAGAAAGGTTGTTTATCCTGTATGTTTTCCAGTTAGCCTTCAGCAGCCAGCTACACCGGCAAAGTGTATTTAAGGATGTAGAAAATTGGGAGCAACTGAGCCAGGAGCTTCCCAACGATATGAATGAATTTAACTGGCGTCCATTTCAACAGGAATACCGGGATCATATAGACCTGGCTAAAATGGCCCAATTAATCCCCGGAATTGGCGCCGTGGTAGGCGTGGTAGTGAATTACCGGCTGATAAAAAAATTAGGTCATACTGCTATGAATGCTTACCGGATGCGCTTATTAGCCGCCCAATCTTTTAAATAAACGTTCATCCATGGCAAGGTTTTTTTGATATTAAGAATATTGTTGTATTTTGGCCTTCACAGGTAATCTCCATCCTGAAAAAAACCTCACGCTAAGCATCCGTACTTTCCCTTGACAAGACCTCATCGTTCTATGAAGAGCCGTTAAAACTTTTAACGATGAGAAGAAATTTTACCCTTTTGATTTCATTTATTGGTTTAAGTCTGATTTCAAATGCACAAATGTGGAGCATCCGTGATCTTGCTGGTCTCACTTTTCAATCTGAAAAGAAGGTTTCCAGTTATCTCTCCAGGAAAGGCTTTAACAGTGCCGGCGTGGACAATATCAAGGATACCATTGTAAAAAATTACACTTACATAGGAAAGAGAAGACAAAAAACGATTGATTCCACGTATCGGTTCTTAAATCTTTATGAAGTAAAGAATGTACAAGGTTTAACCTACCAGACTTCTTCCAAAGAAGAAGCGGAATCCATTATAGAGGAAATTACCGGGATGGGTTTTATTGAGCCACGAGTTATTAATCCAGGCTGGCCACAATTATACCAGAAAAATGATGTGACTATTGTGTATAGCTGGTTCACCGAAGAGGATGAAATTATTTATAGTTTTCGCATCAACCGCAATAATTTACCTCCTGCCGGGGCAATACGGTTTGCTGAAGACCTGCTTGTTATAAAATCGCATGAACAATTACGTTATTTATACGGAGAACGTAATGTAAGAAAAGAAAAATATTTTTTCTCCCCGGAAGTGTCAACTCCATGCAGTGTGCTGTATCCAAATACCAGCCAGCAGGCTATTTTCCTGTGGGATGATACGACCAATTATCACCAACTTTCTTTTTTAGTTATAGGCGGAGGGTTACAAGGTGAAAATGCTCAGGGTTTTAATGAAATTATTGGCCACAATACCTGGCACTTAAGAAGTGGTTTAAGAACCGGCCTCAGCATACAGGACTTGATTGCAAAAAACGGATCTGATTTTAATTTTTACGGAACAAGCTCTCCTTTTTATGGTATCATAGTTCCGGATTCCAGGGGGAGTATCAATTTCAAAACAACCGGGTTTAAATTAAATTGTTTGAATTGCTCCGATTCAAGGGTTCTCAGCAAGGAAATTGTAAGTGCCGAAAGAGCAGTATCGGATAACCGGCGGTTGTTTGTGAATACCATTATTCTTCATCCTGTTAATTAATTTATTTTAACAATCAGGAACTTGTTTTATACGCAATGCTTTCTATTTTTATAGAAATAGTAATACTTATGAAACAACTTTTCCTTTCTCTTTTACTGCTTCCGTTATTTTCATTTGCACAGGAATGTTCATTAACAAAATCAACAGATGATTTTACAAATGAAAAAAAGATCTCCACGGGTTTTGTAAGTTTTAATGAAGGGAAAAGCAAGTTTCTTTTAACGATCAATGCTACCAGCAAAGAGATTGATTTCTTTTTCTCACTGGCCAATGGTGCGGAAGGCTGGTGTTTTGATAATTCATCTACCGCGATTGTGCAATATGCAGGCACCCGGTTAAAAAGCACCAATCGCAATACTGGCAGTATGAATTGCCAGGGACTGTTTCATTTTACATTCAGGAATGTTGCTACAACGCCATCCGCACTCACAAGGTTCTCAACGCATCCTATTGAATCATTTGTTTTTAAAGGCAGCGGTAAAGAATACGAATTTCATTTAAGAGAAGAGGACCGTCTGAAGATGATGACACTGGTTGATTGTTTGATAAAAGAAAGCAAGACCTTGTTACCCGGTTAATTGATTCTTTGTGATC
>JAKFER010000309.1:0-40396 GCA_036675565.1 Chitinophagaceae bacterium
ACCAGCCCGCACGATAGGCAGTATCCTGTTTGCATTATCCCGGTATGGAGAGTATTCATTATCCATCAGATCTACCAGGATAGATACATAAAAAAAGCTTTGACCTGAACCTGGATTACGATTGGTAGTATAACCAGCACCCACTAAAAAGCTGGTTGCATCCGCGTTTTGAGATTCCGGAGTCCCGTTATTTGCCGGAATATATTTTTGTTTGATGAAATTATGCTCAAGCTGTGCCTGTGCAAATAAAAAACGGACAGGATATATTTTGACAAATGCCCCAGGACCATAAATGGTTTGTCTTAAACGGTCATCGAATTGTAAATAATCACGGTAAGAGGTATAATTAAAATTAGCCGATAAACCCGCATCCAGCCATTTGGTAAGACTGTAACCAAAAACGGGTGTACCTCCAATTAAAAAACTATTGTTACCAAACGATAATGATACACTACCACCTGTAAACAGGTTTTCTTTTTTAAATCCTTTCTTTACTTCTTCATGAGGCTCATCCTGTGCCTGCATGAAAGAAAATGACAATAAAGATATAACGCCAATGATCAATTGTTTTTTCATTCCAACTTATTTAAGTTCCTTATTAATTTTATGCATCAAAAATCTTACCTGCATTTAAAATATTATTGGGATCAAATACCCGCTTAATGGCCTTCATCAAACGCATCTGGTTTTCATCAAAAATAATGGGCAGGTATTCTTTTTGTACCAAACCAATGCCATGTTCACCGCTGATGGTTCCACCCAGCGTTTTTACTAATTGAAAAATTTCTCTGATTCCATCTTTCAAACTGCCATTCCATTCTTCTTCCGATAATTCGCCCCGAATAATATTTACATGCAGGTTTCCATCGCCGGCATGACCATAACAAACGGAATGAAACCCATATTTACGACCAATATCCTTTACACCATTTAATAATACAGGTAACTCCGCCCTGGGAACAACCGTATCTTCTTCTTTATAAATAGAATGAGATTTAACCGCTTCGCCCACCCTGCGACGCAACTTCCACAACTCCGCTTTTTGTTGCGCATCATCGGCAAAAAGAATATCACCACAATCAAATTCAGAAACAATTGCAGCAATGCCTTCCATCTCCTGCATCAAAACATCCATATTATTACCATCTGTTTCAATTAACAAATGAGCTTTTATATCATCCTCAATAACAACCGTTGTACTGTCCATAAAGCGGCTAACCCATTCAAGTGCATCACGCTCCATAAATTCAAGTGCACTGGGTGTATAACCTGCTATGAAAATGGCACTTACTGCAGCACAGGCTTTTTCTGCAGACCGAAAAGGAACCAACATCAGCAAATCATACTTAGGCAATGGAATCAATTTTAAAACAACTTTTGTCACAATGCCTAAAGTGCCTTCACTGCCTACAACCAATTGCGTAAGATTATAACCTGTTGCATTTTTTAAAACGTTTGCCCCGGTCCAGACAATTTCACCGGTTGGCAAAACCATTTCCAGGTTTAAAACATAATCCTTAACCACACCATATTTTACTGCTTTTGGACCACCACTGTTTTCAGCAACATTTCCACCGATAAAACAAGTGCCCCTGCTGCTTGGGTCGGGCGGATAAAACAAACCTTTTTCTTTTACCGCATCCTGCAACACTTCTGTAATTACTCCGGGTTCTGTAATTACCTGGAGATTTCTTTCATCAATGGCGATTATCTCATTCAAACGTTCGGTTGAAATAACCACTCCACCTAAATGAGGCAAAGCACCTCCACTTAAACCAGTACCGCCACCACGTGGCGTAACTGCTATTTTGTATTGATTACAAAGTTTTAATATTTCACTGATCTCTTCTGCTGTGCGGGGTTTTAATACTACAGACGGAACAAAATGTAAATCCTCGGTTTCATCATGTGCATAATAATTTAAAGCTTCTTCATCTGTAAAAACATAACGTTCACCAATGATTGATTTAAAAGATTCAAGATGTTCTACAGAGAAAGCTGTTTGTTCCGTAACCAGGGACATAATAAGTTTTTAATATGAATTAATTGGGTAAAAATCGCAAAAATCAGCAACATGAAAAAACAACGCTGAATTTTACAGATTAGTTCCGGAAAGATGGACAAATTGTTTGCCTGCGATCTCCACTGAAAGCATCGAATAAACCTTGTTTTACAATTGAGAATTCGTAGGCACCCCGCGTATTGTTATAATTACGCAGGTTCGATATGGTAGCATCGTATGTAAATGTAAGCATGAAACTTTTATAGCCAAAACCAACCAAAGGCACAACGGCATCATTATGCCGGTAATATAAGCCGCCAATGAGTTCATTTTCCCCATCTCCGGATAAATTGTACCGGGCGTTCATGCCCAATACCAGTTCTGATGCACCCGCCTGGTTTGTATAATATGCATTAGGATTCAATATCCATTGATCATTCATTTTATAGCTGGCATTCAGAAAACCAATATATCTCCTTGCTACCCGTGTATCAATGCCTGATGATTCATTGAAAAAGGATTCTTTAGGCTGGTTGATGTGATGAACTGAGATACCTGTATTCACATATACATTATCGTTAGGGAAAAAAGCATAATTCAGACCCGCCTGTATATCCAGGTAATTAATATTGGTATAATCAAGTGCTACACTGGTAGGCAGTTTACTGTCGAAAAATTTTCCATCAAACTGGTCAGGGAATTTTAACCCACTCATGTTGATTCGCTTATTGGCCCAGCCCACATTAAAACCGGCACTTAGCAAACTTCCATAACCCAGCATTTGATGATACGCAATGGACCCATAAACTTTTGTACTGGTGAGGTTGCCGCTCCCGGCTACATCATGCAACAAAACACCACCGGCACCCAACCAACCGGTTTCATTAGGATTTTGATAAATCTGGGCATCACCAAAAACACTCATGGTTTTATATGGAACAGTCATCACTGATGACCATTGATTACGGTAATTTACACCGAGGCGATAATCACCATCCGGAATAAAACCCGTATTGGCAGGATTAGTTGTTAGTGGGGAATTGAAAAATTGTGAAAAATGAAGATCCTGTGCAAATGCGCCAGGCATCATGCAAAAAACACAAGCGGCCACAAATCCTATATTTTTCAGTTTTCGCATTTAGAGATTTTCAAAATGATCAATCGTTATCTTATTAACGTTATATCGCCCTTTTTGGTTGTTCGTTTTCCATCAAAAAATTCTGCATCCAGGGTATAAGCGTACACATCCATCGGCTGCATTTTACCATTAAAGGTTCCATCCCAGCCAGCATTTGGATTTTCTGATTCAAAAACCTTCTGTCCCCACCGGTTATAAATGATAAATTTCATTTTTGAAATACCAAACCCACGCACTTTGATAATGCTGTTTACATCATTTTTTCCTGGTGTAAATGCATTGGGTACATCAATTACGGGTACCACTAAAGCTTCAACAGGCAAACACAAAGTATCCGGACAACCAGCTGCATTATAAGCAATGAGACAAGCATTATATGTACCGGTAGCGTTGTATTGATGCATAACGTCTACGCGGCTGGTCGTTTCCAAAGTATCACCATCACCAAACTCCCAACGGAACCTTACCGCATCCGGAGAAGAAAGGTTGATAAACACCGTAGGCGTATTTTCAACAGGTGGATTAGACCCCCAATTGAAATTCGCTGTAGGAAGATCAAATACGGTAATTGTTTGACTGGTTGAATCAATGATATTACAGGTTGCGGAATCTATGGCAACCAACCTAACCGTATAAGTTCCTGCAACTGAATAAATATTTGTTGGATTGATATCTGTCGAAGTATTTCCATCCCCAAAATCCCACCTGAATTGTTGCCCACCAATGGAAGTATTAATAAAATTAGCTGCAAAAGGAACACAACCTGTTGGCGGAACTTCAAAATCAGCTACAACTTCAGCAGCTACCCTTAATTGCACCACTAATGAATCAGGGTGATTACAATATGCTGAATCATTTAAAACCAGTGTAACATTATAGGTACCCGGAGCAGCATAACTGTGCTGCACACTGTTTAAACCCGCAGTTACCCTGGGCGTACCATCTCCAAAATCCCAGATAAAGGATTGAGCACCGAAAGGTACCGCCGGCGGAGCGGTTGATTGATTATCAAACCTGAAAAGAAATGCATCACAGGGATTTAGTTTTACAGAATTGAAATCGAGAACAGCCCTGTTATCACTTACCCTGATACTGATGTAAGATGTATCACGGATGTTGCAAGTATTTGAATCGATAGCAACCAGCATAACCCTGTAATTGCCAACGGCATTAAATGTATGGGATGTACTTGGTTGAACAGTGGTGACCTGTGGTGATCCATCACCAAAATTCCATTCATAGCTTTGAGCTCTTTGAACCGTATCAGTGAAATCAACAGTTAACGGAACACAACCTGCGGTATCGCGAGGTACACCATTGATGGCTGATTGCACGCCACCAGCAACCCCTGCCAGGTTAAATGCAATTTTAACCATAGCCAGGTTACAATTATCTGAAGGGTTATTTGGCGACCAGGTTCCCGGAGTAGTAGGATATTGAACGGCTCCGAATCCTTTACAGTTGGCGCAAATAGCCTGGTAAATTACGCCGTTGCGATCGAACCGGCTGGTTCCGCCATCAACGTGATCTGCACCACCGCCTCCAGTTTGCTGACTGTTATCCTCTCCATAAAAACTTCCAAACAATTGAGAAGCTGCATTCTTTTGTAAAACAAAAAAGTAAAAATCTTTACCATCGGTTGTACTCTTAATGGCATCCGCAGTTACCGGCAACCCGGTTGTTCCAGAGTTGGGATAATTATAAGGCGGCGTACCAAAACCACCTCCCCAACCAGAAACATAAACATTTTCACACCTGTCAACTAAAAAAGCAACGGGTGAAATGCTGGGGAAGGAAGCGGACTTGCCAAACACCGTTGAATAAACATAAGCTGATAGATCTGGCTGCAACTTGGAGATAAACTGTTTTGCACCTGCATTGCTGTATACAGCATTTATCACTGGCCAGTTACCGGTAGTTTGCCCCATGATATAAGGAAAACCATTATTATCAAACTGAACACCATAAACCTGGTCAATGCCATTTGTTCCAAGATAAGTAGACCTGATTATACTATTTCCACTATTTGAAACCACTGCAAGAAAACCATCTATCCCACCAGGTTTTGAAGCACCTAATGTTCCTGATTTATTCCCCGGAAAGTCACCACTCGCCGTTCCGCCCGCAACATAAATATTTCCAACCGGGTCAAGACTTAAAACGTAAGCTGCATCATCATCCGATCCACCCAGGTAGCTGGCGAATACTAACCCATTAACATTGGGATCCATTTTGAGCAAGACACCATCCTGGTTACCTCCACCGGCAGCAGGTTGAAAAGATCCCGCGGTTGCCGGGAAATTTGTTGACCGGGTGGCTGATGCTACGTATACATTACCTGCATCATCAAGGATCACCTCGCTGCGACCATCATCCCCGTAATTTCTTTGGAGTGATTGTGCACCATTTCGGGTAGCTGAAATATTAACGCCATCATCGCCACTTCCACCAATTTTTTTTGATCCTAAAATCGCTGTTCCGGACGGATTTAATTTAGTTACAACAATATCATAACTTCCACCAGCACCTATCATACCGCCACCTGTTACTGGATAATTATTAGAATTGGTTCTTCCTGCCAGAATAAGATTGCCACTTTGGTCCACTACCAAACTATGAGGTTGCTCATTACCACTTCCACCAATATAAGTTGCATAAAGCCGGGTTTGTCCATTAGGACTTAACCTGATAATACCTATATCTACTGGTTGCGGACTTTGTCCACCACCATATGAAGTTTGAAATGCACCCGGAGAAGTAGGGAATCCCTGGCCAAAGACAATGCCTCCACCATACATACTGCCATCAGGACCATAAGTAGCTGTAAATCCCCAGTTGTCTACCGTACTGCCGGAGAATGATGCAAATATCAATACCGGGTCAATTACCAAAGTAGCTGAAGGATCGTAATTTTTTACATCAAATTTTACCAACTTTTCCTTCACATCATATTTAGCAGTAACCTCTGTTCTTTCCATTCCATTTGAGAGATAACTATAAGGAACTGTTTCTTTCATACTGCCAACCGACGTTTCAATAACCAGTTGTTTATTCTTTACCTGTAAACTATTTACCCCTTCATATTTTAAGGCGATATTTTTAATATTAGCACCCGGCCTTGCAATGATATCATACTTCATCTGGCCGTTATCAGTATAGTAACGGACATCTACATTCGGATATACATTTTTCATAGTAACGGCCTGGAATATGCGCACATTACCCGCCCATTTGGATGGATCATCCCCAATAAAATAATTATGATAATTATCAAGCATTTTATCGGGGACAATTTCAAAATTGGGTGAAGCACCTACAAAATCCACATTATACGCATGTGAACGAAGCGTTTTCGTATTATTTATTTTTGGATTCCCGGGTTCCGGGTGATTATGTAGTAATTCATAAATAACAGAAAGATCTTCTTTATTGTGTTGTAAAACCGTGAAGCCGGTTTCCGTTATGAAGAAAGCACCCGCAGGAATTTCTCCTTTAAATTTCACCCGTTGATCCCACTGTCCTTTATTCTCAACAAATTCAATATTGCCATATTGTGCCTGCAAAAGAAATGAAGTAGAGAAAGCTATAAGGAGGATTAATATGCGCTTCAAGATGTGGTTCTTTTTATCAAATTAACTAAAATAAACTATAAATGTTGTGTAAGCTTATGTTAAGAAATCCTGCTCCATGCGGTTTTGCCCTGCTGTTGTAAAAGCCATGATTTACAAACCTGGTAATCAGTGGAAAGCAAATCCGGATCCTCTTCCAATATTTTTTCAACAACCCGTTTAGCTACATCCAATATTGGCTTGTCCAGTACAATGTTTGCCAATTTGAAATTCAAAGCACCACTTTGTTTTGTCCCTTCAATGCTGCCAGGTCCGCGCAACTCCAAATCTTTTTCTGCAATTATAAAACCATCATTTGTGCTGGTTATGATCTTCATTCTTTCCCTGGCTTCGTTGCTTAATTTTGAACCCGTTAGTAAGATACAAAAACTTTTTTCTGCTCCCCTGCCCACCCTGCCTCTTAATTGGTGTAACTGGCTTAGTCCAAATTTTTCCGCACTTTCAATGACCATGACCGATGCATTGGGCACATTTACGCCAACTTCAATTACCGTAGTTGAAACCATGATCTGAGTCTCGCCTTTTACAAAACGTTGCATGTTGGTTTCTTTTTGTTCGGCTGGTTGTTTTCCATGTACCATGCTGATCAGGTATTTAGGCTCAGGAAAATAAGCTTTTACATTTTCATATCCTTTCATCAGGTTTTCATAATCCAGCTTTTCGCTTTCTTCAATCAACGGAAAAATGATATAAACCTGACGTCCTTTACTGATCTCTTCCCTGATGAAATCCATAACCTGCGATCGCCTGTCATCAAAACGATGAACAGTCGTTATCGGTTGCCGTCCCGGTGGTAATTCATCCATTACACTATAATCCAGGTCACCATAGGCCGTCATGGCTAATGTACGTGGAATGGGTGTAGCTGTCATAACCAAAACATGAGGAGGTAAAATGGCTTTCTTCCAAAGTTTTGCCCTTTGAGCAACACCAAACCGGTGCTGTTCATCTACAATAGCAAAACCCAGGTTTTTAAATTGAACGACATCTTCAATAAGTGCATGTGTGCCGATAAGCACATGAATATCACCGTTAGCAAGCGCAGCTAACAGTTTACGTCGGGCGGCCGCCCTTGTAGATCCGGTTAAAAGTTCTACCCGCAAGTCCATTTCAACCAACATTGCTGTTATACTTTCTAAATGCTGTTGAGCCAAAATTTCGGTGGGTGCCATCAGGCAAGCCTGGTAACCATTATCAATAGCTAATAACATGGCCAGCAGGGCTACAATCGTTTTACCGCTGCCAACATCACCCTGCAATAAACGGTTCATTTGTCGGCCATGTGCAGTGTCCTGCCTGATTTCCCGTAAAACTCTTTTTTGTGCATTGGTTAATTGAAACGGCAAATGATGATGATAAAAATTATTGAAGTGATCGCCAACTTTATCAAATATTACGCCTTTTGAAAAACGGTGTCGCTCCGTTTTAATTAACCCTAATCTTAATTGAGCAAAAAATAGTTCTTCGAATTTCAATCGCTTTAATGCTTCTGAAAATTTATCGGGTGATGCGGGGAAATGAATTTGCTGGTAAGCTTCGTACCTCGGTAACAATTTTAATTTTTCCAGTACCCTGGCAGGAAGATTTTCAGGAAGATCTTTGGGATGGATCAAAGCCCATAAGGCTTTTGTAAGTACACCGATTTGCCTGCCATTCAATGAGCGGCTTTTTAATTTTTCTGTACTGGGATAAATAGGATCTAAAAACGACTTTCCATCCGATTTTTCAGGTGAGTATGGTTCTATTTCCGGGTGAACGATCTGTGCCTGCCCCTGGAAAAAACCAACTTTTCCATAAACTAGGTATGCATTACCGTTAGTAATATTTTTTTGCACCCAGGATAAGCTTTGGAACCAGATAAGTTCCAATGTGCCAGTCCTGTCTTTTAGCCTGGCTGCCAGTCTTCTGCCCTGGTTAACGCCCATTGTTTCTATATCGGTAATAACCCCTGCCACTTGAATATAATCTGTGCTACCTGTAATTTGACTAATGGTACTGATCTGCGTTTTATCAATATGCCGGAAAGGAAAATGTTCCAACAAATCCCTGAAAGTGAAAATCTCCAATTCTTTTTTTAGCAATTCGGCACGCTGGGGTCCTACGCCTTTCAGGTATTCAATAGGGCTTGATAATATGTTGGGTGAAGATGAAATGGTGTGCTGATTTCAAACAAAAATAGTAAATGCAGGCTGCAAAGTTATTCAAAGGATTCTCGAAGCGATTTGTCCCAAATAGCCGAATGTTCATTTTTAAAAAAAAGCATGCTGCCACTGATCATACAACTATTCATGAACACGAAATACATAGGAGCGTTTAACCACCGCGGTTTTTTATTGAATTTGTACAATATGTAACCCCCTAGCGCAAACAAGTAAAAAATTATTTGTGCTACAAAAGTTATTATATAAAAAGAAGAAGGCTCATTTAATACAACCAGGAAATTTATGATAGCAAAAATGGGTAATAAAAAAGGGGCGACAAACCATCGCAAAATCCTTCTTGAAAAAAACTGGAAACTTAACGTTGCATTTTTTTTAAAATTCAATGCCCCATTTAAATAAAGCATGGATTGAAATGCGCCCGCTGCAATCCTTACTTTTCGTTTTCTTTCTTCGGCAAAAGAAATGGACGGAGTCTCCATGGACCATGCTGTAGGTTCATATGAAAAACGATAACCCATTAATCGCACCTGCATGGAAATTATAAAATCATCTAAAATAATATTTTCATCCAGCGACCGCCATAGGTCAGTGCGAATGGCAAACAATTCCCCTGCAGCACCAACCACCGAATGAAAAGCTGCATCCTGTCTTTTTAAAAACGATTCATAGCGCCAATACAGCCCTTCTGCCCTTCCCACTGAAGAAGTCACTGTTTTCAGAATTTTCTTTTCACCAGCCACCCCACCGATACTAGCATCTTTAAAATGGGAAGTCATCCTCTTAATTGCTTCCTTATTCAACATAGCATTGGCATCACTGAAAAATACAATGGGTGCTTCCACAAATTGAATCGCCCGGTTCAAAGCGGCTACTTTGCCTTGCCTGGAGGGCATATGTAATAAAGTGATTGAAGGATATTTTTGAACAATGGATTCTGAATTATCATCCGACCCATCGGTTATGCAAATCACATGCAATTTCCCGGTTGGATAATCCAGTTCAAGTGTATTGATGATCTTTTGTTCAAGCACCTCAGCTTCATTCCATGCTGCAATAATGATCGTAACCGAAGGCCATTGGAATCCTTTATCATGGCTCACCTTCGTAAATATTGATTTTACAAAATTGAGCACATACAATATAATGCCATAACCTGCATAGCAATAAAATAATACAATCCCACAGATCCAATAAATTATTTCCATAATCGCCATGTAAAGTAAGTTTTTGACCAGCCGGAAATCTACATTAAAATAAATTATGTCGTTTACACAATAACTTTTAGTTGCAAGTAAGGGTTTTTCTAATTATTTTGCCTGCCTTTTAAACCATCATCCTAACTAAAATTAACTTAATGTACCCCAGTACATGCTTATTGCAGCTGAATTTTCACCTGCTTCAACAAATTTCTTATCCATTTATCATAGCCTTTATATCCAGTATTGTTATTATCCCCGTAATTATAAAATTGGTAGAAAGATTTCATTTATTTGATAAACCGGATCTGCGTAAAGAACATACGGACCCTATCCCAACATTAGGAGGAATAGCCATTGTCATTGGAACTTTGTTACCCTTGTTTTTATGGCAACCTTCATTTTCAATTGCAGGATTGTATGTTATGGCAGCTATTGTTCTGATCTTTTTAATGGGTATTGTTGATGATATGAAGGATTTGAATGCCAGCTTTAAATTATTTATTGAGTTAGCTGTAGCAGCTTTGATCGCCTTTGGAGGTATCCGAATTACATCCTTACATGGATTATTTGGTATTTATGAATTACCGCTCCTGGTTCAATACGTTTTCACCATCGTTGCGATTGCAGGTGTAACCAATGCCTTTAACCTGATTGACGGTATTGATGGACTGGCTGGTGGATTAAGTTTAATAAGCCTGGTAACTGCAGGCGCCTTATTACTAATCAGTGGTGATGATTTTTTTGCATTGCTGGCGTTTGCCATGGCAGGTGGTGTTGCGGGATTTCTTCTTTTCAATTATTATCCCGCTAAAATATTTATGGGTGATACAGGATCTCTTGTTATTGGTTTTATGCTGGCCATACTGGCCATACGGTTTATGCAGGTTAATGTTCAACCAGTGGGAGAAATAAATAATATTCCTGTCATTGCTTTAAGCCTGGTTTTGATCCCCGTTTTTGATACGCTCAGGGTTTTTATATTCCGCATTTTAAATGGCAAATCGGCATTCAGCCCTGATAAAACACATATCCATCATTTATTAACTAATGCCGGGTATAACCATGGCTTAGTTTCAAGGTTGATTTGTTTTTTTCATTCCCTGATCTTGTTACAGGTAATACTATTTTCTCACCTGGAGCAGGAGTTGGTGCTTTTATCCAGTTTTACTTTGGTAACCCTGGTAACGCTTGCATTCAAAACAATAGGTGAAAGAAGAATTCTTTTTTTAGAAAAATCATTCAAATTCAGCCTGGGAAAAATAAGTTTATCACAAAAAGAAAACCGCTGATATGGTTTTTTATTCTTCCAAAAGTTTAATGCCTGTTGAAGTAAAAACAATGGTTTTGTTTTTATAAAGCTGGCCTGTAGCCATTTTAAATGTCTTCTTGCTCATTCCAAAAAAATCGTAAATAGTTTCAGGGTCAGATTTATCATTATAAGGCAGGTAACCATTAGCCTCTTTTAAAAGTTGTAAAACTTTTTCAGCCTCTCCACTCACTTTTCCATATCCCGGCTTTCCTGTAACCACGTCAATTTTATTGGTTTCGGGGTAAATCTTTTTGATAAAACCGGTTAGCTTATCTCCCACTTCCAACTTTTGAAAAACTTCATTATGATGTAATAATCCAATATGCTTGTTATTAATGATCATTACATAACCCAGGTCTGACAGCCTGTATACGATCAAATCAACGATATCCAATTCTTTTACGGTAAGATCTTCATTACTCAGGAGGCGATCGATTTTTTCAGTAGCAGCCAACCTCCCGGTCATTTCATCCAGGTATATTTTTACCAGGTATTCTTTATCGGGGTACATATCTTTTATCTGTTGTGATTTTGGAACAAACAGGTCTTTCATTAAACCCCAATCCAAAAAAGCACCCTGCCTGTTACTACCTACTGCTTTTAGTTTTACGATATCACCTAAAATGCCTTTTGGCTTTTCGGTAGTTGCAATAATGCGATCGTCGGAATCATGATGTATAAACACTTCCAGTTCATCACCTGGTTCAACACCTTGCGGTACGTATCTTTTTGGCAATAAAATGCCTTCTTTTCCATCATCCAGGTACAACCCGTTTTCCGTAAGTCTCAATACTTTTAAAGTATTATACTTTCCAACTTCTACCATATTTTATTTATACTTTGATTTTTAAACCAGGTTATTGATATACGGTGCAATTTCTTCTTTATTCAGTATAGCATCTACAGATATTTCATTGATGGCCTGTTGTGGCATATAAGCAACATCTGCCGTACCAGGCTGCTGAACGATCACTAAGCCATTTTGTTCTTTAATACATTTTAAACCTTCTGTACCATCTGCATTTGCTCCCGATAACAGGATGCCGGCAATGGCATTGGGAAATGCATCTGCAGCGGATTCAAAGCTTACATCTATGCTGGGCCTGCTAAAATTAATCTTTTCGGATACGTCCAGGGAAAAAGTATTATTTTTTTCAATTAATACATGATAATCGGGCGGTGCCAGGTAAATAACACCGGGCAAAATGGCCTGTTTATCTTCAATTTCATTTACAGGTAAGGATGACCGGGATGAAAGCAGATCGGCTAATAAGGATTCACTGTCTTTTTTTCTATGCAAAATAATAACGATAGGAAAATCAATATCCTTTCGTAAAACCGGCAATACATCCATCAATACATCCAGGCTGCCTGCCGAACCACCGATGACCAACATTTTAATTTTCATTTGGTGATTTTTTTGCTTTTTGGCCAAATGATATTATCCAATAATCATCTCTGTTGGTGTTAAACATAATCATGGCTTATTTCAGTTGGACAAATCATTTGTGAAACATAAGACAGGTCCTCAATTAACCTGGCTAATTGTTATCCTTGTTTTCTCCATATTTTTTCCTTTGCACTAAATACTTTATACTGGCTGGCAATAGGACTAAACCGGATGGTTTCCTTTGTCCCCAATGCCAAAAAGCCTAACTGGTTTAAACTTTTATCAAAAAGGGTTAAAACCCTGTTCTGTAAATCATTATCAAAATAGATCATCACATTGCGACACATGATTAACTGGAATTCATTAAAAGAACGATCGGATACCAGGTTATGTGTTGAAAAAACCATTTTACTGCTAAGGTCCTTATTAAAAATGGCACGGTTATATTTTGCAGAGTAATAATGCGAAAATTCATTTTTGCCACCAGCTTCAATATAATTTTCTGAGTATTGTTTCATATGCTGCAATGAAAAAATTCCCTGCGAAGCAATATGTAATACGCCAGGATTCAGATCGGTAGCATATAAAATAGATTTATGTAACAGGTTGGCTTCTTGTAAAAGAATGGCGGTGGAAAAAACTTCTTCACCAGTGGCACATCCTGCATGCCAGATGCGGATTAAAGGGTAAGTTGCCAGGATGGGAAATACTTCCTGATGCAACACTTTAAAAAAAGATGGATCCCGGAACATCTCCGTGACATTGACGGTAATTTCTTCTACAAATCGCTTCAGGTAAGATGAATCATTTTTTAATCTAAAACGGAATTCAGCAAAACTGGGGAACCTGTCTAATGAAAACAACCGGTTGATTCTCCTTTTAAGAGAGGCTTTTGAATATTCGGAAAAATCGTATCCATACAGTTCAACAAGATCTGCGAGCAAAAGCTCCACTTCATTATCTGTTACCTGTTTTTCTACACTCATTATTATAGTCTAAATGGTCAGCAGTGTTCTTAAAGAATTATATTATAAATAATCATTCCTTCTTTCAAAATGATTCATTTCTGCAATAATCTACTGATTTAAACAAAAACCATTTACCAACATGTGCAAAACTCATTTCCTGGCAAGGTTTGTATCGAACAACCATACCCGCAACAGTGACAATAGTTGGTCTATATCAATAGGTTTTGAAATATAATCAGAAGCCCCTGCCTCAATGCATTTTTCCCGGTCACCTGTCATTGCTTTGGCTGTAATGGCAATGATTGGCAGGTTGCGGTTACGAGGATCCTTCCTGATTTCCCTGATTGCTTCGTAACCATCCATTTCCGGCATCATAATATCCATCAACACAACGGAAATATCTGGATTTTCGGCCATCTGGTTCAGGGCATCCTTTCCATCAATAGCCGTAATAACGGTCATTTTATGAGCCTCTAAAATCTTGCTCATGGAAAATATGTTCCGCACATCATCATCTACCATTAATACTTTTTTATTGGCCAGCACTTCGCCCAGGTTGCCAACTTTATCCGTAAACCGGGGTGATTTTGATTCTTTACCTTCTTCCACAAGATGGAGGAATAATGAAACTTCATCCAAAATGCGCTGGTAAGAATGCGCCGTTTTTATCACAATAGAATCTGCGTATTGCTTAATTCTGGTTTCTTCTTTTTTGGATAAACTCTTACCTGTAAAAATGATCACCGGCAAATTTTCGAATCCGGGCTGGCTTTTTACTTTTTCCAATACTTCGTAAGAATTCTGAGCCGGAATACCCATATCCAGTATCACACAATCAACATCCTTTTTATTTAATGCATCCACACTATCATTTACATTGGTTGATATTTCTGAATTTACCTGGCAGGTTTCAAGAAAATAAGAAAGCGCTTTTGCATGCTTTGGATTTTCTTCAATGATCAATACTTTTTTGCTTTTTTTATCCAGCACCATTTCTATCTTCCTGAATATTTCATTTAATTGCTCCAGTGCTACGGGTTTATTGATAAAATCCACAGCTCCCCGCATGATACTTTCTTTCTTCACCTGCTGCGATGACATAATGTGAACAGGAATATGCCGGGTATCCGGGTTTGATTTCAATTCTTCCATTACCTGCCAGCCATCTTTAACAGGCAGTTGTATATCCAGCAAAATACCGATTGGCTTATACTTAAGCGCCAATTCAATGCCTTCATCCCCCCGAACAGCAACAATCCCTTTGTATCCTTTTGAATGCGTATAATCTAATAATGCTTTGGCAAAATTGGTATCATCTTCAACAATCAATATGATTTTATCATCCGCTTTAGTGGCTGCACGATCATCTGGTATATTGGGTGGGATCGGCAGGCTAACGTTTTGTTCCATTGAAATGACCTGCGGCATTACATCTTCATCAATTGTTTCTTTTTCGACTATTGGTGATAGTTTGGTTCCGGTGTGTGAAACCGGTATGGTTACGGTAAACTGGCTGCCCTCTCCGGGACTGCTTTTCACCGAAATTTCTCCACCCAGTAACCTGGCTAACTGGCGGCTGATAGATAAGCCCAGCCCCGTGCCCCCAAAATTTCTCCGGGTAGAACCATCTGCCTGTTGAAATGCCTCAAAAATAAGATCCTGTTTTTCTGCCGAAATTCCTATGCCCGTATCAATAACTGAAAAATCAATGAATCCATTTTTATTAGCCGTTGGAGCTACACGTAAACTTACAGAGCCGGTTTTTGTGAATTTTAATGCGTTCGAAACCAGGTTTTTTAAAACCTGCTCCAATCGCATTTTATCCGTATCAATTGTTCCCGGAACATTTTCATCAACCTGTATATTTAATTCAATATTCTTTTCCCTGGCCACCGGTTCAAATAAAGTTTGCAAATCGTAAACAATTTCATTTACAGAAACCTTATTAATTTCCATTTCCATTTTCCCGGCTTCAATTTTTGACAGATCGAGGATCTCATCAATCAATAATAACAATCCCTGTCCTGCACTTTGAATAACTTCAGCATATTCTATTTGCTGTGGTGTGAGGTTTTTTTCATTGTTATCCGATAGCAGCCTTGATAAAAGCAAAACAGAATTCAATGGCGTTCTGAGTTCATGCGACATGTTGGCTAAAAACTCTGATTTATATTTTGTGGTTATTTCAAGTTCCTCAGCTTTCTTTTTGATTTCAACATTTCGTTCAGCAATCATTTGATTTCTTTCTTCAAGCAACCTGGAACGTTCTTCCATTTCCTGGTTAGCCTGCATCAATTCTTCCTGCTGTACTTTCAACTCTTCTTCTGATGCCTGTAATTTTTGGGTTTGAGCTTCCAACTCCGCATTGATATTTTCTAACTCATTATGTTGCACCTGTAATTCTTCAGACTGTGCCTGGGTTTCGCTTAACAGTTCCTGCACTTTTTCCCTGTTTAGAGCCATATTAATAGCAATTCCAGTATTGTATGTTACAGCTTCAAAAAAGTCTTTTTCGTTCTGTGAAAAATCATGCATGGCCGAAATTTCCACAACGCCCATTACCTTTTGATTGTATAAAACAGGGAATACATAAATGCTGTGTGGTTTTACTTTGCCCAAAGTAAAACTTATGGCAAAATCATTTTTTGTTAGTCCATCCAGCATAATTGGTTTTCCTGTTTGGGCTACCTGGCCCAAAAGACCCTGGCCTTTTTCAACATATTTGCGGACACTGTCATTGTCAATAGCATAACCTGCAGAAAATATCAAATCATCCTGGTGTAGCAGGTAAAATGTACCAGACTGGCTGTTTGTATATTGGATGATGGTTGATAATACCGCTGTCGTAAGGTTGTCAGTATTTTTATCACCCAGCATTTCTTCATTTAATTTTGCAATGCCGGTTTGCAACCATTCTTTTTCTGATAGAATTTCAAAGGATTCATCCAGCGATTCAGCCATTTTATTTAACGATGTTCCAAGCGAACCTAATACATCCTGTCCTTCATCATTAACCCGCACTTTATAATCGCCAGCAGATATTTTTGTAGCAATGGACTGAATAATTTCCAGCCTGGAAGAAGTTTCCCTGTCTTTTTGTAACAACTCATTTTGCAATTCAACCCTTTGGTTAAAGTCACTATTCACTCGCAAGAACGATATAACGGTTACCAATATGGCAAGTAATGATGCAACCAGTATTAATACAGGTGTAGAATTGGCAAATTTATTAAGGGTTTGTGTTCTTGCATCGAGCAGGAGGTTTTCACGATCCGACATCCTATCAATTACCAGGCGGGATTGATTCATTAGTTTGTTTCCATCCAGCATGTTTTGAGTAGTTATCGGTAAGCCATTTTTTTTCTGATCGATTAATTTTTGCAAAAATTCCAACCTTTGATTAACGAAACTTTTTAAAATCAAAGCATCGGCTTTTTGATCTTCATTATCAGAAATAAGTATTTCAATATTATTGATACTGCTTAATGTATTGGTGCGCCCAACTTTGTAACGTTCCTCGAATTCTTCTTCCCCGGTTATAAGGTAACCACGCTGACCGGTTTCCGCATCTTTTAATTGGGATACAACTCTTTCCAAGCCTTTAATTACTTTATTGGTATGGTTCACCATTTCTGTACTTTCCAGCAGGTTATGAATACTGATATACGAAGCAACGGCACTTACCAGTAAAAGCAACAGGGAAACACTGTATCCAATAAATAAATTGCGTTTAAAAGAATGCATCCAGTTAGATTTATGCGTTTATTATTTGTTGATTGATGGGTAATACAATACTGAAAGTAGATCCCATTCCAAGAGAACTACTTGCTTCAATAATGCCATGATGTTTATCAATGATTTTTTTTACGATCGTGAGGCCAATTCCTGTTCCTTCATATTCATCCTTTGCATGCAGGCGTTGGAAGAGAGTAAATATTTTATCTAAATATTTTTCATCAAATCCAATTCCATTATCGGTAATTTTTATCAGGCAATAATTTCCTGCTTCATCATTTTCTGCCAAAATGGATAATGAAGCAACTCGTTGGCTTTCTATAATGATAACCGGGGGAATCAAGTGATTTGAAAATTTCAGGGCATTGCTTAATATATTCAATAAAGCCTGTCGTATCATACCCGGAACTGCCTCAATTTCGGGCAGTTTATTCATTACTTCCACCTTTGCTTTTTTTTCTGCAATTGAAAGTTCCAGGTCTACCAATACTTCCTGGATAATTTTATTCAGGTCTGTACACTCAAAGCTTACTTCCTGCGAAAGTTTTGAAAAATTAAGCAAATCTTCTATCAGCATATTCATTCGCCTGGAAGAGTATTTTATTTTATCCAGGTATTCAGCGACTTCCTTTTCCACTGTATATCTTTCATCAAGAATACTTGTAAAAAAATGAATTTTTCTCAATGGCTCTTTCAGATCATGAGAAGCTACAGAAGCAAACTGCAATAAATCGTGATTACTTACTTCAAGTTGCCTGTTTGATTCAATCAACTGGCGGGTTCGCTCATTCACATTTTTCTCCAGAAATTCATTTACTTTTTTCTGTTCATGTATATTGGTAAAAGTGCCGACCCATTTTACCAATTCATTTTGCACAATGACAGGTTTGATGCGCAACAGGAAAAAAGTATATTCAGCACTGTCAATTTCCTTTATGCGCACTTCGAACGACACGGTTTTTTTCTCCCCGATCTGCTCATGCCACACATCATATATATCCCTGTCCGTTGCTGGTGTGGGTGGAAAAACATTTTTACTGGTTGAATATCGATACCATTGCTGGTTCACAAATTCCATGGTACCATCAGGCCGGGCAGTAAATGCAATCTGCGGAATCGCTTCCAGAATGGAATGTAATTCTTCTACATTTTCCTGTAATACTTTTTCAGCTTTTTTACGGGTTTCTATTTCCTGTTTTAACTGGACGTAGGCAGCATTTAACTTTTTGGATTGCTCATATAACCTGTAAAAGGTTCGCACTTTTAAAATGAGAATATCCGGGTCAAAAGGCTTGGTGAGATAATCTACACCACCGGATTCAAAACCTTTTGTAACAAATTTTTTGTGCGTATTTACCGCAGATAGAAACAGGATGGGAATGTTTTTGGTTTTGTTTAAACCGGTAATGGCTTCTGCCACCTCAAATCCATCCATACCCGGCATTTGTACATCCAGGATAATCAGGTAATAATTATTCCGCAGTATTTTTTTTAAAGCTTCTTCACCGGATAAGGCCGTATCTACATTAAAAGAATTCAGTTCCAAAACCCTTTTAAGTGAAAGAATATTTTCAGGCTTATCATCAACAATAAGAATCATCGTCCTTTGTTTAACCTAATCTGAATAATCAATTTTTTCAAATATACAAAGGCTACTCTAAGGACTTTTAATTTTTATTAATAATTGGATTGATACAAAATACCGGCTAAAAACTTTCTCATTCGTTACTGTAAATCTACCATGATAATTAAATTCGCCGTAATCCAATCTTGACTGAAGTCATGGAATGAACTACGAAAACCCTAAATAGTTTTCCCATATGTATTTCGTTCCAATACTGGTTTGTTGGTTAATAAACGATCCAGGGAATAGCGGCCACTACCAGCAATTAATAACACCACATAAACCGCCAGGTAAAGTATAGCCATTTCCTGTTTCCCGAATGGGTCAGCTGCGTGTACTATGAAAGCGGCAACAGCCATGGTAATGATTAGCGGTATGGCAGCCAGGCGTGTTCCAAAACCTACCAATATCAAAATAGAACAGAACACTTCCGCAAAAACGGTAAGCCCCAGTGAAACAGCCGGACTTAATCCAAATACAGATACAAACTGAATAGGTTCACCACTTAATAATGCTTCCATTTTTGGAAGTCCATGTGTTAACATTAACGCCCCAATCGTAATTCTTAAAACAAGTAAAACGATATCAACATTTTTTGTTTGATGAGATACACTTAACAGCTTTTTCATTTCAATAATTATTTTAAAGATTTAATTTTCTCAGTTTCTTTTCGAACCGCAGGCGCTACCTGTGTACCAAACAGTTCAATGGATTTAAGTAATTCTTTGTGTGGCGCTCCCATACTCATTTGAGCCAGGAACCTCGTGTTACCAAACAATTCATGTTCATATAAGATTTTGTCAATCACTTCCTGCGGGCTGCCAACGATCAATGAGCCATGTTTTGATCGCATCTGGTCAAACTGGCTCCTGTTAATGGGCGACCAACCTCTTTCCCTTCCAATCCGGTTCATCATCGTAGCATAAGATGGGAAAAAATCATCTGCGGCCTTTTGTGAATTATCGGCTATATATACATGTGAGTTGATGCTTGTCTGCAAAGTTTCCGGATCATGCCCGGCAGCCTGGGCAGTACTGCGATATAAATTCATAAAAGGAACAAATCTTTCCGGAGCACCACCAATAAGGGCAAGTGCTAGGGGCAAGCCTAATTTTCCTGCCCGGATGGCCGAAGCAGGCGTTCCACCGACAGCTAACCAAATAGGTAATTTTTTTTGAAACGGTCGTGGGTATACGCCTAAGTTTTTGATTGCTGGACGATGCTTGCCTTGCCAGTTTATGATTTCACCTTCGTTCAATTTCAACAACATCTCGAGTTTCTCTGAAAACAATTCATCATAATCTTCCAGATCGTAACCGAATAAAGGAAAAGATTCTATAAAAGATCCGCGACCGGCCATGATCTCCGCTCTTCCACCCGAAAGCTGGTCAACCGTTGCAAAATCCTGGTACACCCGCACAGGATCATGTGAACTTAACACTGTTACAGCACTCGTTAATTTAATCTGTTTTGTAATTATTGCCGCCGCTCCAAGGATAACAGCCGGGGATGAAACTGCATAATCTATACGATGATGCTCGCCAATACCAAAAACATCTAACCCTACTTCATCAGCCAGTTTGATTTCTTCCATCAATTCTTTGATGCGGTTATGCGTTACAGATGACCTGGAAGAAGCATTACTTAATGGTATATCTGCGAAAGTGTATAAGCCTAATTCCATTAATTTATTTTTTTAAAATGCAGCCACTTGTTAAATAAAGTGGCTGTAATCTCAATGTATATTTTTTAACGAACCTTGCTCAAATTATTTTTGTCCAAATTCTCCATCCGCTTTAATAAATACCTCATTACTGATCATAGGAGCAGGGAAACCATTACCCACATTAAAATCGCTGCGATCGATCGTACCTGTAATCTGAATTCCTGCAACCGGTGCACCTTTCGCATTTGGATTTGCCGTTGTACCCCGATATAACACAGTTACAGTTAAAGGTTTGGTTTCACCATGAAGCGTTAAATTTCCTGAAAGGCTGTATTTATTTTCAGCAATTTTTTTTATCGAATTGCTTTTGAAATACATGGTTGGAAATTTCTCTGCATCAAAAAAATCTGCACTTTTTAAATGATTATCTCTTGACTCTATTCTAGTATTAATAGAATTAACATCCGTTTTCAATTCCACAATAGCATCACTAAAATCTGGTTTGGATGAAATAATAGTAACATCAAATTTGTCAAAATGCCCGGGAACATCGGCGATACCAAGGTGAGTAACCGTAAATCCTAATTTGGAATGATATGGGTCTGCTTTCCATGTTGTTTGTGCAAATACACCGGCCGACATTACTAAAAAGGATAAAATAAAGTTGATTTTTTTCATTTGTTTTTGATTGTTTGTTTAAAAATTAAAATTTGATATGCTGGGTGATTTAACATCATATATAACTGGCTTTAACCCCACAGAGCGCAACATTTCAGAAACTGTGGTTAAAGCTTCTTCATCATTACTCATTATAAAAGAATTTATTTCCTGGCCAGGCTTTGCCATCTTAAGTTCACTGGGTGTATTAGAATAAAATGCTTTTACAATTTTTGAATGAGGAATTACCTTCTGGAGTTGTGATAAACTCGTTTCAGGAGAAACACTGATCACAATTTTTTGCGTTACGACTTCTTTAATATCATTCGCCATTTCGGCTTCTACTTCGCCTGGGACTGCCATGATAATAATATCTGCTTCCCAACACGCCTCTTTGGAACAATGAACAGCATGCGTATCAGTTAATGGATATTCCTTTTTTAAAAAATCAGAAAGAGTTTTAATTTTTTGCTGATCCCTTGCCATCAGTAATAATTCATTATTAGTCCTGGCTAATAATATTGTTATGGCCGATCCCATGGTACCCGTTGCTCCTATGATCGCTATTGTTTTTTGTACAGCCATTTGCCTGCATTTTTTTTATAATGCAAAACTAACTGCAAAGCAGGCCAGGCACCATTGACACATGATAAGAAATAGCGTTGATCTATGTCACACTATTTACGCATGGCGATGTTACGGCGGATGCGACTTAATGTTTCCCGTGTAATACCGAGGTAGGAAGCGATCATATGTTGCGGAAGCTTTTGCAAGTGTGTTGGATATGCCGCTACCAATTTTTCATATTTTTCTTCTGCTGATTCACTTAGTGATCCCATGAGCCTTCGTTGAGTGGCGATGAGGCTGTTTTGTAAAATGATTCTAAAGTATTTTTCAAAGGCGGGAATTTTTTCAAACAACAGATCCCATGAAGGTTTTGTGATCAGCAATAGTTCACATTCCTCTAATGCTTCAATATTATAAGTAGATGGTTCGTTTGTAAGAAAACTGTACAGGTCTGCAACCCACCAACCTTCCATAGCAAATTGTAAAATATGTTCATTTCCTTTTTCGTCGATCGAGAACGTTCTCAGAATTCCTTTTTCAACAAATGCGGTATACCTGCATTCATCCCCCTCATGTAATAAAAACTGCTTTTTGCGTAGTTTCTTTGGTTGAAAAAGTGTTTTACAAAATTCAAATTCTTCATCTGTAACAGTAATTATTTCACTGATCCTTTGATGTAATAGTTCATACATATCATCCGTTCTTGAATGGCTAATTTAATCAGAATAAGGAAGGGTTTGATTTTTTTGTGATTAAAATTTCTTACAAATAAAAAAGACCCTGGTAAAGGGTCTTTGTATGAAGTATATGTAAATGCTATTTTGCAAATCCTTTGATCAGGTCCAGTAAACCTCCGCCACCATTTCTTTCCTGTTGCTGTTGTGCACCGGAAGCCATGCGATCAATAATATCCATTAATCCGCCACCGTTGCCCTGGTTGCCACCACTCAGTTGTCCTAAAATATCCATCAATCCACCACCCTGGCCAGCTTTCTCTTCAACAATTTGTTTACTTTGTCCGCCAGTGATAGAAGCCAATATTTCATCGATCGAAAATTGCGAATCATTCGGATCATTTGTTTTGTTTATCAAATTACCGAGAACACCGGGAATCAGGTCACCCGCAATATTATTAGCCTGGTTGCTGTTCATTTTATATTTGCTGATCAACTTACCAGCAAAGTGGCCGATCATCATTAACACAAGCGGGTTACTTAAAAGACTTTTCTTGTTGCCGCCCTTGCTGCCAAAAAGATCCAGGATATTTTGTACACCACCACCCGCTACCATATTGCGCAGTCCGGATGCAACCGTGTTAGTTGCTTCCGCAACAACTGCTTCATTTTGATCGGATGGTAGCTGTGTTTTATTTAAAACTGTTTCTGTAGCTGTGCCACGAACCAGGTCAAAAATTTCTTTAAGCATAACAAACTTTTTATTGATAAATAGATGATATGAATTTAATCAAAGTAATTCATCCAACATCAAAATTACCTAAGTAAACAACATATCATCTATATCAACATTTATCATGCAAACACTTCGACCTTCACTTCGGGCTCCAGGGTAATTTTTGATTTAACGGAATTAGAAATTAAACAGGCGGCTTCTGATTTATGCAAAACTCGTAAGGCTTTTTCACGATCATCTTCATTGGAAATTATCACGACAGGTTTCAGCACCACTTCGCTCATAATATACTTTCCATCTATCAATTCTAATTTTCCAATTGCTTTTGATTCGAAATTGCTATAAACTAATCTTGAATTTTCAGCAATGGCAAGAAAGGTTGTCATCAGGCAACTATTGATAGCTGCAACAAACAAATGTTCCGGCGACCAGATTCCCTGCATTCCCTTTGGAAATTCCGGGGGAGTAGCCACTTCGATTGAGGAGTTTAATACATCGGAGCGCATGGTTCCTTTTCGGTCTGCATTCCAGGTTAGTGATACATCATAAAAATGTTCTTGTGACATAGTTTTCTATTTTCGCCAAAGATCATTTCTTCCCGATCTTAAGTGCGTGATAGATGTCACATTAAAAAATGACTATTGTCATAAAGAAATGAGGAAATCAACCGGGGATATTCTGCGTTGAGAGAGACCTGTTATGTTCAATGATGTGATGTAAAATTTCGGTTGATCCCTTTTCTGTATTAACCAGGTCATGAAGCGTAACTTTTTCAAGCAATTGATCCATGGTATACTGTATCATTTGCCAAAGAGAACGAGCGGAACAATCAACTGAATTTGTGCAAAATTTTACGGAACCTTTATGCAATCCGCAAAATTCATTATTGAAAATCACACCACCCAGGGCTTTCAATACGTCATTGATAATAATTTCTTTAGCAGGTTTGGCAAGAATGTAACCACCTTTGTAGCCTGGAGTACTGTTAATCAATTCTGCCATTCGTAATATTCGTGTAAGCTTGGCAATGTAATGACTGCTCAATCCTTCCGCTTCGCTTAATTGAGGGATACTCATACCCGTTACATCTTTGCAACCTGCAATACGTATCAATATTCTTAAGCCATATTCTTCCTGCGCAGTAATTTTCATTTTTGTTATTGTTTATTTCTATTTAAAGAAAACCCAATTCAAGTTGTGCTGCTTCTGACATCATGCTTTTATTCCAGGGTGGAGTCCATGTTACGGCAACATGTACATCATTTACACCTTCAATCTGTCTTACTTTCTGATCCACTTCAACAGGTAAAGATTGTGCTGCCGGGCAACTGGGCGCAGTCAGCGTCATTACCACCTGCACATTATTGATAGGCAGAATGGAAACCTCGTAGATCAAACCCAGTTCATAAATGCTGACAGGTATCTCGGGGTCGAAAATTGTCTGCAAAACCGCTATTACTTTTTCTTTCAGTGCGTCTGTTTCCATTGCTATAATCAGTTTGCGTTCTTTAATTTAAATGCTAAAGCATAATTTTTCATTTGTTTTACCATAGCCAGTAATCCATTAGCACGGGTTTGGGCAAGGTGTGACATCATGCCGATCTCTTTAATGAAATCCAGGTTTGCATTGATTATTTTATCAGCCTCCTGCCCGGATAAAACACGGATCAACATGCTGATTAATCCTTTCACGATCACTGCATCACTGTCTGCTTTATAAAAGATCTTTCCGTTTTCATAATCTGCCGTTAACCAAACAGTGGACTGACATCCACGTACACGGTTCTCATCTTTTTTATATTGATCATCCAATGGTGGCAACTTTTTTCCCAGGTCAATGATGTACTCATATTTATCATCCCAGGAATCGAACAATGAAAATTCTTCCACTATTTCGTTTTCAGTCGCCTCTATTGTTCTTGTTTCATTCATTTATTATAACAACATTTTTATAGCCTTTCTTAAACGGGTAACCATTACATCAATTTCTTCTTTCGTATTATAAACTGCAAAAGAAGCTCGTACTGTACCAGGAATTCCAAAACGTTTCATCAGTGGTTGTGTACAATGATGCCCTGTTCTTACAGCAATGCCGGCATTATCTAACAAAATGCCAAGATCCTGCGGATGTATATTATCTACCACGAATGAAACAACACTTATTTTGTTTGGAGCATCACCGATAATTCTCAATCCTTCAATTTCTTCCAATTGAGCAGTTGCGTGTGCCAATAATTCATTTTCATGGACACGAATATTTTCTTTGCCCATTTGATTGATGAAATCAATGGCTGTTTTTAATGCAATCGTATCTGCAATATTCGGAGTGCCTGCTTCAAATTTATAGGGCAGATCAGCATAGGTAGTTCCATCAAAAGAGACTTCTTTGATCATTTCTCCACCACCTAAAAAAGGCGGCATGGATTCGAGTAATTGTTTTTTCCCATACAATCCGCCAATGCCAGTGGGTCCATAAAACTTATGTGCGGAGAATGCAAAAAAATCGCAATCCATTTCCTGTACATCAATATCCAGGTGTACAGTTGACTGGGCTCCATCTATCAACACCAATGCGCCGATATTATGAGCTGATTCAATTATTTTATTAACCGGGTTTACTACGCCCATTGCATTTGATACATGAACTATAGAAACCAGTTTTGTTTTTTTGCTTAATAATTTTTCAAATTCATCCAACAATAATTCACCGTGATCATTAACGGGAATTACTTTCAGCACTGCACCTTTCTCCTGGCACAGCATCTGCCATGGTACAATATTGGAATGATGCTCCATCGTTGAAATAATGATCTCATCACCGGCTTGTATGTTTTGTCTTCCCCAGGTGTAAGCAACAAGGTTGATACTTTCCGTTGTGCCTTTGGTGAAAATTATTTCTTCTCTGGAACCGGCATTAATAAACTTCTGTACGGCATCCCGGCTTAATTCAAAAGCCGCAGTGGCTTCTTCTGCCAATGTGTGAATACCACGGTGAATGTTTGCATTATATCCATTGTAGTAATCTACCAAAACATCAATAACAGTTTGTGGTTTTTGTGTTGTTGCTGCGTTATCAAAATAAACCAATGGCTTTCCTTTCACCTCGCGGTTCAATACCGGGAACTGCTGGCGGATAGCCATTACATCCAGGTTGTTTTCTATGGTTGCAGTATTCCTCATACTAAATCCTCCTCTTCGTGAGGGATGGGAAATTCAAGTCGTTGAGAAATTATTTGATCCACATAATGACGAATGGCGGCTGGTTTAATATGTTCCAGAACATCTACTGCAAAAGCCTGTACCAATAAAGCCCTGGCCATTTTTTCACTCACACCTCTTGATCTTAAATAAAACAAACCTTCATCATCCAGTTTACCAACGGTACATCCATGCGAACATTTAACATCATCTGCAAAAATTTCTAACTGTGGTTTGGCATTAACCGTTGCACCTTCTGAAAGCAAAATATTTTTGTTTGACTGATACGCATTTGTTTTTTGTGCAATTTGGCGAACAAATATTTTACCGTTAAAAACGCCGGTAGCATCATCATTTAAAATGCCTTTATACAATTGATTGCTTAAACAATGTGGACTCTTATTATCAACTACAGTATGATTATCTACATGCGTTTTACCTGATTGAAAATACAAGCCATACAAATGAGCTTCGCAATGATCCGCTTCCATTACCACGTTCAGGTTATTGCGTACAATATCCCCATTTAAAGAAATGGTTACCGTATGTGTAAAGCTTTTTCCAAGCTGCCGGATATGCGTTGTACTCACTTGGCTGGCATGGCTGGCATCATTTTGAATTTTGTAATATTCAACAATGGCATTTTGTTCCACCACTATTTCCATTACCTGGTTGGTAAAACTTGCGGATGATCCAAGTGTTGTATATGTTTCTACGATCTGCACCTGTGCATTTTCGCTGATGTGAACGAGGCTGCGGGGTTGAGCAAGAATATTGGCAGATCTTGCATCGGTAATATTATAAATGTAAACCGGGTGCTCAGGCGCTTTTCCTTTCTTTACATGAATAAAAACACCTCCATGAACAAAGGCTGTATTCAATGCATTGATACCATCATTTAAATAGTTACTGCTATGACCTAAGTGTGTATTAACGATTCCGCTGTATTCATTTTGTGCAGCCAGTTCTAATGGTACAATGATCAAATCTTCAGAACGGATGTTAGAAAAGGAAGTTGAGAAAATTCCATTGATGAATACCAGTTCATTTGCTTCAGCATGGTCCGGTAAACGGATGGCATCAATATCAGCTATTGAAATATTTACTTCATCAACCGGGAAATCATATGCTTTATTGAAAACGCTGCCAATGCGAGTGTATTTCCATTCTTCATTTCTTGATGTAGGAATACCTTTTTCAGCAAATTCATCAAACGATCTTTGACGAATAGCTTCCAGGTTACTACCCTGTTCTTTGGATTGCAACTGTTCAAAATGTTCTTTAAAATATGCTATTGTGTTCATTCATTTCTTTTTTATACTTAAACCACTTTCTTCACAAAAGGCTAAACACTTAGTCCGGCAGGTATATCATTCTTAATAAAATCATATCCTCTTTCTTCCAGCTCAAGTGCCAATTCTTTTGGTCCTGATTTTACGATACGACCATTGTACAATACATGTACAAAATCAGGTACGATATAATCAAGAAGGCGCTGATAGTGTGTTACCACCAATACGGCATTATCCTTATTGCGCAGTTTATTTACGCCATTAGCCACAATACGGATGGCATCGATATCCAGACCCGAATCGGTTTCATCAAGGATAGCCAGTTTGGGTTCAAGCATCGCCATTTGGAAAACTTCGTTGCGTTTTTTTTCACCACCAGAAAAACCTTCGTTCAACGGGCGACTCAATAATGATTTATCAATTTCCATCATGGCCATTTTCTCTTTCATCAGTTTCAAAAATGAAACAGCGTCCAGTGGTTCCTGTCCACGATATTTACGTACTTCGTTTACGGCGGTTTTGATAAAATTGGTGGTGCTTAATCCCGGAATTTCAACAGGGTATTGAAACGCAAGAAACAAACCTTCACCCGCTCTTTTTTCAGGAGAAAGATCAAGCAGATCTTTACCTAAGAACTGGACAGAACCTTCGGTTACATCATAATCTTCACGACCAGCCAACACAGATGCGAGGGTACTTTTTCCGGAACCATTTGGTCCCATGATCGCATGGATTTCTCCAGCTTTTATTTCGAGGTTGATACCATTCAATATCTCTTTCCCTTCTACGTTAGCATGTAAATTTTTAATTGATAACATTTCTATTTCTTTATTTTAATTTTCTATTTTTTTGTTCAACAGGATTACTGCAGTACAAGAGTGCGACGCAAGTAAAGCCTTATAGTTGTTTTGTTGTTTGGCTAATAATAATCTATAATTATATTTTTACCAGAAAGCTATATCTAGTACCATTCCAACTAAACAATTGTCAAATTGTCTAATTATCAAATTGCTTAATTATCCTACACTTCCTTCTAAACTAATAGCCAATAATTTTTGCGCTTCAACAGCAAATTCCATCGGCAACTGGTTCATTACTTCTTTGGCAAAACCATTAATAATTAATGCCACAGCAGTCTCCGTATCGATACCTCTTTGGTTACAATAAAAGATCTGGTCTTCGCCAATTTTTGATGTAGTGGCCTCGTGTTCTACCACGGCTGTATTGTTCTTTACTTCGATATACGGGAAAGTATGTGCACCACATTTATCGCCCAGTAAAAGTGAATCACATTGGGAATAGTTGCGGGCATTGGTCGCATTTTTACCAACATGCACCAGGCCGCGATAACTATTGTTACTATGACCGGCAGAGATCCCTTTGGATACGATCCGGCTTTTGGTATTTTTTCCCAGGTGCTGCATCTTGGTTCCGGTATCTGCCTGCTGGTAATTGTTTGTAACTGCAACAGAATAAAATTCCCCGGTTGAATTATCACCTTTCAGAATCACGCTGGGATATTTCCAGGTTATGGCTGAACCAGTCTCAACCTGTGTCCATGAAATTTTAGAATTATTTCCTTTACAAATACCCCGCTTGGTTACAAAATTGTAAATACCTCCTTTCCCGTCTTTATCGCCGGGATACCAGTTTTGAACGGTTGAATATTTGATCTCTGCATCGTCCATAGCAATCAACTCCACCACGGCTGCATGCAATTGGTTTTCGTCACGCATGGGTGCAGTGCAACCCTCCAGGTAACTTACATAACTCTGGTCCTCTGCTACGATCAGCGTTCTTTCAAACTGCCCCGTATTTTCTGCGTTGATGCGGAAATAAGTAGACAGTTCCATTGGGCAACGAACACCTTTTGGAATATAACAGAATGAACCATCGCTGAAAACAGCTGAATTCAAAGCTGAAAAATAATTATCTGTAACAGGCACTACTGAGCCAATGTATTTTTTAATTAGTTCAGGGTGTTCCTGGATGGCTTCGCTCATAGAGCAGAAAATAATCCCCATTTCGCCAAGTTGTTCACGGAATGATGTTGCTATAGAAACACTGTCGATTACTGCATCAACAGCCACACCCGTCAGGCGTTTTTGCTCATCCAAAGAAATACCCAGCTTTTCGAAAGTTCTGCGCAGTTCAGGATCAATTTCGTCCAAACTACCGGGTGCAATTTTTTGCTTGGGAGCCGAATAATAAATGATATCCTGGTAATTTATTGTAGGGAATTTTACATTGGCCCACTTAGGTTCTTCCATTTTCAGCCATTGACGGTAAGCCTTTAGCCTCCATTCAAGCATCCATTCTGGTTCATTCTTTTTGGCTGATATAAAACGTACGATATCCTCACTCAGCCCCATGGGAGCCTCATCTGCCTCAATATCAGTGACAAATCCATATTTATATTCGTTCTGAACCGCTTGCTCGATCGTGCTAAGTTCATTATCCATATCACTGGGTTTAAGCGGTAATATTTCTGTATTCATTCGCTGTCTTTGATGATTTTTAAAAGGTTAAACACAAAACCAAGGGTTATTTTGATGCTTTTTAAAGCGTTCTAAATGAAAACCAACCCGTTAAATTTTTAACAGGTACAAAGGTAAGCATCTATTTATACTAAAAAGTATAGAAAGAGGTTAAGATATTTTTTAAACGCGGATTTTTCCTGAAAACGAAAGTTTTAAAGGTGGATAAAGATTGATTTTAAACAGGTACACCAACCGTTCAGCCTATATTAGTAATATTGATGATGAAAAGGTTTTTAATATTCCTGTTTTTTAGCATATATGCTCATCTATTCATTATGGCCCAGGAAATACCTTCCATTGATTCCCTTTTAAACAAATACCAGGGTGATAATACACCAGGCGCATCTTTAATGATCATCCAAAATGGTCATCCCGTTTTCCAAAAAACCTATGGTTTTGCAGACATAGAGAAAAATACCCCGGTTCAGCCAGCAACAAATTTCAGGCTGGCATCCGTTACTAAACAATTTACAGCTACGGGTATTTTACAATTGGTAAATGAGGGTAAACTCAGTTTGGAGAATACATTAACCCAGGTTTTACCTGGCTTTCCTGGTTATGGAAATAAAATAACCATTAAACATCTATTAAACCATACTTCCGGCTTACCCGATTATGAAAGCTATGTTGCTGACACTGCATTTAATCCGCAAATAAAAGACCAGGGCGTTTTGGATATTTTAATGAAAACAGATAGCGCCTATTTTGAGGCAGGCTCAAAATACCAGTACAGTAATTCTGCATATGCACTGCTTGCATTAATCATTGAAAAATATTCAGGACTCTCTTTTGCCAATTTTTTAAAGCATCACATTTTTGAGCCATTAGGTATGGAAAAAACCATAGCTTACGAAAATGGAATTTCCAATATTGAAAACCGTGCATATGGTTACAGCCTGCAAAACGATCAATGGATATTAAAGGACCAGAGTTCTACCAGTGCCGTGTTGGGTGATGGTGGTATCTATTCAAATATTGTAGACCTTTTTAAATGGGATCAATCGCTTTATACCGGGAAAGTTTTACCCCGGCAATGGATTCAAAAATCTTTTAGCTATAACTCATTAAATAATGAAGATTCCGTGCATTATGGTTTTGGCTGGCATTTAAAAAAGAATGTAAGAAATGAACAGGTGGTTTATCATACCGGCAGTACCACCAGTTTCAGGAATATATTTTATCGCATACCGGAAAAACAATTCAGTCTTATATTATTAACCAACCGCAACCGGCCACAGGAAGAAGATATGGTTGGTTTGGCTGAAAAAATTATTGCCGCTTTTGATAAAAGAATGTAGAATCTCCACAAATAAAAAAAAAGCTGCACAACGGGCAGCTTCTTCTTTCATTTCGTAAACCTATTATTTTAACGGCCCTGGTTTTTCAATTTGTTTCATAAGGGTATTATCCCATTTACCTTCTACTTTTATTTGGGCAATAGCACCTAACGTAAATGCTTCAACGAGATTATGATTCAGGAATACATACATATGCGGCTCCCGGAATTTATATAATGCCGCTGCACCTGAACCTCCTGGTATGGCCCATGTTTCAAAATCCGTATACGGTTTGTTGTTGAATTTGCCCCCGGGCCAAAAAAGGTCCGCATGTCCGCCAATTAAATGCAAACGGGTATCCCTGTTTGCCTGTGCGGAAATGAAAAGGACATTCTCTCCCACCTTGGCCGTTAATGCATTTTTACCGGTGAGTGAACCCACTTTCCCATTAAATACAAGATGTGTAGGAGTTAATGTTTTGAATGCAGCTTCCATCTCCTGCATGCTTTGTTGTGGTGTGGCAATATTCTTAAAATTACCGGCTTCATCTTTTGGTAAATAAAAATCCTGTTCTACGATATAAAATGCCCGATCATATTCTACCAGGTTACCCACTTCATCTTTCAAGCCATCGCGTGGCAGTACCATAATAGCACCATTCATTCCGGAAACTACGTGCATGGGAACCATCATACCTCCAGGTGCACAATGATATACAAATACACCTGTTCGGGTTGCACGGAACCTGAATTTCACCTGTTGCCCGGGATTAACCAGAGAAATCTCACCACCTCCCATTTCACCTGTTGCTGCATGAAAATCTATGTTATGTATTTGGGTATTAGATGCAGGATTTTTTAAAGTCAATTCAACGAAATCGTTTTGATGCACAATAATGAGTGGACCCGGTACCGATCCATTAAAGGTCATGGCCCAAATAGAATCGCCCTCATCAACCGCTATTTTCTTTTCCTGGATCTCTAAAGTAATTTCCACGATTTTGGGACCACCCGAAGCAACCTGTTCATGTTTAGGTACATTGGGCGGTGCAACCAAAACCTGGGTTACTCTTTCCAGGTCATCACCTTCACCTTCAAAAGTTTCTTCCATTACCGGTGAAGAATTTCCACTTTGACAAGCCGTTAAAATTGAAAGCAAAACAATCAATAATGCACCAGTTATTAGTTCACTAAATTTTTTACTACGTTTTAAATTCATGTTTAATATTTTTTTATTATCAGTGTAAAAGGTATTTTTTCTTTATGATATGATGCAATAAAAGCATACCGTTCCGTTTAAAGGTAACCAAATAATAATGGCAAGGTTTTCGACTGAGTTAAAATTACCTGTGTATGTAGTAGTAATAACAAGGTGTTACAAAACTTTTTTCTAAATTAAAATAATAAAATATTAAAAAAGTACAGTGATATCAATCATCATTCAGCTTGATAGCTATCATTATTGCCTGCCGACACATTGTTTACATTGTAAAAAAGGTTATGGCAAATCTCATCAAACGTTTCCGTGAAATAAGTATCGCTGACTTACCTATTGTTGGTGGCAAAAATTCTTCACTTGGCGAAATGTTTTCTCAACTTTCATCGCAGGGCATCCAGATACCAGATGGATTTGCAACAACCGCAACTGCATTCTGGCAATTCCTTGATTTTAACGGTATACAACAACCCCTGCAACAATTGATGAAACAATTAGACAAACAGCATTACAGCAACCTGAAAGAGATTGGATCCAATGCCAGGAAATTAATGATGGATGCCGAACTGCCCGGAGATTTAATAAGTGAAATAAAAACACACTATAAAGAATTATGTGGCGCAAATGAAATTGATGTGGCCGTGCGAAGCAGTGCAACAGCAGAGGATCTGCCACAAGCCAGTTTTGCAGGGCAACATGAATCTTATTTGAATGTAAATGGCGAAACGGAGTTGATGAATGCTGTACAAAAATGTTTTGCATCGTTATACACCGACCGGGCCATCAAATACCGGGAGGATAATGGCTTTGCGCATGACCAGGTTGCATTATCGGTGGGTGTTCAAAAAATGATCCGCAGCGATAAAGGTTGTTCAGGTGTTGGTTTTACACTGGAACCAGAATCCGGTTTCAGGGATATTATTCACATCAGTGGTGTTTGGGGATTGGGTGAAAACATTGTACAGGG
Organism: Chitinophagaceae bacterium; assembly: GCA_036675565.1. Taxonomy (GTDB): domain Bacteria; phylum Bacteroidota; class Bacteroidia; order Chitinophagales; family Chitinophagaceae; genus JACCYQ01. Next base: position 33,946 of record JAKFER010000309.1, read on the forward strand.
CACCGTAACACCCGATGAATTTTTTGTTTTTAAACCCACGCTTCGTCAAAATAAAAATGCCATCATCCAGAAAAAATTGGGTGAGAAAGCACAGACCATGATCTATGCGGATAAACATGCCGAAGTTTCAACCCTGAATATTAAAACGTCCATAGAAAAAAGAGAACAGTTTGTTTTGAATGATGCCGAGATCATTCAACTGGCTAAATGGTTTTTAGTAATTGAAGAACACTATCAAAAACCGATGGATATTGAATGGGCCAAAGATGGATTAACCAATGAACTTTTCATCGTTCAGGCAAGACCGGAAACAGTTCATTCCCAAGCCAATCCGTACCATGTAAAAGAATATACTTTATTGGAAAAAGGTAAAACATTAGCTGAGGGAAATGCTATTGGAAATAGTTTGGCTACAGGTATTGCCCGAATTTTACATTCACCAAAAGATGGTGATAAATTAAAAAAAGGAGAGATCATAGTTACGGATATGACATCGCCCGATTGGGACCCGATTTTAAAAAATTCTGCCGCTATCATTACGAATAAAGGAGGCAGAACAAGTCATGCGTCTATTGTTGCCCGTGAGTTAGGCGTTCCGGCTATTGTTGGTTGCGGAAATGCCACAGAAACGATACATGATGGCGACATGATAACTGTATCATGCTGTGAAGGAAAAACAGGTTTTGTTTATCAGGGTGTATTAAAATACAAAGAAACAGAACTGGATTTTTCCCAGGTAAAAAAACCAAAATCAACACAGGTCATGCTGATAGCCGGTGATCCGGATAAGGCGTTCCAATTATCATTTTATCCAAATGATGGTGTGGGATTGATGCGTATTGAATTCATCATCACACATTTTATCCAGGTGCATCCCATGGCGCTGGTAAAGTTTAATGAACTGAAAGACGATACTGTAAAAAAACAAATTGAAGAACTCACACATCATTATCCCAATAAAGAAAAATATTTTGTTGATAAACTTGCGGAAGGTGTGGCAACTATTGCTGCTGCATTTTATCCCAAGGATGTGATTGTTAGAATGAGCGATTTTAAAACAAATGAATATGCTAACCTGATTGGCGGAAAAGATTTTGAACCGCATGAAGAAAATCCGATGCTGGGTTTCAGAGGTGCTTCCAGGTATTATCATGAATTGTATAAAGAAGGATTCAGGCTTGAATGTGAAGCCATCAAAAGGGTTCGGGAGGATATGGGATTAACAAATGTAAAAGTGATGATCCCATTCTGCCGTACAGTGGAAGAAGGTATTAAAGTGATCCATGTAATGCAGGAAAGCGGTTTGGACAGGGATAAAGATGAAACCCTGGAAATTTATGTAATGGCTGAAATTCCAAGTAATGTTTTATTGGCTGAAAAATTTGCCGAAATTTTTGATGGTTTTTCAATCGGCTCAAACGACCTGACGCAATTAACACTGGGCATTGACCGGGATTCTGCCATTGTAAGCCCGCTGTTCAGTGAACAAAATGAAGCGGCAAAAGAAATGGTTGCGACAGTTATTCTTAAGGCAAAAGCATCGGGAGCAAAAATTGGTTTGTGCGGACAGGCACCAAGTGATTTTCCTGAGTATGCCAAATTCCTGGTGGAACAAGGTATTGACAGCATTTCATTTAATCCCGATGCAGTACTAAAAGGAATTCAAAATATTTTACAGGCAGAGAAAAAAATGAAAGATCACTTACTGCACGATTTTTAATGATGGCATAACCTGGTTATAAAAACCGGATCTTAACACCCCCATTTATTACAAATCCATCCACTGGTGCATAGATATCCCTGAACACAGGGTCATTGATCGTTCCTGTGAAAATATTATCGAACCTGGTTTGGCGGGTATCGGTAAAGTTTTCAAAATTTAAGAACAGTGAAAATTTTTCCCAGGATTTTTCACCCATCAAACCAAATGTCCAGTAGGATTTGCCTAATGCACCATCATTTAATTTTTGAGGACTGAAATAATAAGCTTCCAAACCGATCTTTAATTTTTCTTCTTTTTCATACATCAGCACATTGTTTAATCGATGGCGGGCTGTTAACGGAAACCAACTTTTGTCGTTATCATAGTAACTATTGACATCAGCATAAGTATAACCTACAAATAATTTAAAATCAGCGTAATTAAATCTCAGATTCGTTTCGGCTCCTTTTGTATCAATATATCCATTGGCATTCAGAAACTGAAAAGCATTATTGGCAGTCGTTAACACCAGCGGATCATTTAAACGGGTATAAAAAAATAACTGGTTAATGGCCAATCCAACTTCACCTATTCGTGTACGATAGTTCAAGTCAAAGTTACCACCAAGGGATTTTTCATTGGCAGTGGCTTGTTGTAATGGAAGTATGTCCTGGAAATGAAGTCTTTCCGCATCCTCATTAAATACGGTAGGTGTTTTATATCCTAAACCGCCACCCAACCTGGCCGTTAATGCAGGGTTCACTTTAAACATTGCTGAAAACCTTGGCAATAATTCAAATCCATATTCGTCAACATAATCACCCCTCAATCCTGTTTCCAGGGTAAAACGGGGAGAAACAGTCCATGTATTCTGAAAAAATAAACCCAGCGTATTGAAATGATAATCTCTTAATGCATTGTTGTTTAATCTTTCTTCTGCAAAATCATCCGTTACAAAATTAGCACCCATCACCCACTGTGCATTTTCACCCAAATTACTATAGGTGGCTTCAGTAAATGTGGATTGCTGAATTCCTTTGAATGCGTAGGCCGGAATTTGTATAAACCGGTTAAAACGGCTATAACTGTTTTTAAAATTGAGCTGCGATCTATCGTTAATTTGATGCGTTAGTTGTGCCTGTGTAGTAAACCTGTCTGTCTGGTTATTTTCAAAATAACCTGCCGTTCCATTTTTTATATAATCCATACTGCCTCCGGTCCTGTCTTCGGTTATAAAACTGAAACCAATATTGGCCTTTGTTTTCTCACCATACATATATAATGTTGGGTTGATGGTATAACGCTCAAATTCAGGAATGGCAGTAAGTCCAATATCCGCCGGGTCATAGGCATTACCTGTATTACGGGATCCATAGATTGTGATACCCATTTTATTAAATCGCTGGCTGTAAAAAGCACTGAGATCCAGGCCCCCAGCGGAAGTGCCATTTGCCAGGAAATTCAATTCTTTATTTTCTGTAGGTGTTTTTGAAACAAGATTAACCAGGCCCGCAATAGCGCCACCGCCATACAAAGTAGATGAAGAACCCTTGATCACTTCAATTTGCTTTAAATCCAAAGGAGCTACCTGCATCAAACTTAGTCCACCGGAAAAACCTGCATAAAGTGGAAATCCGTCTCTTAAAATTTGGGTATAGCGTCCATCCAAACCTTGGATCCGAATGCTGGAATTATAGGATGTGGCTGAAGTTTGCTGTGTTTGAATACCGGTGCTTTCATTTAATAGCATGCGGATGTCCCCGGGTTTCATGTTTCCTTTTTCAGTAAGTTCTTCACCCGAAATAGTTTCCACTCTTGTTGGGATATCGCTGACAGACCGGCTCATCCTGGTTGCGGTAACAATCACTTCTTCTTCGTGTTCATGGCCTTCAGTCAGAATAACTTCCAAGAGTTCTCCTCCTGGTTGCGGCACATCCAGCCTGATTTCCATTTCTTCCATGCCAACAAAAGAAATGACAACGGTATAATTCCCTTTGGGGATATTATTAAATTCAGCTAACCCTGTACTATCTGCTATGGTTGATTGTTTTAATGATGGGATACTCACTGTTGCCCCGGCAAGTATTTCTTTTTCATCATTCTTAATCAATAGCTTAATGCTGTGCTGTGCAAACATTGTGGTAGAAAAGAATAACAAACACAATAAAAGAATTTTTGACTTCATGGCGGCGAAATTCGCACATTTAAAATTAAATTTGAAGGGTGAAATTAATTTGCGTTATGCCTAATGGATTTTTATTGACCCTAACCATTTCACCTGGATAAGCCATTAAATCATTGTAATTGTTGAGGCATGATTTTTTATAGGCGTTAAATACTCAATATTTTAATCTTATTTATTCCACAAAAAAACCTTTAAATATGCCTGGAACTACTTTGCAGGACAAAAAAGCAAGAAAAGTACTTATTGTTGAAGATGAAGGCGATATGCGCCTGTTACTGGACATCATGCTGAATGGCAAAAGCAACCTGGAAATGGAATATGCCAAAAGCCTTAAAGATGCCGGTACTTTTTTACAGGAGGAGCAACCCGATGTTGTTATCCTTGATAATAAACTTCCTGATGGTTTGGGAATCGATTACATCAGTGAGATCAAAAAAAATTATCCTGAAATTAAAATCATTATGATTTCTGGTTACGATGCTTCAGCCGAAGATGTTGCTCTTGAAAATGGAGCAAATATATTTCTGCAAAAACCTTTTACCAGGGACCAGCTATACAATTCAATTGTGCAATTGCTGGATCATAAAAATTAGAAGTTCAAAGAAAGTATTGATTGATTTAATTTGAATCAACAATATTAAAATATTGGATAACAATTCATTTAGCCTTAACATGTATTAAATCAAGTTTAATATTTGTTAAGGTTTTTTATTTCACTAAAGCTGTAGATATAAAGACTTAAATTTTCTAAAACAATTTTATGCGACTGCTCTTATTAATCTTGTTTAGCGGAATCGCTTTCTCATCGCCCAATTGGCAAACTAACATGGAAAATGCGCAACAAAAAGCCAGGGCGGAAAATAAAAATATCCTTTTAAATTTTGCCGGTTCAGACTGGTGCGGACCATGCATCATTCTTAATAAAGAAATTTTCGATTCTGAAGTTTTTGAGCAATATTCAAAAGACCATTTGGTATGTGTAAAAGCAGACTTTCCACGTCTTAAGAAAAATCAACTTTCTAAAGAGCAACAAAAACTCAATGATCAATTAGCAGAGAAATATAATCAAGAAGGCATATTCCCATTAACAATTTTATTAACGCCTGAAGGTAAAGTTTTAAAAAAATGGGAAGGATTGCCCCGCGTTTCTCCAGATGAATTTACTTCCGAGGTAAAATTGTTGGAAAATGCAATTAAATAAAGTGGTTCCCGATAAAGTTTCCCTGCATAGAGAAACTTTGAAGTTAATGGGTAATCGCTTTGAAATAAGTGTAGTCTCCAACAATAAGTCAAAAGCCCAGGAATGCATCCAGGCGGCAGTGGAAGAGATTCGTCGGATTGAAAAGTTGCTGACTACGTTTAATGAATCAAGCCAAACAAACCTGGTTAACCGAAACGCCGGTTTAAGACCCGTAAAAGTTGACAAAGAAGTATTTGACCTTATAAATAGATCAAAAAAGATTTCAGAATTAACGCAGGGCGCATTCGATATCACTTATGGTTCTATTGATAAACGGTTTTGGAATTTTGATCAAACAATGACTTGTTTGCCAGATCGTCAAACTGCAAAAAATTTAGTTCGCTTAATCAACTATAAGAATGTCATTTTAGATCAAAAAAATTTGACCGTATTTCTAAAAGAAAAAGGAATGAGGATCGGGTTTGGTGGAATTGGGAAAGGATATGCTGCCGAAAAAGCAAAATTGCTTTTAAAAGAAATGGGCATTGAAAGCGGAATAGTTAATGCAGCAGGTGATCTTACGGCATGGGGATATCAACCAGGTGGCAAACCATGGACAATTGGTATCGCTGATCCTAATGTAACACGAAATGCTTTTTCTTTTCTTGAACTTACAAACACATCCATTGCGACTTCGGGTAATTATGAAAAATTTGTGTTGATTGAAGGCAAAAAATATTCACATACTATAGATCCTAAAAGTGGCTACCCGGTTACAGGTATCAAGAGTGTTACCATCATTTCACCCAATGCAGAAATAGCAGATGCTATGGCTACACCTGTTATGATTATGGGAACACAAGTGGGAATAGATATGATCAATCAATTAAAAGGAATAGAATGCATAATAATTGATGATGCCGATAATATTCACACATCTTCAAACGTTCAACTTTTATGAAATCGATATTTTTCAAAACAGAATTTTTTGCTTCTCTATTAATATCCACCCTATTATTTTCCAGCTCATGTACAAGTGTGAAGGAGTATCAAAAAAATAAACTGAATGATGCCGAGATGGCTTTATCAAACCGAAAAATAGAAAAAACAGAACTTAGTTTTCAATCATACCGGGAAGGCGCTTCGGGAGCGAATGGGGGAAAAACCGGTGGTGGATGCGGATGTAATTAATAAGCCTGATCAATAAAATGAAAAAATTATTTCTATCTGTTATCGGCATGTATCTCGGGATACTTGCAGCATTTTCACAAGGAAGTTTACCCGCAGATTCCAGTTACAAAAAAAGAAAATTAAGTTTTGAAGAAGCGAACATCGTTTCAAGTTATTATACCCAGGATGGCAATAACGCAGCTGTGACCGGGGG
>JAKFER010000276.1:0-40011 GCA_036675565.1 Chitinophagaceae bacterium
GATATTTAATAATGAATTTTTTGAAACGCCATTGGCATTTAATAGTCCGCCGGAAGGAAGGGGCGTACCTGTAACACGGATAGATTTTAGCGGTTATGGTGCCAGTATGTTTAGTGATTGGCTGAGTCCATCAGCACAATTTGCTGCAACCAGCCAGGCACGTTTTGATGTCATGATCGGAAGAACTGCTCACGAAGTGATACAGGTAAAAAGCATCATTTATCCCTGGGGAATCAGGGTTGTGAGAACGATTACGATCTTCCGCGTTAGCAGCGGTTATATATACCGGATAGATAGTGGCTGGAAAGCGGAGAGTGATGGAAAGTTTGATTTTCAATACAGGTTTATACCTGAAGGAACAGTTATACCTCCACCACCTGCTGTTCCAAATACGCAAACTGCAACACCTTATGAAATACATCCGGGCCTGGTAAAAGGATTGTTTAATGTGCAGAACATAATTGAAGATAGCAGCATTAAGGATTTTACAATGGATGATGAGGTCAAAGCCGGTGATCAATATGTTGATGGAATAACCGGTGTTCAAAAAACCCATGCGGGTAGCCCCATACCAAATAATATTCTTTGCCGTCCTGTTTGGTTTGATGCGGATGTTGAAATAGAAAATGTCGTTTCGGGACATGTAAATGGAAGAGTGCCATCAAAAAAAGTTTTGGGTTATGTTCAACTGGAACCAACGGGTGTACCTATTAAACCAGAAGCTTTTAAAGCATTATTAAATGAGCAGTTTGGAAGTATTGGTGGGCCGGTAGATTGTGTGATTGATATCACCAATTCCAATCAGCAGATGCGTTTGAATCGTTTTGATGTAAATGTTTCTGCCAATCAATCCAATCAAATAGCATTTGCTGCAGCGGTTCGCGGTAATGTATTTCTGCCTAAAGATGGCAGTTGGAGTATTGTGAAACATAATGTTGGCACGGGTGATGTAACACCGCTACCAGAATCTGTAACGGTGCCGGTTATCCGAAAAGGAAAATGGTTAAAAGATGTTGTTATCGATCCGCAGGCCGTGAATAAGGAATTAGCAAGAATCGCCCATCCTATGGAGTTGGCACGTAATCCTGTAGCGGAAACAAACAATTTCGCTTTTTTACAAACTACGGCTACGCAAAAAGCACTCTTCCTGAATCCATCGTATGCTAAAGGCACCGAAATGTTATTAAGCAAAACACCCCCCGTTTTCGCTGATGCATACAGGTTAATGTCAGGCAACGGTATTTTTCCAAACATTGGTAATGCCGTAGATAATTTTGGTAAAGCCATGCCGATTTTTGAAAGTAATGGTGTGAAGGCATTTACTGAAAAAACACTGGCGGATGGAACCAAGGTTTTGGAATTGCTGAAAGTGGATGCCGTAAAGCAGGGTAAAGAGGCAATTCAACAGGGCATGAGTATGTTGCAAAAAGGGGCCAACGGCGTTTTGAATAAAGCATTGGATTTTGATGTGCCGCAATTTGAAATCCCGTTGGTTGATATGGATGGACTGAAAATTTACATCGATTACAAAACCGGGAAAAAAGATGATCCTCCTGCAACTTATGTAAACAGTAAATTAAAATTTGATGTAAACAGTTTTGCAAATGATATGGCTGATCAGTGGAAAAGCCGGTTGAATAATGTGGCAATGGTTGTTGACCTGGGTGATTTCAAAAGACTGATGACCATCAAAGGAAATTTTGATGCCGGTAAAGGAAAAGAAAGTGGTTACGCCGGTGATACTGATGGGCAAGGCGGAATGAATATTCCGGAAATTGAATTCAGTAAAGAACTGCAGCCATTGATAGATCTTTTACAAATGCTTGCATCATTAAGTTCTGGTGATTATGGTGAAACTTTAAAGCGCGGCTTAAAAATAGCCATGAGTAATAGCGGAGAAATTTGGGAGTATAAATTCGAAGCAAAAAAGGATATTCCACTGGTTCGGTTCCCGCCATCCGCTGCTTTATATAATGATCCTAATTGTCCATTAAAACTCGAAGCCTCGCTGGGGTTGGGCGTTTACTTCAATGCGGCATTAAAAGTAACTACGGATCCAAAACAATTATTACCGACAGCCGGTGCTTACTTACAATTTCATGGCGGCTTAAGTGTAATGTGTTTTTCTGTTTCTGTTGGAACCATTTATGCGGTTGGTGCAGTAGATGTAAAGATCGCATGCGATACAAGTGTAGGCCCCAACCTGACTTTAATGTTTGGTTTTGGAGCGCAAATCGTAGTTGGGTTACCGGTAGTTGGGAACGTAAGTGTGTTGTATATGATCGGGGTAGAAATGTATGCTGATGTAACGAAGTTTTCATTGACAGGTATCATGTTATTCAGGGGACAGGCAAATCTTATTGGGGGATTGGTTTGTGTGACGATAACAATAGAAGCCAGGGGAACTGTAGAACGTAGCGGCTCAGAAACCAATTGCAGTGTGCAGGTCACTTTCGCATTGGATATAAGCATTTTCCTGGTCATTGATATCAGTTTCAGTAAAACATGGGGTGAGCAAAGGCAGATTGCATAATACCCGTAGTTTAAAATTCATATCCATTCCATTCATCTTTTATAATAAAAAATTGATTCCACAATGGAAACAAATCGTCGGTATACGTTAATGTGTTTTCCACAAGGTTTTGATGGAAATATTTTAAAACTTAACATCGTACTTATTCCCAGGAATATGGATCCGTTTGATCCTATTCCAACAGGAATGCCTGCTCCAGTTGATACGGCTATTTCTTTTGCAGATATGCAACCAACATTTGAAGCTGGCATTATTAATCGCCTGGATGAATTTCCCTGGGGAAATGCAACTGCACCTGGAAGAGTTCCCATTATTGAACCACTAACTGTAACTGAAGCAACCAATAAGGCAGCTATTTTAAAAGCAATTGCCAAAGATTTCGAAGGACGTATAACGCTAACGGGAACGGACAAGGCGGAAGTCGCAATTAAAACAAATGAAATTGGCAGAAGCGTTAAAAAATATTTGCCTGAATCTTACCGCAGTTCCTTCAATTTCACATCTCCCAGGCATCCAAATGCGACTACAGATGACAGTTACCATTGTGCTTTACGTAATGATAAAAAACCGGTTATAACAGCGCCCATAATGGATGTAAGCTGGGGCGAATTATATGCACATATCTTAAGGCAACCCCTACTTGCGAAATCTTGTGGAATGATTTATGAGACGGAATTAATGCTAACACCAGGATGGTTCGCAAAAGGAGGGTATCTTTTTATTAATTTATTGAATGATGATTATAATGATATTCAGAAAGAAAGTCTTGGACATACGGACGGACCATTCATAAAAAGATATGCGGCCCGGATACCGAAATTAACCATGGGAGAGAGCCGGCCGGTATTTGCACCCATTCTTTTCCCGGTCATGCATCGCAAACAAACTGACGTTACGGATCCTGAACCACAACAGGCGCCATGGGACGAAATTTTTGCTGAAGTAAATGAATACAATGATGGATATGCGAAAATTGTACATGCCAATCAGCCCGTTAGTAATAATCTTTTGCAGGAAACCCAGGATGGACTCCATCCCCAAAAAGATGCAGGCATCCGCATGGGTTGGGATGATGAACAAATATTAATATGGTATATCAGGCAATTGGCTGAAAATCCTACCAAACCAAATTCAGGAGAAAGGATAGATGCGCCGCTGGGGGTGTATGGTTACAAGGTAGATGTGCAGGATGTTACAGAAGGTGCAGGAGATTGGGAGAGCCTGAATCTTGTAAAAGCAAAGGCAACTTTTGTAATCAATGATCAGTCTTTAGGTAACGATCCAAATGCAATACTTGAATTGCCTTACCAGGTTTATCCAACCCAGGTTGATGGAGATCCGAATGCTGCATATTGGCTGCCCATGTATTTTACCAATTGGGTAGGTAAAAGTCTTGTATTGAAAGATGCAGAGGCCGCATCTGTTTACCAGAATGATAAAGCATTGGAGGGTAAAATAAATTCAGCCGATAAAAATGTTGGACTCGATCGTATGTTTGACGAAGTGGCCACAGCAGCTAAACTAGTGTATGGTAATACTTATAGTTTTCGGGTACGCATGATGGATATAAGTGGTGGCGGCCCTGCCATTAACACGGAGCCATTACATATTGCTCCATCTTCAAATGCAGTTGTTCCATTTAAAAGATATGTTGCACCAGGTTTATTAAGGATCAATGAGACGGAGGAAGATATAACCGACCAGTTAATTCTTGCGGAACAAAAGGAATTTTATAATGAAGAAGATGATAATGGGACTACCATTTATAATGGAAGTCCGGAAATACAAATACACCGACCATTATTAGGTTACCCGGCAGTAGTTTTTACCAATAAATATCAATTGGCCGGACAAAACCCCATTGAACTTTTAAAACAGGCTTCAATAGCAATGGCTGGTAAAAAAGCCTTCGGTATTCCAGATCCGGATGTAAGTAAGGTTGAAGTTTTGGTAGAAGTTGAAATGCTGCGAATGGATAATCAACTGAGCATAACCGGTAGAGAAAATTTCGCACCATTATACACAACCCATCGACTTTTTACGGGAAATTTTGATGAAGCTATTACACTCCAATTTCAATTCAGGGATACAGCTGTATTGAATTTTGAAAATGATGATCGGCCTTTTGGTTTGGATGGTCCTTCGCTCGATGATCTGCATAACCAGGATGAAATATTGTTGCCAACAGCCAGGAAGATCAGGGTCACATTGCGTGCCGTTTGTGAAGGCGGTGCTACTTATTTTGGATATATAAATAATAACAGGAACCTGGATAGCCGGTATGGAAAAATTTCCAGTTTTGGCTTTTATAAAGAATCTGGTGATGAAAGTCAATTGCTAATACCAAAAGAGAATGTTCCCGTTTTACAGGCTTTATATCTTCAGCCCGACCAACATTTTGTAAATACCGGCGATACGCATACGTTTCTTTTAAAAAGAGATTTATCTGCTTTGCAACCTGATATTGTGCAGCGCCTGGCAGCGGAATTAAATGTAAAAAGTAAAGGATTAACATTGGTCAGCGAAAAAGGCGAAAGAGTAGTGTTTGGTTGCAGTAACCGCATCAGGCATACTTTAGCACCTGATCATTCTTCCATTACATTCGCTTCAAAAGCAGATCTCACAAATCATTGGCTTGGATTGATCACCTATAAAATCCCCAGAGACTGGAGTTGGGATGCGCTGGAAGATGTGAGTTTCAGGATTGGGAGGCGAAAAAAATTTCATCGTGATCCTGATGAAGATGCCGAGGATCTAAACTATAATACCATAAAAGGTGATTCATCTTATGCAGGGGATATTGAAATTAAGCATACCGTTTCCTTCGAAGCTTTGCAACCTGACAGGTTTGATATCATTAACAGGGAATACACCACCCTGATTTTTATTGATGCCATAGAACCCAAATCTGCATTGGCAAAATCCAATACGGATCCCTCATTACGTTTTCCTGATGAAATTGATGTATCCTACAAAATTTATCCCCGGTTTAAAAACAATCATGCAAGTTTAGCCGGAAATGAAACCATTAATGCAGGAAGCTTACTGTTACCTACAACCGTAGATCCATCTCAAATACCAAAACTGGTGAGTGTGGGCATTGCATTCTCTCCTTATTTGCGCAATGATCGCTATAGCGCATCTGAAGCCAGGCGCAGATTTTTATGGATGGAATTTGAGGAGCCTGTACATGATCCCAATGACACTATTTTCTGCAGGGTATTGGCAGTTTCGCCCGACCAATTAATCAGTAATAATCATCCCGAATTATTGGTTTCACCTGCAGAACCGGCACTGTCTTTGGATCCTGAATTCACCAGGATCATTACCCCAGATCAAAGTGATGATCTTGCCGGTATCGGTGCCATGCAACCTATGGAAAAATCAACCGACAGTGATGTGCATTATTTGTTGCCACTGCCTCCGGGAATGAATGCGGAAAGCACTGACCTTTTTGGATTCTTTACTTATGAGTTCAGGATAGGACATGGACATTGGAGCGATCGAACAGATAATTTATGGAGCACTGCGCAGGGCAGATTTGGGCGACCATTAAGAGTAACGGGTATACAACATCCGGCACCAACATTATTATGCACGGTGAACCGGGATAAGGATAATGTGTTTGTAAATGCACCATTTGCAAAAGCCGTTCACAATGGAAAAAATGTAACTGCAGATCCTCCACGAACAGAATTATGGTGTTTATTGTATGCACAAGTTGCACAAGCGGATGGAAAAGATTTTCGAAACATTTTATTAGATGAAAAAAGAATGGATTGGAGAAGAAAATTAAACCTGAATGTGGATGAACAGATAAATAGTCTTAGAAATTATTATTCCTTTCAACCCTTTATTAATTCAAATGAATTTGTATTTGATAAAGTAAAGATCGCGGAAGGTGCAAAAAAAGCAATCATAAAAGATCAGCCGAAATCAGGACTAGCTGCATGGAACAATAAAGAGATAGCAGGAATTATGACTTTACTGGGATTGCCTGCAGATTTGCCTTTAAGTGTGCTGGTAGTTGAGGTCTTTGGTAACATTACCAGTTTGCGGGAACATATCACCAACTTGCAACAACCAGGTGTTTTTGAAAATGTAAATATCACTGTGAGTAAATATCAAACCGGAAGAGATAATGAACTAAGGGTTAATGAACATGTTCGTCATGCAGCTGCGGAACAGCAATCTATGTTATTGCAGGATGTGCAACATAAACCACTCAGCGATGAATTAGGTAATTTCAGAATTCTCCGAACATCGCCTTTAACAGAAGTGCCGTTTGTTTGTTGTACAGAATGTGGGAACATGCCAGAAAATGCATAAACGTTTTTTGTTTGATTTAATTAAAAACAGCTACAACTTTTTATTTCTTTTAATTTTTGAAAGAGGATTTTTTTAAAAATGCCCTCCACCAGTTTTGTTATTTTTGTTTTCTAACGCACCAGCTTGGTAATGATTTAAATTATATTCTGGAACTGGTTGTAAAAACAAAAATCTTTGCATGGGGCATTTACCAAAACTGATTGAGGACCTGGCGCTGATCCTAATTGCAGGAGCCATAACAACCTTGTTATTCAGGTGGATTAAACAACCATTGATATTGGGTTATATACTTGCCGGTTTCCTGGTGGGGCCTCATTTTAAATATTTTCCCAGTGTATCAGACATTGCGAATGTTGAAACATGGGCAGAGATTGGTGTTATATTTCTTCTCTTCAGCCTCGGTCTTGAATTTAGTTTTAAAAAATTAATGCGGGTAGGAGGTGCCGCATCTATCACGGCATTTATAGAAATTGTATTTATAACATCCCTTGGTTTTTTAGTAGGTAATTTGATGGGATGGTCAACCATGGATAGCCTTTTTTTAGGTGGCATGTTGGCTGCTGCATCAACAACGATCATTTTCAGAGCTTTTGATGAATTGGGTGTAAAGACCAAACAATTTGCACGTGTGGTTTTTGGTGTGTTGGTGGTGGAAGATATTGTGGTCATATTACTGATGGTATTATTATCCACTATTGCTGTTAGTAACCAGTTCGAAGGAACTGAAATGGTAATGATCGTTTTAAAACTGGTATTTTTTCTTATCCTATGGTTTATTACTGGCATTTTTTTATTGCCTTCTTTTTTAAAAATGGCCAAAAAATTAATGGATGAAGAGGCATTGCTAATTTTATCTATTGGACTTTGCCTTGGCATGGTGGTCATTGCAACAGAAGTTGGATTTTCTGCTGAATTGGGTGCCTTTATTATGGGTTCTATTATTGCGGAAACTACATCTGCAGAAAAAGTGGAACATATATTTAAACCGGTTAAGGATCTTTTTGGGGCAATCTTCTTTATTTCAGTTGGGATGTTAATAGATCCTGCGGCGATAATGGAAAATGGATGGGCCGTTATCATTGTTACATTGGTTATCATTTTTGGAAAATCATTTGGAATCATTTTGGGTGCTGTCATTTCCGGCCAACCATTGAAACAGGCCGTACAGGTTGGTATGAGTATGACCATGATCGGGGAATTTTCTTTCATTGTTGCTGCGCTTGGTTTAAGCCTGGGCGTAATCAGTGAATTTTTATTTCCTGTAGCTGTTGGGGCTTCTGCTATTACAACTTTCACTTCGCCTTATATGATTAAATATTCTGAGCCCGCTTATAATCAATTAGTGAAAATACTACCCCCTCGCTTGCTTAGAAATTTAAACAGGTATTCTGCTGGCACACAGAATATTCAAGCTGAAAGTAATTGGAAGGTTGTATTACATTCATATGGCCGTATTGTTTTCAGCAACGCGTTTATCATACTTGCTATTGGGTGGTTATCTTACAAATTTCTTGTGCCTTTTTTATATACTGCAATTTCAAGTGCTAATGTAGCCAATGTACTGGGAGTAGTACTTGTTTTAGGTATTGCATCGCCATTCTTATGGGCTTTGATGGCTAAAAAGCCAGAAGTGCTTGCATATAAAGAATTATGGTTGAATAACAAATACAATCATGGGCCATTGGTTTTATTAGAAGCACTGCGGATCATCATTGGGATAACATTTATTATCGTTGGCGTCGACATATTATTCTCTGCTAAAATTGCCATGTTAGTTGCGGTACCCATAATTATCATCATCTTATTTTTATTTTCAAAAAGGATTCAAAAATTTTATCATCGTATCGAGTTAAGGTTTATCTCTAACCTCAATGAAAGAGAGATGGCTGTTAAAAGAAAAAAAGATCTAGTCCAGGTTTTGTATAGTAAAAGCAGGGATATTCAATCTGATCTTTCGCCTTGGTCCGCATCTGTAATTAATATGGAAGTAAACCCGGATGCCGATTACATTGGAAAATCATTACAGGAGCTTTCCTGGCGCGAAAAATACGGGATCAATATCGGTTACATAAAAAGGGGTGACCGGCTTATTCATACGCCCGGCAGAAATCATAAGTTACTTCCCTTTGACCATGTAGGTATCATTGCTACAGATGAACAAATGCAGCGATTTCAACCTGTGTTTGAAACACTGGAGGCCATCGAGGAATCAACAATAGATATTGAAGATATCATGGTGCAAAAAATAGTAGTTGATGAACATACCCGGTTAAAGGGGTTGACCATCCGCAATTCCGGCATCCGGGAAATCACCAATGGTTTGGTTATTGGTATTGAAAGAGGATCAGAAAGATTGCTGAACCCGGATTCAACAACCGTTTTTGAATGGAACGATATTGTCTGGATAGTTGGTGAACGTAAAAAAATTCAACAACTGGGGAAAGTGAAACCACAGGGAGTAAATAGTACTATTTAAGATTTTAATTATCTTTTTAAATAAGTTTATCGGGTGTAATAGGTAAATCACGAATACGCTTACCTGTTGCATGAAAAACAGCGTTTGCAATAGCAGCAGGAAAACCAACCATAGCCACTTCTCCAATACCTTTCGAACCCATGGGATTTAAAATGGGGTCAGGTTTATTGACAAACAAGGCGTCTATATAGGGCACATCTGCATTGACCGGAACATGATAATCTCCAAAATTATTATTAACCCATCGGCCATAACGGTGATCTATAACGCCTTCTTCCATCAGCGCCATGCCAATGCCACCGACAACACCACCAAGGATCTGGCTCCTGGCTGTTGTTTCATTTACTATTTTACCGCCGTCAATAACACTAACAATCTTATCTAATTTGATAACACCCGTAGAAGCATGCACTAATAACTTAACAAAGTGGGCTGCGTAAGCGTAAGTTGAATATTCCGAATTATTAAACCCTTTCGTTTCTTCTATAAATTCAATTTCATTTATGTTAGCATTTTTTAAAACGGATGTATAACTGATTTTTCTTGTTTTATCAGAGGCCAGTATCATTTCGCCATTTTCAAATAAAATATCTTCCAGTTTTACATCATGTATTTGTTCTGTGTGAAATACTGGATTGTCTTTTGCCAGTTCCAATAATTTTTTCTTCAGGCTTAAGGTTGCATTATTTACGGTTGTTCCAAGAGAAGAAGTTGTTCCTGATCCGCCTTGCATGATACCAGGTGGCAGACTTGAATCGCCCATTTCAAAAATAATATTGCCGGGTGGTATACCAAATGTTTCGGATGCTAATTTGGTCATAGCCGTTGCTGTGCCTGGTCCCATATCCGTAACGGCACTTTGTAATAACAATTTTCCATCTGCAGTAAATCGGGCACCAACTTTTGCTCCACCACGCCAACCGATGAATACTCCTGAACCTATTCCATATCCTGCCAGCCATTCTCCCTGCGGCATGGAGCGTGGTTCTGCATGTCGATCATTCCATCCAATTTTTTCAGCACCTATTTCGAAAGCTTCTTTCAAATATTTACTGGAATAGGGCTTTTGTTTTTCTAAATCTGTTTCTGAATAATTTAATAAACGCAGTTTTAGCGGATCCATTTTTAAAGCATAGGCTAATTCGTCAATGGCGCATTCCAATGCATAAGCACCTGTGGTTTCGCCGGGTCCTCGCATCCAGGTAGGTAAACTTAAATCGAGTGGATAAACTTTGTAACTGGTAAACACATTTGGAATGTCATACAACATTCGCGAAACATTCACGATGCCTTCCGTAAATTCCTGGTAGGAAGCAGTCATGGCAATTGCTTCGTGATTGATGCCAGTGATTTTTCCGTCACTTTGTGCACCTATACTTATTTTTTGAATGGATTGTGGACGATAGCCAACATGGGTGAACATTTGATCCCTGCTTAATACAACCTTCAATGGTCTGTTAATTTGTTTAGCGCCGATCAAAGCGGCTACAGCATGTGGCCATGTATTAAATGCTGATCCAAATGCGCCTCCAATAAATTTGGTAATGATATGAACGTTTTCTTTTTTTAATCCAAACAATTCCATGATGTTTTCCTGCGTATCCATCAACGATTGCGTTTTTTCGTAGACCAGTACTTTATCAGGTTTTTCCCAATGAACCGTAATAGCATGCAACTCCATCGGGTTATGCACTTCAAGCGGAATGTTATACGTTGCATCCATTTTTACCGGAGCCGATTTCCATGCATTTACATCGCCCCTTATATAATCCTTAAAAGCATTTCCTTCCAGGGGTTTAATTGCAGGAATGGCTTTTTCCAGGTTGGTTTGAAACGAATTTTTTTGATATTGTGTCCTAATCAGTGTTGCAGCATGCAATGCTCTTTCAAAACTATCTGCCATCACCAGGGCAATAGGTTGCCCGTTAAAACGAATTATTTTATCATCAAATACTCGAAAACCTTTTTTTGTTGCTGGAAGATTTTCCTTTGTTTCCAGGTTATAACCCGCTGGTTTATTGATATTGAATGGAGTGATAACACCCAAAATACCTGGCGCATTTTCAGCGGCTTTTATATCCATAGAAAGGATGGTGCCTTTAGAGATCGTGCTGCCAACAATTACACCAAAAGCCATTTGCGGCATTTCATATTCAGCCGAATATTTCGCAGCACCAGTAACTTTCAACTTCCCATCAACGCGATCAATTGGTGGCATAAAGTAATCTGTTAACTTATTTTCCATAAAAAAATTTATACTGGTTTTGTCGCTTTTTTTAAAGATTCTATTATAGCGGCAGGGGCCATTCTTAATTTAAATGCATTGTGTTCAAACGCTTTTGATCCATTCATCGCCATCTTTGCAGCTTCCCGGAAAATTTCCTCCGAAATTTTTTTACCTTTCAAAAAATTCTCCACGGCAGGCAATCGCCAGGGTTTGTGGGCTACTCCACCCATTGCCAATCTTACATCCTGTATTACATCGTTCCGGATATCCAATGCTGCTGCAACAGAAACCAATGCAAAAGCATAGGATGCCCTGTCCCGGATTTTTAAATAATAAATGTTTTTGGTAAATGGATGATCAGGAATTTCAATACCGGTGATCAACTCTCCTTGTTGTAATACATTATCTTTCGTGGCATCATTTCCCGGAAGCCGGTGAAAATTATTAAACTCGATCCTGCGATTTCCTTTTGGTCCGCTGACTAAAACTTTTGCATCTAAGGCTACTAAAGCCACGCACATATCACTGGGATGTACAGCTATACATTTTTCACTGGCACCAAATATGGCATGCATGCGGTTGTATCCCTGTAAAGCACCGCAACCGCTTCCTGCAACCCGTTTATTACAAGGCATCGCGGTATCATAAAAATAAGTGCACCGTGTTCTTTGCATCATGTTGCCACCAACAGTTGCCATGTTTCGTAATTGCGGCGAAGCACCCGCCTGCAATGCCAGGCTTAATAATGGGTGATGTTTTTTAATTAGTTCATGCTCCGCTACATCGCTGTTTAATGCCAGTGAACCGATGTGTGTAAAGCCGGCATTTTTTTCAATTTGTTTGAATGGTAGATGCGTAATGTCGACTAAGCGTTGGGGTGAGGTAACGCCTTTTTTCATCAGGTCCACCAGGTTAGTGCCACCTGCAATAAATTGCGCATGGGTATCTTTTGCTAATGCATCAATTGCTTTTTTTTGCGTGTCGACCCGTAAATACTGGAAGTTGATCATAATGATTTTCCTCCTTTTTTAGCATCTTTTATCGCGTCAACAATATTGGTGTAACAACCACAGCGGCAAATATTTCCACTCATAAATTCCCTGATATCTTCATCCGTTTCAGCATGACCTTCCTTAACGCATGCAACAGCACTCATGATCTGCCCGGGAGTACAATACCCACACTGAAATCCATCATGCTTTATAAATGCTTCCTGCATTGGATGCAGTTCATCTCCATTTGCCAATCCTTCAATGGTGGTTATTTTATTGCCATTTTGCATCACTGCAAGTGTTAAACAGGAGTTCACTCGTTTGCCGTTTATATGCACAGTGCAGGCACCGCATTGTCCATGATCGCAGCCCTTTTTGGTTCCGGTTAAGTGCAGTTGTTCCCTTAACAAATCAAGCAGGGTTACACGTGGTTCAATGGAAAGCGCATGAGCATTTCCGTTAATTTCGAATTTTACCGGAACTTTTTCAAAATAACCTGCAATCTGGTCCTCTATTTTTTTGTCACCTGCTTTTAAAATAGTTGGTGGTGCCAGTGCCAAAGCAACCATCGCTGATGATTGTTTCAGAAAATTCCGCCTTGCAGGTGAGGGGCTTGAATCAATATCTTTTTTATCCATATAATTTTTGATAAGAGATATTGAATGTAAGATTTTCCCAAGAGAATTTCATGCACAAAAAAACCCCGCAATCTGCGAGGTTTTAAATTAAATAAATATAAGATCAGCTTATGCTACCGCTTTTTTTACCAATTCGGCAGCTTCGCTCAATAGAATAGCACTTTGAACTTTCAGGCCGCTTTCATCAATGAGTTTTTTTGCTTCCTCTGCATTGGTTCCCTGCAACCGAACAATGATTGGAATATGAATATTTCCCAGGTTCTTATAAGCATCAATAACACCCTGTGCAACACGATCGCAACGAACGATGCCGCCAAAAATATTGATCAAAATGGCTTTTACATTCGGATCTTTTAAAATGATCTTAAATCCCGCTTCAACCGTTTGTGCATTGGCTGTACCACCAACATCCAGGAAATTGGCAGGTTCTCCACCACTCAATTTGATCATATCCATTGTTGCCATGGCAAGCCCGGCACCATTCACCATACAACCCACATTGCCATCTAATTTTACAAAATTCAAATTGTATTTGGCTGCCTCAACCTCAGTAGGATCTTCTTCACTCAGGTCACGCATAGCTGAAAGATCGGGATGGCGCATCAATGCATTTTCATCCAATCCCATTTTGCAATCCACCGCTACCATTTTATTATCAGCTGTTTTAAAGAGAGGATTAATCTCCAGCATGCTGCATTCTAATCCCACATAAGCTTTATAAAGATTGGTTACAAACTTTACACAGTTTTTAAAAGCATCACCACTCAACCCAAAATTAAAAGCGATTTTTCTTGCCTGGAAAGGTTCGAGGTTTCCGGCAGGATGTACCCACTCTTTAAATATTTTATCGGGTGTGTTATGGGCAACTTCTTCTATGTCCATGCCACCCTCGGTACTGTACATAATTACATTTTGTCCAAGACTGCGATCTAACAGGATAGATAAATAAAATTCCTTTCTTTCTGAAGGGCCATCATAATACATATCCTGGGCCACCAGGATTTTGTTGATCACTTTTCCCTCTTCCCCTGTCTGGATGGTTACCAGTGTGCCTCCCAGTAATTTCTGGGAAAATTCAGTTACTTCTTCTCCTGATTTGGCCACTTTTACTCCATTGATGCCCGTTTCTTTTACTTTCCCTTTTCCCCGTCCACCGGCATGTATCTGCGCTTTCAGAACAGCAAAGTTGCTGCCATATTGCGTTTTGATCTGGCGATAGGCTTCTTCTGCTTCGTGCGGCGTACTGCAGGCATATCCTTCCTGCACCGGGACATTATATTTTTTCAGTAATTCTTTAGCCTGGTATTCATGTAGGTTCATGCGTAAAAAATTTCGGCGAAGATAAATATTTCAGGTTAAGGTTGCCCGGTTGTTTACTACATATTTCTGTTTATGGGTGATTAAAGGGGTGAAAGTGGACATAGCAGCCTGTTTTAAAGTTTATATAACTTCATTGTTTAAGGTATTTTGAATTTGCCGGTTAATATTATTAAAGCAAATGGAGAATGATGAGAAAATAGCTTGCATCATTGAATTCTTAATATCTTTTCAACTCAAATTATTCAAATAACAGTCAATGCTGGTACCAGTCATTATGTCGATCGCCACTTTATTTTCTACAGATACTACCGGGCAATCATTTAAGCAACAATTAACCCATGAATTTTCGACCGTTAAAGGAACATTTGCCCTGGCTTATAAAAATCTTGAAACGGGCGAAGAAATATTGATCAATGAAAAAGAAAATTTTCATGCTGCCAGTACCATGAAAACGCCAGTGTTGATAGAAGTTTATAAACAGGCGGCAGCTGGCAAATTTTCGCTCGATGATTCGATGAAAGTGCACCAGGAATTTAAAAGCATTGTGGATGACAGTGAATTTATCCTGGACCAGGAAAGCGACAGCGACCAGGAAATTTATAAAGAGCTTGGAAATACTTTGTCCTTAAGAAATTTATTATACCGGATGATTATTAAAAGCAGTAACCTGGCTACCAACCTGGTCATCGAAAAGGTTGGCGCAAAAAATGTAAACCAGACCATGCGGGAAATGGGTGCAAAAGACATTATGGTTTTACGAGGCGTAGAGGATATAAAAGCTTATGAAAAAAAATTAAATAATACAACTACGGCTTACGACCAAATGCTGATCTATTCAGCGCTGGCTAAGGGAGAAGCCGTTAATAAAAAGGCTTCTGATGAAATGATCAGTATTTTGTTAGACCAGCATTTTAATGAAATCATTCCGGCAAAGTTACCTGCTGATGTAAAAGTGGCGCATAAAACAGGTTCCATTACGGGCATTCAGCATGATGCCGGAATTGTTTATTTACCAGGCGGGAAGAAGTATGTGCTTGTTTTGTTATCAAAAAACCTTGAAAACAAAGATGAAGGAATCGAGGTGATGGCTAAGGTCTCGGCTATGGTTTACCGTTATTTTATACAAAAATAAGTCACCTTTTTAGTGTCGACTCATAAATATGGATCCAGTCTTTCACGCTGATCTTCTTTGATAGTTCCCCGATCAGTTTAAAGGGAACCTGGTCAGGCTTTTTAAACCGGATGCAGCTTTTGCCCATATCCAATTTTGTTTTACTGTGATTTGGATATTCTTCCTCAAACCATTTTAAAAGATCTGGCTGCGCATAAATGCCCATGTGGTAAAAGGCAATAAAATTTTTTTGCGATGCGATAGCAGCAAATGGCAGCGGCTGTTTTGGATCACAATGGTAACCTGCCGGGTACAGGCTATGCGGAACCACATAATTAAGCATTCCAGATCCCATAGTCTCTTTAAAACCTTTGGGTAGATTTTTTATTACGGTTTCCCTGAGTTGGCGAACAGGTTCCTGGCGATCAGCAGGAAGTTCATCAAGGTATTGTTCGGCTGAAGTGGCTGCAGAAAACATAAAAACTGTTTTGGTAAAATTAAAAATTTATTGCTTCACAATTTATAAACATTCAGTTTTTTAAGCTTGGCTAATTGATCACAGCAGGTTATTTTCACGCCCTTTTACTAACAGCCCTCCCATCACACAAATGAAATAATCATGGTATCCTATATAAATGCCAGTATTGATAAAATCTCTGTTCATAAAACAGGTAATGCATCCCAAGGCGGAATTTGCAGTTTATCTGAAAAGCCCTTGGAGATAAGCGATAAAACACTTTCATCCATATTAATGCAATATTTCACCAATAGTTTTTTAAAAACAAATGAAGTTTATCGTTTGCATCATCCTGGCGGAGACCTTTCTTTAAACGAAGCATTTCATTATGCAGGTAATATTTTTAGTGATCCAGATAAGTTCCATGAATATTCAAAAGGAATTGCCAGGCATCTTTTTGATGTGAGTACTCATCCAAACATTAAAACAGGCGAATTGTATGTAGTATATTTCAGAAACCTGCAGGTGGAAGGTGAAGAACTGGAAGCTATAGGATTATTTAAATCTGAAAATAAAGAAACGTTTTTGAAAGTGTATCCTGAGAGCGATGGATTTCAACTGGAATATGAAAAGGAAGCGATAAATATTAAAAAGCTGGATAAAGGGGCTATTATTTTTAATACGGAAAAAGAAGAAGGATACAAAGTGCTGGTTACGGACAACACCAATCGTAATGGAGAATCTGTATACTGGGTTGATGATTTTTTAAAACTGAAAGTTAGAAACGATCAATACAATAAGACCAGTAATACCCTGAACCTGTATAAAGCATTTGTGACAGAACAAATGGATGATGAATTTGGTATTTCAAAACCCGAAAAGATTGACTTGTTAAATCGTTCCATTAAATATTTTAAGGAGAAAGATGTATTTGAGTTTGATGATTTTTCCAATGAAGTGATTGGTAATCCGCAGGGTATAGAATCATTCAGAAATTATAAAAAAAATTATGAAGATGAATTTCAATCCGCCATTGGAGACTCATTTTCAATTTCAGATGCGGCGGTTAAAAAGCAATCACGCTATTTTAAATCTGTTTTAAAGCTGGATAAGAATTTTCATATTTACATTCATGGCAGTAATGACCTGATTGAAAAAGGTTTTGATGAAACGGTGAATAAAAACTTTTATAAAATCTATTTTAACGAGGAACATTAATTCATAATTTTTTTTGGATAAAACCATTAACAGCATTTTCAAATATTGAACTGATAATAACCTAACTTAGTTTGAAAAGTCAACAGCATTGAAAACATTTATTTACAGCCTGCTGCTCATTATTTTAATGTCCTGTTCTACCACCAAAACGGTTGTTGAAAAGGCATCGCCGATGCAGCCAATAATCGATCAAATTGCAAAACAATATGCACCGGATTCCCGTACTGCACTTTTCCAGGTTACAGCCAATAATAATATCTTAAAAGGAGAAACCAATTTACCTGAGGCTAAAAAAGCTTTGTTGCAGCAATTGGCAAATGATGGTTTTACTGTGATTGACAGCATAGATGTATTACCCACGGAAGCTATGGAAGGATTTCATCACGCAGTGGTAAATGTGAGTGTGGCGAATTTAAGAACACAAGGCCGTCATCCCGCCGAACTGGCTACACAGGCCACATTGGGTACACCGATAAAAGTTTTTAAGTTCAAAGGTGGCTGGTACCAGGTTCAAACACCCGATCAGTATATTGCCTGGGTTGATGGTGGCGGAATTACCCTGATGAAAGACAATGAATTTACACAATGGCAGGAGAGCACAAAAATTATTTATACTAAACCATACGGTTTTGTATATGCGAAAATGAATGCGGACAGTGCCACGATATCTGATTTGGTTTATGGGGATGTATTAGCTTATGAAGACCGGATTGGGGATTATTACAAGGTTAATTTCCCGGATGGGAGAGTAGGTTTTGTATTGCGTTCAGAAAGTCAAATGCTAAGAGATTGGGCTGCTCAAAGAAATCCTACACAGCAAAATTTTGTTGAAACAGCTAAACGTTTAACGGGTCTGCCTTATTTATGGGGAGGTACATCATTCAAAGGTGTTGACTGCAGTGGATTTACCAAGACTGTTTTTTTTATGAATGGATTGGTTTTACCACGAGATGCAAGCCAGCAGGCGCAGGTTGGTGAACTGGTTAGCACACAAAACGACTGGGAATACCTGCAACCGGGTGATCTGTTATTTTTCGGGGTGCCTGCCAAAGATGGTAAAGCAGAAAGAGTGGTTCATGTGGGAATGTGGATAGGGAATAAAGAATTTATCCATTCCAGCAAATGGGTACGTATCAGCAGTGTAGATCCGGCTGCACCGAATTTTGAAGAAAGTGAATTAAAAAGATTTCTTTACGCAAAAAGAATCAAGCCGCAGGAAAGTTTGTATGATTTCAGGGTGAAGAGTTTTTACTGAGAAAATAATTTTCTGCATTGTGGATAGGTTTCATTTAAGAAAAGTATGCACATAAATTCCTTTTAAAAAAATGAAAAAATTATTTATTCTCTCTGTTTTTATTTTTTTATTTTTCATTTTTCATTTTCTTGCCGGATGCAGCAATACCAGGATAGCTTCACGATCTGAAACAATCCATTATCCCTGGCAGCAATTTGTAATGGGCGCCGACCTTTCTTATGTAAATGAAATTGAGGACGCGGGTGGCAAGTATTACGCAAATGATCAACCTAAAGATGTTTTCGAAATTTTCAAAGAAAATGGTTGCAATAATGTGCGTGTGCGGTTATGGCATACACCCGAATGGAAAAAGGAAGTGTCAGGAGGAAAAATGTACAGTGACCTTGCAGATGTTGAAAAAACGATCCGGCGTGCAAAGCAGGCTGGGATGTCAGTAAATCTCAATCTTCATTATTCTGACGACTGGGCCGATCCCAATAAACAAAATTTACCTGCGGCATGGGAAGGACTCCCTCTTGAAATTTTAAAAGACTCCGTTTACAACTATACATTATCGGTATTAAATTACCTGCAATCAAAAGACCTGGTTCCTGAGATGATCCAGGTTGGAAATGAAAATAATAACGGAATGCTTTGGCCTGTTGGAAAGGTTGAATGGAATATGCCGGAAAACTGGAAAAATTTTGGCGATTTAATCAATAGCGGTATTCGTGCAGTCAGGGATTTTGAAAAAACATCTGTGGTTAAACCGCAGGTCATTATTCATGTTGCACAATTACAATATGCACCTCAGTGGACGGAGAATATAATGACACTAGGTGGCGTAAATGATTTTGACATTCTTGGGTTGTCGCATTATTATAAATGGAGCACCGTTCACCCGATGAAAGAAATTGGAGATACTATTCGGTTACTGGTAAATAAATATGGTAAGAAAGTAATGATTGTTGAAGCAGCTTTCCCATGGACATTTGAAAATGCTGATTCCTATAATAATTTATTTGGTGAAGCAAAAGAATTAATTGGATATGAAGCTTCGATTCCTGCCCAGTTGGAATACATGAAAAATCTTACACAAACAATTATAGGTGCAGGGGGTGATGGCATCATGTATTGGGAGCCCGCCTGGATCACTTCTCCCATGAAAGACAGGTGGGGCACAGGTTCCAGTTGGGAGAATGCGGCATTATTCGATTTTATGGGTAATGCTTTACCGGCAATAAAGTTTATGGGATTGAAATATGATTTCTAAATAATTACTTTCCTTTTCTATTTTTAAATCAAAAACAAATGAAAAATTGATTATTTGTTAAAAGAAAAGTAAACCCCGCCATGTAGACAAATTTCAACAACGCTTTTCAACAACTGGTAGCGTTTTTGTTTAATCAACTGTTTATTATTAACCATAAAAACAGGATCTAAAATGAAAACGATGAATTTTTTTAAAAAATTTACCAATGTACCCGTGTTGATAGCTGTTGCAAGTGTAATTGGATTTTCTTCATGCGAAAAAGATGAAATGGATGACATCAATGAAGATACTTACACGCTTGCCGGTAATGCTTCAGGCTCACAGGTTGTTCCTGCTGTAACTACAACAGCAACTGGCAGCATAAGTGGTTTTTACAATGCTCAAACAAACCAGATGCAATATAATATTAGCTGGAGTGGACTAGCAGAATCAGCAACTGATTCAGTAAGTATTTACGGACCTGCTGTTGCAGGTGCAAATGGTACTTTGATTGGTAAGGTTGCTGTAACAACTGCAGGAGTGGCAGGTAGTGCGGTGGGTGGTGCTACATTGACGGAAGAAGAAGAGTCATCATTGCTGGATAACGAATGGTATTTTGTAGTTGGTAACAGTACTACGTATCCTGATGGAGAAATCCGCGGACAAATTACAGCAACAAAAAATGACTAATTAAATTTTGAGCAAAAAAAAATCCACCCAAATTATAAGGGTGGATTTTTTTATTACAATTGTTTTTTGGGAGGTAATGCAAAAGCAATGGCTTCGTGTTCAAAATGACCCTTGTGTGATGCATCGCAAAAAGGTTTGTTCTTTGATAAACCGCACCTGCAGATTGAAACTACATCTCTTCCGCCCAGGTCATAAGCGTTACCATTTTTATCTACAATTTCAAAATCTCCTTCCACTCTTAATGAGCCATTATTGTTCACTGTTATTTTCGTTGTTGCCATTTTTTTTAATTTTTTGAATGCAAATGTAAAGACTGAATTGATGTGATTGATAATTTAGTTAAATGCCCGTTTAATAATAAACTAACAGTTATGGTTACTTGAAATATTTAAATCATGTTTTTAATTAATGCTATATCATTTGTTAGCCCATTCAACCAGTTTTTCAACTGCTTCAGTTACCTGTCCACACCAGCGGTGTGTAAAATCTTTTGGTAGATGCTCATGTAAAGGATAATTCCTGCTGGCGCTCATAGCTTTTGCTCCATCAAAGTCTACATACGAAAGCCTTGCGGAAATTTCTCCGGGTGGCCGGTTAAAATCTTCCCCTGGTAAAATGGCTACACCTGTTTCCTGTAACAATTGGTTGCATAATTGGATACCTGTGGTGATTCCACGTAAAGCCAGTTTTTCCTGCAGATCTGTAAAATCAAGAAATAAATAAAATCCCCCTGTTGGGTTATTCGTTTTTATATTTCCATTTTGTAAAGTATCTGCTATTTCCAATCCTAGTTCTTTTAATATTCTGCGGGCATGCCATAAATATTCTTCTATTTCAGACCCACCAATAAATGCCTGTATGGCTGCATACTGGATAGGTGCTGATACAGAAGTGTAGGTTTCGCTTGCAACAATGCACATGGCATCCATCAACCAGCGTAACTGGCTTGGAAAAGAAAACGTCCCTAATCGCCAGCCACCGGCACCACACCATTTACTTAATCCCGAACTGATGATGGTACCTTCCGGGTAATATCGTGCAATAGAAACATGATTTCCTTCATGATGCAACTGCCCATAAATTTCATCCGAAAGAATATAAACATTATACTTCCTGGCCATTGCCGCTAGTTCTTTCACCATATTTTCATCATAAGTCAATCCATCAGGGTTGCCTGGATAATTTAATATAAGTAAATATGGCTCCGAGATATTCGAAACATTTTCCCTGCAGAATTTTTCCAATTGGTGCGGATACAATCTCCATTGATCCACTGCAGAAGTATGGATGATATTTATTTTATTACCGATAATTTTTGCTTGCGGTAAATAAGAAACCCAGCTGGGGCTTGGAATAATCACTTCGCCTTCAAAAACAAGTTGCAATAAAAATAACAGTTCTTTGGATCCGGGTCCAATCATAACATCTTCGGGCTGAATATCTACATAATCCTTCCTGCGATGAAATCCCGCTACAGCCTGTCTTAATTCATACAATCCCTGTACATGTTGATATTCTTTTTGTGGCGCATATAAACGCAATGCATTTACAACCGGGTCAGGTACGGGAAATGGTGATTGTCCTAATCCTAATTTATAAATATGCATTCCCTGGGCGGCCAGTTCCTTACAATATTGATTGATACGCAGGGTAGGTGATTCTTTCAATCCTTTAATATTCGGATTGAGGTATGTGTGTTTAGGCATGGTTAAAATTCTACTCTAAATTATGTATCCTTGATTCAAAACCTAATTCTTCATGAAACATTTGTGCCAGTTCTTCTTCAAAAAAGAATTTCTCCTCACCAAAAGCTGGTTTCAGATCGTCCAGCCAGATGGCATCTTTATTATATTCTGCAAAAAATGGTCTCGCTATCCAATCCGGGTTGCGGCCTTGCAGCATTCTCATGGCAATTACTTTTTTCCCCCCGATTTCGCTAACACCTAATACCTGTATTTTCCCGGGAGTAGCCGACATGCTGGGCCCTCTAACGGTGCGGCACACACCGCTTACCATTTGATATGATTTTCTGAAAATATCCCAGGCTTCAACCAATGGGACTGCAAAATAATGCTGGGCACCCGTATCCCGGGCAAGAAACATATAATAAGGAATGCAATTGAGATTTACCTGTTTGCGCCACATCTCTGCCCAAATTTTTGGATCTGCATTTATATTACGCATGATAGGTGATTGCGTACGGATCTGTGCACCAGTGGCAATGACTCTTTTGATTGCTTCCTGAACAGAGGGTGTACTTAATTCAACCGGGTGATTAAAATGCGCCATAATAGCCAGGTTCTTGCCTGACTTTACAATTTTTTCAAAAGTGCGTAAAGTATCTTCTGCATCATCATCCGTGAGAAATTTGTATGGCCAGTAACCCAAAGCCTTTGTACCTATCCGGATCGTTTGAAGATTGGGAATATCTGCATCAAGCAATGCATTTATATAGCCGGAGAAAATTTTATTTTTCATGATCATCGGATCGCCACCAGTAAATAAAAGATCAGTTACTTCTGTATGTTCTTTTAAATATTTTACCATCAGTTCAGATTCTCTCATAGCGAATTTCCATTCATCCATACCCACAAATTGCGGCCAGCGAAAACAAAAACTGCAATAGGCATGACATGTTTGACCCTGGCTTGGAAAAAATAAAACTGTTTGGCGGTATTTGTGTTGCATACCTGTCAGCCTTTGTCCTTCGATCATGGGAACATTATGTTCCAACTGCCCTGCAGGATGTGGGTTTAACTGGTGCCTGATTTCATTGGCCACCACTTTAAGCTCATTTTTTGTTGCACCATTTTCCATGGCCGTTCGCATTTTATTATAATGCTCCGGTATCAACATCTCTCTTCTTGGAAAGGTTAAAGTAAATATGGGATCGTCAGGAACATTATCCCAATTAATTAATTCATTAACTACATAATTATTTGTTTTGAATGGCAAAACGTGACTCACTACATCAATATCCATTACCTGTTCATCGGTAAGGTGAATGATCTGTGGAATTTGTCTGAAATTGTGCTGCGCAAATGAGCGATACACCTGAACTTCTTTTTGGTTTGCAATCATAAAAAAGTTTTAGGGATGAAAAAAAAGAAACGGCAAAAATTCAGTATTACGAAATTCTAAAAAACGGAATTCAGAAAAAACGATAGCCTGAGGGTACCTTAACCAGCCAAATGATACATCAAAATGCAGAAACATCCAAATTAAATATCCTCATATTTATTAAACAAACTTTTTTAATGATTGTTTTTATGCATTTTTGCCGCACAAGAAATTTTTATGGAGCATTTTATAGACAAGCTAAATGAAACAATAGCTTTTTTTAAGGAGCTTAAAGTACCCCAACCCAGGGTGGGTATTGTTTTAGGCAGTGGTTTGGGAAATTTTAAAGATGAAATTGAAATAGCGGCAGAAGTTGATTATGATCAGATTCCTCATTTCCCAGTTTCTACTGTTGAAGGGCACCATGGAAAACTCATTTTTGGAAAATTAAATGGTGAGCAGGTTGTTGCAATGGCAGGTCGTTTTCATTATTATGAAGGATATACAGCTGATGAAGTTGTTTATCCCATTCGTGTTATGAAATTCCTGGGGATTGAGGCCTTATTATTAACTAATGCTGCCGGTGGAGTTAAAAAAGGTATGAAAGTGGGCGATTTGATGATTATTCATGATCACATTAGTTTAAGTATTGCAAATCCGTTGATAGGGAAAAATTTTGCAGAATTGGGTAAACGATTTCCTGACATGAGTGAACCCTATAAAAAAGAATTTATAGAAAAAGCAAAGAACATTGCAACCGCTTTGAGTTTGCCCATTATAGAAGGTGTATATTTTGGGGTAACAGGACCCACATTTGAAACACGCTCCGAATATAAAATGATTAGTATTTTGGGGGGTGACGCCGTAGGAATGAGCACTGTGCAGGAAGTAATTGCCGCCAATCACATGGGCTTACCTGTTTTTGCTGTCAGTGTAATTACCGATTTGGGTATTCGGGAAGAGGAAAATATCATAACCCATGATGAAGTTTTACAAGCTGCTAAAGAAGCTGAACCTAAATTGTCTGCCCTGATCAGGGAGATGGTTGTAGTTGTTTAATTTTTTTACATAAGCTTATCTTTTGTTCATATTCACCAATACCTGTTTAGTTTTACTTTTGCCCCTATCATTAAAATAACCTTCAGCCCTGTCCATTCATAAATTATATCTCTTTATTTTTTTCCTGCTGCTTGTAAGCATTGAAGTTACTTCGCAGGAGGTTCTGCGCCGGATAGAACAAGGGGGCCGAAATCTTGGTAACAAACAAATAATCGGCGGCGAAGACACAGACAGCCTGCGACGCAGAAATAAATTTGAAGATTCACTGACTATTTATTTTCGTTACCTGGATTCTGCAGGGCAATATAGATTAGATTCATCCATCAGTGATTATACATCCTGGTTTCCAATACCTGCACATCATGTTTATATTGGAAATAATGGAACCGCAACAAAGAGTTTGCTATTTCAACCCTCATTTGAACCTGGCTGGAATAGTGGTTTGAATAGTTTTGATGTATATAAATGGAAACTCAATGAGATAAGGTTTTTTAATACAACCAGGCCATACACAGACCTTGGCTATATGGTTGGCACTCGTGTAGAGCAGGTTATTAATGTATTTCACACGCAGAATATCAAACCGCACTGGAATGCATCATTGGGATACCGGTTGATCAATTCTCCTGGCATATTCAAAAACCAGCGTACCAATCATAATAATTACCTGCTTACTTCATTGTATGATGGACCATCAAAAAGGTATCATAATTATTTTGTTTTGTTGGTCAATAATATGCAATCAGGTGAAAATGGTGGTATAGTCGATAATATATATTTGGATAGTACTGATTTTGAAAAACGTTTCAGCATACCCACTAAATTGGGTGGAGATCCGCAGTTTGGGCGTGATTTTTTTGGCACCCAGGTTACAACCGGGAATAACCAGAAAGAGTTTACAGCCATGATGCGCCAGCAATATGACCTGGGCAGAAAAGATTCTTTAGTTACAGATTCAACAGTGATACCGCTTTTTTATCCTCGTCTTCGTTTTGAACATACTATTCAATATGACCGGTTTAATTATAGTTTCCAGGATGATGTGCCCGATTCAACCTATTACCAGGATCATTATAATATCAACTTGAATCCGCAAGGTGATTCTGTATATATAGAAGACAAATGGCATAAAGTGTCGAACGATTTTTCTATTTATACTTTTCCCGATGCTAATAACCTGCAGCAATACCTGAAAGTGGGTTTGAGCATGGAAAACTTCCAGGGCCAGCTACGGAATGGGAAAAGCACATTTTATAATTTAATCGGTCACGGAATTTATCGCAATAAAACCCGCAATGGAAAATGGGATATGGAGGCATCTGGCAAACTGTATTTTACGGGGCTGAATGCAGGAGATTATCATGCTTATGGAAGTTTACAACGCCAGTTGGGCACGAAACTTGGATTTTTAAAATTGGGATTTGAAAATGCGAATAAATCTCCATCTTTTTTGTTTGATAGTCGCAGTCATTTTTACCTGCTGGATGCGCCGAAAGATTTTAATAAGGAAAATATCAGCCATGCATTTGGAGCCTATTTTTTACCCAATATCAAATTACACTTGCAGGGCCATTATTACCTCGTGAGCAATTACACCTATCTCAATGGATTTTATGACCTGCAACAGGAATCCAGCCTCTTTAATTTTCTACAGGTTTCTTTGCAAAAACAATTCACATTTGGTAAAAGCTGGAACTGGTACACGGATATTTATTTGCAAAAAGAAACTGGTAATGCGCCCATAAATCTTCCGGTATTCTTTACCCGGCAGCGATTTGCTTATGAAGGAAATCTTGGTTTTAAAAACCTGAGGATGTCAACAGGAATTGAAGTAAGATATCATACGCCCTATAAAGCAAATGGGTATTCTCCATTACTTTCTAATTTCTTTTACCAGGATACTACAACAATCACCAACAGGCCGGATATAGCCGCTTTTCTGCATTTTCGCATCCGCAGTTTCAAAGCATATATCAGGGCAGAGAACCTGAATACAGCGAGTACCCAAAATGGTTTTGGATTTACCCGCAACAACTTTGCGGCTCCCGGTTATCCAACGCCGGGGATGATGATTAGGGTAGGGATTTTCTGGACTTTTGTTAACTAAGATTTGTATTTTTTTTAAGTGGATCGCTTTCATTCCTCTCAAATAGGGTTTATCTTTGATCGTTCTTCATGCAGAAGCCGGTCCTTACCATATTAACCGTATTTTATCTTTTGTTCACCAGCGGGCTGATCATTAACAGCCACTATTGCATGAACAAGCTCAGTTCAATGGAGTTGTTCGGTAATAAATCAGAAACTTGTTCTAAATGTGGAATGAGTAACGAAGAGGGCAATGGCTGCTGTCATGATGACACCAAAGTGATAAAACTCCAGGACGATCATTTTGCATCATACCATTTTTATAAATTAAAGAACATTACTCCTGTAATGACGCGTACGCCGTTAACGGGTTTAAATAAATTATTTAACGATTATTCTTATAATCAACCAGATTTCATACCCCCTGATAGTAAACAGCCTGTTTACCTGGTCAACAAAGTCTTCCGCATCTGATACCAATTAAAGCTTTCAAACGTTTAAAGGTATTAAGCCTGTTATTATTTTATATTTTTTCAACAAAAATCATTGTTATGAAATCGATCAGATTATTTTCTGTTTTGACTCTTTTTATAGGATTCGCTCAATTATCTTTTGCACAGGCTGTAAAAGAAACCATACCGGTTTCAGGTAATTGCGGCATGTGTAAGAATAAAATTGAAAAAGCCGCTAAAACTGCAGGAGCTTCATATGCTGCCTGGGATGCCGATACAAAAATTTTAACGGTAGAATATCAGCACTCTTCATCTAATAATGCAAAAATTCAAAAAGCTGTAGCTGCTACAGGGTATGATACCAAAGATGTAAAAGCACCTGATGAAGCATACAATAACCTGCATGGATGCTGTAAATATGAGCGTACTGCACATGATCATGCAACTGCAGCTAAAGACGTATGTTGCTCAGGAAAAGATTGCTGTAAAGATGGTAAGTGTGCGGATTGTAAGGATGGGAAATGCGCTGATTGCACCAAAGATGGTAAATGCACTGGTTGTAAAGAAGCTACCTGCACAATGGAAGGTCATAGCGGAAAAGATTGTTGCAAAAAGTCGTAAAAAATTATAAAATTATCAGATGAAGAATTTAGTATTATTTATTTTAATAGCCTTTTTTGCAATCCGGGGTGAAGCACAGTTTTCGAAGGCATCCCTGCAGGCGAGTGGTTTAACCTGTGCCATGTGCAGCAATGCAATCAATAAAGCTTTGGAAGTGTTACCATTTGTGGCTGAAGTAAAACCTGATATCAAGAATTCGATTTTTAATATCACATTTAAAAGTAAGGAAGCGTTTAGTATTGATGCGTTACAATCCGCTGTGGAAGATGCAGGTTTTTCCGTTGCAAAATTGCAATTAACAGGTCAGTTTAATAATGTAGCAATCAAAAATGACCAGCACACAAAAATTGGTGAACAGGTTTTTCATTTTGTTGATGTAAAAGATCAGCAACTCTCAGGTGAAAAGACCATTACCATGGTTGATAAAAAATTTGTTACGGGTAAAGATTTTAAAAAGTACAGTAACAAATCAGAAATGGAATGTTTGCAAACAGGCATAGCCGGCAGTTGTTGTCAACAGGATGGGATAGCCGCTAACACGAGAATTTTTCATGTAACGCTTTAAAAATAATTGCTCCCGGTAATTAACCCGGGAGCAATTTTATATCTATGATTCTTAAAAACATATTTATTCTCTTTGCTGTTATTTTGCTTCCATTGGTTATGCTTGCACAGCCAAATTATGGAGAGAAACCTTATGAGATCACTTTACCTGGTTTAAACGGCGATACACTCAGTCTTTCATCCTTGAGTGGGAAAGTTGTATTACTCGATTTCTGGGCTTCCTGGTGCGGACCTTGTCGTTCTGCCAACAGGGATCTTGTAAAATTGTATAAGAAGCATAAGGAAAGCGGTTTTGAAATTTTTGGTGTTTCATTGGATGAAGAAGAAAAACATTGGCGGAAGGCCGTTTTAAAGGATAAAATAACCTGGCTCCAGGTTATTGACCGTGGAGGCTGGCAGGCAAAGACTGCAGAGAAATGGCAGCTGATGGCTATACCTACCAACTATCTGATAGATCAAAATGGCGTTATAGTGGGTATTGATCTGCTGCCGGAAGAACTTGACAAAGCATTAAGCCAGCTTTTGAAAAAATAAAATCATTCATGAAGAAGTTTTTAATGCTCCTGTTGATGGGAAATGTTTTCTATTCACAGGCGCAGGAGTTGTATATATTTTCTGAACCGGCATCTAATATGCCTGCCAAATCAATGACGGCTAAACTATCAGCCCAGTTAATGCCGGGTTCATCCACATTGAAGCAGCGGTACACACCTGAATGGCAGGTTGGATTTCATACAAAGTTCATGGCGCATGTAGGCACCTCTTTTTCCAATATCTACCAGGATGGATTAAGCTGGGACGGTGCTTATGTATATGGTCAGTACCGTTTTTTATCGGTTGATGATGTTCATAAACATTTCAGGATGGCTGTTTTTGCCGAAGCGTCAGTAAGTAAAGATTACAATACGTACGATGAGATTAACCTGAGAGGTGATAAAAGTGGAATAAAAGCAGGGATCATTGCTACACAGCTCTGGCATAAATTTGCACTATCCGGTACCGTTAGTAATACACAGGTGTTGAACAGCTCCAGGTTTGATAAAGTCTATTATATACCAGAACGTCACTACCAGGCACTTAATTATTCGTTATCAGCAGGCTATTTACTTTTACCAAAAGAGTATACCAGTTACAAACAATTGAATGTAAACCTTTATGCCGAACTGCTTGGGCAAAAAATATTGGACGGAAATAAATATTATGTAGACCTGGCGCCGGCTTTGCAATTTATTGTGAACAGCAATGCTAAAATAAACCTGGGTTACCGTTTTCAATTAAATGGTAACATGCACCGCATGGGTGATAAAAGTTATTATTTATCCTTTGAAAGAACATTTTTCAATGCATTGAAAAAATAATCAGGCGGGTTCTACCAAAATATTCCGTGCAGCTTTTTCACTGAGTTGTACGGATTTTTTTTGGATGATAACGGACAATGAGTGATCATATTCATGAATGTCGGTCAGCTTGATTTTTATACCGGGTTTGATATTCAGTTTTTCCAAATAATCGAGAAAGGCATCATTGGTTTCTGCAAAACTGATCACTTTTACTGTTTTCCCGGCCGGGCAACTGGCCAAAGGCGTGCTTTGGTTTATTTTTATTTTGCCATTTTTATCCGGTATCGGGTCTCCATGTGGATCAAAATCCGGGTGACCCAGGAAGGCTTCAAGCCTGTCAACCATATCATCTGATTCGATGTGTTCAAGCTGTTCGGCCAGCATATGTACTTCGTTCCATTTAAATTGTAATTTCTCTACTAAGAAAACTTCCCATAACCGGTGTTTACGAATAATGAGCAGGGCTTTCTTCTTACCCTTATCGGTTAATTGTATGGATTTATCTGCCGCTATAACGACCAGTTTTTTCTCTTTTAATTTTCGAACCATTTCTAAAACGGTAGCAGGGTTTAATTCCAGTGCTTTGGACAAAGCCGTGTTGTTTACCTTCTTGACATCCTTGCTGCCAAGTTTATACAGCATTTTCAGGTAATTTTCTTCTGAATAGTGCTCAAAATGCGACATGAATCAAAGATAATCGGTTTGCCTGAACAATAAAATTTGGTCTACCAAATAAAATAACTTTGGAAGTTCAAATAATTACTATTTTTGTTTGGTTATGAAACATGCATGCAGGTTAATTATTGGTGTTATTATATTTTTTATTCCTGAATGTATCCTGGCACAGGGACTGATCAGGGGATTGTTATTAAACGGCGATGAACCGGTTGCAAATGCCACTGTTACAATAGGTAAAAACAAGATTTTATTATCTGATTCAGCAGGGCGATTTGAATATAATACAACTGCACCGGGCAAGTACGATATAAAGATATCCATGGTTGGTTTTGAAAATTTTCATCAATCCATAGTTTTGAAGCACGATGAGGAAAAGGAAATAGTCTTCAGTCTTCAAACAACAGTTTCTACCCTTGATGCAGTAGTTGTAACCGGAACCCTGAAAGCCGTTACCCGTTTGGAAAGTCCCATTGCCGTGGAAGTTTATAACCCGGGATTTTTCAAAAAAAATCCAACACCAAGTATATTCGAATCACTGCAACAGGTAAACGGTGTTCGCCCACAGTTAAACTGCAACGTTTGCAACACGGGGGATATTCATATCAATGGATTGGAAGGTCCTTATACTATGATCACTATTGACGGAATGCCCATAGTGAGCAGTTTATCGTCGGTGTATGGTTTATTCGGCATTCCACACCAGATGATTGAGCGGGTCGAGATTGTAAAAGGTCCTGCATCAGGGTTATATGGTTCAGAGGCCATTGGCGGATTGATCAACGTAATTACCCGGACACCGGAGAAAGCACCTTTATTCAGTGCCAACCTGATGACAACTAACTGGCATGAATACCTGCTGGACGCCGGTGTTAAATATAAGGTATCGCCCAAGTTGACGGGTTTACTCGGCATCAATTATTTTAATTATACCAATCCGAAGGATAAAGATAACGACCAATTTACCGATGTTACATTACAGGACCGGTTCACCATTTTTAATAAATGGAGCCTGCAAAGAAAATTTAACAGGCAGGCCAGCCTGGCCACCCGGTATTTTTATGAAGACAGGTGGGGTGGGGATATGCGCTGGAATAAAAGCTTCAGGGGAGGAGATAGCCTGTATGGAGAAAGCATTTACACCAATCGCTGGGAGCTGATCGGTAACTACCAGTTACCAGTACATGAAAAAATGTTTTTTGCCTTTTCGGCCACCGGTCATAAACAGGATTCTTATTATGGTACAACACCCTATATGGGAGATCAGAAAATAATTTTTGGACAAGGGACCTGGCATAAAACCATTGCGGGTGATCATGAATTATTATCAGGTATAGCTGGGCGTTATAGTTATTATGATGATAATTCAACTGCTACCGTTGATACATTGTCCGGGAATAATAACCCGGAGCGTTTTTTTATCCCGGGAATTTTTGTCCAGTATGAATGGAAATTAAATGAGCGTCACCAGTTACTATCAGGATTGAGGTATGATCATCATCCCATACATAAAAATATTTTTACTCCACGTTTTGCTTACAAATGGAAAATGGATGATCAAAGAGTATTTCGTATAAATGCAGGAACAGGATTCCGGGTGGTTAATCTTTTTACCGAAGATCATGCAGCATTGACCGGGGCCAGGGCAGTTGAAATAAAAGAAAAACTGAAACCCGAATCCAGTTATAACATTAATGCCAATTTCATCAATGAATGGAGGGGAGATGGAAAATCTTTCACGCTTGATCTTTCTGCCTGGTATTCATGGTTTCATAACCAGATCATACCAGATTATGAAACGGATCCCCGCAAAATCATTTATCAGAATTTAAATGGACATGCCATTTCAAAAGGAGTTTCTCTTAATGCAGAATTTTCTCTTCATCACAGATTGAAAGGGTATACCGGGTTTACATTGCAGGAACTTTATAAAATGGAGGATAAAATCAAACAACGACCATTGTTGACGGAAAAATGGAGTGCCAACTGGTCGCTTAGTTACAGTTTCCCGGTAGTTGCTTTAACTGTGGATTATACAGGGAATATTTATGGTCCCATGAAATTACCACTTCAAGGTGCCAATGACCCACGGGCTGAAAATTCTCCTGTATGGAGTTTGCAAAACCTGCAGCTAACAAAAAAATGGTGGAAGACTTTAGAGGTTTATGGTGGCATCAAAAACATGTTGAATTGGACGCCTGCAAAAAATAATATTTTTCTCATTGCTCGTTCGCACGATCCATTTAATAAACAGGTTGAATTTGATGCTGATGGTAACGCACAAACTTCCAGCGAGAATCCATATGGTTTGATCTTCGATCCGGCATATGTGTATGCTCCCAACCAGGGAAGGAGAATTTTCCTGGGCATCCGGTATATGCTGCAAGGTGAATAATCATGGTTTATCTACCGTTAGTTATTTATCTTTGGGTTCTTGAAAAAATTGGCGGCGATATTATTTTTAGGAGCATTCATGCTCTCATTTGCGGAACTACACCAGTTTCTTAAGATTCCTGTTTTGTTTCAACATTTTAATGAACACAAACAGGCAGACGAGCACATTACCATGTTTGCTTTTATCCAGGAACATTATTTGGAAGTAATTGAAATGGATGATGATTACCAACAGGATCAGCAGTTACCCTTTCGAGATGCTTGCAACCTGGTTGTGAATACTTCTCTAAGCTGCCAGGCGCTTCCACCTTCAATGGAAATTGAACCTTTGCAAGAAATACTTCCACAATTTTCCATTTACAAAGACATAAACAAAGTTTTAATTTCTTCCTGCGATTTTTTTCAACCTCCGCGATTTACCTGAAATAACATAGCATTTTTTTGTTACAGGTAAATACTATTACATGTTAAATAAGATCATTGGTTTTTCTGTAAAGAATAAACTTATTGTCGGCTTGTTCACGTTGGCGTTGGTGGTTATAGGTGCTATTGAAGTTAGCAGGTTGCCCATCGATGCATTACCCGACATTACCAGTAACCAGGTCCAGGTTATAACAACTTCACCATCCTTAGCAGCACCGGAAGTTGAACGGTTGGTTACTTTTCCTATTGAACAATCCACGGCAAATATCCCCGGAATCACTGAAATGCGGTCTATTTCCAGGTTTGGTCTTTCAGTCATTACAATTGTCTTTGATGATGATACTGATTTTTACTGGGCAAGGCAACAGGTATCCGAAAGATTGATTGGGGTTCGGGAACAAATTCCTGTAACCGCGGGCAGGCCTGAATTAGCGCCGGCAACAACAGGGCTCGGAGAAATTTACCAATACGTAATCAGGCCCAAAAAAGGTTATGAATCTAAGTATGATCTCACGGAATTGCGTTCCATCCAGGATTGGGTAGTAAGGAGGCAATTGCTGGGAACACCAGGGGTGGCAGATGTCAGCAGTTTTGGAGGTTATTTGAAAGAATATGAAGTAGCTGTAATTCCCGACAGACTAAAAAGCATGAACATTACCGTAAGTGATGTGTTTGAAGCATTGGAAAAGAATAATCAAAACTCCGGTGGTGCTTATATTGAAAAAGGACCAACTGCTTTGTTTATCCGAACGGAAGGGTTGGCCAAAAATTTGGAGGAAATAGGGCAGATAGTAGTCAGGTATAATGACAATGGAATTCCGGTGCTGATCAGGGATGTTGCCGATGTTCGCATAGGCCATGCTGTTAGGTATGGTGCAATGACTTACAGCGACAAGGGTGAAGTGGCCGGAGCAGTCGTATTGATGTTAAAAGGTGCCAATGCATCGGAGGTGGTAAATGCAGTAAAGGAAAAGGTTATTCAAATAAAACAAACATTGCCAGAAGGTGTGGTCCTGGAAACATTTTATGATCGAACAAAAATGGTTGACAGGGCTATTAAAACGGTTAAGACTAATTTACTGGAAGGTGCATTGATCGTTGTATTTGTGCTGGTGTTGTTTTTGGGAAACCTGCGGGCTGGTTTGATTGTGGCTTCAGTAATACCGCTTTCTATGTTATTTGCCATTATCATGATGAATATTTTTGGTGTATCAGGAAATTTGATGAGCCTTGGTGCACTCGATTTTGGGTTAATCGTTGATGGAGCAGTTATAATTGTAGAAGCTGTCATGCACCGGCTTTCTCACAACAGGCACTTGCGCAGAACAGTATTGATCACCCAACCGGAAATGGACCAGGAAGTAAAATTAGCAGCCGGGAAGATGATGAACTCCGCAGTTTTTGGACAGATCATTATCCTGATTGTTTACCTGCCGATTCTTACTTTGGTTGGTATTGAAGGAAAAATGTTTAAGCCAATGGCACAAACGGTTTCTTTTGCATTGATCGGTGCATTTATACTTTCTCTTACCTATGTTCCAATGATCACTTCATTGATGATAAGTAAAAAGATCAAGCATAAGGAAAATTTTTCTGACAGAATGATGAAAAGATTTCACGGGCTTTATAAGCCAGTGTTACAAAAAGCATTGCAATTCCCCAAATGGGTTATTGGAATAGTCATCGTTTTATTTGTTGGTTCGATAATGCTATTAAGAACCCTCGGTGGTGAATTTATACCAGAATTGGAAGAAGGCGACTTTGCTGTTGATGCAAGGATATTAACAGGCAGTAGTTTAACTGAATCAATAAAAAGTTCTACCAAAGCAGCTACAATTCTTGAGCGTTTTCCTGAGGTGGATAAAATCGTTACTCGAATAGGTGCAAGTGAAATTCCTACAGATCCCATGCCGGTAGAGATGACGGATATCATCATCAACCTGAAACCAAAAGATGAGTGGACTTCTGCATCATCATTCGATGAATTGGCCAATAAAATGGGGGAAGCACTTTCAGATATTCCTGGTCTTACTTTTGGATTTCAATTCCCCGTTCAAATGCGGTTTAATGAATTGATCTCCGGTGCCAGGCAGGATATTGTTTGTAAGATTTTTGGTGAAGATCTTGATTCGCTTGCCGTCTATGCCAATAAATTAGGTGGCCTTGTAAATTCAGTTGATGGTGCTACAGATATTTATATTGAAACTGTAACGGGTTTACCGCAGATAGAAATCAATTATAACCGCGCAGCATTAGCCAATTACCAGTTGAATATTGCAGATGTAAACCAGTTGATCAGAACAGCATTTGCAGGTGAAAGTGCCGGCCAGATTTATGAGAATGAGAGAAGATTTGACCTGGTTGTGAGACTAAGTGAAAGTGTACGGGGTAACATTACTGATGTGCAGGAATTGCTTATTCCAACAAGAAACGGTTTGCAGATACCATTACAGCAGGTCGCTACCGTAAATATCAAAGAAGGATGGAACCAGGTGCAAAGAGAGGATGCAAAACGAAGGATCATTGTAGGATTTAATGTTCGCGGTCGGGATGTTGAAACGGTAGTGACTGAACTGGAAGAAAAAACAAACAGGCAATTAAAACTCCCGGCCGGGTACTATGTAAATTTTGGTGGTCAGTTCCAAAACCTGGTAGAAGCAAAACAGCGTTTATCCATTGCCGTTCCTGCCGCCTTATTCCTGATCCTGGTGCTTTTATATTTTGCTTTTGGCTCCGTAAAATATGGCGTCATGATCTTTTCAGCTATTCCATTATCAGCTATCGGTGGTATTGTGGCTTTATGGTTGCGGGGATTGCCATTCAGCATTTCGGCCGGCATTGGGTTCATAGCATTATTTGGTGTGGCAGTGCTGAATGGAATTGTATTGATTGCCGAATTTAACCGATTAAAAAAAGAAGGTATGCAGGATTTAAATCAAATTATTATGGAAGGTACACGTATCCGCTTGAGGCCCGTGTTGATGACTGCTGCAGTGGCGTCACTTGGATTTTTACCAATGGCGCTGAGTCATGGCGCAGGTGCAGAGGTTCAACGACCTTTAGCAACCGTGGTAATTGGTGGCTTGATTACAGCTACATTTTTAACGCTTATCGTTTTACCTATTATTTATCGCTGGTTTGAAAAAACAAGTAAAATAAAAAATCTACATCATATACCTTTGATCATTCTTCCATTATTGTGTATGCCTGCATTTTTGCATGCACAGCAAACCCCGGTAAAATATCTTTCCATACAGGAAGTTATACAACAAGCCAGCGTACAAAATTTGAATTTGCAATCACTGATAAAACAAAAAGAATACTGGCAGGCACTGCAGGATGGCGTATTTGATCCTGGTAAAACTTTAGCCGGCATTGTTTATGGTAATATTAATAGCGCAAATAAGGATAACAGTTTTAATGTGGGGCAAAGTTTTGATTTACCGGTTGTATATAAAAGACAAAGAGAACTTTTTGGTACAAATGAAAGGCTCCAGGATCAACTAGTGAAATGGAAGACAGCTGAACTTGACAGGGAAGTAAAAAATGTGTTCTATAAATTAGTAGATATCCAGGAAAGGGAAAAATTATTAACACAGCTGGATTCTCTTTATAGCCGCTTTCAATATGCAGCTGATCTTCGGCTTAAATCTGGCGAGTCAAATTTATTGGAAAAAACAACTGCGGATCTTCAATTGCAGCAACTTAAATTGCAACAACAACAATTAGGGTCTGAAAAATTAATACTACAAAAGCAGTTGCAG
Source organism: Chitinophagaceae bacterium (assembly GCA_036675565.1). Lineage (GTDB taxonomy): Bacteria > Bacteroidota > Bacteroidia > Chitinophagales > Chitinophagaceae > JACCYQ01. The sequence goes on from JAKFER010000276.1 coordinate 36,915, forward strand.
TGGCTGATGAATGATTCGGCATTGGTATTACCAAAATACAATTCGATTAAAATGGAATCATTAATTGTTGATTCAAGTTTTTTGCAGCAACATCCTTTAATGGAATTTTATGAATGGCAGCAACTATCGGCTGCTGCTCAAACGCTTCTTGAAAGATCCAAACTTTCGCCGTCTTTTTCTGTTGAATACATTAACCAGTCGTTCATTGGTTTCCATAGCCCTAATGGAATAAGCCAGGAGTATTATGGTAATTCGCGGCGCTTTCATTCATTTGGGCTTACAATGGGGATTCCGCTTTTTAATAAAGCAACCAATGCACGCATAAAAGCAGGTAAAGTGAATGAAGAAGTGGCAAGGTTAAATGCCCGGAATGCAAGTAAAGAACTATCCAGGAACTGGCATCAATGGATAGAAGAATTAAAGCGCCAGCAAGCGAGCATTAATTTATATGAATCATCCAGTCTCGATCAGGCGGATCTTATTATAAAAAATGCATCGCTTGGTTTCCAGGAAGGGGAGATCGGCTATCTTGAATGGACAGTGCTAATGAGCAATGCAATTAATATTAGGGTTGGATACCTGGAAGCAGTGAGAAATTACAACCTCACAATAATAGAAATTGAATACCTGGGTGGTAAATAATTTATAATTATGATTACGAAATATTTCTTTGTTGCTGTTTTAATATTATGTGTTGGTTGCAAAACCAAAACGGAAGTTGTTGTTGAAGGAGAAAATGAATCAGCTGAAATTGTCATTCTAACTCCAGCGCAAATGCAAAATTCGGCTATTGATACAGGTGTTATTACCAGGCGGTCTATGAATACAACTTTGCGGGTAAATGGTGTTGTTGATGTGCCACCACAGAACATTGTTTCAGTTAGTTTTCCATTGGGTGGATATTTAAAGTCTACCAAATTATTGCCCGGCATGCATGTTAACAGGGGTGAAGTAATTGCAGTAATGGAAGATCCCGCACTGATCCAGTTACAGCAAGATTACCTGATGGCAAATGCCAGGTTAGGATTTCTAGAAAAAGATTTTGAGCGTCAAAAAATGCTGAATAAAGAACAGGTGAATGCAGATAAAATTTATCAGCAGGCAACTTCAGATTATACGTCGCAGAAAGTACTGGTTAAGGGATTAAGTGAAAAATTGAGACTGGTAAACATAAATCCGAACAGGCTAACGGAATCGAATATTTCCAGGAGTGTAGCTATTTATTCCCCTATCAATGGATTTGTAAGTAAAGTAAATGTGAATATTGGAAAATATGTTGATCCCTCAGAGGTGTTGTTTGAATTGATCAACCCGGCAGATATGCATGCTGCATTAACAGTGTTTGAAAAAGATATTACCCGTATAAAACCCAATCAAAAAGTACAGGTAACATTTGTTGATGATCCAGGTGTCATTTACAATTGTACAGTTCTCCTGGTTAACCGGAATATCGATGAAAACCGGAGTGGGTTGGTTCATTGTCATTTTGAAACGAAGCCATTGAAATTATTGCCCGGCATGTTCTTAAATGCGCTTATACAAGTAAGTGATGCAGAAGTGCTGGCAGTTCCTGACGAAGCTGTTGTACGTTATGGTGCACAGGATTATATTTTTTTAGTGGTTGGCACAAATACATATAAAATGTTGCCTGTAATTACCGGGATGCGGGAAAACGGTTATGTAGAAGTCAGCCACCAGTCAGAAAATCTTGAAGGCAGGTCCATTGTTAACATAAATGCTTATGCGGTTTTATCAAAAATGATGAACAAGGCAGAGGAGGAATGATTTTTTACATAATATCCTTAAATTAACTTATAGTAATTTTAGTAAATGCTTTTAAATAAAAAATTTATGATTAATAAAACTTTACATAATATGAAAAATATATTTTTTAAGAACATCCTGTTCGCAAGTGTTTTGGCAATTATTTCAGTGAGTCTTTTATCCTGCGGTTCCACACGTACAATCAGTGTTGAAGAAGGTTGGGAGATATTAGGCGAAAGCAAGGTGAATTTTGTCCGGGATAAAGATGAAATTGATGTTAGGAGCAACAATGAGTATACTGCACTCCGTTTCATGGTTGAAAAGAAGGATATACGTGTAAACTATTTAAGGGTAGTTTATGCAAACGGTGATGTATTAGAACCGCAGATTGATGATATCATAGGGGCAGATCAACAAAGTAAGATCATAGAATTAACCCGCGAAGGCAAAAAAATCGACCGGGTTGAATTTAAATATCGCAGCACGGGAAGTATTTTAAAAGCCAGGGCAAAGGTTATCTTGATTGGTCGCCGTTTTGACCGTTACCGCTATTGATAATTTCAGTCTTTTATTAATTTTTAATCGGTATTTGTTTAAGCTTTTCCCACTTAAACAAACAAATTTTTTTTGCTTCCATCAACCATTACATTTGCAGGCCAAAGTAATAACCTATGGAAGATAAGATCCAAAAACATATAGCAGCCGAATTAGGCATTTCAGTTAAGCAGGTTGATAATATTAATCAATTGCATACAGAAGGTTCAACCATTCCTTTTATTTCACGTTATCGCAAAGAAGCCACCGGCAATCTTGATGAAGTGATGATCGGGAAAGTGATCGATAACATTAAATATTTTAATGAACTCGAAAAAAGGAAGGAAACGGTATTAAAAACAATTGAAGAACAAGGTAAGCTTACTCCAGAGTTAAAAAAACGCATCAATGACACATTGGATGCCACAACACTTGAAGATATATACCTGCCATATAAACCCAAACGGAAAACAAAAGCATCAATAGCAATTGAAAAAGGTTTAGAGCCATTAGCAACAATTTTGTTTGCACAAAAAATCAATGATGTTGAATCGGAAGCATCAAAATTTATTAATGAGCAAGTAAAAGATAGTACAGAAGCTTTGCAGGGCGCCAGGGATATCATGGCGGAATGGATTGCAGAAAATGAACAGGCAAGAAATACAATTAGACATTTATTTACGGAAAGAGCGGTATTAACATCCAGGGTATTAAATTCCAAAAAAGATGATGAAAATGCACAAAAATATAAGGACTATTTTGAATTCAGTGAAGCGCTTGCATCCAGTCCATCACATCG
>JAKFER010000030.1:0-7428 GCA_036675565.1 Chitinophagaceae bacterium
ATTGAACTGGTAACGACCAGTGATTTGAAAAATAATTTAAAAAGCATATAGTTTTAGTTTGGTAAAGGATGATGAAAATTCAATCGCATAATAAGTAAAAAGTAAATAGTTTTTTGTGTGCGTTACTTACACAGGCTGACCATACATGTCAATTTATAAAATTTAAATGTAAGGCAAAACCGGATGCAGTTTACTAATGGAATATATTCTTATTTTCATATGGTTATTTTAATTTTTTTTAGCCATATGGAATTCGCCAAATAATCATCCCGGTTGGTATACGATAGCTTATGGCTCATTTCATGCTTACATTCAACCCATGAAACATCTCATCATCATATTCTTCTTTCTTTTTACCAGCAACCTGGTTTTTGCGCAGCCACATATTCATGCGCATAACGATTACCAGCAACCGCAACCGCTGGATCATGCTATTCAACATAAAGTGTATTCGCTGGAGGCCGATGTATTCCTTAAAAATGGCAAATTACTGGTAGCACATGACAAAGAAGAACTGGCTACCGCACCCAAACTAAAATCACTTTACCTTAAACCCATTATTAAACTTTTTAAAAAACACCAGGGCCGCATCAGTGCAGATACGGCGTATGCACCGGTACTGATGATCGATATAAAGGATGATGGTGCTGCTGCCATTGCCGCCATCGTAAAAGCGGTAAAAAATCACCACAGGGTTTTTGACCGCAGCATCAATCCCATGGCCGTGCAGATCGTGATCAGTGGTAACCGGGGCGCCATCAGCCAATGGATTGCTTATCCAGCTTATATTTTCTTTGATGGCCGGCCCAGGGAAAATTATGATGCTGCCACCCTGCAGCGGGTGGGTTTTATCAGCGATGCTTATAAAAATTATGCATCACCGGCAGACAGTACTGCCTATAAATTACAACAGGTTTCAGCGCAGGTTCACCGGCAAAATAAATTACTTCGTATCTGGGGAATGCCCGATGATGCGGCTTCATGGCAACGACAACAACAACTGGGCATTGATATCATTAACACGGATAAAGTGGCGGAATGCAGTTCGTTCTTCAAAAAGTAGCTGTTGGAAAAAATGAAACCACAAAGTGCAGAAAGAAAAACTTAGGGCCCTCTAGCGAACATTGCGATATTATTAAATTTTTTGTATCGCCAAGAGCGCTATGAACCGCAATGGTCGCAAAGAATACAGGAACTACCTTGCGTCCCTTGCGTGTAAGCCTTGCAAACCTTGCGATACTATTTCTATTTTGTATCGATATTATCGCCCTGAACCGCAATGGTCGCAAAGAATACAGGAACAACCTTGCGTCCCTTGCGTGTAAGCTTTGCGAACCTTGCGATACTATTTCTATTTTGTATCGCCATGAATGCTGAATCCTGCCTGCTGGCAGGCGCAATGGCCACAAAAAATACAAGTAATTCAAGCAAAACAATAATCTCTAATTTAGATTTCGCAAGATTATTTTATTCATTTTCCCCTTTATTTATACCCTTTGGGGTACATTATCGTCCAAATATATTTTATTATACCCTTTGGGGTATATTTGAAATATAATACCTAAATTTATACCTCAAAGGGTATAACATGAGTAAAACCAAAAGTTTGCCGGAATTTTTAAAAGAAAAACGAAAACAGGTGAAAATTACACAACCTGAACTGGCAGCTAAAGCCGGGGTCGGGCTTCGTTTTATACGAGACATGGAACAGGGAAAAACTTCATTACGAATGGATAAGGTAAACCAGGTCCTCCAGTTATTTGGACATGAATTAGGTCCCGTGCCTGTAAACCGTCAAACACTGCTCCATGAGGAAAGCTAATGTATTTATGTATCAACAACTGGCAGGTTACCTTTTAGAAACTGAAGATGGTTACCAGTTCATTTATGACAGGAATTATTTAAAAATGCCGAATGCCGAAGCCGTAAGCCTTACCATTCCGCTCTCGGACCAGGCATATATTAACCCGGTAATGTTTCCCTTCTTTGATGGGCTGATTCCGGAAGGTTGGTTACTGGAAGTAGCGGAACATAATTGGAAACTGAATCAACGTGACCGAATGGGACTGTTAATGGCCTGTTGCCGCGACTGCATTGGTGCGGTGAGTATTGTTGAAGCCCAAAATAATGAAATTTAATGCGCTGCTTATACTGTTATAAAAACCTGGAGCCGGGGCAAATAGATTTTCATCCTGCCTGCAGCCGTATCATGTTTGGAAATCCACAGCCTCCCCTGTTGCCATATACCGAAGAACAAATGCTTGAACTGGGTGAAAAAGTAATTAAAAGTCAAATAGCGGTTACCGGTGTACAACCCAAACTTTCGCTGGATATTGAAAAATCATTTAAAGGGAATTCAGAAGCCAAAACGCTGCAACGATTTACCATCGTTGGCTTATGGGGTGGCTATATATTGAAACCCGCTACAAAAAATTTCCCGCACTTACCTGAATTGGAAGACCTGACGATGCACTTAGCACAGCTGTCAGGTATAGCAACGGTACCTCATTCTTTAATCAGGTTGCAAAACGGGAGTCTTGCCTACATTACAAAACGAATTGACAGGGTAAAAAAAACAAAACTGCATATGGAAGATATGTGCCAGTTAACGGAGCGGCTGACAGAAGATAAATACAAGGGCTCTTATGAACAAATAGCAAAAACGATTTTAAAATACTCGGCAAATCCCGGCCTGGACCTGGTCAACTTTTTTGAACAACTTATCTTTTCTTTTTTAACCGGCAATGCAGATATGCATCTGAAGAATTTTTCTTTAATCAAACAACCACAAACCGGCTATGTTTTAGCACCTGCCTATGACATGGTAGCTTCTGCACTGATCGTAAAAGGTGATACCGAAGAACTGGCTTTGAATTTGAATGGAAAAAAAAGAAAATTAGTACGAAAAGATTTTGATACGGTCTTATCCTCTTTTAAAAATTTGGATAAAAGGGCAATAGAAAATCTTTATCAAAAATTTTCTGCCAGTATAGAAAAATGGATGCAGTTTATACCGCAAAGTTTTCTTCCGGATGTATTGAAAGATCAATACAGAATATTGATTAAAGAAAAGGCGACAAAGCTGCATTTATAGATGTATGCAAAAGCAAATCAACTCATTAGAATAATGCTTATTAATTGAACTTCTCTTACCACTATTTTAAGATACTTTTGCCATTCTAAAAAACAACGATAGTGCAGCAAATCCTGGTACGTAATAATGTGAAAGATTTTGGTAACGGGTCTCAGCCCATGTTATTTGCGCATGGATTTGGATGCGATCAGCATATGTGGCGCTTTGTTACACCGGCCTTTGAAGATGATTACCGCATTATTCTTTTCGATTATGTGGGGGCTGGTAAATCAGATTATTCCAGTTATAACCCGGAACGTTACCAATCGCTGCAAGGATATGCCCAGGACATACTGGATATTTGCAAGGAACTGGATCTGCAGGATGTGATCCTGGTGGGTCATTCAGTCAGCAGCATGATCGGGTTGCTGGCAGCCATTGAAAAGCCATCGCGTTTCAGTCATCTCATCATGGTAGGTCCCTCACCATGCTATATCAATAAAGATGGTTACATCGGCGGATTTGAACATAAAGACATTGAAGGTTTGCTGGAGACCATGGAAAAAAACTATATCGGCTGGGCCAATTTCCTGGCACCACAGATCATGGGTAATGCCGATCGCCCTGAACTGGGACAGGAACTGACGGATAGTTTTTGCAGCACTGACCCCGTTATTGCCAACCAGTTTGCAAAGGCCACTTTCTTTTCAGACAACCGCGAAGATCTTCCTAAATTAAAAACACCTTCACTCATTCTGCAATGCGCTGAAGATATTATTGCGCCATCACAAGTGGGTGATTACTTACACCAAAACCTGCGGAACAGTACGCTGAAACAAATGAAGGCGAAAGGTCATTGCCCGCATTTGAGCGAACCGGAAGAAACCATAAACCTTATACAAGATTACCTTGGTGTAACAGCATGATAGCACAACTTTTTGACAAGGCTCCCTGTGGGTTTTTTTCCTTTTATGATGATGGAACCATCATGCAGGTGAATGAAACACTGGGAACTATTTTAAAGGTTGATACTGAAACGCTGAAAGGAAAAAATGTTGAAAGTCTTTTTACACTTCCAACAAAGATCTTTTGTCAAACCCATTTTTTTCCGCTGTTACAAATACAGGGACATGCAGAAGAAATCTTTCTTACATTATTAAGCAGTGATGGTGAATATTTACCGGTGTTGCTGAATGCAAAAAGAATGGAATGGGAACAACGAATGATCACCAATTGTGTTTTCATTGTAGTGCCTAACCGTAAGAAATTTGAAGATGAATTGGTAGCGGCCCGCAAGACCGCTGAAAATGCTTTATCACAAAATACGGACCTGGTTGCAATAAAAGCAGCATTACAAGATCACACCAAAAAACTGGAACATCAAATGCGACTGGTCAACAACCAGAACCAGGAGCTGCAGCAGTTCAGCCATGTGGTAACCCATAATTTAAAAGAACCGCTTCGGAAGATCTTATTGTACACAGAAAAATTGCAGGGAGAAACGCAGTTGCCAACGATAGATAAACTGGCCCGGTCTGCCCGGCAAATGAAAGCCGTGGTTACTGGTTTGCAACAATATGTGTGGTTGAATGATAAAGCAAACAAATACCAGCCCGTTAATCTCGATACCATTGTTCAAAATGCAGTCAGCCGTTTAACCAAAGAACATGATGCTCATTTGCTAAACCTGCAAAAAGATGAATTGGGAAACCTGGAAGGCGATGAAGAACAACTTGAATTAATGTTTTTCCACCTGCTGGATAATGCGGTTAAATTTCGCAAAGGAGAACAGGCAAACGTGGCGATTAAACAAACCATATTGAAACAAAATGTTTTCAAGCAGGTAGCGGGCAAATATGATTACCAGTCTTTTTTAAAACTGGAATTATCGGATGAGGGTATTGGATTTGACCCGGAATATAAAAACCATATTTTCGAATTATTCAGAAAGCTGCATTCCGGCGAAGGACAGGGGCTGGGCCTGGCTCTGTGTAAAAAAATCGTTGGTAATCATGCAGGGCATATTGAGGCGGATGGCAAGCCAGGCATATCCACAACGATAACGATTTGGTTACCCCTGCAACAGGCAGCAAGCGGGATGCAGGAAACATTACCTGGAATGTTCAATCAATAAATTCATGGTATTTTTGATTACAGGTTAAACGAAAATATTTATCATGCAAGAAAGAAATGTGCGGTCCATATTGGTTATTGATGATGACCCGGATGATTTTGAGTTGGTCAAAGAAGCTATTTTACAGTTTGATCCTGCCATTTCAGTTAGTTATATAAATAATTGCGAAGAGCTGGTTCAATACAGGCGTAAAAATTTTGATCTTGTTCTGCTGGATATTAATATGCCTCATCATGATGGATTTTTCTGGTTGAAGTCGATCAGGAAAAACGGTTATAATGAATTGCCGGTGATCATGTATACCAATTCCCTTTCTCCTGCCCATATTGCCCAAGCTTATGAAGAAGGGGCCAATCTTTATTTTTCAAAACCGGATAGTTTTTCGCAATTGGTAAAAGGATTAAAAGAATTATTAAGGCTCGACTGGACCCATCCTTTTTCCATTACAGAAAAATACCAGCAACAGGGGCGTTACCGGACTTTTAGTTTTTGATGTGAAAAAATATGTTTAGTCGTTGAGAAGGTTTAGGCGTTTAGTTAAACTGTATGTTTAGTTGTTGAGAAGGTTTAGGCGTTTAGGTGTCTTATCAACGAGAGCTATTGTATGGAATAAAAAATATATTATTTGCGCTAAACATCTAAACAACTAAACGTCTAAACATTCCTACAATATTGTCAAATTGTACTCGGTTCTTCCTTACCAGCCACTTCACCTTCATCTTCTTTTTTATCCTGTTCAATGGCGGGTAATTCTTTCGTGTATATCAAACCGGAAGCGGCTGCATGTTCCGCAGCTTTTACTGTGTCCTGGGTGAGGATCATTTCTACACCATGTTCTTTTAGCGAGTCCGCCACTTTTTGTGCCAGTTCATGTTTTTCCGGGATAGCCACATCCCTGATATAAATTGCCAGTATGCGACCGGGATATTGTTTCACTACTTCATGATAAATAGGAGGATCCTGTTCGCCGCTGTCGCCCACCAACACAAAAGGAAGGTGCGGGTAAGTGTCCAGTACCTGCGAGATCTCTTTAAACTTATGACTTAGATAATCACCACTCACAAAGGAATCGCTTTGAATACCAAAATCGCGGAGCAATAATGGTCCTGCAGGTATTTCGTTATGATCCATAAAATCAACCAGGAGGTCATACAAATTCCAGGGGCTGCTGCTGACATAAAAGAAAGGATTGTTCCGTTTGCCGTTTCGACCCAGTTGCAATGCCTTATAAAATTCAGTGACACCTGCATAAGGCAATCGTGTTTTTGCATTGGAGAGCAAAACGGTTTTGCCCATAGCCAGCAGGCTGGTAGCACCGGTGCGGATGATGGTATCGTCAATATCGCTGATGATGCCATACTCCGCATCGGCCGGCGGGATCATGATCTCCGCAATGGCATTTGAATCCCGGAAACCCTGGCGTTCATCTTCCAGTTGCAAGGGAATGGTATGATACAATTCTTCGGTTAATACCGGTGTGGTTGGATTGAGATCAAAAACAAAATGACCTTCTTTATTTGTGATGACGCAATGTTCTTCGCCCTGCAAAACGATTTTGACTTTGGCGCCGGGTACTTCATCGCTTTCAAAGCGTTTGTACATGTTGAGCAGGTTGGTAAATAAATTATCGCCTTCATTTGCGGCAGCAATTTTTTTGTCTTCGAGAACGCGGCCGCGGATATATATTTTGCGTCCGGTACCATAGGTGCGGTAAGGGATGATGTGAATGGGATCGTTGCCGCCGAGGCGTTGCTTTAAACGATCGGTAATATGATCTATGCCGTCATCAATGTGACGGGCAAATTTTACCAGTTTGTTTTTCCATGCATTCATGGAGGAAAATTAGGCAATTTGGCAATTTGACAATGAGGTAATGAGATAATTTGAAAATTTGAGAATTTGAAAATGAGGAAACAATTTGAAAATTTGTTTAGAGACGTTTAGTCGTTTAGCTATTTATGATTTGTGTCTTTTCCTTGCGATACTATTTTACTGAGTTTAATGTATATATCGCGAAGGGCGCTATGAACCGCAAAGGGCGCAAAGAATACAGAAACCTCCTTGCGATCCTTGCGTAATCTTTGCGCTCCTGGCGATACTTCTTTGTGAACTTTGTGTATTCTCCCTTTGTGTCCTTTGTGTTCAAAAAAAGTCAATTCAGATGAAGTGGAACACAACGAGCACGAAGAACCACAAGGGGCACTAAGTCGTGAATTTCGTG
>JAKFER010000126.1:0-38929 GCA_036675565.1 Chitinophagaceae bacterium
TATTTGCAGGCAAATTGGAGACAAAAAAAGATCCGCTTATATTACTTGAAGCGTTTAGGCTTGCGGATTTACCTGAATCACACCTTGTTTTTGTTGGTAATGGGGAGTTGGAAAATGCACTTAAGGAAAGTGCTGTGAATTTCTCTAACATACATTTCCTGCCTTTTCAAAATCAATCGAAGATGCCCATTGTTTACAGAGTAGGGGATGTGTATGTTTTACCATCTTCGGGTCCGGGTGAAACCTGGGGTTTGGCTATTAATGAAGCAATGGCCTGTGAACGTGTTGTAATTGCAAGTGACAAATGCGGTGGAGCAAAAGACCTGGTTGTTGAAGAAAAAGGAGGTTATATTTTTAAAGCCAGTTCAATTAATTCCCTTTCAGATGCATTAAAAAAATGTATGTCAAAAAAACTGGAGTTCAGTGTCATGGGAAATTTTAATAGTGAAAAAGTGCAGCAATTTAATTTTCAAAAGATTGTTGAGTCGATTAGCCGGCAATTACAAACGTTGTAAAAAGAACTAGGTATTAAATTATGGAAGATGTAAAGACTTTAAATACAAATAACCCTGGTAAGCCAGTTATCGCTATACTGATTCCAGTTACAATTGTATCTTTTGTCTTATTTGATACCAACATTTATTATACTACAGCTACAGCCATATTTTTTCACCAGTTCATCAGTTTCTATTTCAATCTGAATGAAAAAATTCCTTTGCGGAACCTGGCTGGAATGATGTTCACTTTAAATTATTTATTTGGGCCAGCTTTAATGTTTCATTGGCTTAATCCATTTGTAGAGGATAATTACAGCATGCGTGGTTCGCCAGAAGATTATTTTAATTATGCCATACCTGCCATGGTTTTATTCCTGGTCGGTCTCTACATTTTTGCAAAAAAAGACGAAGAAGAAATTAATATTAACAGGATCAGGGCAATCCTGGATATATATCCCTGGATGCCTCTGCAGTTTATTATTGTAGGTGTGCTGGCCAGTTTTTCATTGCCTTACATTCCCTCTCAATTACAGTTTGTAGTCAGTAGTCTTGCTTACTTGAAATTTATAGGGATGTTTTTGTCATTATTAAGTACGCAGCGAATTAATTTCTTTTACCTGGCTTTATCTTATGGCGTTTTGCTTTTACAATCTTTTTCTTCAAGCATGTTTAATGACTTGTTGAACATGTTGTTCTTCCTGGCCATTTACCTGTGCATTAAGTATAAACCCTCTGGTATTTTAAAAATAGGCGGTATTGTGGCGGGTCTTGTTTTTCTTTCTTTCATACAAAGCATTAAATTCCTTTTACGTGAACAAGAGTCTCACACTATTGAAAACCTTCAAAAAATTCCAGAGCTGGTACAAAAAGTACAAAGCAAAAAATTAAGCACTGATGAAAAAGTTGCAAATATTATTTTCCGCCTTTCACAAGGTTGGGTAACATCCAGCAGTATAGAATATAAAAAAAATAATGGCTTTGAATTCCAAAATGGTAATCATTCACTAACAATTCTACGATTGGCATTAATGCCTCGGATCATTGATCCTGACCGTATGGTAGTTGGGGACGGAACATTTTTTAATCTTTATTCTGGCCACACGATTCGGGAAGGGACATCTATTGCTCTTGGTATATTAACAGACGGCTTTATTGATTATGGACAAAATGGAATATTTATAGTGCTTATTTTCGGACTGATCATTAATGGGTTTATTAAATTTTATCATTACCTGGATGATAAATATGCTCTTGCCAAAGTTTTCTTACCTGTATGTTTTTTTTACATAAGGCCAGATACAGATACGTTCTCCAGTTTAGGGGCTGCTGTAAAAACCACTTTCGTCATTGCTATTGTCCTTTTCGTTACATATAAATTCTACCTCCAGGATAAAGTCAATATGAAGGAGCAGGAAGTTTATGAGTGATCTCCCAAAAGTCCACGGAAAAAAGAAAATTCTTATCACGCATCCCTGGTTTTTGCCTGCGTATAAAGCAGGGGGTCCTATTCAATCATTGGCAAATCTTTGCAAAAATTTAAAAGATGAATATTCATTTTACATATTATGCAGTGATAAAGATCATATGGATGATCAGCCTTTAACTGGCATTGTACAGGACGAATGGAATGATTTTGAAAACGGTACAGCACAGGTTTTTTATTTATCGGCTCCAAATAAAAAATTTACAACAATTAAAAAGCTGGTTAATACGATTCATCCGGATTTAATATTCATCAATGGATTGTATTCACCCTTATTTACTCTAGCTGCTTTATTTTCAAAAGCGAGTAAAAAAATTCTTTCAGTCAGGGGCATGTTACATCCAGGTGCATTAAGTCAAAAAAGCCTGAAGAAAAAAATTTACCTGGCTTTATTAAAATGGATTGTTAGCAGGAATAAAGTTGTATTTCACGCAACTGATTTGCGGGAAGAAAGTTATATCCATAAAATATTTGGAAAGAATGCAAAAGTTTGCATTGCTCAGAATTTCCCAACCACAGCACAATCAGATCCACATTTAATTTCTGTAAATGGCGAGTTAAAGATTGTTAGCATTGCTTTGATAAGCCCCATGAAAAATCATACGCTTGTACTTGAAGGTTTAAAAGAAATTGCTACACCGGTTCAATATGATATTTATGGTCCAATTAAAGATGCTGCATATTGGGAAAAATGTATTCAATTAATAGATTTACTGCCCTCAAATATTAAAGTGAATTATAAAGGTAGCATTCAGCCATCCCAGGTTATTCATGAATTAAAGAATTATCATTACCTGGTTCAACCCAGTAAAAGCGAAAATTTTGGACATTCTATTTATGAGGCTTTATCTTGCGGGTTGCCGGTTATTACCAGCCATTTTACGCCATGGAATCACTTGGAAACAAATAAAGCTGGTTGGAATGTGGATATCCATAACCCTGGTTCAATGAAAGAAGCATTGAATAAAGCTATTATGGTAAATAAAAATGAATATGCTGAATGGAGCCGGTCAGCAAAATTATTTGCCAGTAATCAAATAAATCTGAAAGCAATAAGGAATCAGTATAATGAACTTTTCACTAATTAATAAATTAGTTAAATACCAGAATCTTACCAATGATTATTTTAGGAATTAATGCGTACCATGCAGACTCTAGTGCTGCCATTCTAGTAGACGGAAAACTTTTAGCTGCAACAGAAGAGGAGCGATTTACCCGGGTAAAACATTGGGCAGGTTTTCCTGCGCAATCTATATTGTTTTGTCTGAAAGAGGCCGGCATTACTTTGCATGAAGTTGATCATATTGCCATTGGGCGTGATCCCAAAGCAAAATTGTTGAAGAAGATAATGTATCTTTTAAAAAACCCGATGGGTGGGTTGGACACAGTCATGAATCGATTACAAAATTCCAGGAAGGTTTCATCTCTCGAAAAGGAATTTGCAAACATTACCGGTATTGATGAAAAAATGATCAAGCCAAAAATTCACCAGGTTGAACATCACAGAAGCCACCTTGCATCTGCATTCTTCGCGAGCCCTTTCGAAGAAGCAGCTTTGTTATCCATCGATGGATCAGGTGATTTTACAACCACTATGATAGGCATCGGGCAAAACAATAATTTTAATGTTTTGGATTCTGTAGATTTTCCTGTATCTGTCGGGAGCTTTTATACGGCTTTCACTCAATTCCTTGGTTTCCCTCATTATGGTGATGAATATAAAGTGATGGGTCTTGCTCCTTTAGGAGAACCGAAGTATGTTGATAAATTGAGGGATGTAATTCAGTTTACGGAGAATGGATTATTTAATTGGAATCATAAATATTTTAAATCAGCAAAGGATATTGTAGTAACATATGGTGATGATCACATTCCATTTGTAGGAACATTGTATACACCATACCTCGAAGAAAAATTTGGAAAAGCAAGAGAGAAGGGCGCTGAACTGACACAGTACCATAAAGATATTGCTGCATCAGTACAACGTTTTACAGAAGAATTGATTTTTCATATTGTAAATCATTTACAAAAACGTACCGGGTTAAAAAATCTTTGTATAGCAGGAGGTGTGGCTCAGAATTCTGTTGCCAATGGAAAAATCTTAAAGAACAGCAAGTTTGAAAATTTGTACATTCCATCAGCTGGCCATGATGCTGGTATATCTATGGGCGCTGCTTATTATGTATACAACCAGGTATTGAAACAGCCAAGGGCCAAAGCAATTTATAGCGCATATACCGGGAGTATTTTTAATAATGAAGAAATTGAAATTTATCTAAAGTCAAGAAACATTACCTATACCCGTTATGAAGACAATGAGTTGTATGATAGGGTGACTAATTGCCTGATAGATAGTGGAGTGGTGGGATGGTTCCAGGGTCGGGCGGAATTTGGACCGAGAGCCTTGGGTGGGAGATCAATTCTTGCTGACCCAAGGAGAAATGATGCTAAAGACCTGTTGAATGCAAAAATCAAAAGAAGGGAAAGTTTCAGGCCTTTTGCACCTTCTATTTTAAGAGAGTATGTAGATGAATATTTTGAATTGAACGATAATGTTCCTTTTATGGAAAAGGTTTTTCCTATAAAGAAAGAAAAACAGGGCAGCATTCCCGCTGTTACTCATGTTGATGGAACGGGTCGCTTGCAATCTGTAGACATTGATGTTTCACCCCGGTATTACCATTTAATTGAGGAATTCAGGAAAAAGACCGGGGTACCTATTTTATTAAATACATCTTTTAATGAAAACGAACCTATCGTGAACACACCGGGTGAAGCGCTGGATTGTTTTTTGCGGACTCAAATGGATATGCTTGTTTTGGAAAATTGCGTAGTGCAACGTTAATAATATTTCTTAAACTGGTGGCTTTGCATTTAATCAATAACAAGAAAATAATTTTTATAAACCAGGTTACAGGCTACCTTTTCATTGATATTGTAAATTCATTTGCCAGCGAAAACGATTGCACATTATACACAGGCAGTATTGAAAGCGCAAATTTGCCTCTCCATAATAATGTGAGGGTGAAAAAAATGGTAAAGTATAATCGCAATGTTGCTGTAAAAAGGATCTTTACCTGGGTTGCCTTTGCATTTCAATCTTTTATTAAATTACTGTTTCAGCCAAAAAGTGCTGAGTTATTTATTGTATCCAATCCTCCCTTTGCGCCTTTGTTGGGATATATATTTCATCTTTTACGAGGTTCAAAATATCACCTGCTTATTTATGATGTTTATCCTGATGTGTTGGTGAATTTTGGCATGGTGAAAAAAAACAGTATTATAAACAGGATTTGGAGCATTTTGAATAAAGAATTATTTAAAAAAGCCGAAACAGTTTTTACATTAAGTGAAAACATGGCTACGTTGATTAAAAACTATGCCCCTGTTAGGGTTGATGTAATTCCAAATTGGGCGCACACCAGTTTTATTCAACCCATACCTAAGGAAAAAAATTCATTTGCTATAAAATACAAACAGGTTCAAAAAATTTCTGTAATGTATTCAGGTAACATGGGATCCACTCATGCTGTAGAAAAAATTGCAGACCTGGCATTTGCATTCAAAAATGATGAAAGTTTTGGATTTATGGTAATTGGCGACGGAAGTAAAAAGGCATTGATAGAAGAAAAGAAAAGTGAATTGGGACTTCACAATTTAATTATGCTGCCATATCAATCGCCAACAGTACTACCATATTCTTTGGCTTGTGCAGATTTAGGGATTGTAACTTTAAGTTCGGGCGCTGAAGATCTTTCTGTACCAAGTAAAACTTATAATTTATTGGCGGCTGGTGTGGCTATATTAGTTATTGCCTCGCCTCAATCTGAACTCGCGAATCTGGTTTCCAAATATCAATGTGGTGTACATTTCCAGGAATATGAAACAGATAAAATGATAGATTTTTTAAAGGAAATAAAAAGAAACCCTATTGCACTTTTGAAAATGAAGGAAAACGCCAGGAAAGCTTCATTCCAATTTACACCAGCCAATGCCAATTTATATAAGCGAAGATTAAAAGAGGAACATGTACCGGAACTGGTTAAAACCCTTCATTGATTTCATAGTTGCGTTGCTGGCGTTAATAATTCTTTCTCCTGTTTTTTTAATAGCAACATTATTACTTGCTGTTGCAAATAAAGGAAGGCCTTTTTTTATACAAGAACGACCCGGTAAGAATGAACGCATCTTTCGTATTCTGAAATTCAAAACAATGAATGATGATAGAGATGCCGATGGTAAATTATTATCCGATGAGCAAAGACTGACGGTAATAGGTAAAATTGTTAGAAAGACATCGATTGATGAAATACCTCAGTTAATCAATGTATTAAAGGGTGATATGAGCCTTATTGGTCCAAGACCATTACTTGTTCAATATTTGCCATTATATAATGCATTTCAAAAAAGAAGACATGAAGTAAAACCGGGTATAACGGGTTGGGCACAAGTAAATGGTAGAAATGCTATCCGTTGGGAAGAAAAATTTAAGTATGATGTTTATTATGTAGATCATTTAAATCTATCATTGGATATTAAGATCATCATTAAAACAATTGGTAATGTTTTTACTTCATCGGGTATCAATCAGCAAGGCGAAGCTACTGTTGAATATTTTAAAGGGAATAACCTATGAATGAAATAATCCAAAAAATTCTATTTAATCTCGAACGAAGTGCGACTGCATATGAGCTATATAAATCAGGTAATAAATATTACCAGGCACTGCGCATTTATAAAGCCAATCAAACAATTTATGCGTTGCTGGTATCGAATACGCATTTATGGCAGGATATTAATGAAATCATGATCACATATCTATTTCATCTTGAAGATTGGTTTGAACAATTTGATGAAGAAGTACGAACAAAAAAACCTACTCTCAACAGCCATTTTGTCTTTATGCGATTTGAAGATTCACCAGCTTACCCTGCTGGTATTAGGGAAACAATAAAAAGCTTACACCCAGGTTTATGAAATACATTTACGCCGGAGACCGGGATATCAGTGTGGAAGTTCTAAAATTTTTGACGGAGCAGGATTTTAAACCATCTGCATTACTAATATCAGAAAAATCAAAAGCTTCGCATGCTGATGAATTAATAAAATTATCAGGCTTGTCCCCGGATTATATTTTTGAGGGTAAATCATTTTCTCAGGGAGATAATATTGCAAAGCTGAAGTCAATAGGTGCAACTTATATTATTGGTATCCACTTCCCTTATATTATTCCGCAGGAAGTTTTAGATATTCCATCAATAGGATTTTTGAACCTTCATCCTGCTTACCTCCCTTATAACAAAGGTTGGCATACACCAAGTTGGGCCATCCTGGATGATACACCATATGGTGCCACATTGCATTTTATGTCAATGGAATTGGATTGCGGAGACATCATTCATCAAAAGCTTTTAAAAATAAACCCGGAGGATACAGCGCATACATTGTATCAACGGGTGAAAAGTTTAGAAGTGGAAGTTTTTAAAGAAGCTTTCCCTTTATTGTTAAATACACCTGCGAGGATAAAACAAAAAGGAGAGGGTACAATTCATTATAAAAAGGAATTATCAGCAATTCAAGAATTGCCAATAAATGATGAAATGAAAGTCAGTGATCTTTTGAAGCGACTTAAAGCTTTAACAACCAGTAAAACTTCAGAGGCCGCATATTTTATACATGAAGGGAGAAAATATTTTGTCCAGGTAACTGTTACGCCAGAATAATTAGTAATCCAAAAAAATGAGCAATTCTAAAATATGGTTATCCTCGCCACATATGGGAGGTACTGAAATAAAGTATATACAACATGCATTTGATACAAACTGGATTGCACCCCTGGGGCCTAATGTCGATGGTTTTGAACATGACCTGGAAAAGTATTTGGGGCAGGGCGTTTCGGTAGCTGCATTAAGTTCCGGCACAGCTGCTCTTCATCTTGCACTCATCATTTTAGGAATTAAGCCAGGAGATGAGGTAATTTGTCAGTCGATGACTTTTTCGGCTTCAGCCAATCCCATTGTATACCTTGGAGCAACACCTGTTTTTGTAGATAGCGAACCGGCAACCTGGAATATGTCGCCGGTTTTTTTAAAGCAAGCTATTGAAGAAAGAATCAGTAAAGGAAATAAACCAAAGGCCATCATCGTGGTTCATTTGTATGGTATGCCTGCCTTTATTGATGAGATTGTGGAAATATCTCAACATTACCAAATTCCCATAATTGAAGATGCTGCTGAAGCACTTGGATCAAATTTTAAAAATCGTCCATTAGGAACATTTGGCGACCTCGCCATTCTATCATTCAATGGGAATAAGATCATTACTACTTCTGGTGGTGGAGCACTGGTTAGCCAAAATGAAGAGTGGATAAAACAAGCAAGGTTTTTATCCACGCAAGCCAGGGATCCAGCTCCTCATTATCAACACTCCCAAATTGGATATAATTATCGCATAAGCAATGTACTGGCGGGTATTGGCCGTGGACAAATGGAAGTTCTGTCTCAAAGAATATCTCAACGCCGGTTTAATTTTGAGTATTATAAAAATGCATTAAGCTCTATTGAAGAAATAACATTTCTGGATGAACCTGGCAGTGATTTCTTTTCAAACCGTTGGCTGACAACGCTTTTATTTAAATCATCCGATACCCGGTTAAAAACGTATGATACACTTAATCAATTAAATATTGAAAGTCGTCCATTGTGGAAGCCGATGCACCTGCAACCGGTCTTTGAAAAATATCCTTTCTACGGGCACAACATTTGTACTGATCTGTTTGAGAAGGGACTTTGTATACCATCAGGGTCTAACTTAAAAGAAGAAGATTTAAAGAAAGTTGTTGAGGGTATTTTTTCGGCCGTTTGATATTTTTGAACAAAAAAATGTTTCCGGGTTTTGTTTTTAACTTTTTAAGAGTAACTTAGTCGAATAATTCAAACTCCTCAAAAACAATTGATAAGCATTGTTTTTTAAGTTTTTCCAATCCTCTACAAACCACCCTATTTCCATCTTCCTAAAAAAGTAACCAGTCTGTCTTTCCAATCCTTTCTAAACCTGCATAGTTCTGAAACACTATGAACGGACTAGCGTACTTTATATAGACAATTTTTAGGAAGTATCATGAAAAAAAAGTTACTCAGCTACAAGACTGTGCCCAGGTGGGTAATTCTCCTTATTGACCTCGTAATCATAAACTGGTCTTTCGCTCTCTCATATTTTATCGTTAAGAACTTCGAATTACCTTCAATATACAGGGGGCATTTTCTCGTATACACCGGCATTTACTGCCTGATAGCCATAATTGTATTTTATGCCATGCGCATTCATACCGGCTTGATCCGTTATTCCAACACACAGGATATCTTCAGAATATTTTCAGCAGTACTGGTTACCAGTGTGATTTATCCGGTATTAATCGAATTACTGGTTAAAAAGTATTTCAGCCTGGATGATCTGAACCTCTTTTTCTTATTGTTGATTAACTTCTTTATCGCCTCGTCTTTCCTGATCATGTTAAGAACGATGGTTAAAGAAACATTTCATTATGTAAAAAGAATTACATCAACCCAACATGAAAAAGTCATTATTTATGGATCTGGAAGTGATTCCATGTTGATTAAGCAGGCACTTGAATCTAACCAGGGTGAATCGTTTTCAGTTATTGGTTTTCTTGAAAAAAATGGCGAAAAGGTTAACACCTATATTGAACAGAAAAAGATTTTTCATGTTGACGATCTTCTTAAACTAAAAACCAAATACCATGTTGAAAAATTAATCATGGTTAATGAAGACCTGGGTTTAAAATCTAAAAAGCAGATTATTGATAAATGTTTAGCTTATAATATCAAGGTTGTTACCGTACCGCCATTTAATAAATGGATATATGGGAAGTTAAATTTGAAGCAGATGAAAGATCTGAATATCGAAGATCTTTTACAGCGTGAACCGATCGTTATCAATAACACGAAAATTTCAGATGACCTTAAGGGTAAAAGAATTTTAATTACTGGAGCTGCTGGTTCTATCGGTTCTGAAATTGTCAGGCAGGTAATGAACTATAATCCTGGGTTGGTGATCCTTTGCGATATGGCAGAATCAGCCTTGCATGATATTCAATTGGAAGTTGAAGAATTTTATCCATCCAGTAAGATCAGGATATTTATAGCCAATGTGCAGAATTTTCATCGCATGCAACATCTTTTCAAGGAGTTTAGTCCTGAAATAATTTTCCATGCTGCCGCCTATAAGCACGTTCCAATGATGGAAAATAATCCATCAGAGGCTATACTTACCAATGTCATGGGCACCATGAATATTGCGGATCTGGCAATATTGCATAATGCAGAGAAATTTGTGATGATATCTACAGATAAAGCAGTGAACCCAACTAACGTAATGGGTGCATCTAAAAGAATTGCTGAGATCTATATCCAATCATTAAGTAATTCAACAGATGATACATTAAAAGTTATCAGCAGTAAGAATAATTTTCATTATACAGACATCAATTCAAAAACCAAATTTATCACTACCCGTTTTGGAAATGTGCTTGATTCAAATGGATCTGTCATCCCGCGTTTCCGCAGCCAGATTCAAAAAGGAGGTCCTGTTACCGTAACAGATCCTGAAATCACCCGCTACTTTATGACTATCCCGGAAGCCGTACAACTGGTATTGGAAGCAGGCATTATGGGTAATGGTGGTGAAATATTTGTTTTTGATATGGGCAAACCCGTTAAAATTGATGACCTGGCCAAAAAAATGATATTACTTGCCGGTTTAGAACCAGGAAAAGATATCCAGATAGTTTATTCTGGTTTACGTCCAGGCGAAAAATTATTTGAAGAACTATTAAATGAAAAGGAAAAATGTATTCCAACATATCACGATAAAATACAAATTGCTAAAGTGATATTACATACTTACGACCAGGTGTATTCAGATATCGAAGAATTGATCGTAAAATGTTATACGGATGATAATGATTCTTTAGTTAAAAAAATGAAAGATATGGTTCCGGAATTTATTAGTAATAATTCACCTTTCGGGCTGCTTGATGCATCAACTGTTAATGGAAAACCGGCTCTGCAACAATTCAGAGAAGTGAATGGTGTGAATGCATAGTTTTTACTTGTTTGTTGTTTAAAAAAAAGACCGCCATCAGCGGTCTTTTTTTTTATTTATTTTTTAATGAATCTAACTGGTAAATAAATTCTTCAACTACTTTCGGATCCTGGCCTCGTTTTTTTCGATAAACAGAAATGATTTTGAAATTATTCAGTGTTGTATCAAGCATCCAATTTTCATAAGTAGTGGTAATAATTTTGCTTAATAAACCTTTTGCCTTTTCATAATTATTTTCAATAATAGCGATTTCAAGCAGCGATGCATAATCCCAGTAATCTGGTTTGGTTCTATCCATCTTTCTTTCTACAGCAAATTCCACAACGGGTGCCAGTCTTTGGATCCTTTCATTTTCGCCTTTCAATTCCAATAACATCAGTGTATTCACACCGGGATAGGCATCTCTCCAATCTGCATACATGCCTTTCAAATAAGTATCCAAAGCTTTATCCAGGTACGCTTCTGCCACCAGGTCATTTTGATTATTCACCGCTTCAACAAACATGTCTTTATAAACTCTACCCATGATTCCGTATGTTTCACTTGCGGGGCCATTTTTAGCAATTACATTTTCCAGGATTTGAATAGCTTCAGATCTCGCTTCAGGAGTTTTTATCCTGTTTAGTGCAAATGCCCATTGTTCCTGGACCATGATGGTCTGTTGAATATGTATTGGTAACTCCTTAATAAAATTTATCATCTCATCATAATGTTCCAGCGAACGAAAGGTAAGCATGATGTCAACCAAAACTCCCGCTTCCAGGTTTTCAAGCGGTTTAATGTTTTCTATTAATGAATGAAGCTGATTTATTTTTTCATCATTGCTTTTTCTTGTGGATCGAATAAGATGCAGTTGCTTTTTTAATGATTCATCATACATCACCTTGTCGCGGAAAATATCTGTTTTTTCATGTGCAACGCTATTTTGAAAATGAATACCATCAACCAACTGGTATAATGGACTGTCTGTTTTCTTTTCCTTTTTAGCATGGATTAACTTCTGCTTCAATGTTTCAATATCCGTTGCTGCATGCAGTAATTTTTTTTCACTATCATATCCATAAGGCATACCTCTTAAAAAGTTAACATCAAATGGCAAAACAGATCCCATAGCAAATAAGCTGATGGTAGAAAAGGGCTTAACTGAATGCCTCACGCCGAGCTCATAAAACACATTAGCATTCGCCGTGGTCAGATCAGCAATGGCGTAATCAGAAAGTATTAATCTTTCATACATCGGTTTGTGTATAATGCCATCAACATTTTCTTCATCAGCCCGTACAGCCTGCATATCTGCAGCTTCCACTGCAGGCTGTATAAGATTTTTATAGATGTCATCAAAATCAAACACAGTCCCTTTCACATCCTGCTTTTTTCCAAAAGGCATAATGATAAAGCAGGAAGGTTTTACCATTTGAAGCATCATTTTACTATAAAATTTTTTGGAAAATGATCAACACTGATTTCCTTTTCTGCAGTGGCTAATCCAATATCATAAAGGATAAAACGGTTAGCTGCATTGCTCATGTCCACCAGGTTATCCACTTCTTTTTTGGTAAAGGTTTTATCGTTTAATCCAAGTTCATTAAGGGCGTCAGGTTCCATTAAAAAGTTATATCGCAAATAGGAGAGTAACCCATTTTGATTTACTGCATCCGTGATCAGGTCATCCTGCATATTCCCGATCTCTGCATCAATAACACAGGCTGTTGGAGATTTTGACAGCCATTGCAAAATGGCCTGGTTCTGCCAGCTGGCATCCTGCATCAGCATATCCGGAATTTCCTGTGCCCAATTCAACAGGTTGTTATCCGTAACCTCACTATGCAGTTGAACAGGTTTACTCATTCCCGTTCCTACGGAAACCAATAAAATATTATCAGATCCAAGCTTCCAATGAAAAGGAAAGCCTTTCAGGTTGGCAACCATCAATAATTGTAAGGCCGGGTTATTGGCCATGCTTACACCACCATCCACAAATGCCGCAGTAGGAACACCGCCGCCTACATCTATTACCTGCGGTAAAAAATAGGTTGGTGCAGCAGCACTGGCCCTCACCGCTTTCCACAAAAGAATATTTTTATTTTTCCCATGCTCACTGTCAAAAAATTTACCGGAAGGATGATTGATGATGGGCCAGGTACTGTTGGTATCGGCTCTTTTGGTAACGATGCAAAGGCCGGTTTTTAATTGATCACTGCCCATAGTGATCTCGCCAAATACTTTTTGTAATTCTTCATCCAATGGATTTGCATCGTAACGGGCTTTTAAAAAATCATCGACCTGGAAAATGTTATACCATTTGTATTTTTTACCAAATATCTTTCCACCCAATTCAAAATATTTGTCTTTAATTTCTTTTACTTCCATACCAATAGCCAGCGAGGCTGCAATGATGGATCCGGTGCTGGTACCGCCTATAAGATCAAAATAATCGCATAACCTTAGCTGTGGATTATTGTGTTGCTGCTTCAGGATGTCTTCTATTTTTTGAAGATATCCCAGGGTTAAGGCACCTCGTATCCCACCACCATCTAATGATAAAATTCTTTTTGGCCCGTCTGATTGTAGCTTTTTTAATAAAGACATAACAGTGTAGTTTAAATGCCATTTAAAATCACATTTGCCTTTAAAAAAGTGGATCAAAAAATAAAAGCTATTGCAATATTTTAATGGCTTGATGAATAATAAACCACTAATCAGTATTAATAAAATTTCGGGCAGGATGGTCAGGCCGTTTCTGGCTGGGTGTTTTTCATGATATCCAGTTTCCAGGCTTTGTTTTCATTAGATAACAAATTTTCAAAATTATATACAAATAACTTAAAGGCATCGGCATCATTATAAGGGGAAGCGCCGGATAGAAATAGAAATTTTTCTCTCTTTATAGATTCAATGGCCGTGCGATAATTGATCCAGTTTTCATGAAAATGATTCAGTTGCTGCAAGCCATTACAAATTACGATGATCACACCCATTAAAGCGGTAAGTAAAGGGAAAAAGGAATATACCGGGTAAAAGCCAGCCAGGAAGGGAATAGCGGCCGCACATACCAACTCTATCAATTTTAATATTTTATACCATTGTTGGTTATGTGCACTTTTTTGCTCCATCCAGTGCATTTGTTCATGCACCCTCGTTTCTAAGTATTCATTTGCAGTCATGACAAGGTTTATGAAAACTTAATCACTAACGAAATCCACTCAAAATTTACATTTTATCTTTCAATTCTCCATAATAAATAATTGCATTGAGCCATATCACTGCATAGAATGACTTACAATTAAAAAATATTTTTCCCCATTCATGTGAAAAAAATAGTTTCCCAGGATAACCATGCTATGCAGCAATTAGTTACTTTTCCTGTCTATATTTTATTCTGCTTGCTTTCCTTGTTCATTTATCATTCATCAAAAAGTGTTTATGAGAAAATTAAAACTACTTCTTACAACAGTATTATTCTTATGCTGTCAATTCCTTTGGTCACAGTCAAGATCCGTTACAGGTAAAGTTTCAGATGCAACCGGAGCTCCTGTTTCTGGCGTTTCGGTTGTAGTGAAAGGAACTTCCACAGGTACAGTTACCAGTGCTGACGGAAATTATTCACTCAATGTTCCTGCTTCTGCAACTACTTTGGTTTTTTCTTCACTGGGTTTTGAAACCAGGGAAATGGACATTTCTGGTCCACTGGTAAATGTTACATTAAATACTGCTGAAACCAGCAGCCTGGATGAAGTTGTAATTGTTGGTTATGGTACCAAGATCAAAAAAGATCTTACTGGTAATATTGCGCAGATAAAAGGATCAGAAGTTGCCAATACACCTGTTGCCAATTTTAACCAGGCTTTGCAGGGACGTGCCGCGGGTGTGTTTGTTGAAGCTAACAATGGTAAGGTAGGTGAAGGTGTAAAAATCCGGATCCGTGGATCCGGTTCTATCAGTGCTGCAAATTCTCCATTGTATGTGGTGGATGGCATTCCAATTAATGAAGGAGCCATTTCAGGAAGTGCACTGACTGATATCAACCTGAATGATATTGAATCATTCGATATCCTGAAAGATGCTTCTGCTGCTGCTATATATGGTTCAAGAGCTGCAAATGGTGTTGTATTGATTACAACAAAAAAAGGCAAATCAGGTAAAACACAGGTAAATGTAAATGCACAATATGGTTTTAATAAACCAACCAATAACCGTGAATTTTTAAATGCTGCGGAGTACGTTGAATTATTTACTGAGGCGGCGATCAACAGTGACCTAATTGACGGAATTGATCCGCGGACACCTGGTAATTATGCAGGTTCATGGTTAGAATATGTGGAAAAACGATTTACCCGCTATGCAGGTCATTCTGACTGGCGTAACAATGAAACCGACACTGATTGGGAAAGTCTTGCTTACAATGATAATTCAGCTACAAAAATCCTTGATCTGAGTGCTTCAGGAGGAAATGATAAAACAAGATTTTTTGCCAGTGGTAGTTACAGTGACCAGGAAGGTATTTTGATCAACAATGCATTTCAACGTATGTCTGGTCGTTTAAACCTGGAACACGATGCAACACATAGATTAAAGATCGGGATGAACATGGGTCTTTCCCGTACGGTTGCTAACAGGGTAACGCTGGATAATGGTTTTCAAACACCATTGCAAATGGTGGCATTGGCACCCATTACACCTGTCAGGGATCTTGATGGCAATTTATACAATACGCCAACAACTACTTACTATAATGGTTTATTCGAGATTGATGAAGTTAAAAGATCATCAACCAGTTTTAGAAATTTAGGAAATCTGTTCCTGAATTATAACTTGGTTAAAGGGCTTGTATTTAAATCCGAATTAGGCCTGGATATTCAAAACCAGAACGATGACTATTATGGAAGTCCTTTATCATTAACTGGTGCCGGAATTAATGGGTATGGATTATCAGAATGGTATCGTGGTACGAATTATAATACAAACAATTATTTTAATTATGCTACCAACATTAAAGACAGGCACGATGTAGATGCAACGTTGGGTATGGCATTTCAAAAATATTCTTCCCAGTCAGCATGGGTTGAAGGACAGGATTTTCCTGTAGATGACTTGAATCGCTTAGCCAGTGCCGGTGAAATTACCGGTGGTTCATCTTCAGCATCTGAATCTTCATTTTTGTCTTATTTCTTAAGGACCAACTATAAATTCGATGATAAATATTTATTGTCATTAAGTGGAAGGATCGATGGATCATCCAGGTTTGGTAAAGACAATCGTTATGGTTTCTTTCCTGCAGTCTCCGCAGGTTGGATTATTTCTCAGGAAAGTTTCCTGGCTAATTCCGATGTTTTAAGTTTCCTTAAATTAAGAGGTAGTTGGGGTATTACAGGTAATGCTGAAGGATTTGGTAATTTTTCCCAACTGGGACTATGGGGTGCTGCAAAGTATAATAATGCATCTGGTTTAATACCAACCCAATTAGCAAACCCTGAATTGAAATGGGAGAAATCTGAACAAACCGATATCGGCCTTGATTTTGGATTCTTCAATAACAGGTTGAGTGGTGAAATTGATTATTATGTAAGAAATACCCGCGACCTTATTTATAATGTTCCGGTACCTGGTACATCCGGTTTTTCAACACAATTGGTTAACATTGGTGCAATGAAAAACAAAGGATATGAATTTGTTTTGAACTCTGAAAATATTCGTGGCAGGGACTTTAAATGGAGTTCAAGCTTCAACCTTTCCTTCAACGAAAATAAAGTTGTAAGCCTGGACGGAGATCAGACTTTAATACCGGGTAATGATGGCCGTTATATGAACTCACTGATCGTTGGCGAAGCTATCGGTGTTTTTTATGGTCCTAAATATGCTGGTGTAGATCCTGCAAACGGCGATGCATTATGGTTTTTGGATGATGGAAAAACAACAACCAATGATTATAACGATGCCGGTGATTTTGTAATAGGAAATCCTAACCCTGATTGGATTGGCGGTTTAAATAATACTTTAAGTTATAAAGGCATTGAATTGAGTTTCCTTTTCCAGGGTGTTTGGGGTAACCAGATTCAAAATGGTGCTGGTGGATTCATGTCAACCGGTGCAGATTGGTTCGATAACCAAACAAGAGATCAATTAGGTCGCTGGCAAAAACCAGGGGATATTACAGATATTCCACAGGCTCGTTTTTATTATAGTAATGGAACAGGCGCATCAAGCCGTTATGTTTATGATGGTTCTTATATCCGTTTAAAATCACTGAACCTTGGATATAATCTTCCAAAATCCGTAACAGATAAATTAAAGATCAGCACTGCCCGTATTTATGTAATGGGTGTAAACCTGCTGACCTTTACTGATTATGAAGGTTGGGATCCTGAAGTAAATACCGATTACAGGGCTGGTAACCGTAACCAGGGAGCTGATTTTTATTCTGCTCCGCAAATTAAATCTGTAACATTCGGTTTAAACCTGGGTTTCTAAATCTTTAATTATTAATATGAAAATTATGAAAAGATATATTTTAATAGCTGTAGCTTTCATCTTGTCAGCCACCGCATGTAATAAAGAACTGGACATCCTTCCCCAGCAAAGCGTTGCCGAAGAATCTGCACTTAGTTCGGATGCCAATGTGAAAAAAGTTTTAAATGGTGCTTATGATGCTATTGGTAGCGGAAGCTTGTTGGGCGGTGATATGCAACTATTCTCAGAACTATTTGCTGCCAATGGAGAAATACGCTGGGAAGGAACTTATAATCAACCCCGCGAAGTGTGGAATAAAGCCATTCTTACAACCAATAGTTTTGTAAATTCCATGTGGCTGGAGGCATATAGTGCTATCAACATCAGCAATAATATTTTAAGTGCTATTGATGTAGTCAACGAGAATGACCGCGACAGGGTAAGAGGTGAAGCGCATTTTATTCGTGGCTTGATGTATTTTGAACTGGTGAAATTATTTGCCAAACCTTATAGTGCAGGCAATGTTTCTTCAAACCTCGGCTTACCCATTGTTTTGGAACCAACACGTGCTATCAATGAAGCATCGTATGTGCCAAGAAGCACCGTAGAACAAACATATACTCAAATATTAAGCGATCTTTCCCAGGCAGAAACTTTATTACCGGAAACCAATAGCGTATATGCGCAAAAAGTTGCCGCTGCGGCTATGCTTTCCCGTGTGTACCTGCAAATGGCCGATTATGAAGGGGCCAGGGATGCAGCTGACAGGGCTATCAGTTATGGAAGACAAACAATAGTTACTCCTTATGCAAAAGCTTTTAACAGCAGCAGGATCCTGGAAACAGATAATGCCTCTGCTTCACCTGAGGATATATTCCGCATTATGGTAAGCTCCCAGGACGGAAGCAACAGCATGCACCTGTATTGGTCTATAACAAAATACGGTGCAAGAGCAGGCGATGTTTCCGTATTACAAAAGCACCTTGATTTATACGATCCTGCCGATAAACGTTTAGCGTTATTTTATGCAGGCGCAGGAAATACTGTAGGTTCAGGTCCAATCCGTAATGGCAAGTGGCGTTATAACTATTCCAATTTACCAGTTGTCAGGCTTGCTGAAATGTACCTTACCCGTGCCGAAGCAAATTTCAGGTTAGGAACCAGTGTTGGCGCTACACCTTTGCAGGATGTGAATTATATCAGGGAAAAACATGCTGAATTACCGCCTTTGGCAGCTTTGGACCTGGATGATATATTGTTGGAGCGTAAGCTTGAATTGGCACATGAAGGCCAGGGTATTCATGATGCAAAAAGGCTGAAATTAACTGTGGATGGTTTTGCTTTTGATGCCAATGAACTGGTATTACCCATCCCGGAGAGAGAGATCAATGCTTCTAATAAAATAATCATTCAAAATGAAGGTTATTAAATAAATGCATTTTTTTATTTAAAGGTGAGAGTTAAGATGTTTTACGTCTTAACTTTCACCTTCTTTTTTTCTTTGTCTTCACTCAATAAAATTGAATGGTTAATGAATAAAAACATTTTTGCGCTGCTTTTTGCCAGCCTGCTTTTTTCTGCCAGCTTCGCTCAATTGAAATCCCCGGAGGAGTTCCTGGGATACAAGATCGGTACGCGATATACGCCGCATTGGAAATTGGTTAGTTACTTTCAACATGTTGCACAAGCTGTTCCTTCTATGGTTAAAATGCAGCAATATGGTGAAACCAATGAGCATCGTCCATTATACCTCGCATATATTTCTGTGGCTGAAAATATCAGTAACATGGAAAACATCCGCCAGAATAATATGAGACTGGCTAATTTATCTTTAGATAAAGCGGCACCAGTAGAAAACACACCCGTAGTTGTTTGGCTAAGTTATAACGTACATGGAAATGAAACTTCATCTTCCGAAGCGGCTTTGCTTACATTATACGAATTGGTTGATCCAAAAAGCACGCAAACAAAAGAATGGCTGAAAAACACGTTGATCATTATGGATCCCTGTGTAAATCCTGATGGAAGGGACCGTTATGTGAACTGGTTTAATTCGGTTGTGGGCACCCGTTATAACCCTAACCCTGATGCACGTGAACACCGCGAGCCATGGCCGGGTGGACGAACAAACCATTATAATTTCGATCTTAATCGTGACTGGGCCTGGCAAACGCAGGTTGAAAGCCAGCAAAGGATGAAAGAATATAATCAATGGATGCCCCAGGTGCATGTTGACTTCCATGAACAAGGCATCAACAGTCCATATTATTTTGCACCCGCTGCTGAGCCTTACCATGAAGTGATCACCAAATGGCAAAGAGATTTCCAGGTTACCATTGGAAAAAATCATGCAAAATATTTTGATAAACAAGGCTGGTTATATTTTACCCGCGAAAGATTTGATTTGTTTTATCCTTCTTACGGTGATACCTACCCGGTTTATAACGGTGCTATAGGTATGACTTATGAGCAAGCGGGTGGAGGGGCAGCTGGCTTAGGCGTACTCACTGCGGACGAAGATACACTGACCTTGTATGACAGGGCCATCCACCATTTTACAACATCCCTCAGTACCATTGAGATTTCATCTAAAAATGCAGCCTCGCTGGTAAAGGAATTCAGAAAATATTTTAATGATGCTGTAGGAGGCTCCATAGGCGAATACAAATCATATATCATCAAAAATAAACCGGAAGATGCAGAAAGAATAATGTCACTTATCTCTTTGCTAGATAAGAACGGAATCCGGTATGGCAGCGGAAAGGGTAGTGGAAAAGGGTTTGATTATCATGCTGGGAAAGAAGCCAATTTTTCTTTGTCAGATGGTGATCTCGTTATTCCTGCAGCGCAGCCAAGGGCAGCCATGGTAAAAGTATTGTTTGAACCAGATCCTAAACTGGCTGATTCTGCTACTTATGATATTACAGCCTGGGCACTTCCTTATGCTTATGGATTAACCGCATATGCCAGTAAGCAAAATATCAGTGTTGGCAACGGAAATAGTATGGCAAGTTTTACACCAAATTCCGCTGCTGATGCGTATGGATATGTTATTCGCTGGCAGGGCGTTTCATCAGCAAAAACCGTGGGACAATTATTGGATAAAGGAATTAAGCTTCGTTTTGCTGAAATGCCATTTGAAGTAAATGGTCAGTCATTTCCAAGAGGCTCTGTAATTGTTTTGAAAAGAGGAAATGAACAGTTAGGAAATACCCTATGGCAGCACGTTAGTAAGATCGCCAATGAAAATAAGGTTACCATGAATGCGGTTCAAACCGGCATGGTTGACAAAGGTTACGACTTTGGCAGTTCACGGGTACGGTCAATGAAGGCGGTTAAAGTTGCAATGCTGACAGGCGAAGGTGTTTTTTCAAATGCTGCCGGTGAAGTCTGGCATTTCTTTGAAAAAGAATTGCAATATCCTATCACCCTGATCAATGCGGCAGATGCCAGCAGGGTTGACTGGACTAATATTGATGTACTGATCATGCCCGCTGGTAACTATCGTTTTTTAAATGATAAAGCAGTTGCTGATCGTTTTCATCAATGGATTAGTAGTGGAGGTCGGGTAGTGGCAATGGAAAATGCGGTAGGGCAATTAGCCAAACAGGAATGGAGCTCTATCGAAGAGAAAAAGCAAGCAGATACATCAAAGGAGAAGGATACAAAAAAAGATCCTTATGAACCGTTGAAATCCTATGAGGACAGGGAAAAAGATGCGATCCCGGCAACTACACCAGGTGCTATTTTAAGAGTTGATGTAGATAATTCTCACCCATTGATGTATGGTTATCCTGCACATTATTATACTTTGAAAATGGATGACAATATGTATAGCTTTATTAAAGACGGCTGGAACGTCGGCGTGATCAAACAAGACAGCCAGGTGGCAGGTTTTGTTGGTCATGAGTTAAAGAAGAACCTGAAAGATGGTTTGGTATTTGGTGTGCAGGATGTGGGCCGCGGTTCAGTAACTTATCTTACGGATAATGTTTTGTTCCGTAATTTCTGGGAAAATGGAAAACTTATGTTCTGTAACGCAGTATTTATGGTAGGAGAATAAGATAATTTGAAAAAATTTGAAAATGTGACAATTTGAAAATGGAATGAAATTGAAAAGTAAAAATTTGTTTTGCTTTACATTTTATCAGAGCGTTTAAGCCTACGAGTTTTTGAGTTTTATTTACTGACGTCTCTTATATCGTTAAATAAAAATAACCACAGCAGTAGCTGTGGTTATTTATTGAATTAGTTTGAAATCTATTTGTGATTTAGCAAGTGAATTCAAAATGAAAAATCAAAACCTTTAAGCGTTTTTTCTAACTTTTCAAGATCTTTCTAAATTAATATTTTTGAATTTTGACTTTTAAGTTTTGACTTAATTTTTGTAAATATAAATTTCAATCTTGCCATCTTTCGTAACAGCGCCACGATACATTCCTTCTGTATTAAATGGCATGGACATATTACCATTTTTATCCAAAGCAATCAATCCTCCATCGCCACCCAGTTTACCAATTTTTTCAATAACAGCATGAGCCGCAGAATCCACAGTTAGTCCTTTATATTCCATCATGGCAGAAACATCGTAAGCCGCTACACTTCGAATATAAAATTCACCCCAACCTGTACACGAAACGGCAACGGTATTATTATTGGCATAAGTTCCTGCGCCTATAACTGGCGCATCTCCCACACGCCCATATTTTTTATTGGTCATACCTCCGGTACTTGTACCTGCAGCCAGGTTGCCATTTTTATCAAGAGCAACAGCACCCACGGTCCCGAATTTATTGTCGATGTTTTGTATACCCAATTTTGAAATTTGTATTTCATTTTCATTATGAAACTTGTAACTATGATCCAGTTTTGCTTTTTCTTTATCTTCTTTTATAGCCTGTTGTAATGCATCCCAGCGATGTTTTGTCCAGAAATATTTAGGGTCTACGATTTTCAACCCTGCTTCTTTTGCAAATTTTTCTGCACCTTTTCCGGTCATCATCACATGTTCGGAGCGTTGCATAACCGCGATTGCTGCACTGATCGGGTTCCTGATGTTACTAACACCTGCCACGGCACCTGCAGCCAGCGTTTTACCATCCATAACCGAAGCATCCAGTTCATTACGGCCATCATTGGTAAAAACGGCACCTTTACCTGCATTAAAAAGCGGGTTATCTTCCATGGTATGAATAGTGAGTTCAATAGCTTCTATACTTGATTTGCCATTTTGTAAAGCATTATAACCCGTTTCCAATGCCTTCCTGATAGCAGCGATATAGGCTGTTTCCATTTCTGGCGTCATATTTTTTTTCAGGATGGTTCCTGCACCACCATGAACCACCATTACATAATCTCCTTTTGCACTGGCATCTTCTTTTTTATATAAAGTTCCATTATCAACAAACCACCAATACCATTTGCCACCCCGTGCTGATGCACTGTCAAAATCGGAAACGCTGAAACTTCCATTTGGGTTAGCCCCTAATTCATAAACCTTTAATGCTTTTTCTTTATTGATCCAGTTTAGCGGTTGCCCCGCTGTAACATTTTCAGGTTTGCTATTATCCATAGTCGTTATAAAGTATGCCTTGTTTTCTCCCAAAACAATCGCTTTACCATTTTCATCAATGCAAACAGCCGTTCTTTCATCAGGTGCAATACCATAAGGCGCAATGTTCCAGTCTTTGATGGCACGTGCCAAAAAACTCACATGCCGTCCTTCGCGTTGGCGGGCAACATAATGTTGGTCTGTCAATACATTGGATAAAAATGGTGCTTTAAGCAAATCATTATTATATAGCGTGGCATTTTCATGATAAGGATCTGCCAATGCCTGTTTCGATGTTACACTTCCATTTTCACCGCTGTAATACAATCCGCTCAGGATTGCGCACCCGGCACTGGTGCCGCCAACCGGGATCTTTTTTTCATTTAATAAATAATTGATGGCATCGGCTGTTTTGGTGCCTCGCCAAAAACGCATATACCTGGATTGGTCTCCACCTCCTATAAAAAGCATTTCAGCATTGCGGATGATATTGGCCACTGTATCATTATCCGCCAATTCTTTAGAAGTAATATTTAATGTTTCAACAGAATTAACACCTCCCATAGAGTAAAGGGTTTCATTATATGCGTTGGTTCCGGAAGCCGTGATCACAACCACATCGCCTCCACCACTGCGGTCTATCATCCATTGAAAAGCAGGCTTAACACTTCCTCCGCCACCAACCAATACAACTCCACTTTTGGTTTTTGTGCTGATATCTTTTTTATCACCCAATAAACCTAAAGAAGCCGCAGAACTGTTTTTTTGTTGTGAAAGAACAGGAAGGCTATAACAAAACAACATGAGCAAAAGAACCGGGTAAAATATTTTGTTCATAATTAAAATATTGTAATCAAAAGGTTTTAATGTGTATTTCCTATCGCTGAAAGATAGGATATTTTTTTTCACAGCTTTCCCAAATAGGAGCAACAAATTGCACCTTTTTGCATGGGAAAATTTAAAGCATATCCAATTCATAATCTATATTTTCTCTGGCTATTTTTTCATATTTTCTATAAAAGCTATCAGTCTTAAAAATGGCAGGCATATTTAATAATTTTTGCAAAAATGTCTTTCTTCCGGCTATATAAATAGAATCAGGTAGTTCAGCATATTCCTTTCGAACATTATGGCAATAATCGGCATATACAGACCGGCTACTTCCTAAAATTGATAAATCAGCATCTGTAAAAAAGTTTATATCATCATCTTCGCTCACAGTATGATCTTTTGAAGCCAAGATCATTTGCATACATTTCTCAATTTGTATTTCTGGTAAATGAATGGATTCAAGACGGGCTTTTGCCAGTTCAGCACTTTTCGATTCATTATCTGTGCGGGTGGGTATGTAAATAATATCATGGTAAAATAATGAGCATACGGAATCCCAGTCGCTGATATTTTGCTTTACCTGCAGCAATTCATGATGCACATTTTGCAGATGTTCCATTGTATGGTAATAACGGGTTTCATCATGATAAGCCGTCTCAATTTCCTTCCATAATTGAATGATAAGACTGCTTTCACTTGTATTCTGCGATACCACTGATGTAAAAATCGCCTGCATATCATCAACCATTGTTCATTGTTTGTGGTTATAATAATAAATCAATTTATTTTCGTGTTTTAAGCGCCATTAAATAAGATTTGGGAATTATTAATCATATTTACTCCTGAAAATATTATAAAAGACAGAAGTTTTTCAGATTGGCCTAATTTGCAGCCGAATTTTTGAACATATGAAGTATGTGATCTCTAAAAAGGTGGATGGTTTTTTTGGTACAGTCCATGACGTGGCCATGTTTATTTTCCGTTTTTTTAAAGAAGCCTTCAAACCTCCTTTTGAATTTGGGGAAATTATCAGGCAAAGTTACCAGGTGGGATATCGTTCATTGGCATTAATATCTATGACGGGTTTCATTACAGGGTTTGTATTTACAAAACAATCAAGACCCTCCCTGGCAGAATTCGGCGCTACTTCCTGGCTTCCCAGCCTGGTGGCCATTGCCATCCTTCGTGCATTGGCTCCATTAGTTACAGCGCTTATCTGTGCAGGTAAGGTTGGTTCAGGAATTGGAGCTGAATTAGGTTCAATGAAAGTGACGGAGCAAATTGACGCCATTGAAGTTTCAGGTGTTAATTCATTCAAATTTTTAGTGGTAACCCGGGTTTGGGCAACAACCCTCATGATACCTTTGCTCATGTGCTATACAGCTTTTATGGCTATGATGGGTGCATTTCTTGATATTACAATGACTGAGCAAACCAGCTTTTCCATATTCATGACCAATGCATTCAGCAAAATAACTTTTCTTGATTTTACATCCTCTGTTATCCGCTCCATCGTTTTTGGTTTTACCATAGGTATTGTAGGCAGCTACCAGGGATATAATACCAGCCAGGGAACGCAAGGCGTTGGTAAAGCGGCAAATATGTCAGTAGTAATATCTATGTT
This sequence comes from Chitinophagaceae bacterium, assembly GCA_036675565.1. GTDB lineage: Bacteria > Bacteroidota > Bacteroidia > Chitinophagales > Chitinophagaceae > JACCYQ01. Next base: position 25,557 of record JAKFER010000126.1, read on the forward strand.
TTTAATTTTTATTGAAGAAATTTTGATTGTTCAAATCGTTAATTATATCCGTGTAGCATAATGCCTATTCACACCCATATTGATATGTCGAAAGAAATGATCCATGTAAGTGATCTTCATAAGGCATTTGGTGATAATGAAGTTTTACGCGGTATTGACCTGGTGGTTCATAAAGGTGAAAATGTGGTTGTGCTTGGGCGTTCAGGCACCGGTAAATCGGTCCTCATTAAAATTATCGCTGGTTTATTGAAACCAGACAGGGGAACAGTGTTGGTATTGGGTGAAGAAGTTGAATTATTAAATCACAAGCGATTAATGGCGCTTCGCCTGAAGATTGGGTTTAGTTTTCAGAACAGCGCTTTATATGATAGTATGACGGTGCGGGAGAATCTTGAATTTCCCCTGGTTCGTAATTCAAATCTCAGGCGAAGTGAAATAAATAAAAAAGTTGAAGAAGTACTTGATGCGGTTTCACTTTCAAAAGCCATTAACCAGATGCCATCTGAATTATCGGGTGGACAACGAAAAAGAATTGGTATTGCAAGAACGCTTATTATGCAACCACTGGTTATGTTATATGATGAACCTACGGCGGGACTCGATCCGATAACCTGCATTGAAATTAACGACCTGATCAACGAAGTGCAGGAAAGATATCATACAACATCAATCATCATTACGCACGATTTAACCTGTGCAAAAGCTACCGCCGACAGGGTAGCCATGTTACTCGAAGGGCAATTTGCCAGGGAGGGTAGCTTCGAGGAAGTTTTTGATACAGATGATGAACGGATACAAAGTTTTTATCACTACAATTTTATTACCTGATGCGGTCTTCAAAAAATACAAGAGCAGTTGTTATTGGCATATTCGTAGTAGTAGGCCTCCTGATTTTCGTACTGGGCGTTATTACGTTAACCGGCCAAAAAAAATCATTCAGTAATGCTGTAAACCTCACAGCCATTTTTGATAATGTAGAAGGACTGCAGGCTGGCAGCAATGTCTGGCTTAATGGGGTAAAAGTTGGTACTGTAAAAGAAGTTAAGTTCAATAAAGATGGCAGAGTGGGAGTGAGCCTGGGCGTGGATGAAAAGATGCAAAATTATATTCATAAAGATGCAAAGGCTAAAGTGGGCAGTGATGGATTAATTGGTAATAAGATCATTGTATTATACGGGGGAACCCCATCATCACCAACCGTAAATGATGGGGATATACTGGCCGTAGAAAAAATTGCTGGTATGGAAGATATGATGGCCACCTTTCAATCAAATAATGAAAACCTGTTGTCCATTACAGGTGATTTTAAAGAGATCAGCAGTAAGCTGGCTAATGGCCAGGGAACCATTGGAAAATTATTAAATGATGAAACATTAAGCAACAGCATGGAACTGGCATTGGCCAACCTGCAAAGAGCGGCAAGCAATGCAACAGCAATCAGCCGGGATGTTTCTGCTTATACCAGCCAGCTGCAAAAGGAAGGGACATTAGCAAATGACCTGGTAACAGATACGGTTATATTCAGTAACCTGCGCAGCAGCGTTGCGGAAATCGATCAACTGTCTAAAAAAGCTAATGAAGTAATGGCATCACTTCAAACAGCTTCCAATACGGTGAATACCAGCCTGACTGATAAAAACACACCGGTGGGCGCCATGTTGCAGGATAAAGAAACGGCAGCCAGCCTGAAGGCCACGATTAAAAATTTAGAAACCAGCACAAAGAAACTGGATGAAAACATGGAGGCGCTTCAACACAATTTTCTTTTGCGTGGCTTTTTCAGAAAAAGAGAAAAAGAAGCTGCTAAAAATGACCAGTAAAATATCAACAACATTTCTTTTAAGATCCCGCCTCTAAAGCCGGGATTTTTTTTGCAATAAATAAGTGGTTGTGGTGTTTTCTCTCAGTGAAAACTGAGTGTTTAGAAACAATAAACCACCTAAAGTATTAAATGAATCAATATTTTTTCAGCATGTGGTAACCGCATATCAAATATGCCGGCCGGCAGACAGATAAATGATTTCTATTCCTGCTATTTCATTAGTTTAGTGTCACTTTCAAATTAAGAATATGAAAAAAATATGTTTTTCTTTTTGTCTGCTATTGGTAATTGCAGCTAATGGACAATTAAAGGCAGACGATGTGCAAAGTTTTACACTCGATAATGGCATGAAGTTCCTGGTGGTGGAAGATTTCTCCATTCCTAACGCCAATATGTACCTGTTTTACAGGGTGGGTTCCAGGAATGAATACCAGGGCATCACCGGTCTTTCGCATTTTTTTGAACATATGATGTTCAATGGTGCAAAGAAATATGGTCCCAAGGAATTTGACCGCACCATGGAATTCAATGGGGGTGCCAATAACGCATATACAAGAGAAGATATTACTGTTTATACAAATTGGTTTCCCTCATCGGCAGCAGAGGTAATATTCGATCTTGAAGCGGATCGTATCTCCAGTTTAAGCATTGATTCAAACATTGTAGAAAGTGAAAGGGGCGTGGTGATTTCTGAACGAAGCACCGCTTTAGAAAATTCACCATGGATTTTCTTATCTATGTCAGTGCAGGCACAAGCCTTCCAGGAACATCCTTATCACTGGCCGGTGATCGGTTACCTGGATGATATGAAAAACTGGAAACAGGCTGATCTTGAACGTTATTTCAAAACTTATTATGCTCCTAATAATTGCGTGGTGGTTGTTTCAGGCGCCATGAAATTGGCTGATGTAAAAAAACTGGCTGAAAAATACCTGGCACCCATTCCGGCACAACCGGCTGCACCCGCTGTTAATATCATGGAACCGCAACAAACCGGCGAAAGAAGAATCTTATTGGAAAAAGATGTGAATACACCATATATCAATATTGCTTACAAGGCACCCGAAGCAAAACACCAGGATTATTATGCATTGGTATTATTAAACGATATCCTGAGCAGTGGAAATTCTTCCAGGTTGCATGCATCATTGGTTGATGATAAACAACTGGCAACTGCAGTGTTTACCAGTTACCAGGAAAGCTTTGATCCAACACTTTTTAATATTTATGCAGCAACCAATAAAGCAATTGATGAAAATGATCTTGAAAAAGCTATTTATACTGAAATAGATAAAATCAGGAATGAAGGAGTAACTGAAAAGGAATTACAAAAAGTAAAGAATCAAAAATTGGTTGATTTTTACCGCCAGGTTGAAACCATTGATGGTAAATCGAATAATATTGGCACGTTCGAAGTCTTCTTTGGCGATTATAAAAAAATGTTTGATGCACCGGGGCAATTCAATAAAGTAACGGCAGCAGATATACAACGGGTTGCTAATACCTACCTGCATGTTAAAAACAGGACGGTGGGAATTCTGAAATCAGATACCAGCAAGTAATATTTACTGATAAAATCATAGAAAATAAATTTTAGAAAATGAAAATCATAAAATCAATATATCCCGGCCTGGTTCTGTGTTGCCTGTTGCTGGCACAAATTATTACTGCGCAGGACTTTAAATTACCTGCATACCAGCAATTCACATTAAAAAACGGGTTGAAAGTTTACCTGGTAGAACAACATGAAGTACCTACTATCAGTGTGTCCGTTATCATGCCTGCCGGTGCTATTTATGATGGCGAAAAGGCTGGACTGGCCTCACTCACGGCTACCGCGTTAAAACACGGCACTAAAAATTTTCCCAAGTCTTTATTAGATGAAGAACTGGATTTCATCGGTGCTTCTGTTAATACCTATGCTTCAAAAGAATCAGCGGGATTGTCCGCAACTTTTGCAGCAAAAGACCGTAACAAAGTTTTGAACATCATACAGGAATTATTAACTGCTCCTGTATTTGATACAGCTGAATTCGCTAAAGAAAAATCAAGAACACTTGTTCAATTAGAGCAGGCAAAAGAAAGTCCAAGGGCAGTAATCGGTTCTTACTTTGATAAATTTTTATATGGTGATCATGTGTATGGAAATATTATCAATGGTACGGTAAATACGGTTTCCGGTTTGTCGACCAGTGATCTTGAAAAGTTTTACAAGACTAATTATATTCCCAATGGATCGGCCATTGCTATTGCAGGCGATTTTAACAGCAAGGAGATGAAAGATGTTGTTACCAAACTTTTTTCCGGCTGGAAAAAAGGAAATCAAACCAGTACAGACCAGGCCAAACAAACAATCAGCAAACCAGTTAATAACCGGGTACTGCTGATCAACAAAGACGATGCAAAAGAAACCACATTTTATATCGGGGCGCCTGGCATCTCCCGGAATAATCCTGATTATGTTTCCATAGAAGTGATCAACACTTTATTTGGAGGCCGTTTTACTTCTATGCTGAATGATGAACTAAGAGTGAATACAGGGCTTACCTATGGTGCACGCAGTGGATTTACTCCCTTAAAAAATGGCGGATCTTTTGCTATTTCCACTTTTACCGCTAAAGAAACTACTGAACAAGCCATAGATAAAGCATTGGAAGTTTTGGAAACGTTACACAAAAATGGCGTGGATGAAACTTCACTGACATCGGCCAAAAATTATGTAAAAGGACAGTTCCCTCCCCGTTATGAAACCAGCAGCCAGCTGGCTTCATTAATGACTCAAATGTTCTGGTATAAATTTGACGAATCCTTCATAAATAATTTTCAGAATAATGTGGACGGATTAACGATGGCAAAGGCTAAAGAGATCATCGCTACTTATTTTCCAAAAGATAAATTACAGTTTGTGATGGTGGGCCGCTCAGCCGATATTAAAAAACTGGTTGAAAAATATGGATCGGTAACAGAAGTGGAAATAACAGGTGAGCCTAAAAAAGCATTCTGATATCAACCCAAATAAAAAGCCTTTCCTTGATTTAAGGGAAAGGCTTTTTTATGATCTTTTTTTTGTGAGCGTGAAATTTCGTGGTATTTCTAATATGCCCAATAGCAAACAATACGTTGAAGAGTGCGACGCAATTGGGTCACATAGTAGTAATCAAGCTGGGTTCATTATTAATTTCACAAAACACTAAAATCTTCACTAAAGCTGGCTTCGACAAGGTCCCCGCAATAAGCGGGACAGGCAGCCTGACATCTAAACTTTATTGTCATCCTGAGCTTGTCGAAGGGCTAAACTCTAAACCTTAAACTCTAATCTCTTACCTGCCCACTTGCGGCGGTTCAACTTTGGTTTTATTTAATACGGAAGTAATGCTGGAGATCACACCTGCAATATCTGAAAGATCCGCAGGAACGATCATGGTATTATTTATTTTGGCCAGCTTTCCAAATTCATCAAGGTATTGTTCTGCAATGCGCAGGTTCACTGCATTCATGCCACCTTCTGTATTGATCGATTTGGCAATTTCAGTAATACCTTTCGCAGTTGCAATAGCCACCAGTTCAATTTCCGCTGCAGTACCTGCAGCTTCGTTTATACGTCGCTGTTTCTCACCTTCAGAACGGGCAATGGCTTCCTGTTTGTCACCCTCTGCACGATTGATCTTTGCTTGTTTATCACCTTCCGATTCTGCAATCAAGGCACGCTTTTCCCGTTCGGCACGCATTTGTTTTTCCATCGCATCACGGATGCTTTGGGGTGGTGAAATATTTTTTACTTCATAACGGGATACTTTAATGCCCCAGGGACCACTGGCTTTATCAACAGCTTCCACGATACTGGCATTTACAGTTTCTCTTTCTTCAAATGTTTTATCCAGCTCCATTCTGCCAATTACACTACGCATGGTGGTTTGTGAAATCTGTACAACAGCAAATTTATAATTATCAATTCCGTAAGATGCTTTTTGCGGATCAATCACCTGTAAATACAAAATACCATCTACTTCTACTGCGATATTGTCTTTGGTAATACAAATTTGCGATGCAACGTCAATAGCTTGTTCTTTCTGATTTTGACGATAGGCGATTTTGTCAATAAAGGGAATCAGGATATGAAAGCCTGCTTCTAAAGAACGGCTGTATTTACCCAGTCTTTCTACAATATATACCGAACGTTGCGGCACTACTTTAAACGTTGATAAAAATGCAATTAAAAGAAATACAATGAGAATAATTAAAATAATAGTTGATGCAGTCATATTTATATTTTGGTTGATTTTACAATTAATAAAATGCTTTCGTTACCAATAACGGTAACATTTTCTCCTTTTTCAATAATATCATCTGATTTGGCATCCCAGCTGGTACCTTTAAAATCTACTTTACCATTTTGACCGGGACCGATAAAAGTTTCTGCTTTGCCGGTTTTACCAATAAATTCATCTTCAATCTCTGTGGCATTTTTTCTGGACCACATAATATTTCTCAATGATTTCCTAAATAGTAAAATAGTAATGATTGAACTACCTAAGAAAATGACCAGCTGAAGATTTAAAGAAACATCAAAAAAGAAAGTAAGAATAGCTACGATCCAGGCGCCAATGGCAAAAAAGAAAAGGATCAGGCCGGGTACTGCGAATTCAAGTAAAAAAAGTATAAAGCCTAAAATAAACCAGATAACAGCGGCATCATAAAAACTTTCCATTTATTATATTTGATTTAAGGGGTAACTGTTCAAATATAATCTTTAAAGTTTTATTATCAGATTGTTTAATATAGGTATGGTATCAAAAAATGTTTTCTATTCAGAGTTAGGATGCTTGCATAATTCCCAATATGCCAGTATCACAGAAAGTGATTTTGATATTTCTTCAACACTCGATTCTTTTTTAAAAAAACCTTGCACGGTCAATTCGGTATAAGCTTTGTTTACCTGGGACCTTTCAGCTGAAGTTGAAAAGAATATAAAAGGAATACTTTTATTTCTTAAATAGGGATCGTAATCTATATGCTGTTTAAATTCTATTCCATTCATTATCGGCAAATTAATATCACAAAGAATAACAAATGGTTTTTCTTTAGTAGTCTGTAAATATTCCAGCGCCTTTGAAGCCAGTGGGAAAAATATCAATTTATTGTCAATACCTAAATGATTGAATATTTCCGTATAGATTTCCTGGTCATCAATATCATCTTCAACAATTATTATGGGACCTGATTTTGCCATAAATTAAATTTTACTTTAATTTTTTATATGAAGTAATCTGTAAATATTATTTAATTATCATGCCAGATAAGGTTTCATGTGCTGACTACGACAGATTGATTATCTTTTACCCGGGCACATTGTTTGAATAGTCATGTTTTTCTATCTCTTTATTCCGCCTGTTTCTTTTCAATTCGGTCAACATATTTTGGTTTGGTCTAATTGTAAAACATTAAATATGTTTAAAAAATTTGTTCATGGATATCAATCATGCTTTTGATCTTATTGTTGAAAAATTATCTGTTTGGGTGCAGGAATTTATTTTGTTGTTGCCTAATATTGCCCTTGCTGCTGTAATTATGGTATTTGGAATCATGATTTCCAAATTCATCAGAAAATATATCAGGAAAATTTTCAAAAAGATATTTCACAATGAAGCCTTAATAAATCTTTTTACCTCCCTGGTATATGTTTTTCTTTTAGGCGTAACACTTTTTATTGCATTAAGTGTTTTGCAACTGGATAAGGCGGTAACATCCATATTAGCTGGTGCGGGAATCATTGGATTGGCCCTGGCATTTGCATTCCAGGATATTGCCTCTAATGTAATGTCGGGCATTGTACTTTCAATTCGCAGACCATTGCATATAGGCGATATCGTTAAAATCAAAGATCATATGGGTGTGATCGTTGAAATTAATCTTCGGGATTCAGTGATAAAAACATTCCAGGGGCAAATGGTGATTATACCCAACAAAGACCTGTTGCAGAATCCCATTGAGAATTATTCATTAATGGGAAAGCGCAGGATGGATTTAACGGTAGGCATTTCTTATGGTGAAGACCTGGAAAAAGTGAAAAAAATTACTTTGCAGGCGGTTGATGGTATTGAAGGCAGAACCGATGATGAGATCACTTTTTTTTACGAAGCATTTGGCGACAGTTCAATCAATTTTACCCTACGCATTTGGGTTAATACAGCAAAACAGTTTGAATTTTTACAAGTCAGGAGTGATACCATCATACAAATTAAAAAGGCATTTGACCAGCACCACATTACTATTCCATTCCCGATAAGAACATTGGACTTTGGTATCAAAGGCGGCGTACCACTCGATGAAGTATTAATAAATAACCATCAACAATCTTAAAATAATAATTTTTTTGCTATTAAGGGAGTGGAAAATCAACTATAAACCGGAGCCTCCTGGTAAATGCATCGTCTATATTAGATTTTTTGTTAGTAGAAAATATGATCAGCCCATTGTGTTTTCCCATTTTTTGTAATATGTAAGAGACTTCCTGATTGGCATACCGGTCATGCGAATCTTTTACATTGGTTCGTTTCCCAAATAAAGCATCTGCTTCATCAAAAAATAATATCCATCCTTTATCTTTTGCCAGGTCGAAAATGGCTGTAAGATTCTTCTCGGTTTCTCCGATATATTTTGAAACCAATTTTGAAAGATCCACCTTATACAATTCTTTCCCTGCCTGGTGGGCTATCATGGTTGCAACAGTGTGCTTGCCTGATGTTTTTGACCCGTAAAATAAAATAGTATTCTTTTTACGAACGGATGAAGTGGGTTTTCTTTTTGAGTCATTTAGCCATTTATGTATTTCCTGCAATGGTTTTGGCAAGGAAAGTTTGACAATTGATTTTTTAATTGTTGTCGGAGTTTTTACTTTCGAATCAGGTTTCATACTTATTGTTTTATTGTTTATAAGTAATTATCACCGCATTGAAGAAGAATATTGATTCAATTTAATTCATTTATAATAAATGTTTCTCCTGTAATTATACCCAATGAACCAGGCAGGAAATATGGAGACTGTGGACAAATTTTATTCTTTGCATTACCATCATTCAGCCGGCAAAAATAATTTCATGCCTTTAGGATGTTAAAAATATTTTGCATAAAAAAAGAGCCCCTAAAGGCTCTTTTAATGAAAAAGGATGGTGGTCTTATTGGTAATTCGATGAAAATTTTAAACAAATTCCATCACATCTACCCAGCATCTATTTTAAGGTGCTCTAAAAATTTACATTCTACTTTTTTTCCACTTTCATCCCTCAATATTTGATCACCAATCCACTTACCTGCTTTTCACCTATAGTGATTCTGTACATTAGAGTTCCATTACCGAAAAGGCCAGGATAACTAAAATAGTTACGCATACCCACCGTCACAAACTTTTCCTCCCGGAACACTTTTGCTCCTGTTAATGTAAAGAATTCAATAGTGGCTTTTCCAGAAACAGGTGAATTGATTGCCAGGCTGAACTGCCGCTGATATGGATTGGGGAACGCAAGTGCTGACAACTTTTCTGTTTCAGTTGTCACTTCTTTTATTATATCTTGATTTATACTTGTAACGGCAGCATTTGTTCCGGCTATAACAATAATACTGTTTTCACCAACAGGCGTAGTGGGATCATCTGCATCACTTGAGCCCGGTTGGTTATCGTAATAAACCTGGCCTGTATTCTTATTCCAAATTTTCATTCGAACTTTATCTGTTCCGCTGCCATCCAGTTCACCATCAATAACGGTCATAATAAAGGCAATGCCGCTTTGAAAACCAATGATCCTTCCGGTGCCTTTGAATTGAGCTTTTACATCGGAGATAGCGAGATATTCAAAATTAAGAGCGTTAAATTCAAAGTCTCCCAGTTTAAAGTCGAATTGTGTTTCACCTTTTGGTGGTTTTCCTTTTTGATAATTAACTGTAAATCCAAAGCTTACTTCACCGGTAGCTGCAGGATTTGATGGCAAGGCTCCTGCTTTTGAAATAAATTTACCTCCGCCATATGTATATCCACCATTAGGATCATAAATAACTACAATGGCATCGAGGTTATCGTTAGTATTAGCATATCGTGTTTGTCCATTCTGGTCGGTAAGGTTCATCTGCAATTTATACACCCCCGGAGTATTGAATTTATAAGATCCTTTTACTTCACCATTGTTATTTCCTGATGCTTCTGTTACTGATGCTTTGACCGTAGTACTATTGTCAATCAGCCATTTGGCTGTATGTGTTTTACCCGGTTCTTCCCAAAACTCAGCGGAAAGGTCAACAGTTGTACCCATCCTGAATGGAGAACCACTTGCTGGTGTAGTGATGTTGAGTGATACATTCACATCTACACTGGAAGTGCTGGTGTTACCTGCTGCATCAGTTGCAGTAATTGTAACTGTATATTCGCGTCTTGTACCTCTTTTAGGAATTTCTGCCCTGAGGTTAACTGTGTTTTGACCCGTAATTTCAAAATCTGGGTTGACGTTATCATTTTCAAATTCTCCTGACTTGATAGTTACAGCTGTTACCTCCCATGTTGTGCCCGGGCAATTGTCAGACACAGTGGATGAAATAATAACAGGTTTCATTTTACGGTCAGACGGCCATAAACTTTGCGGACTGGCAGAAACTGAATGTATTGTTGGCGGAATATTGTCGATAACATTTACAATTGCACTGCCAGAAGCAGTATTGCCATTTGGATCTGTTACAGTCAATACAACACTGTTTTCTCCTTTATCATCACATGAAAAAACTGATTTATCAATACTTAAAAGAACATTGCCGCATTCATCGGATGAACCATCATCTACATCTGCGGCTGTAATACTTACACTACCTGCTTCATTTAAATACGCGGTAACATTTTTGGTTTTTACAGTGGGCGGTGTATTATCCACTATAGTTACTATAGCCGTACAACTGGCTGAGTTTCCATTAACATCGAAGACTGTTAGTGTAACCGTGTTGTTTCCAACATCGATACAGTTAAATGAAGTTTTACTTAAACTAAATGATTCAATGCCACAATTATCTGTAGACCCATTGTCCACATCGGTGGCAGTGAGTATGGCAGTTCCGCTTTCATTAAGTTGAAGGATTACGTTCTTACACCTGGCAACAGGGTTTTCATTATCATTTACTGTTACTGTAAAAGAACAGGTTTCGCCTGTTGCCGTAGAACTCACTGTCACTGTGGTAGTACCTTTCGGGAAAACGGAACCTGGTGCATGACTATAGGTGATTTCATTTCCACAATCACCTGTTTGATTCACACTGAAATTCACTGTGGCGCTGCATGCTCCTGGTGTGGTGTTGACAATAACATTTGAAGGGCAAATAAGATCGCATTGCGTGTATTTGATAAGTTTTGCTACGTAGCGGGGCGTACCGCAGCCCGAACAACTCCTCCATGAAAAGTTAAGCGTATAAACATTTTGATTAGGGGTAAACACCAGTACTGGTTTGTTTACGCCCGGATTGCCACTGCTTTCATAAGACTTAAGCCATTGTGATTCCCCCGAACTATTAAATTTTTCTGTTAAACCTTTGCCACTTTCAGTTCCAGAAATATATGGATCGCCGCTAACATCAAAAGCCAGTGAATGGAAAGAACCATTTTTAACTTTCGTCCACAATTCAGCACCATCAAATCTGTATTTAATCAGCGCTCCCTGTGTTGAACTGGTGTTGCCCACCACATAAACGTTGCCTGATGCATCAACTTTTATATCACGGGCATCGGATCCGCTGGACCCTTTCCGCTTCACCCAAAGCTGTGCTCCATCATTATTGTATTTGATGGTAGCCATGCCATCTTCACTGTTGCCGGTTACATAGATAAATCCATTAATGTCAATCGTAAGAGCTGAAGGGATGTCATTTTCTGAACTTGTTCCTGTATAACGTTGCATCCACAATTCAGTGCCCACTGAATTATATTTGATGGTGGCATAACCGAGGATACCATCCCGTTGTGCAAAACCGGTGATGTACACATTACCTGAGCCATCTACGGAAATGTCCTGTGCTACATTGAATCCTTCTCCTGGGTTGGCGCCATCGAATCTTCTCGCCCATAGTAGTGTGCCAGCACTGTTCCATTTAACCGTTAAATAATCTGCTAATTGGTTATTCTGTACAAGGCCCGATTCTTTACACCCTCCAGTAAGGTAAACATTCCCTGCTCCATCAACTGCAATTGCTGTAGGGAAATTGCTTTCACCATCTCCGTAATTTCTTACCCAATCCAGGTCTCCATTAGGTTTATATTTATATATGGCGAACAAACCAGCAATCCTAGGGGTGACAGGATCTGCCAGTCTCCAAATATGCACAGCACAATAAATATTCCCTGAACCATCTACAACTATGCCAACAAGGTCTTTTTGAAGGGACGATGATACGTTACCTAAAATTCCAAAAACTTTCGTTCCATCCGGTTTGTATTTTGAAAGATGAAATGTTGACAATTGATCTGTTAAAACAGATGATTCATAATCCGGAACCCGAGTATTGAGCCCTACAATTATATTTTCATTTCCATCCAGAACCAAAACTGGATTATCTGTAAAGTCAAAAAAATCTCCTACGTCGCTTTCTACCCACGCTTCCTGCACCTGTGAATAACTATTTAAACACAATGTTGTGGAAAACAACACAAAAATTGTTTGAATTTTATTTAAAATCTTTTTCACTATTTAATTTTTTTTATATCTGGGTGGAAAATTCTTACTGGCATATTTCCCATACAGCTTTGATCAATTTAATCAGGTAGTGGACGTAAAATTTTAAACTCTATTCTTTCTCAAATTTTAATTGTGTCAGAATATTCTCAGCCACTTTACGTCCCTGCCAGAAACCATCGATAATAGATTGGCGGTAGTGTATGCCTCCATATAATCTTGACCAGCCGGCTTCTTCACCTGCTTCACGGAATGAGCTATAACTGCGTGGTTGAAGCGCATAACCTGCTGGTGTCATCATACCTTCAAAAGTATGGTCCGTAAATGCATAATTGTCGCCGAATATAGCTGTCATGGCTTCGGCATTGGCAGCCGATAAAGTGGCATGCCCGGCTGGATATTCAGGGTGAGGTGCACCTAAGAGTGCTGTGAATGGAACACCCATTACACTATTGTAACTAAATGGTCTGGCCAAAAGAAATTTGTATTTATCCTGCCATGTACTGATAGTGATGTCTACATCAATAATACCACCTAAAGCATATGCTTTTGCAGCAACATCAAGACTTGATTTTTCTTTCTGTAATACCTGTTTTAATATGTTTATATAATGCCCTGGTGTACTGGTACCGGGGAAATCTCGCCACCAAAAAGCCATATTGTATTCATTGGTGCCCGGGGCAGGTTTAGAATTGATAACATCCATCGTCCAACTGCCCAGTGCATTATAGTCGGGCCCGGCTAATCCAGCCCCATCACCACTGGTAGCCACCATGCGACGAAGATCTCCCATATAAGGTACACTATGTACAGGCAAAATAGCGGGAGGTGTCCAATACATACCTCCAACTTTA
>JAKFER010000162.1:0-7400 GCA_036675565.1 Chitinophagaceae bacterium
ATTTTAAAAAGGCTGTTCAGTGAACGGCCTTTTTTTATGATATGCCCCGGCTGAAGTATAGCAAAAGATTTCATACTTTTTACGCTTTTAACCTGAATCAAGAAGTTATTTTTTTATTAATGGGGGTAACGATTTGTTAAAAAAAGGTTTACTTTGGCGCAGCAAAATTCATGGTTAAGGTGTCTCTTTTGCGTTCTGGTATCTGATTATCCTTTTCTCCATTGAATTTCAACGTTTTAAAAACTAAACAAACATTAACATGAGAAAACTCGCATCACTGCTTGCAATGCTGGTGTTATTCACCACATTGGCCATTGCCCAAACCCGTACTGTTAGCGGTAGGGTATTAGATGCAAAAGGGGTTCCTATTCCTTTCGCATCTGTAAAAGTTAAGGGGACTGAAACTGGTGTTTCAGCAGACGTAAACGGATCTTTTACCCTGAAAGCTAACAAAGGGGATGTTTTAGAGGTTAGCGCTATTGGACAGAAGTCCTCATCCATTACGGTGGGTGATGAGACAGTTGTTTCCATTAGTTTAATTAATGATGGTGAAGAAAGCCTTAGCGAAGTATTAGTTACAAGTGCGTACAATACTAAAAGAACTGCACGTAGCGTAGGTTACAATGCACAAACTATTACCGATGATCAGTTGAATACTATCAGGCAGACTGATATAAACAACGCCATGGCAGGTAAAATATCTGGTATCCAGGTAAGAAGCCAGTCTTCGGTTAAATTAGGTTCAAACGGTTATTCATCTATAAGACTAAGAGGTGAATCTGACATTCAGGCCGCTTCAAATGTTTTATTTGTAGTAGATGGTAATGTTGTTCCTACAGCTTCTGCCGGCGATATCAACACTGATGATATCCAGGACCTGACTGTACTTCAAGGACCTGCTGCTGCTGCATTATTCGGACCAGAAGGAGCGAACGGAGCGATTGTAATCACAACAAAAACAGCAAGAAAAGGCGCTAAAGGAGTAGGTGTTGAACTGAACCTGGGTGTTACTTTCGATAAAATATACATTCAACCTAATTACCAGAACTCTTATGCTGGTGGTGGCGCTGCTGACCTGATAAAGTTCAATTGGCAACCCGGTATGAGAGACGAGTGGAAAGCCCTTGATGGTAAATATTTCCATGATTATGCGGATGATGCAAGCTGGGGACCCCGAATGGTTGGCCAGGAGTATATTCCCTGGTATGCCTGGTATGGCGGCACACAATATTCATATAAGACAGCGGCTTTGACTCCACAGCCAGATAATGCAAAAGATTTTTACAATACGGGTGTTACACTAAACAACAATGTAAGCTTTTCTAAAGCTGGTGATAATTATAACATACGCCTTTCTTACACTAATCTTGATATCAAAGGTTTGATCCCAACAAGTAAGCTTAAAAGGAATAATCTAAACCTGAACACATCTATTGATGTTACAAGCCGGTTAACATTAAGCTCACATATCACCTATCAAAACCAGGTAACAAATGGACAATTTGATGATGGTTATGCCAATAATTCACAAGGTTCTTTCAACCAGTGGTTTCATAGGGATCTTGATATGGGAATCATGAAAGAATTGAAGAATCTTAAAGATGTTGGAGGCTTTGCCGCCAGCTGGAACCACAGAAATCCTTCCACCTGGGACGTCAATGACCCAGTACAATTCTTAGGCGGTAATTATTGGTATAATTTCTTTACTTATTTTGATAATGTGTCTAATGTGAATAACCGTGACAGGTTGTTTGGCGATGTATCATTGACATACAAGATCACAAATGACCTGAAAGTTAGAGGTTCGTATGTAAAGCAGCAATTAACAACCTGGGGTGAAGATAAAACATTTAATCTATTAGAGGCAAGTGCCACACAGACAGGTGTTCAGGGCTACTATGGTACAAGAGAAACGTATAGCAACCGTGAAAACTTCCAGGGCCTTGTTTCTTATTTTAAGAAATTTGGAGATTTTGCAGTTAATGCCAATGCCGGTTTTGATGTCATGAGATCAAGATATAAGGATATTAGCGCTAATTCTAATAATGGTCTCAACGTTCCTGATTTCTTTGACCTGGCTAACTCTAAAAACCCGATCACTTACGATAACTATCGTGAAAATCAGAAAAGCCGTGCAGGTTTTGTAAGAGGTGATATTGGTTACAAAAACTTCCTTTTTGCTGAATTCGCTATCCGTAAGGATTATTTCTCAACTCTTCCGGTTGATAATAATTCAATTGTAAGTAAATCTGTTAGCAGCAGCTTTATTTTCAGCGATCTTCTGAAAAATGACCTTCCTTTTCTTTCTTATGGTAAATTAAGAGCATCATGGGGCGAAGTTCCTAAATCAATTGCTCCGTATGTCCTTGGCTTTAATTATGGGATATCTAATAACCAGTGGGATGGCAATATCCTGATGGCTACACCGGGTACATTAGTTGATCCTAATATTCGTGGTGCGGTAACCACACAAAGAGAAATTGGCCTTGATCTCAGATTTTTAAGAAGCCGTATCGGCATTAGTGCTACATATTGGGATGGAACCGTTAAGGATATTCCTTTAAATATTACTGTAAATGGTGCAAGCGGTTTTACATCTAAGCTGATCAATGCCGGGGAGATTGAGAAAAAAGGTGTTGACCTGCAATTTATGGCAGTTCCTGTAAGAACAACAGATATGGAGTGGACCATCAATGCTACCTGGGCTAAATTGATAAAAAATCAAATCGTAAAATTAGCTCCGGATCTTAACAGGGTTACTTACTCTTCCGGATCTTTTGCAGGAAGTTATGCGGCATACGTAGTTAATGAAGTAGGCAAGCCATGGGGTCAATTATTCGGGCCTGGTATCAAACGTATAGATGGCCAACCTGTTTTGGGTAGCAATGGAAAATATGTGAGAGAAGCTGAAGTTAATTTTGGTAGCGTATTACCAGATTATACCGGCGGTGTTCAAAGTAGCTTCACCTATAAAAATTTCGTCCTGAATGCTAACCTTGATTACCAGGTTGGCGGTAAGTTTTACTCCTTGTCTTCATTCTGGGGCGATTTCTCCGGTTTAACTGCAAAAACAGCAACTTTAAATGACAAAGGAAATCCTGTAAGGGATGCGGTAGCTGATGGCGGTGGTGTTCACGTATTTGGCGTGGATGCAGATAACAAACCGAAAGATTATTACCTGGAAGCACAGGATTATTTCCACCAATACCAGGGATCACAAATTTCAGAAAACAGTATATATGATCTTACTTACCTCAAATTAAGAGAGGTGAGCCTTGGTTATAAACTGGACACTAAGAAAATGGGGTTGGAAAAGATATTTACAAACGTTACCGTTTCTCTTGTTTCAAGGAACCCATGGTTGATCTATGCTAAAACAAAAGATTTCGACCCATCTGAGATCAGCAATACTTATGGTGAGAACGGACAGTTTCCAGGCACAAGATCATTAGGTCTTAACCTGAAATTCGGATTCTAATTGTGATAATTAAAAACTTCAATAAAGTTATTATGAAATGATCCATAAAAATTTTCGGGCATCCCGATAGCTATCGGGATATACCAGTCGCGACGAAAATTTTTATGGTGAATTCCATCTGGCTCAAAAAATAAAAAATATACAGATGAAAACATTCTTAAATAAATCACTTGTTGTAATTGCAGCCGGGCTAACCCTTGCAGGAGCGGTAAGCTGTAATAAAGTAGAGGACTTTGGAGACACCAATCTAAATCCCAACGGTACACCGATACCTGTTACTGCCGGATTATTAACACGGGCTATCGCAGAATTAGGGGGATCAGAAGGCGGAACAGCTATTGCCCTTTATACAAGACCCGGTTATTATGCCCAGTATTTTTCAGAAACACAATATCCCGGTTCTTCCTTGTATGCGGTGCCCCAGTTAAATTATAACCATTTTTACTCCGGTTTTTTATACGACCTTCAAAACATCATCAATCTCAATACCGATGATGCTACCAAAGCCGGTGTAGTAAGTTCAGGTTCAAATGCAAACCAGATTGCTGTCGCCAGGATTCTGAAAGCGTATGCTTTGTGGACCATGACTGACCGCTGGGGAGATGTGCCTTACTCTGAGGCTTTGCAGGGAATCGCCACTCCTAAACTGGATAAACAGGAAGAAATTTATCCTGCACTTTTGACCGAGCTTAAGGAAGCCATCGCAGGATTCGATGGTGGTCTGGCGATGAAAGGAGATATTATTTATGATGGTAATACAAGCAACTGGAAAAAATTTGCTAACTCACTCCGTATGTTAATAGCACTCCGTATGAGTAAAGTTTATCCGGCGGCGGGAGGCTTGGCAGCTACTGAGTTTGCGGCTGCTTTGAATGATGGGGCAGGTTCCATAGATGCAAACGATGAGAACGCTGCTATTAATTATCCTGGCGGCGCCTATCAGCATCCACTTTATACTACTTATGCCGTTAATGGAAGGATTGACGATGCAATCAGCAGCACTATGACCGATATGCTTTCTTCATTGTCCGATCCCAGGATCAATAAATTTGGCTCTGAAACAACTGGTTTCCCTTATGGTATTGACCGGGATAAGGCGGTAAACGTAGGACCGGGTTGGGGCCTTATCATGGGTGGCAAAAGTCTTCCTGATAATCAGGATATTGTTCTTACAAACGCAGCTACGGTATTATTTGCAAGGGCAGAAGCCGCAGAACGAGGCTGGACTCCTGAAATTGCCGCTACAGTATATAACCAGGCAGTAACAGCTTCACTGGAACAATGGGGTTATGCAGGTAATGCTGCTGCCTATCTTGCACAAAGCGGTGTTGCTTTTGGAGCAACGGATCATCTTAAGAAGATTGGAACACAACGCTGGATTGCGATGTATCCTGATGGGATGCAAGCCTGGGCGGAATGGAGACGTACAGGTTTCCCTGTGCTTACTCCGGCTGTGGATGCTACAAACGATGGTGGTCAGATTCCGCGGAGATTCGTATACGGTACCGGTGAATACAGCACCAATAAAGCTGCTGTAGATGAAGCCGTTTCCCGTATCCCTGGAACTGAAGACGATCAGGATGCCCGTATGTGGTGGGATAAATAATTCGCGACTTAAGAGATATAACTTATATAATATAATAATTGAAAAAAATTATGAAATACACAATGATTTTAAAAACTTTGTTTGTACCTGTATTAGCAAGCTGCTTTCTTGCAGCTTGTAAAAAAGGTGAAGACATTGCTGATCTTGATGATAAAGGGAATACTTTTATTAAGATTTTGGGGGGTGGAGGAGATCCTGTTGTTAGAGCAATGGATGTAGATCCTGCTACTGAAACTATAAATTTGTTGGATGTTCGCCGTGATGCCAATTCTAATGCAATGCTAAATCAGCCGGCAACAATTACTATTACAAATACTCAGGTTTTTTTGGATTCTTTCAACGCTCATAATGGTACGAATTATGAAATACTGCCACCGGCTTCGTATACTATTACTCCTGCTTCCGGGGTTACAGTATCCGGTGATACCTGGACAATTACATTAGCACCCGGTGAACATGCAAGACAAATTGATGTTACTTTGAATAAGCAAACAATGGATCTATCATTGCAGTATGGATTTGGCTTCCAGATCACTCAAACAACCGCAGGCGTTGTTTCAAAGGCTTCCGGTACACAAATCGTTAATCCATTGATCAAAAATGTATATGACGGAGTATACGAAGTTACAGGGACAATGGCTGATGCCGGAAGTGCAACACTGACTGGACTGTTTCCAATGAATTATCATTTGTTAACTACAGGCGCTACTTCAGTGGCTGGTTGGGATCCTGATTATTGGGTTGATTATTTTATCCCTATCGTAAGTGGTCCTGATGTTTCTGGTTATGGAAGTTTTAGTCCAATATTTAATTTCGATAATGATGGTAACGTCGTATCGGTAACAAATATTTATGGTCAACCCGCAGGAAATGGACGTTATGCAGCATTGGACCCCAGCGGAATAAACAAAAGGGATCCGGCTACCGGTGATATTGATGTAAAGTTTTTTATGTATCAGCCGGCTTCTGTTCCCCTTCCAAATCCAAGGGTCAAATTTGATTGGCATATGAAGTATGTAGGACCTCGTTAATTTGATTATTTATATTTTTCGAAAGGCCGTCAGTTTCTGACGGCCTTTTTTAAAAAACATATGTTGTGTGCTTTCTGCATTTTAGTATTTAATGGGATTGAAAAAAACGGATTGTCCAATTGAGGATAATATAATGGATAAAATAAATTTCAATCTTGAAAGTGCAAGCCAGTTATTAATAATATTTTTATAATACTTATACGGATAATATGAATCATTCAATTTTAGTAGTTTTCATGTTTTTCTCGATTGCAGTATTTTCACAGGATAATGGTCAGAGTATTCACAATGCTGGGGAAGGAGGGAGGTTAAGATTAAATAACCCGAACACGGATTCTTATATTTCTGAATCTAATTCGCCTTTCTTTTCAGATCATTGGATGAAATCTACGTTGGTATTGGCAGATGGAAAAGTTCAAAATGGGCTCACAGTAAAGCTGGATCTGTTTGAAAATAAAATTCACTTCCTTGATGATGCCGGCAATGAAAATGTAAGTACATCGCCAGTTAAAGAAGTTGTCTTAGCTGATACTGCTAATAATAAAGTGTACAGGCTCAAACATTCTTCAGCATTCAAAATCACTGGTGTTGAAGCAGGTTGGTACCAACTTTTGTGTGTAGGACAAGCAGAATTATACAAGAAAATAATCAAAGCCCTGCCCCGCTCAATGACACAGCAGTCGGAGCAGGACATTAAACCCCTGGGAACTTCAATACAATTTTTCGTGCTGATAAAAGATAATCTTTTTAGAATTAAAAAAGGTAAGGATATCCCTGAATTGGCAGGAGAAAAAAAGGCGCAACTGCAGGCGTACGCCAAATCCAAAAATTTAAATGGAAAATCGGAAGAGGATTTGATTGAGTTGGTAGAGTATTATAATACATTGAAATAGCAAACCACGCACCCTTTATATTCACCTGGCGGTTAGTATTTCTAAACCTATAGTTTTTGATCCGGTAAAACAAGCTAACTTTGAAAAATTAAATATCTAAGTAAACGATTATGCCCGATCAACCGCAGCAACCCAACCAACTCAACATAGAAATCTCAGAAGAAGTAGCCGAAGGATCCTATGCAAACCTGGCTATCATTACACATTCTCATGCCGAGTTTGTAATCGACTTTGTAAACGTTATGCCGGGTACTCCAAAAAGTAAAGTGAAGTCACGCATTATTCTTACTCCTCAACATGCTAAAAGACTGATGAAAGCGCTTACTGAAAACATTGGTAAATACGAGGCGGCCAACGGTACCATCAAAGACCTGGAAGAAATACAGTTGCCA
>JAKFER010000025.1:0-7350 GCA_036675565.1 Chitinophagaceae bacterium
TATTTAATAACGTCTAGCCCAAACCGAAGTTGAATATTTATAAAATGCTGAAATTAATTCCTTCAGCCGCTATAACGGCAATGCAATGTTGTAGGTAGCCTTTAGTTCCTTGTTCTTGTTCTCAAAGAGGCTGAAACTTTCTATTCTTAGGAAAGCCATGCATATAATTCACTTCAATTTCAAAACCAGTCGACCCTATCGGATTTTTAAGGTGCGAATAACTGGAAGTTTTTAAAATGGTTTTAGCTTTTGAAAGTACAGTCATGTCTAATTGTGAAAGTTGACGATAAAAATTAGTGTCAAATTGGTCAGGCAATTGCTTAAATAAAATTGTGTATGAAAGTTCTTTAGCTCTTTCATCAGTCATAACTATCCTGTCAGGATAAAAACTATAAAACATTTTAATGCCATTGCTATCTACGTCAGCATAGACTTTGTCAACGATAGATTTACCTCCAGTTGTTGTCGCATAAAATTTTAGTCGGCCAAACTCCGTTTGGCTTTTTTCAATAAGTTTTCGATTGCTTGAGCAACTGGATATACCTAAAACAGAGAGTAAAAAAAGAAAATGGATGAAGTGTCTCATGAGAATAATTTTCAGCAAATAGGCATTCCTAAAGAAAGTGGAACTGATCACTAAACCCTGACGACAGGCAGAGTGATGTCCAAAGGTTACCTACAACGTTGAAGCATTGGCGTTTGTGGCGGCAATAGAATTCCTTCGCCCAGGAACCAATGCTGATTAAGTTATAAAGTTGATTGTGATTTCAAAAGCTAAATTAATAACGTCAAGCCAGAACCGAAGTTGATTATTTATAAAATGCTGAATTTACTTCCCTCAGCCGCCATAACGCCAATGCAGTGTTGTGCGCATTACCAAAAGTATGTCACGCCCCTTTTCTTGCAAAAACCTTGCTTGAAACTTTATATACGATGTAGAACAGCAAAATGCTAAATGCTATATCAAAACCAATAATGAAGTTTGTCTCACCTGCACCACCGGGATAAAAACTCTCATGAAGCATATAAGGAAGAAGGTTGAATACACTCGACGAAGAGAATACCGTCAGCAGCAGAAACAGAATAGTCACAATAAAGGCATACACTAAAGATTTCGTCCTCTTACTCATAATCATTTGTTGTCAGTCCGATTTGTATTAACTCGTAATCTTTGGATGGTCTAATTTTTCCTTCAGTGTGGCACTGAGGGCAAACCTCAGGTCCAGTCTCAGCTATAGTGCTAAGGGAAATGTCAAAAGGATTAGCAAATGTAGTCCCTTCCTCTTCGCACACGGCTAATACCTTGTGGCATTCGTCACATGTACATAATTCTAGATAACCTTGCCCACAATTCGGACAGGTCTTTTTGAGTTGCCATACCGGAGAGTTTATATACATTTCTTTTTGAAATTTTGCGCCGCCGCATCAGTTGCGCACAACGTATGTATTTACGCTAATATACGCTACTTGCTTTTGGGTTACAATATTTCCAACTGATTCTTTTTCCATGAGTTAGCAAAAAAAACGCGGAAGTTGATGGAGTAGCGTAAATACAACCAGGCCTCTTTCGAAGCACAGAAATTTTCACACACTTCGTGCACCCCAGTCACAAATGACTTTGTTTTTATTATTATCCCCATGGGGTATCTGACAAAATACATTGAAACATCCATGAGTCAAAATGGGCCAATTTTAAATTGGTCACTTTCGGATCACCACACCACTTAGTCAGCAAAATAGACACAATCTCCTTCATGGCATACCGTGTTTTCACGGGATTGTGCTAAATGGGTTTTGAAAGTGGAAGATATACCCGGATGAAATAGTTTTTTCAACTGACCGGAAATACGGGTTGAGAAAGGAGGGGCAGGAGGGTTTGATCAATAGCAATAATCTTTTTAACTGGATACATGTTTCCACCAGCATTGAAAGCAATAAGCAAACAAACGAAATATATGGTGGTTCATTTACCAATTATGCATGCTTTGGTGTACCTAAATCGATATTGATTGATAAAGACGGAAAGGTGGTTTACAAAAGTTTTGGATATTCAGCACATCATAAAAACCTCCTTGCTGCAATGTATTCAATGCATCCTCCAATGCGGCAGGGTCACAA
Source organism: Chitinophagaceae bacterium (assembly GCA_036675565.1). GTDB lineage: Bacteria > Bacteroidota > Bacteroidia > Chitinophagales > Chitinophagaceae > JACCYQ01. The sequence continues at coordinate 2,119 of JAKFER010000025.1, forward strand.
TCCTTTAAAATATATCCCCTGGCGCCATTTCTGATCATGCGGATAACCGCATTTTCATCATCATACATGGAAAAGACCAACACTTTTATTTCCGGGTAATACTTTTTTAAATATAAGGTGGTGTCATAACCATCCATGACAGGCATGTTAACATCCATTAATGCTATATGCGGTGCCTGGTTATTTTTTAATTTTTCAATAAAAAGCTGCCCGTTATCAGCCTCAAACAAAACATCATAACCCCACTCTTTTAAAAGGTTGGCCAGGCCACTGCGAAACAGCACATGATCATCGGCTACAATGCTTGCTTTCATAAAAGTTATTTTGGTATGTTTATTTGAATCATAGTCAAAACCAATTTAGGCACTAAGTTTTACCTGGCATACCGTGTTTACACGCTTATTGATAAATGGATTTGGAATGGATGTTTGATCCGGATATGATCGTTCTTTTCCACTGATCGGGAATGTTGGGGAGGGGAAAGGTGGGCAGGAGGGCGGGGGAGAGCAGGAAGGTTTGGAAAAGATCTATTTACGGGTAACAGTTGCCTGTATTCCAAATGTATCAAGGTGTTATTACAAATAATGTGCTGGTAATAAATAATTATTTTTGAAAAGCTAGTTCTATTTTAAAAGATTGAATAACGCAGCTTCTGCAGTGTTCTTTCATTTTAGATAGCACTCAAAATATATAAAGCAAACAGTTAATGATCAATCTTGTTTCCATGAACAGGATATCAATATATTTATTCGTAGAAATCATTTACAATAAATGTAAAAAATTCTCAACGTTATTTGAAATCAACCATTTTGATTTTCAGGGCATCCTCAGCTATTGAATGTATTCGATACCCGGGTCTTTTTCTTTTTTTCAATTTTGAGCACTTCTGATTCCAGGTACATGGCTTTTTTTCTTCCCTTGACCAATTGGGGTTTTACAATGCCATCATTGATAGCCTTCATAAAAGTGGCGTTACTAATACCAGCTATTTTTAAAGCTCCTTCTTTTGTCAGAAGCTGTTCCTGCTGCAATTGAATCTTGATTTCTTCTTTGATAATTTCTCTTATTTTATCAAAAAATTCTTCAGGTGTTATGCTGTGAAGTAAGATAGACTGCATATAATTTGTTATTTATGTTAGAGTTCAATCATTTCATCCTCTGTAACCGGAATAAAAATTTCTTTCTTTCTGGTGATCTCCTTTATTGCGTGATTGGCATAATTAAAATTATCAACCCATTTCTTGCATCTTTTTTTAATTTCCGGCTCAATATATTTCTGAAAATGATAGATTGACTTCATCATTGCGTAATCACCGCCATAGATATCAATATATTCAGAAAGTTTAAATTCGAAGAATTCCTTTTTAAGATTCTCCAGGTCTTGCTTCACTATGTCAGCAGGCGGTTTCGGTATTGGTGACGTAGTAATATCCTTTATACCCTCAAGGATTTGAAACGGTTTTTTTCTTCTTTTACTATTCTTGTTTTGCAGGGCAGCATAAACATCTTTTTGAAATCTTGTATAATCCTCTTTTAATTCCATGTATCTGGTCAAATCAATATTCCTCTTCTTTAGTTCCTGAACTAATGCAATCAGATCTTTTTTGTAGAAATAATAGGTATAGCTTCTTTTAAAGTAACGGGTAAAGTCGAATTCCTTAATAAGAAACTGGCTGCACCGGTAAGGCGCATTCTTGATGTACTTTTCAATTTCACTGTCCTTCACCCATTCACCTCTTTCGACGCTTAGCTTCTGAAATTGCTTAGATGCCTTATCCAGGGCAGCAGAAGAAAATTGTTCTTCCGGCGGCAGATCGGTTGTGCCAACCAATTTTGCAATTAAAGATCTTAGTTCTTTTAATTCATTTAATATCTGCTTTTGCATTGCACAATTATTTTAAAAGTAATTAGACCTCGATGAAACATCACCCTCATTTAGGGGCATACTACCTAAGTTAGGTATTACAAAGTTCTTTCATAGCGACCTAACCCTCAAGCTTATATATACATTGCCGCCCAATAATCCCAGGTATTACATGACTTAGCTGCTCTTAATAAATATCTAACTTTTTTCCGTTTTGACTAATCCTGTTTTTCTTTCCGTGCGACTTTAATAAAACCAAAAATTTTACAATCGGCTTATTCTAATAGACTTGTTTCGGTAGATTGTTTTATTTAGATAACGACAACTAAAAATTTATGATAGGAAAGCTCGCAAAATTATGTTTCGTTGTATTGGTGACTTTGTTTGGATCTGCCGGTATTGCAAGTCCATTGCAACAACCTTCTATCATTATATATGGGGATATCTCAAATGATATAATGGTGGATACCGTGAAAATCGAGTTCTGGGATAAAGTATTGCCCGGAACTACACCACCACATCCTAAAGAATTCCTGGTTCCGACTTTACCACCTGCCCTTTTTGCAGGAACGCCATATTCATCTTCTTTTTATCTCGAAATTCCGGTTATGCATGGTAGTGGCTATCTGACTATTTATGCCCGAAAAAGAAAAGACGGCATGTTATTACCTTCCCTGAAAATGTTTCTGGTAGAAGCAGGTGATAGTGTAAAAATTCGCTTTGATTATATGAATGCAGCTGTCTTATTCGCCGGCCCGGCAGCAGATAAGTTTAGAGTTCAGCAGGATCTTGCCATGTACCAATCATCAGAAAATTTTGCAGATGGACCCGTGATGTTCATCTCAGCATCATCAGCGCAAAATATCCGAAAAACGCCTAAATATTTAGAAGCACTATCCCGGAAAGATTCTATTCCCACGCTCATTCGCCTGGTTGAAGGAACGGAAGGGGTACTCCATTATACCCGGATGGAACTGCAAAAGGATCTTTATGCTACTTCAGCATGGAAAGCTTTGCAATCCTGGTCAGGGAAAGTTTCAGAAAATTTATTGAATATCCTTAAAGCCAACTACCTGGGAGCGAATCGGACCAATATACTAAAAACGTTCGTACGCTATATGGCTCAATCGCCTGAAGAATTTAAAAAGATTTATAAAGATTTTGATATACTCATTCCCGATACAGAGTTTACTGAAAATGAAATAATACTTGCACCTTATTATCTTGACTTTGTTTATCAGAAAGCAAAGATTGCTGCTTATATGGAAAAACATCAGACCATTAATTACATCGCAGGTAAATATAATGGTCAGCTCCGGGATATGCTTTTAGCAAAATTGGTTCTGGAGTATTTTCGAAAAGTGGAAAATGGAACAGCGCTGTTAACATCAGCATTAGCTATTGCAGAAACAGAGTGGATAATCGAGATCCTCCAGGATTTTTACAATAAACAGGCTACAGGACAAATGGCCTACAATTTTTCACTGCCCGATGATAAAGGCAATACCGTAAAACTAAGTGACCTGAAAGGTAAAATCGTCCTGATTGATTTTTGGTTCACAGGATGTGGTGCCTGCATCAGTTTTTATAAACGAATCATACAGCCTGCAGAATCTTATTTTAAGAATAATACAAATTTCCAGATAGTAACTATTTCAATTGATAAGGATAAGCAAACCTGGTTAAAGAGCCTGGCTGCAAATGAATATACCTCTGATGATGCTATTAATCTTTATACAGAAGGACAGGGACATAAACATGACCTGATCCGGCATTATAACATACCAGGCTATCCACATCATATATTGATTGATAAAACAGGAAAAATTTATAAGGCAGGAAAATTAAAATTGTCAAGTCATAAAGACTTTATTCAAATGATAGAAAAAGCTATGAATGAATAAAACGGAAGATTATAACAACCAAATGATATGATTCAATTCCCGGTTTTAATTCCTGATTTTTTTTATGTTTACAAACAGGATAAAATCAGTTTGAATATTTCCAGCACAGACACCGATATAGAACTATTTAAACGAATAGCAGCTGATGATCACCATGCTTTTACGTTGCTGCTGGAACGTCATAGAGCCAATCTGTTTGGACAGGCAATGGCATATCTTAAAGATGCAGGTAAAGCCCAGGATATCATACAGGAAGTATTTCTGGCCATATGGAAAAACCGGAAAAACCTGGAGCAGGTTATTCAGCCGGAAAATTACCTGTTCGTAATGGCAAGGAATAAAATTGTAGGCGAATTCCGCAAAAAAATATTACAACCGATTACAGAACAACAATATGATAATTATTTTGATTCCACTACAATCCCTGCAGATTTGCTGGAACAAAAACAGTTATTAAGCCTGGTGCGCTCTGAAGTGGAAAAAATGCCTGCCCAACGCAAAAAAGTTTTTGAATTATGCAAGTTTGAAGGATTAAAACATGAAGAAATTGCACAGTTGATGGGAATTTCTAAAAACACAGTCAAAGTGCATATGGTTCAGGCACTTTCAATGATCCGGTCCGCTATGCGAAAATACCAAATCAACATATTGCCGGTTTTAATCTTTTTTAAAAATTTATTTTAAGATCAACTAACCCTGTTTATATATTTCAGCGACTTTAATACAGGCATTAGTCAAAAAGACTTCATTACATGGAAGTAGAAAAATTTAAAATATTAATTAATAAATATCTTGATGAAACTATTAGTTGGAATGAGAAGCAGGTTTTAGCCGATTTGTTGAAACAGGAAATCTATGTAAATGCGCTTGACCAGCAGGTGCTTCAGGAACTGTTGCAAAAAAAATATGAATTGGAGCCGGATGAGCAAATACAAGAATCGATCAGCCATTTCCTGGTGAACAATACTGCTGCTACAAAGATCATCCGTTTTCCCTCATGGATAAAAGTTGCCGCAATATTATTCGTACTACTAACAGGAAGTTATTTATTCATGACCAGGGAAAAAACAAGTGCACCGGTTATTGCAGATCACAACAGCTTGGAAGATTTTAAACCGGGCAGTAACCGGGCTGTATTATTACTTTCAGATGGAACAAGGGTTTTACTGGATAGCCAATCAAATGGCACGATTGCCCGCCAGGGTAATGTTAATGTGGTAAAATCTGCAGATGGTCAAATCAGCTACCAACCGGTCAATGAAGGCAGTTCAGCTGCACTCATCAACACGATGACAACACCAATGGGTGGTCAGTACAAACTGGTATTGCCCGATGGTTCCAAGGTTTGGTTGAACGCAGCTTCTGCATATTCGTTCCTTTTAGTTACCTGGTGCAGGCTTTGCGGGTTGTCCCGGTAATCAAGTAAAACTTCGGGCAAATTATAGATCTTGTATTTGCGCGACA
>JAKFER010000086.1:0-38783 GCA_036675565.1 Chitinophagaceae bacterium
TATCATATTCGGCGATCAGAAAGTAACCGTTGCCGATGTAAAAAGGGCACTGGCAAATAAGCAGCAGTTTGTACAATTAAGTGATGGCACACTTGGTATTTTGCCAGATGAATGGTTGAAAAAATATTCGTTGCTTTTCAGGGTGGGTGAAGGGAAACAAAACCAGTTAAGATTATCACGGTATCACCTGAGTGTGATCGATGAACTGTATGAAGATCGCGATGAAATGGAACTCACCATTCAATTGGAACAGAAATACGAAAAACTGAAAGAGTTTAACCGGATTAAAGAAATTGATGCACCCGAACATCTTAAACCAATTTTAAGACCCTACCAGGTTGCTGGTTACCAATGGCTCAATTACCTGCACGAAGTAAATTGGGGTGGCATATTAGCCGATGATATGGGTTTGGGTAAAACGGTGCAGGCGCTTGCTTTTATGAACCAGTACAAAAAGGAGCATAAACAGATTAAGGCGTTGGTTGTATGCCCCACAACCCTGATCTATAACTGGGAAAATGAGATCAAAAAATTTACACCTGAATTAACTTACCACATACATCATGGCGGCGCCCGTGTCCGTTCGGTTGAAGAAATTCTTAGTCATGATATCACGATTACCACTTACGGTACTTTGCGCAGCGATATAAAATTACTGGTGGGTGTTCCTTTAGATTATGTGGTGCTTGATGAATCACAGGCGATTAAAAACCCTGCAAGCAAGGTTACCAAAGCTGCCAGCCTGCTGAAGGCAAAACATCGTTTATGCCTCAGCGGTACCCCGCTTCAGAATAACACTTTTGACATTTTTGCACAGATGAATTTCCTCAATCCCGGAATGTTGGGAACCATGGAATTCTTTCGACAGGAATTTGCCATTCCTATTGACAAATTTGGCGAAGAAGACCGTAAAGATCATTTACGCAAGATCCTCTATCCATTTATTCTCAGGCGTACCAAAGAACAGGTGGCCAAGGACCTGCCGGAAAAAATTGAAACGATTCTTTTCTGTGAAATGGAAGATGAACAACGCAAGATCTATGATGCTTACCGCAATGATTACCGCAACCAGATATTAGGGACCATTGAAACGCAAGGCATCCAGAAATCGCAATTAACGATATTACAGGGCCTGATGAAATTGCGCCAGATCTGCGATTCGCCTGCCATTTTAAATGAACCGGAAAAACTTCCTAATCACTCCATTAAACTGGATGAACTGGCCAGGGAGATCTCTGAAAATATCAGTAATCACAAAGCACTAATATTTTCGCAATTCCTGGGTATGCTTGCATTGATCCGCGATAAACTTACCGCACTTGGAGTTGAGTTTGAATATTTTGATGGTAGTACATCCGCACCAGACAGGGAGAAAGCGATTCAAAGTTTTCAGAATGATGATGCTAAGAGAGTGTTTCTTATTTCTTTAAAAGCTGGTGGAGTGGGATTAAATTTAACGGCAGCGGATTACGTTTATATTGTTGATCCCTGGTGGAACCCTGCAGTGGAACAGCAGGCTATCGACCGTACACATCGCATCGGTCAAACGAAACATATTTTTGCTTACCGGATGATTTGCAAGGATACCATTGAAGATAAGATTATGCAATTGCAGGAACGTAAAAGGATTTTGGCTAAAGAACTTATTGCAGACGATGCTTCATTTGTGAAATCACTTTCTAGATCAGATGTGGAATACTTGTTTAGTTAAACGGTTCCCTTTTTTACTCAATCGTTATTTTTCGCATACTCCTTTCCGTAATTGTACGCAGGCATTTGTTGTTGTTTTACGATTACCTGGGATCATGGATAAAAATCCGCGACCGAACCCCATAAATGCCTTGCATTTATAATAAAATCATGGATATTTTGTTTTAGTTTAGGCAGTTATATGATTTGGTATTTTGTCCGATTCATATTACCGGCTAACAATTATATTCCTTTTTTATGTTGAGATCCGTTATCCTGTTCCTATTTTCTCTTTTACTTTTTGAGAAACTTAATGCCCAAAAAAATACAGGCACCTTAAAGGGCAAAGTTGTTGACAGTGTTGCTCATTCACCTGTACCGGAAGCCACTATTTCTGTTATAAACTTATCAGATTCATCATTGGCATCTTTTTCATTTTCAGATAAGCAAGGAGATTTTGAAATTCAAAAACTGGAATATGGCACCTATGCGGTTATGATCAGTCACCAGGGTTTGGAAACTATAATAAAGACATTTTCCATTGATGACAAAAAACCAGTCGTATCCTTAGGTAAGTTGAATATGGTAAAGCAATACACTTCTTTGAATGAAGTCATTGTGAAAAATATAATACCCATCGTAGTTAATGGGGATACCATACAATTTAATGCCAGAGCATTTAAAACCAAGCCCAACGCAACAGCTGAAGATCTTTTAAAAAAATTACCCGGTGTACAGGTGGATAGAGAAGGTAATGTGAAATCCCAGGGCGAGGATGTTCAAAAAGTGCTGGTTGATGGAAAAGAATTCTTTGGAAAAGATCCTAAAATGGCAACCAAAAATCTGACTGCTGACATGATTGAAAGCGTACAGGTATTTGACGATATGAGTGAACAGGCAAAATTTTCCAGGATTGATGATGGCAGCAGATCCAAAACCATTAACCTGAAACTTAAAAAGGATAAGAAGAAAGGAAATTTTGGGAGGGCTGCCTTGTCTGCGGGTACAGATGACCGTTACGAGGGTAATTTTAGTATGAACCGGTTCAATGGTGATCAGCAAATTTCCTTACTTGCCAATGTGAACAATATTAATAAAACTGGCTATGCCATTGCTGGAAATGGAACTTCTTTATTTTCCAATGGTAATGACTTGCGGAATGCCACAGGCATTACACGATCCATTTCCACCGGGCTTAATTTCAGCAATGACTGGGGAAAGAAAATAAAAGCTAATGGAAGTTATTTTTTTTCAAACACCAACCGGCAGGATCAACAGGAAACCTACAGGCGCTCATTTTTCCCTTTAGATTCTGTAGCCTTGCTTACCCGCAATTCAAATACCCGGAACATGAATCAAAATCACAGGTTTAATTTACGTTTCGAATTCACAATTGACTCCATGAATTCGATTATGTATATACCAAGGTTCACCGTTCAGCGAAGTGAAAATTATTATAATGACAGTTCAAATATCATTGCTTCTAAACCCGGCCTTGAATACCTGGCACTGACCAACAGGAATATCAACACCAGGATATTGGATGGTACCGACCTTTCACAGAACTTACTTTACCGCAAAAAATTTAAAAAAACGGGTAGAACATTTACGCTTGGCTGGAATAATTCTATGGGGAACAGTAAGGATCTTGGGTATAGCAAATCTCCTTTTTACCTTTATAAGCAAGATGGAAGCCTGGACCAATTTACAGATCAAAACCAGCAAAGCCGCAGGCAGATCCAATCAAATAACAACGTATTGAGTACTTCAATAACAGAAGCGATTGGTAAGAATAAACTGGTTGAATTAAATTATGCTTACACATACAATCAAAGCAGTTCCGACAGGCAAACAATGAATTATAACAACAGTACAAAAAAATACGACATTTCGAACCTGGCGCTTACCAATGATTTTTCCAATATATATGCTGCAAACCGGATTGGGGCTAATTTCAGGTTGCAGCAGGAAAATTTTAATTTTCAATTAGGTGGAGGCATTCAATATTCATCGTTAAGCAGTCATAGTTTTCGTGCGTTAACCGGTAAAGATTCATTAACCGAGCAGCGGTATACAAATATTTTTCCAACAGCTAATTTCAGGTATTCACCGGCAAAAAATAAAAACCTGGGTTTCAGTTATCGCGGACGTACAAACCAACCCTCCATTATACAGTTACAGGATGTTCAGGATGTTTCAAATCCACTCCAGGTTTATACCGGCAACCCTTTCCTGGACCAGGAATTTAACCATAGCATTTCATTAAATTATACGTCGTTTAACAGGACCAGTTTTAAATATGCATCTTATAATCTGAGTATGCAAACAACGGATAATAAAATTGTTAACAGCATTGACTCAGCTAACCGGGGTGTACAAACGATAATGCCGGTAAACCTGGATGGCGCCTATCATTTTTCATCTTTGGCCACTTTTGGATTTCCTTTTAAAAATAAAAAAATGGAAGGTTCGGGTCTGAATTTTTCCACCTCTCTTGCATATAACAGGAATGTAAGTATGCTGTATAAAAGGATAAATATTGGTAAAACTATTATGGCCAGTCAAAGTGCTGGCGTCAATTTAAATTTTAATGAAAAACTAGATTTTAGCCTGAATGCAAATCTCGCATATAACCGGGTTAGCTATTCAGTTAATACTTATTTGAATGATGATTATTTAAATCAAACCTATTCTGCAGCCGTAACCTGGTTTCTTCCTTTAAACTTTATATTATCAACGGAAATGGATTATTACATCAATTCAGGAAGAGCGGATGGATATAATCAAAGCTTTCCTTACTGGAATGGCTATTTGGCTAAACAACTTTTTGAAAATAACCAGGCAGAGATAAGGTTTAGTGTGAACGATATTCTAAATCAGAATACAAAGATTGATCGCTTTGCTATCGAGAATTATATTGAAGATACCCGGAGTAATGTGTTACAGCGGTATTTTATGATAAGTTTTATGTACAACCTGAGCAGGTTGGCCTTGGGTAATGATGCACCACCACCACCACCTATGTAATGGTAATGCAGAAAGCGCTAATCTTAAAGTTTGAAAGTAACCGCAGGATTAGTTTTTTTTCCTGAATCCTGTCGTATGCATGGCTGCAGCAGATCCTGAAAATATAACGGCAAGCACTGAGCGTAAAAACCTGAAAAAATTCAGAGATGGGCGATAATGCTGGTGATAAATCCGCGCTTCTTCAAGGGCATAAGTGATTTTTCTTCTTTTCATAAAAGGATTGGTTTAAAATTGAAAACGTAAATATTTCATCAATAGTGTACAACAGATTCATTTTTTATGCAATTTTGAGCTACTATTAACCCCCTAATCCAAAACTTATGAAAGGTAAAATCACCTTAACATGCTTATGTATTGCCCTTATTCTGCAATTTTCTTCCAATGCACAGTTTAAAAGGGTTGCTTCCGAACCCAATATACAAAATGATCTGTCAACAGTAATTCAGGATTATCAAAACAAGTTCAAAAATATTACAGGCAATGTAGTGGATGAAAATCCTCAAACAACTGATTATATATCTGCCGTATGGTTAAAAGGTGCAGAAGAGTGTAAGGTTACCCGTTATTCTTCCGGCAAAAACAATGTTTACAGTTGGCAGGCATTAATGTTTGTTACAGAAGATTTTGAAGAAGCTTCTAAAAAATTTAAAAACCTGTACAAGCAATTAAACAATATGCAGGTTAAATTCGGGAACTATAAAAACTACCAGTTTAATGCGGAATTTATTGAACCGACTGAAGAACTTGAATTCACCAGTATCATTTTTGCTAATGATGCAAAGGAAGCAAAGAAACTCAAGCTGGAATTGAATATTAATTACGAATTCCCGGAATGGAAAGTAAAAATTTTACTTTATGAAAAAGAAAGGGAAGATGATGAAATGGGTAAACAAGTTGATAATGATGATTACATTGAATATTGATCCTTGTTTTATTTCATGAATGACTATCCTGGAGTTGATTTAAATTAAGCTTTACTTGTGGAAAATATTTCCACAGTTGCAATACGTTTTTCTAGCTATTGACACAGGATATTGTATTACAGGCAATTCTCACATGGCACGATATTTTAATTTGTTGTCTTAAATATTTCACAATTTAAATTTTAAAGTATGAAAGAGATAGCCATCTTAAGACAACCGGCTTTTTTAAAAAAGTTTACTACTGCCTTGTTTATGCTTTTGGTAAGTGTAATTACTTTTGCCCAGGATGACACCAAAAAGGTAGATGTAGATATCAGCACAGATTCTGGTGGTGGTGATTTTTGGGCTTCGCCATGGGTTTGGATTGTAGGCGGTGCGGTTTTCATTTTACTGCTTGTCGCTTTGTTAAGAGGCGGTGGCAGAAGAGATGCTTAATTATATTAATTATAAAGCCTTACCTGGTAATTGAAGCCTGGTAAGGCTTTCCTTTTTGCATTGCAGTTCCTTTTCTTTCGGAGAAATATTGCCACAACCACATAATTGTAAATGATGGAATAAAATCAGTTCCTGGTAAAATTTCTTCTATAAAATTGAATATACTTCCCGCCTTTCCCTTTTTTATTCCGAAAGTATAAAGGAAAACCATGGCAGATAATGGTGCCCATATTACATCTATAAATTCCCCGAGAATGGGAATAACAAAACTACCAGATCCCATTAAATCCATAAAAATGCAAAAGATCAATGATGGTTGTTTTCTCAAGTAATTACGCTGATTTCAAATCATTAAAAAATATTGATTGATTCCGGGACACGGAAAGATATCGCTTTATAAAAAAACCCCTTTAGTATAACCAAAGGGATAAGATTATGGTGGCGAGAAAAGGGATTATGAAAATTAATTCGGGGGATTAAAAACGGGCGCTACTACATTGCCGTATTGAACGTTCTGCATCTATGACTCCCGGTATACCCCGAAAGTTGCAATAGCCTGAAAATATTTTTTATTTAATCCAATTATGGATATACGAGGTGGGTAAGTGTGTAAGAATTTTCTCCAACCAGCAAAGAACCCTTTATACGCCCTGTTTTCTTAGGTTGCAAATAGAAAGTTACCATCTCAGCATCTTCTGCATTATAGGTATAAATAATATTTCCGTTAATGTATTGTTTATGTTGTGGTTTTGGATAGATGAGATTTATTTTAAAGTACTCCAGGTAGTTTTCAGGAAATGCTATTTGTGTAACACCTTCAAATTCATTTAACCTGAATTTTAAATATGTTTCTCTTTCATTCCTCAAAATGTGGACTGATTCAACAACATCTTTTTCAACACTGCGCGGAGCGGAAGAAAAAATATCATTAGCTACAACGGCTAAAGTTATTAATACAGCAAGGACCAATATAAATAACATCATTAAAGCTTGTGAAATGTTCTTTCGCTTTGGAACTACATCCTGAACCTGCAACACCGTTTCTTTACACTTCTCTTTCATATTGATTTAGTTAATAATAACTCTGTTATTCTTATTAACTGGTATATAGCAAACGTGCTGCCAGCATTTTACCCTGAGGAGAAAAAGAAGCGGAATATTAATCAGCGAGGTTTAAAACAATAAACTTTTACAATATGTTAATAATTTATGACTTGCTCCTGGATAGATAATGGCAATTCCCGCCATTCATATTGCTGATTACGAAGCTGTGATTCAAATCCAGCTTCATTAATTGCATCCTGTATGGTTTTGTATGTGAATCGATGTGGGGCACCAGCTGCACTTACCACATTTTCTTCCAGCATTATAGAACCAAAATCATTGGCGCCGGCATGCAGGCATATTTGAGCGGTAGCTTTTCCAATCGTTAACCAGGATGCTTGAATGTTTATTACATTCGGAAGCATGATCCGGCTTAAGGCGATCATCCTGATATATTCATCTGCCGTAGTTAGATTATGAACACCACGGATACGAGCCAGCAGCGTATCCACGTCCTGGAAGGTCCAGGGAATAAATGCCAGGAAACCTTTTGCATCAGCCGGTTTTTGACTCTGGACATCCCTGATTTTTACAAGGTGTTCAAACCTTTCGGTAATGGTTTCCACATGACCAAACATCATGGTTGCCGAAGTAGTAATATTTAGTTTATGCGCTTCATGCATTATATCAAGCCATTCCTGAGCACCACATTTTCCCTTGGATATCAATCTTCTCACTCTATCTGTAAGTATTTCTGCACCTGCACCTGGTAAGGAATCCATACCTGCTTCCTGGAGTGCTTTTAATACTTCATGGTGTGTTGATTTTTCCAGCTTCGTAATATGCGCCACTTCCGGTGGTCCCAGCGTATGTAATTTTAATGTGGGATATTCTGCCTTAATCTGTCTGAAAATGCCTGTATAAAAATCTAATCCAAGATCGGGGTGATGTCCACCCTGTAACAAAAGCTGGTCGCCCCCATATTGAAATGTTTCTTCAATTTTTTTTCGGTAGGTAGGCATATCCGTTATATACGCTTCTGCATGACCGGGAATGCGATAGAAGTTACAGAATTTGCAATTGGCAATGCAAACATTGGTGGTATTTACATTCCGATCTATCTGCCAGGTTACTTTTTCGTGGGGCACTTGTTTTTTTCTTAATTCATCTGCAATGAACATCAGATCGGACAAAGGTGCATTTTCAAATAGAAATACGCCTTCTTCAACAGATAAAAATTCAAAATTGGCGGCTTTTTTATATAATTCCTGCAAATCCATATCAGCTACTTATTTTTTAAAGGGCTATCGAGATGAGCCCGGGATGCCTGCAAATTTACAACACTTACCTTGTGGTGCCATTATCAAAAAAAAATAGTTTAAACGGTTTTGAGGGGAATGACTGAAAAACTAAATTGACAAAGATTAACAGCAACTATTTTCTACTAATTCATGTCTTTCATTAAACATTCATGCTGAAACCGTTCATTTCCTTCCTGGCCATTTTGATGTTACTGCAGAATGTGCAGGCGCAGGAAGAATTTATTGAACCTCCTGCACAGCATTTATCCCGAATCAGTTTTAAACAACTCACCGGAGGCGTCATATTAATGCAGGCAACAGTTGCTGATAAACCAGATACACTCAACTTTATATTAGATACAGGCAGCGGGGGCATTTCCCTCGATTCAACCACTGCAGAAGTGCTGGGATTTAAACCAATCCCTTCTGATAAAACGATCAGGGGAATAGGGGGTATTCGCAAAGTCAGTTTTTTATATAATCTGCCACTGCATTTGCCCGGGCTTACAGTTGACAGCCTGGATTTTCACATAAATGATTATACGATATTAGCCAATGTATATGGTTTGCGAATTGATGGGATAATTGGTTATTCACTGCTTCACCGCTATATCGTGTTTGTAAATTATGACAGTCTTTATATTGATTTATTTACACAAGGCTATATAAAATATCCGCGGGGAGGTCATCACCTGAAACCATTTATTACCACTTTGCCAGTACAAAGTTTGCGGGTCAGAGATGAAGAAACGATCAATAGTCGTTTTCTGTTTGATATGGGTGCCGGGCTTTGTCTTTTACTCACCAATGATTTTGTGAATGACAGTTCATTAATAAAATCAAAGCGAAAACGTTATACTAAACAGGCAGAAGGATTAGGTGGTGCGGTAGATATGGATGTAACCGTTATCCGGGAAGTTAAAATTGGTCCGTATAAATTTAGAAATGTACCTATCTATATTTTTGATGATGAATATAATGTTACTTCATATCCTTACCTGGGTGGTATTATTGGTAACGACCTGTTACGCCGGTTCAACCTGTATATGAATTATGCAAAAAAGGATTTTTACCTGATTCCCAACACCCATTACAATGACTTGTTCGACTATTCTTATTCAGGTATGGAACTTTACTTTGTGGATGGATTGATTGTTATTGGCGATGTTGCCAAAGGTTCACCTGCTGATTTGGTTGGATTAAAAGAGAACGATATCGTGGTGGGCATAAACAGGAAGTTCAATCAAAATTTACAGGACTATAAAGCCGAATTGCAAATGGCTGGGAAAAAAGTTAAGATCGTTATCCTTCGGAACGAGGAACTTTTTGAATATGAATTTAAAACACAGAGCATTCTTTAAGCATTTTCAATAATTAACAAATTCCTATCTGCATTTTTGCAGCTAAAACAAACACCAGCAGGCATTGTTGTTTTCTTAGTTCATTTCCGGGGGGTCAAATTTCTATACTTTTGCATTCTTTCATTAAATTTTGAATTAAACAGATTATGATCCAGTTCGATAAATTTATTTTACCAAATGGTTTACGGGTAATCGTTCACCAGGATCTTTCTACCCCTATGGCAGTGGTAGATGTAATGTATGATGTGGGTAGTCGCGATGAAGATCCTGATCGCACCGGGTTTGCACACCTTTTTGAGCACCTGATGTTTGGCGGATCTACCAATATCAAAGAATACGATGAACCATTACAGATGGCAGGAGGAGAGAATAATGCCTATACCACAAACGATTTAACCAATTACTATATACAGCTGCCGGCCGAAAATTTAGAAACCGCTTTTTGGTTAGAAAGTGACCGAATGCTTTCCCTGGCTTTCAGTGAAAAAAGCCTGGATGTACAACGTAAAGTAGTAAGCGAAGAATTCAAAGAACATTACTTAAATAAACCTTACGGTGATGCCTGGCATAAAATGCGTGAACTGGCTTATACTTCACATCCCTACAAATGGATGACGATCGGGAAAGAATTATCACATATCGAAAATGCAAAACTGCAGGATGTAAAAAATTTCTTTTTCAAACATTACCGACCCAATAATGCTATACTGGTTGTGGCTGGTAATGTAAATACAGAGCAGGTAAAACTATTGGCGGAAAAATGGTTTGGTGATATTCCTTCAGGCGATCCTTATGTACGTAATATTTCGGCCGAACCAGAACAGACCATGCCCCGCAAACTGGAAATTTTTGCAGATGTTCCATTAGATGCGCTTTATAAAACATGGCATATGCCTTCGCGTTTGGATGACCGTTATTATGTCACCGATCTTTTAACCGATATCTTAGGTAGTGGCGGTTCTTCGCGTTTATACCAAACATTGGTTAAAGAAAAAAAATTATTCAGCAATATTGATTGTTACCATTTTGGCAACCTGGACAGGGGTTTGTTCACCATTGAAGGAAAGTTGGTAAAGGGTGTTCCTATTCAACAGGCGGAGGCAGCTGTGGATGAAATTCTTTTACAGATTCAAAATGAACCAGTAATGGAAATAGAACTTCAAAAAGTTAAGAACCGCACCGAAAGTACAATGGCCTTTGAAGATATGAGTGTGATGAACAGGGCCAATAGCCTGGCTTATTATGAATTGTTAGGCGATGCCGGTCTGATGAATCGTGAATTGGAAAAATATCATGCTGTTACAAGTGATGATATTAAAAAGGAAAGTTGTGAAATTTTCAGGGAATCCAATTCGAATACCATTTATTATTTATCAAACAACTAAAACAAAAAGGTGATCACAAAAAATAAAGCAGGATTATTAAACAGGAAACAGGTACCCAAAATTACGGATGCAGTAAACCTTCACCTCGAACTAAAGCCTTACGAAAAGTTTGTTCTGAAAAATGGTGTTGAAGTTTATTCAATTAATGCGGGTGCCGAAGATGTGATGATGATTGAATGGGTTTTTAATGCAGGTAACTGGTTCGAAGATGCAAACCTTCAGGCTGCTACAACCAATTTTTTATTAAAGAATGGAACCAGTACAAAAACGGCCTTCCAGGTAAACGAACATTTTGAATATTATGGTGCTTACCTTAACCGTAACTGTTATGCGGAAACAGCAAACCTTTCACTTCACTGTCTCAATCGTCACCTCTCCGAATTATTGCCGGTAGTTCGTGAAATATTAACCGACTCCGTTTTTCCGGATGAAGAAATAGCTACTTACAAACAAAACATGCAACAACGCCTGGATGTAAGTTTGAAGAAGTGTGATTTTGTTGCGGGTCGTTTGATTGATGCCTACTTGTTTGGCGAAAACCATCCCTATGGTAAATACAGCAGGTACGAATATTATGAAGCTTTGCAAAGAGAACAGCTGTTGCAGTTTTATAAAAAATATTACCAGCAGGGAAAGTTTGTCATTTTCATGGCGGGAAAATTACCGGCAAACGCAGAGCAATTGCTAAATCAGTATTTTGGTGATTTACCTGTTACGGCTTATGAACACAAACGAATCACGATTGAACCTGTTGCAGAAAAAAAATTCCGTATTTCGAATGATCCAAATGGGGTACAGGGCGCAATCAGGATGGCCCGGCCTTTTCCCAACAGGCACCACCCAGATTTTCCAAAAGTTCAGGTGCTCAATAATATTTTTGGTGGATTTTTTGGCTCAAGGCTGATGAGCAATATCCGCGAAGACAAAGGGTATACCTACGGCATTTACAGTTACCTGATGAACCAGGTTTTTGAAAGTGGATGGATGATCAGTACGGAGGCAGGCAAGGATGTTTGTGAAGCAACAGTTGCAGAAGTGTATAAAGAAATGGAAATACTCAGGAACGAAAAAGTGGATGAAGAAGAACTGATGCTGGTACGAAATTATATGATGGGCTCTATCCTGGGTGACCTGGATGGTCCATTCCATATTATCAACCGTTGGAAAACGCTAATCTTAAATGGGCTGGATGAAAATTATTTTTATCATTCCATGAACATCATTCGTACCATCAGTGCAGATGAATTACAAGAATTAGCCCAAAAATATCTGGACCCTGAATCGTTTTATGAATTGGTAGTCGTTTAACCGGCATTTCTTAACTTTCGCATATGAGATTTATTATTCGTTTATTAATTACCGCGTTATTGGCGTATACATTATCCAATATTCTTTCCGGTGTGCATATAGATACCATTTATACCGCTATTATTTTTGCGCTGGTACTTGCTATTTTGAATATGATCGTTAAACCGATACTTATCATACTCACGCTGCCGCTAACCATTTTTACACTAGGTCTCTTTTTACTGGTGATCAATACAATTACTGTTTTACTTGCCAGCAATTTTGTTGGCGGGGTAACCATCGATAGTTTCGGCTGGGGTTTTCTTTTCAGTTTGATTCTTTCGCTTGTTTCATTTATTATTTCCAGGGAAGAACGCAAAAGAGAAGCCTGATCAGCCTGTCAAATCCAATTTTTTTATTGAATTGAAATCGGGAAATTCGCAACATGCTATTCAGCCGTAAAGATTTTACCGACGAAGAATTAATACAATTCTACAAACAATTGCTTTGGCCCAGGATGATCGAAGAGAAAATGCTGGTTTTGCTTCGCCAGGGCAAAATTTCAAAGTGGTTTAGTGGTATTGGACAGGAAGCCATTTCTGTTGGTGCAGCAATGGCTATGCAACATGATGAATGGATCATGCCATTGCACAGGAACCTGGGAGTTTTTACCACACGCAAAATGCCTTTGTATAAATTATTTAAACAATGGCAAGGAGCTAAAGATGGCTACAGTAAAGGACGTGAAAGAAGTTTTCATTTTGGCAATAAGGACCATCATATTTGTGGCATGATCTCTCATCTGGGTCCTCAGTTGGCAATTGCCGATGGAGTGGCACTGGCATATAAACTTCGCAAGGAACAAAAAGTTTCTTTAGCATTTACGGGTGATGGTGGAACGAGTGAAGGCGATTTCCATGAAGCATTGAATGTGGCTGCTGTATGGGATTTACCTGTAATTTTTATAATTGAAAATAATGGTTATGGTTTAAGTACACCCGTGAGTGAACAATATCGATGCGAAAGCCTGGTTGATAAAGCCAGGGGATATGGCATAGAAGGTGTAAAGATTGATGGGAACAATATTCTTACTGTTTATGAAACGATCAAAGGAATCAGGGAATATTGCATTAAAAACCAAAAGCCTTACCTGGTTGAATGTATGACATTCCGTATGCGAGGTCATGAAGAAGCAAGCGGAACAAAATATGTTCCACCGGAATTATTTACGGAATGGGCTTTGAAAGACCCGGTAAAAAGTCTTGAACAGTTTTTACACAGCATACAGGTTTTAACAGATGAATCGATCACTGAAATAAAAGAAACTTTTAAATCAGCCATCGAGTCAGAATTAAATATTGGATTTGATTCTCCTCACATTCAACCGGATGAAGAAGAAGAATTAGAAGATGTTTATGCAATTCCAAAAACAAACAACCATTTATCTTCTGTTATTATTCTTGATAATTCATCATCCTCTATTAATGCAAGTATAAAAACCAAAGATTCCCGGTTAATTGATGCCATTAAAGAAGGACTTTACCAATCCATGCAGCATCATAGTAATTTAATTTTGATGGGACAGGATATTGCGGAATATGGAGGAGCATTTAAAATAACAGAAGGTTTTGTAAATGAGTTTGGAAAGGTAAGAGTGCGAAATACGCCACTCTGTGAAAGTGCCATTGTAGGTGCAGCACTCGGACTTAGCCTGGAAGGATATAAGAGTGTGATGGAAATGCAGTTTGCTGATTTTGTAACAGTAGGTTTCAACCAAATCATCAATAACCTGGCAAAAATCCATTATCGCTGGGGTCAAAATGCAGATGTTGTTATCCGCATGCCAACAGGTGCAGGTGTTGGTGCTGGGCCTTTTCATTCGCAAAGCAACGAAGCCTGGTTTGCGCATACTCCCGGTTTAAAAGTAGTATATCCATCTACACCCATGGATGCAAAAGGATTGCTGATCGCCGCGATCAATGATCCCAACCCGGTCATGTATTTTGAGCATAAAGCCCTTTACCGGAGTGTAAGCGGGCCTGTTCCTGTAGATTATTATGAAGTGGAAATTGGCAAAGCAAGGCAGGTGCGTAGTGGAGATGATATCAGCATCATTACTTATGGTGCCGGTGTACATTGGGCAGAAGATTTTGCAGCTGAACATCCTGAAGTTTCTATAAATATTCTTGATTTACGAACACTGCTACCACTTGATTATGCAGCTATCCGGGAAGCGGTAAAGCGAACCGGGAAAGTTTTGATCCTGCATGAAGATACTTTAATCGGCGGCCTGGGTGGCGAATTAAGTGCCTGGATCAATGAACATTGTTTTGATATGCTGGATGCACCGGTCATGCGTTGCGCTTCACTCGATACGCCTGTTCCTTTTAATATTGAACTTGAAAAACAATTTTTAGCTAAGGCGAGATTGAAAGAGACCATTCAAAAATTATTACATTATTAATGGAGCTGAAATAAATCGAACGCGGGAAATCCAAAAATTACATGAGGGAAGATCAAAGAACAAACCTGGATCAAAAAAGGAAAGCCTTACAACAAAAGTTGTTGGTAGAAGAAGAAACCAGGCAATTGCAATTGGATTATCTTCCTTTTTTGGAGAAACTTCCAAAGCCTTTATTGTTTGAATATTTTCAATGCGTAAATGAAGAAGATAAATTCTTGTGGCTAAATGCCATTGCTAAACTACCATTGTTAGCTTATTCAATTCCGGTTGATGCTATAAAAGTTTGCGAACAAAGCCTGCATCAAAAGATGGTTAATGCGTTTCCTGGTTACCTGCCACTCCGATATATGCCATGCCTGCCTTATCATATTCATCAACAGCAAAACATTGCCGAAGTACTGCCAGGTGCAATCAAAACTTTGGATGTGAATATAACAAAAGAGGTGTTTTTATTATTTACACGGTATCAACCTGTTTTACGGTTATCTATTACCGATATTTTAAAGATACATGAAGATGACTTTCCGTGGAGTGAGGACCTTTGTATACTGTCAAAGGATTTGCAATGGTTAATTTTCCGTTCTCTTGAAGACGAATGGCGGTGGGGAACAACAGCCATGGAAAAGCATCATTTCAACCCAGGTCAAAACATAAAATTGATGGGAAGCGGAGTTGAATCATTGGTTGAAATGAAAAAAATGCTTTCATCGTTTGAAATTAAATTCGGCATTGACTATGACGATGATGCATTCATGATGAAGCATGATCTTTTTGTTCAATCAAATGCCGATGATTTACTTGTAGTATGGAAAGGAAAGGATATTTGGGTAGATGTTATTTTGAATAAAGAAAATTGCGAATGGAAGGTTTACACAAAGAATTAGGTTTTATTTTCTGTATAATATAATTAAAACACATATTGATTATTTCTATTTAAGATAATTCTGCATTTAAAATTGGGGTCCGTAAAAGTTTTGTATTTTCCTGCCTTATAATCAAGATAACTGACTGGTATAAGCGTTATTTTAATTTCCTTTTGTAAGGCTTTATTTATTTATGAGAAAACCCTATTTTTTAATTGGTGGCAGCAAGGAAAACTTTGTGCTCGAACACCGCATTTTTAATAGTAGCAGTTTTTTTATTACTGCATTTGCATTGGTAGCTTCTACGCTTAACTGGATCATAGACCTTCACATCAATACCATCTGGCCAGGGTATGCAGGTGCGTTGGCTTCGGGTATTATTTATTACTTCGCCCGGTTTAAAGGTTATTTTACCAATGCTTTGGTGATCACATACGTTTTTCTGACCATGATCATACTGGGAGGTATTTATTTCTTTAATGATGGATTGGGAGGCACAATCATTTACCTGCTCATCATGTTATTGAATATTTATTTACTCATTGTTATTCCTCGGTATATTTTTTTGATTTTTTCTATACTGGCGGGTACTATTTTTTTGCTGCTGGTTTTGGAATTTTTACACCCGGAATGGGTGCAGGGTTATCCTGACAGAACTGCCAAAATACTGGATCACATAGGTACACTATTAATTTCCTTGCTGTTTACCACTTTCGTAATTGCAGCTTTTAGGCAAGCCTATATTCACGAAAGAAAAACCGTACTCAAACAAAACGAGGACCTGCTGATTTTGAATAAACAGATTGATGAACAAAAAGCTGAATTGGAAAAACGTGCTGCGGAACTTCAGCAGGCGGTTGAAGTGGCTGGTGAAAAAAATGAACGAATCGAAACGCTATTAAAAGAGTTACATCACCGCGTAAAAAATAATATGCAGGTAATATCAGGTCTTTTATCCCTGCAAAGTAACCGGTTGGACGAAGGTGTTGCCAGGGAAAGCCTGGAAGCAAGCAGAACCCGTATAGAAGCGATGGCACTTATTCATAAAGGTCTTTATCAGGAACAGGATGCAGCCAGCGTTCAGATTAGCGATTACCTGGTTTCATTAAATGAATCGCTGGCAAATAGCTTTGGATTTCATAAAGATGTGATTGAGACGGTTGTTGACATGCAGGATAATATCATGGATATAGACCGTGCGGTTCCGGTGGGTTTAATTGTAAATGAATTGGTGTCAAATTCATTTAAATATGCATTTCACCAAACAAGTTTACCTAAAGTGATGGTTGTTCTGCAGCAAACAAACGATAAAAATTTTATCCTGAGGGTTTCTGATAATGGTATTGGAAAGCCAGATGAAGAAATAAAAGGAAAAGGATCATTCGGATTAAAATTGGTACGGATCCTGGCTGGCCAGTTAAACGCAGATATTAAAATTGAAAACCAGGAAGGCACTCATTTTACCCTCCAAACAAAAGTTATATGAAAGCATTACCACCCATACTTATTGTAGAAGATGAATTGATAACAGCTGAAAGCATTTCTGAATTGATTCAGGAGGAAGATTATGCTTTAGCAGGCATTGCCGTAAGTGCAAAGGACGCATTGGAGATCTGTGCAACTGCTGACACACCTCCGGGTGTGGTTATTTGCGATATCAATATCAAAGGCGATAAAAAGGGTGTTGATTTAGCCATCCAATTGAGGAAATTATATAATGCTGAAATCATATTCCTCACTGCTTATGCTGATAATAAAACATTGCAATCCGCCTTTGCCGCAGAACCAGTGATGTATGTGGTTAAACCTTTTAATGACAAACAATTATTGGTAGCGGTACAAATGGCATTTCATAAAATTTTTCAGAAGGAAACCATTCCGGATCAAAATCGCTTATTGTTAACTGATAGGGAAAAGGAAATAGCCCGTTTGGTAGCCCAGGGATTATCTTCCAAACAAATAGCCAGGCAGTTATTTATCAGTATTGAAACTGTAAAGACTCACCGCCGAAGGATGTTGCAAAAAAACAACATCAGCAGTTTCCCGCATTTAGTGTACCTGATGAACAATGAGGCTTAGGTGGTTGAAATCTTAACAGAAAGTCTTTGTTTTAAGATTTGACTGAATAGGTTCAGACATTATCTTTATAGACTCTATTTTTTTAATTGAGATATTAAACTTTGCAGACAACCTTTGAATGATTAAAATCAAATGAAAAAAACTGTTTTAATTATTATTTTTTTCCTTTCATTGTTCCATATAAATGCACAACAAAAGGATTTTAAAAAAACGTTACAGGAGATTGAACATTTGTTATATTTCCCTGATACTGCATTGTTCGATGATGAATTGATCCGGTTTGCCAGGTTTTATCCAAACGGGAATGTTGAACTGGCCTCCAATATGGATATGGATACCACACGCTTTAATCTTCACCTGTTACATGCAATTTATTTAGATGATGACAGTACTTATAATAAATTTGGATTGCACCTGAGTGAATCTTCGGTTCAATTATTCCTGGACCCGGTGATGCAGGAAATTGGATTAGATGAAAATGATGAATTGGTTTCTAAAGGCAGTATGCTGGCATTTTATAGTGTTACCTTAAGGTCACCCGAACAAGCCAGGCGTCTGGCTGATGCTTTAATAAATTTTCGCACGGTAACTGAAATGGATAATAAGATTTTTATTCGTAAAAATTAATCGATGCTTTTTCTGAATGCATGGGATACCCATTTTAATTCAATGCCACCTCTTGTTTGCACGGGTCGCACATCTGTAAAATAATATCCTTTTAAAATTTTGGAAGAATTAGACTGATCCAGTGTTAACATGGTATAGCCATGTATGATCTCGGCAGGGTTGGTATCTTTCATTGCTTTCGCTAACTGGCCCTGCCACAGGTAACATAATGTAAAAGTATCTTCACTGGCAGAGGATGCTATTTCCGCCAGCACACTGTCAGAATGTGCTTTGGAGGAATAGGAACAAACTTTAAGTTTAGTCAGCGTTTGTGTTACTTCAATAGCAAATCTTTGTGTACCACTGCCATCGGCATTTTCCAATATACCCTCCCAGCGACCTCTTATATCAGGCGGAATGTTAAGAGACTTTCCAAGAAACTGCATAAATTTTGTATGCCATAAATAGTGATCAATCAAAACCCAGATCATGCTTACCGGGGCAATAATATAACCATAATGTAAAAGCATTTCGCCAAGACCTTTTGGTTCTGCCAGGTGAAAAACGAGTAAGACAGTTGAAAAAAGTATTAAACTAACCAGGCCAACATATACTATCAATGCATTTATATTCAGCTTGTAAGATTTCATAAGCAATAGTTTTGATTAGAATTTGATTTATAGTTTTAGTTAGATTGAAGATTCTATGATGGCAAGGTGTTTATCTTTAACAGGTGCTCTTAATAATTTATTTGTCCTGGTAAAATACATATGTTGTTTGAAAAAATTTACCTGAATTTGGTTCCATTCAGCCAAAGTATTTACAATTCCAGATTCCTTTAATTCATCAAAGAGATTCTGGCTGATCTCAAAAAAATCCGCTCTGCCAAGGTAATCCAAGTCTGCATCGCAAATGATTCTTTCCATTTGGTTAAGGGGTAATTGGGGAATCCTGGTTGCCAGGATCATTCCACAGATCCAATCAATATTTTCCTCTGAAATACCATAAGCTAAAAGTTCCTTTCTTGCCAATGCACAGGAAACTTCTTCATGCATTTCCCGGGTTTCAAGAAAACCACTATCGTGGTAAAGACATGCTAACCTTAATAACTGAAGATCTAATTCGTTGGTTACATTTTCTTCGCCGGCAATTCTTTCTGCCTGTTCCAATACATCCAAAGTATGATGCACTCCATGATAATATAATCCTTTTGGCAGATGAAGCGTAAGTCGTTGTAGCAAATTTGTTTTTATAGCTTCGAACTTTTCTTGTGTAATCATGCGATACAAATCAGTCTTTTATTTATAATTCATTTCAACTGCACCTGCCCAATTCTCGGGTACGCCATTTTCTAAATAGCGGCTGGCATTTTCCAGGAAAAAGAGGGCTGTATGATCTTCAGGATCCATCAAAGAAACATGTTCAAAGGTATCAATTGCTTTTTTAAAAGAACGATGGAGATAACAATGAATACCCTCGTGAAAAAGTTCCAGTGTTTGAAGTTTTTTGCCGATATGATCATCCTCGTTGCCACTAAAACATTCATGAATACCAAAATGACTCTGTTTCCCCTTTACCTGTACAAGCCCAAGATAACGAAGATGAAAATCATTTGATTCCTCAATATGTTTACGGGTTGCATCACTTAAAATGATACCGGCTTTGTAATATTTTGTCAGGCTTTCTAACCGGGAAGCTGTATTGACTGTATCAGAAATGGTTGTTGCATCTAAGCGGTCTTTATCGCCGGTAATTCCCATAATCAATGGGCCGGTATGCATACCTATGCCAATTTGTATGGGATATTTATTTTGAATGATTCTTTTTTTATTGAAAAATGATATAGCTTCTTTCATTTCAATGGCGGCAGCTAAAGCATCTGTCGCACTTCCTGGGAACAGGGCCATGATGGCATCCCCCAAAAACTGGTTAATAAAGCCTTTGTGTTTGCGAATAACCGGTCCCAGTAGTTCATTGTATGAACATACAAATTCAAAATTTTCTTCGGGTGACATTTGTTCTGACAGTGTAGTGTAATCACGGATATCTGCAAATAAAACAGTCACTACTTTTTCAACCTGGTCACCCAGCTTCACATCCGTAATTACATCATGCCCTAATGAATGAATGAATTCAAAGGGCACAAATTTTCCTGCAACTTCATAAATTCTTCGCATAGCTTCTTCTCTTTCTTTCGCCTCCCGTATATTTTTTTCATATAATAATGAACTTTCAATGGCAGAAGATGATTGCAAAGCCAGCGTGGTTAAAAATTTTAAATCGGCCGCATTGTAATGATTGGGTTCTGTACTTACCAGGATAACAGCGCCCATGTTGCGGTGATTCACTTTCAACGCTGAGTATATCAATGATTGCACAGCTGGCTGAATGATGCCGGATTTTTTTAATGGTGTCAATTCACTCAAAATATCTGTTTGACCATTTAACCCGATGCTTAACATCAATTCCGCATTTGCACTGATATTATTTGGATTAAATAAATCTTCTCCAAAAATCGCTGGAAATGTCAATTGCCTGTTTTGCGGATCCCACAAAACAACCATTCCGTTATTTGACCTGGTTAAACGAAGTGCTTCATTAAGGGTTGTTTGCGCAATGGATGCAGCGCCTATGGCTTGCGCCAGTTTATCAGAAAAATTAAAAACCATATTTACTTCCTGGTACAACAGCAAAACTTCACTGCCTAATTTTTTCTGGTCGTTTTCTTTTTTTACCAATAAATTCAGCAAGGATGCAACATGTGTCGATTTTTCATCGCCCCTTACCCAGCCCAGTAACTCATCGTCCAATTGAACAGGAAAATTATGGGATTGAGATGCTGATGGATTGCCAAATATTAATTGCGAATTTGAATCTTCAACACTGATGTCCGTTTTCAATGCTTCAATCAATGAAACAATAAATGCTGCACTCTCATTTTTTTTTGAAAAAATATTTTTGAGATTCACTTTGGACATAACTCTTTGTTAATGGTGACAGGATTAATTGGGCAGGTTCAAAACTTCCCTTGCTTTGTTTAATAGGGTTTCAGGATCAAAAGGTTTGGTCATATACAGATCAGCACCAACTTCCTGGCCTTTTTGACGATCCAACTCCTGCCCTTTTGCGGTTAATAAAACAATATATATATTTTTTAATCCAAGGTCTTGCTTTACCCTTTTACATACTTCCATGCCATTCATTTTCGGCATCATCACATCAAGAAATACCAAACTGGGATTTTCTTTCTGGATTAATTCCAATGCATCTTCACCATTTTCTGCAGTAAAAAAAGAAACACCCTCATCCTCCAGTTCTTCAAGAGTTTGTTCAATTAAAATCCTGATATGTGCTTCGTCATCTACAATTAAAAGTTTTTGTTCCATGCTTGTCGTTAATTTTTATTGGTGGTGATTATTCTTTTGCTGTTTTAATAAAGTTTATAGATTTATTGATACACCAGGAACACTACATTCTCTAATCCCATTTCAAATCTTAATGTTTGTACTATTTCCTGTTTACCAGATAACAGTGAATTGATAATGATGATATCAGGCTGTGCTGCAATGGCTTTCTGCACCAATTCTTTTTCACTCGATTCAACTACCAGGTATCCTTTGGTCTTTAACACATCAGTCAACGTATTCACGGTACCCATATCCTCATCAACCACCATTACTTTTTTCTTCGATTTGCCTTGTTCCAGCAAAGTGCCTACTTCTGCAAACAATTGCGCCGTATCAATAGGTTTGGTTAAATACCTGTCAACGCCAATCCTGAATCCTCTTGCTTTATCCTGCACAATGGATAGTACAATGATGGGAATATCCATGGTCAGTGGATCGTTTTTAAGAATGGCAGCCAAATCAAATCCATTTAATTCCGGCATCATGATATCGAGCAAAATAAGATCGGGCCGGGTTTTTCGAATGCTCTCCAAAGCTTCTTTTCCATTAGCTGCTTCTTCAACTAAATAGCCGGCTTCATTCAATTCCTGGTGTAGCAGGGACCTGATGGATTCTTCATCGTCAACAACCAAAATGGTTGCGTGCTTGCCGTTTGTTTTTATTTTGGAAAACAATACCTGTTCATTCAATTGTTTAATTAAAGCATCCAGGTGCATGGGTTTTGAACTGGCGGCTTTGATTTTTTTGAATGGAATTGCAAAATAAAATGTACTTCCTTTACCTACTTCACTTTCCAGCCAGATGCGTCCTCCATGATGATCAATAATTTCTTTACAAATAGGCAAACCTAAACCAGTTCCTTTGGGTTTATCGGTTAAAGTATCACCGCCTACCTGTTTAAATTGTTCAAATACAGCACCGAAATCTTCAGGAGCAATGCCAATACCGGTATCCGTTACACTGAAAACGATCTCAGTTCCTTTTTTGAAAAGATTGCATGTTACGGAACCCGTATCTGTGAATTTGACAGCGTTAGAAATGAGGTTAATAATTACCTGTATCAGTTTATCCCTGTCACCTTCTATGGGGGGCAGATTTCTTTCAATGTTTTTTATTAGCCCGATGGGTTTTTGATCAAAAAGTGATGCGGTTGCAGCAATGGCTCGCTCGGTCACTTCAAACAAGGAAACGCTTTCATGATTCCATTCCATTTTACCTGCTTCAATTTTAGCCAGGTCCAGTACATCATTTATGAGATGCGTTAACCGTTCACCTTCTGAAATCACTACCTGCAGGTTTTCAGAAACCTGGTTAATGGCCTTGGTAGTTTTAGCATCTTGCTGATCTACCAATGGAAATATTTTTTCATCCAGCCTTTTGCGAATGATTTTTGTAAATCCTAAAACAGAAGTTAACGGTGTTCTTAATTCATGGCTTACTGTTGAAAGAAATGCACTCTTTGCTTCATTGGCTTTTTCCGCAATTTTACTGGCAGCTTCCGCTTCCATTTTTGATTGCTGTACTTCTTCAAAAAGTTTAGCATTACGCAATGCCACACCAACCGAAGCTGCAATGGTGGATAATAAGCGTTGATCACTTTCATTAAAACGGTTTTCCTGTTCGGTACTTTGCACACTCAATACACCGATGATTTCTTC
This sequence comes from Chitinophagaceae bacterium, assembly GCA_036675565.1. Taxonomy (GTDB): domain Bacteria; phylum Bacteroidota; class Bacteroidia; order Chitinophagales; family Chitinophagaceae; genus JACCYQ01. The sequence goes on from JAKFER010000086.1 coordinate 23,530, forward strand.
ACCCACCGGAATAGGTACGCCAAGATAAGATGATGCAGGAATGCCTACCGCTCCAACTCCCAGTTGCTGGCTTAATTCATTTACATCTTTATTAATCAACAGTGGTTGCCCGGTTAAAATAATTTTAGAAGTAAGTCCTTCACCCAATGGCATGGGCAGCATGTTATCGCCAAATTGGTAAGGGAAATAAATAGTATTGGTTGACTGTTCCACCACTGCGAGGTACACTATATTGGCGCTAAAAAGATCACGCAACTGATCACCCACCAGTTTAATCAATTCCTGGGGATCTAACATAGAAGCCAATGCCTTACTAATGCTATTAACTGTTGTGAGTTCCGAAGCTCTTTGTTTAGCTTCAGCCAATAAATGCGCTGTTTCATCAAACAGGCGGGCATTTTCGAGTGCCACACTCATACTATTTGTCAACGTAGTCAATAATCTTAAATCAGCATTACTGAATGCATTTTCTTTTTCTACATTTTGCAAACTCACTGAACCTCTTACAACATCACCTACAATCATTGGGACAAATAAAGCAGATTTTGGAGGTAGTCCTTTTGTAACACCAGTGCCTCCATTTTCTTTAGCAACGTCTAAATAATTTTCATTAATAATTAAAGGTTGTTTTGATTTAATTAAAAGCTTGTTTGCCCAATTAAACGGACGCGGCTTGCTATACAAGCGTTCTCCTTTTTCAATAATAAATTGCCATTCCTCATTTCCGGCTTTATGATCAAAAGTTCTTATAACAACGGTTTGTGTATCAAACAATTCACATATACGATAACCTACCAGTTCATAAATCGCTTTCATATCCATTTCTCTCACCAAACCTTCCTGCACACTATTTATTACTGCTAATTCGGCTTTGTGTTGCTCTGTTTCTTTCAACAGGTGGGTTGTTTCATCAAAGAGTCGTGCATTTTCTAATGCAACACTCATGCTATTGGTAATAGTTGTTAGTAAACGCAGGTCCGATTCGCTGAATGCATTTTCTATTTCTACATTTTGAAGACTTACTGAACCTCTTACTACATCACCGACGATCATGGGAACAAAAACGGCAGATTTGGGGGGCAATCCCATAGAGACCCCTGACCCGCCATATTTTACGGATGTTTCCAGGTAATTATCATTGATGATGATAGGCTTTCGATTTTCAATCAGGTGTTTATTGGCCCATATCAAAGGGCGTGGTTCACTGAAATGTCTTTCCCCTTTTTCGATAATATAACGCCAATGCTCAAGTTCTTTTTCATGGTCAAAGGTCCGGATCAAAACAGTTTGTGTATTAAACAGGTTGCAAAGTCTTTCACCAACCAGTTCGTAAATAGCATTAATATCCATCTCCCTGACCAATCCATCCTGCACACTATTTATTACAGCCAGTTCTGCAGTCCGCTGTTCCGTTTCTTTTAACAAGTGCGTGGTTTCATCAAAGAGGCGTGCATTTTCCAACGCCACACTCATGCTGTTACATAATGTAGTTAATAAGCGAAGGTCTGATTCTGTAAATGCATCTTCCTTGTCTACATTTTGCAGGCTGATGGATCCTTTAACCACATCGCCCACGATCATAGGAACAAACACTGCGGATTTAGGTGGTTGTCCTTTGGTTACTCCGGTTCCTCCATACTTCCTGCTTATTTCTTCATAATTCTCATTGATGAGGAGCGATTGTTTTGTTTTTACAAGTAATTTATTGGCCCAGATTAATGGTCTTGGTTCCACTTGCATGCGTTCACCCTTTTCAATGGCATATTGAAAATCTTCCATCATGGTTTTATGATCAAAAGTGCGGATGACCAATGTTTGGGTATCTGGAAATAGTGCACACAGCCTGTCACCTACCAGGTTATAAATGGCTTGCATATCCAGTTCACGGGCCAGGCCATCCTGTACACCGTTTATTACGGCGAGTTCTGCAGTTCTTTGTTCAGTTTCTTTCAGCAACCTGTTGGTTTCATCAAACAGCCTTGCATTTTCCAAAGCAACACTCATACTATTGGCGAGTGTTTCTAGTAAACGGATATCAGAATCGCTGAATGCATCTTCTTTATCATTATTTTGGAGGCTGATGTAACTGGTAATTTTATTACCAATAATCAATGGGACAAATAAGCCGGACTGCATCGGTTTTGTACCGGCCACGGTTTTATTTCCAAACCAAACAAAAGATTCTCCGGCATTATTGATAACTACTTTTTGTTTTGTCTGTACCAGGTGCTTCCGGAGTTTATCGAATGGCCGGGATTCAGGGTAATATCTTTCTCCATCTTCAATGGTGTAGTTGAATGTTTCTATTTTTCCTTCCAGGTCAAGGTTAGCAATGATGATAGCCTGTGCATTTACAAACAGCTGGCCAATCCTGTCACCTACCAGGTCATATATAGCCTGCATATCCAATTCCTTTGCCAGCCCTTCCTGCACACTATTTATAACAGCTAATTCTGCGGTACGTTGTTCTGTTTCTTTTAAAAGCCTGCTGGTCTCATCAAACAATCTTGCATTCTCCAATGCTACACTCATGCTGTTAGATAATGTTTCCAATAAGCGTACATCCGATTCGCTGAAAGCATTTTCTTCATCAACATTTTGAAGACTAACATAACTGGTTATTTTATCTCCAATGATCAGCGGTACATATAAAGCTGATTGAGGGAGTTCAGTACCAGGAGCCACCTTCATCCCGAAATTCGCAAATGCTTCTTCAAAGTTTTTATTGATAACTATTTTTTGTTTAGTCTTAATTAAGTGTTGTCTTAATTTATCCAGCGGTCGTGGTTGCAGGTAAAAGCGTTTACCGTTTTCCATGGCATATTTAAAATGTTCTACTCCTTTTTCCTGATCAAGATTTGCAATGATCACACCTTGTGCATTGAACAGATCACGGATTCTATCACCCACTAAATCGTAAATGGATTGAATATCCAGTTCTCGTGCAAGACCTTCCTGTACACTATTGATCACTGCCAATTCAGCCGTTCGTTGTTCGGTTTCTTTTAACAGCCGGCTGGTTTCATCAAACAATCTTGCATTCTCTAATGCCACACTCATACTATTGGCTAAAGTGGTTAGCAGTTTGACATCCGATTCGGGGAAAGCATGTTCCTTATCTACATTTTGTAAACTGATGATCCCTGTAAGATCTCCGCCTGCAATTAGCGGCACCAAAACAAATGATTTTGGTTTTTCGCCGATCAGCACTTCGTTGTTATATTCAAGCGCCATTTCATCAGCATGATCATTAATAACTAAAGTTTGCCGGGTATGGATCACATGCTTTCTAAAGCCTTTGGGTGGTCTTGGACCCAGTAATGTGCGGTCACCTTTTTCGTATGAATATTGATCCTCTACCAAATTTTTAACCGGGTCGTAGGTAACAATGTCAATGACCTGGGCATTGAATATTTCTCTTATTTTTTCACCCACTAATTCATAAATGCCTTGTATATCCATTTTTGCAACCAGGCTTTCCTGCACACTATTGATAACAGCCAGTTCTGCATTGCGTTGTTCGGTTTCTTTGAGAAGCCGGTTGGTTTCATCAAATAATCTTGCATTTTCCAAAGCCACACTCATACTGTTAGCCAATGTTGTAAGTAAGCTGATATCTGATTCGGAGAATGCTTCTTCTTTATCCAGGTTTTGTAAACTGATTACACCTGTTACTGCATTTCCCGATTTCATCGGAACAAGTACAATTGATTTAGGATGATCGCCAATTAACACCGTGTTGTTATAAAGCACACTCTTCTCTTCATAATCCTTATTAATAACAATTAACTGGCCGGTTTCAATCAGGTGTTTTCGAAAACCTTTTGGTTTTCTTTGACCGATAAGTGTTCGGTCGCCCTTTTCATAGGCATAGCGGTCTTCAATTAAATCAGTTCTCTTATCGTAAGTGACAATATCAATGACTTGTGCATTGAATATTTCGCGGATCTTTTCACCAACCAATTCATAAATAGCCTGGATGTCAAGTTCACGTGCCAGGCCTTCCTGAACACTGTTAATCACACCTAATTCTGCAGTGCGTTGTTCTGTTTGTTTAAGCAGATTGGTGGTTTCATCAAAAAGGCGTGCACTTTCCAATGCCACGCTCATACTATTGGCCAGTGTAGTTAATAAACTGATATCTGAATCTGTAAATGCATTTTCATAATCCAAATTTTGGAGGCTGATAATCCCTGCCACTTTTCCACTGGAAGTAAGTGGAAAGAAGACCTGTGATTTGGCCATTCCCCCAATCAATAATTCGTTACCATATTGAATACTTGCCTCTGCAACTCCTGAATTGTGTAAAAGCATTTCACCTGTTTCTATCACATGTTTGCGAAAACCTTTTGGTTCTCTTGGCCCCAACATGGATCGATCCCCTTTTTCGTAGGCATAACGATCCTCGATCAGGTTTGACCTTCTATCGTACGTTACAATATCAATCACCTGCGCATTAAAAATTTCCCGCATTTTTTCGCCCACCAGTTCATAAATGCCCTGGATATCCATTTCACGGGCAAGTCCTTCCTGTACACTATTGATGACGGCCAGTTCAGCAGTTCTTTGTTCGGTTTGTTTTAACAGGCTTACTGTTTCATTAAAGTGACGTGCACTTTCCAGCGCCACGCTCATACTGTTGGCCAGTGTAGTTAGCAGGTTTATATCTGGTTCTGAAAAAGCATTTTCTTCATCCACATTCTGCAAACTGATTACTCCATTTACCGATCCACTGGCCATCATGGGTACAAGAACCAGCGATTTAGCTCCTTCGCCTACGACAACCGTATTATCATATGTTGATCGTTTTCCTTCTACATCTTTATTAATCACAAGGGGTTGTCCAGTATTTATTACCTGTTTACGAAATCCATTTGGTTCCCTTGGTCCCAACATGGTACGATCACCTTTTTCATAAGCATAGCGGTCTTCGATGAGGTTTGTTGTTTTATCATAGGTAACAATGTCAATTACCTGCGCATTGAAAATCTCCCTCATTTTTTCACCCACTAAATCATAAATGGCATTGATGTCTAATTCTCGGGCAAGTCCTTCCTGCACACTGTTAATAACAGCCAGTTCAGCAGTACGTTGTTCTGTTTGTTTTAAAAGGCTGATCGTTTCATTAAAATGGCGTGCACTTTCAAGTGCAACACTCATACTGTTGGCGAGTGTGGTTAATAAATTAATATCGGAATCGGTAAATGCATTTTCATGATCCAGGTTCTGGAGGCTTATAATCCCAACTACTTTGCCGGTTGCGATCATTGGAAAAAATATTTGAGATTTAGCCATTTCTCCAATTATGACTTCATTCCCAAACTGCATACTTGCCTCTTCAACATGTTCATTATGAAGAAGCATTTCTCCTGTATCAATTACATGCTTACGAAAACCTTTTGGCTCCCGGGGCCCAACTAATGACCTGTCTCCTTTCTCATACGAGTATCGGTCTTCGATAAGGTTCGTTTTCCTGTCATATGTTACAATATCAATGACCTGTGCGTTGAAGATCTCCCTCATTTTTTCTCCTACTAATTCATAAATGGCTGTAATATCCAGTTCACGTGCAAGACCTTCCTGCACACTGTTGATAACAGCCAGTTCCGCGGTACGCTGTTCGGTTTGCTTCAGCAGCATATTTGTTTCGTCAAAAAGCCTGGCATTCTCCAGTGCCACACTCATACTGTTGGCTAATGTTGTCAGCAGGTTTACATCATTTTCGGTAAAAGCATGTTCTTTATCAAGATCCTGCAGGCTGATCATTCCTTTTACTTCATTGCCTGTAATGAGCGGGACAAAAACAGCGGATTTTGGGATTTCACCATGAATTACTTTGCTTTTAAATTGCTGGCTTCTTTCTTCCAGGTCTTCATTGATTAATAATAATTGCCCGGTTTTAATAACCAGTTCTCGGAAACCTGCCGGTTCCCAGGTGCCTACAAGGGTGCGATCTCCTTTTTCATAGGCATATCTGTCTTCTAATAAATTTGTTTCAGGATCGTAAGTAACTATATCTATAATTTGGGCATTAAAAATATGGCGGATCTTTTCACCCACTAATTCATAAATGGACTGGATGTCCATTTTTTTAGCCAGGCCGTCCTGCACGCTATTGATCACAGCAAGTTCTTCTGTACGCTGATTAAGTTGGGCTGATTTTTCTGCAAGTGCAAGTTCAAGTTCTGCAACCCGCTCTTCGTAGTTACTCATGGCAGTTGTTCAATTAATAAAAACAATGAGGCTTTTCTGATCAGAATGGATAAACGCGTTTTCAGAAAAAATAAAGTGGAGTAAGGATAAATGCAAAATGAGCTCCCTAAATATAACTAATTCTGCATTTACCTGAAAGCTATATTTATGATGGAATTAAAATGGATAATAATTGATAAAAGTTATTTTATCACAATTCTTGCTAATGCTGGAGGAACCAGTTGTACTGGTAATTAAAACAGAACATCAGCAATTTTTTTATAAATAAATAAATGTAAATAATAACCTGGGTCAAAAAAATAGGTGATCAATTTTTTGAATGGGAAGTAGGGGTCTAACTTAAATGCTATAAACTTCATTGAGAGCTTTTAACCTTCCAATATTGATACTGCTTATTTCAACCATGCCCTGTTCATCTACAATAACTAAGCTGCCCTTTTCTTTTATGTGGATGGATTATTACCTGGTAAATCAGATATTTTGCTAAGCGGTAATAATTACATCTTTACAAATTCAACTCTCCTGTTATTTGCACGACCTAATTCAGTTGAATTATCATCCACAGGTGATTTTTCTCCCATTCCGGCAGATTCAAGATTGCTGGCCGGTATTTCAAAATGAGTAATTAGTGCGCTTACCACAGCATTGGCTCTTTTGTTAGAGAGCTCCTGGTTAAAAGCATCATCACCCTGCGCATCAGTATGGCCAATTACCTGGATCTTGACTTCGGGATTTTGTTTCAGGTAATCTGCTACTGTTTTTAAAATGCCAAAGGACTCTTTCAGGATGGTTGCCTCATTCGTTTTAAAATATATGCCCGTTGTACTAAAACGGCCATTTTCAAGTAATTGAGACCTTATATCTTCTTTTGACTCTGCAATTTTGAAATTTGAAATAAGCACATGCAGGCCTTTGTCGGGATGAATTTCATATGCCTGGAATAGAATGTACCGACCCATATTACCAACAAGAAGCGATGGAATATCTACCAATTTTTCTTCATCCATCCAGATGCGTAGCCGGTTTTTATTAACAGCTATGGAGAAATGAACCAATTGGTCTGCTTTCATTCTTTGACTCAATTTGGTATTGATGCGAGGCGTTTTTTCTGCACCTGAATTACCAATAGTAAGGCTACCAGATTGATGAAGACTAATATTCAAATTTGCATGACCCCCTGCATTACCTAAAGCATAGCTTTTCTTTTTTAGAAAGCCGATTGTTAATGCATTGCCAGATTTATTTCCTTCCATTCCGTTTGTCACCAGATCAAACTCTACTGTATAATTTTCGGGTAATTCTCCGGTGCTAGGCATATAACCAGACCTGCCTGAAAAGGATAACCATTTTCCAGGGTATACAGAATTATTTACTACCTGTCCGGACCCACTTGTTTCCCATTGAAGCGGAAAATCCCCCAGCTGATCTTTTTCAAAATCATCATAGAATAATATTTTATTTCCAGGCTCAAATGTGAATTTAGTATAAACGCCAAAGTTTTGTGATTCATTTGTTACGTTGGTATCTGCAGTTTCCGTTTCATTTACATCCTGTATAACTTCATCCTCGTTGTTTGTGCCATTCTCTTTTTTATGCTTCTTTTTAAAAATTGATTTCACGCCTTCAAGCCCTTTATCAACTCCCTGGTTAACACCTTCTGCAGTTTTTTGTTCTGCTTTTTGTTCGGCCGTCTGCTTAGCTGTTTCCTTAACTTTTTTAATAATTTTTTGAGCTGAAATTTGGGATGAATTTAGAATCATCATTGAACAGAAGAAGAACAAAAAAAACCTTTGCATAATAGACAAGTTTAATGGTTAATAGCTTGTACCAGGAAATTGAAATGCAGTTTGTCTATACCAGAGTGCGGAAAAAGGTAGCATCATTCAAATATACTTTATGAGTATAGTTTGTACAATCATCTTTTAGGGTGAGAAAAGCAGTGAGGCATATTTGTCCTCCTATGAAATTATTTTTTCAGCAAGGATTTTTGCAATGGCTTCTTTGCCGCAGTTTACATGAAGTTTACGATAAATATTGCGTAGATGACTGCGCCCTGTATCATAAGTAATGCCTACTTCTGCTGCAATAAGTTTAACGCTATAGCCTTTAACAAGTAACTTCAAAATTTCAGTTTCCCTTGTAGTCAGGTGAAAATGTGTCCAGGATGTTTTTGTTTTGTTACGGAATGAGTGAAGTACTTTTTTTGCAATGGTTGGAGATAACGGCGATCCTCCATTACAGACTTCTTCAATGGCGTTTAACAAACTGTACAAGGAGGTCTTCTTAAGTATGTATCCATCTGCGCCTGCACAAAGACACTTAAATAATTTATCATCATCTTCAAATTGTGTATACATGATAATAAAGGTATCAGGCCTGGCTTCTTTTATTATTGAAATAGCCTCTATGCCACTTCTGCCTGGCATATTAATATCCAAAACAATAAGGTCCGGATTTTTTTCTATTACCAATTCCGAAATATTTAAAACATCGGGGTAATCGCCCAATAACAAATACTTATTGCTGGTATTTATTAGTTTAACCAGCATGCTTCTTAATTCTGAATTATCTTCAAACAAAAGCAGGCTTAATGGCATATGCTGAAATTAAGAAAAATATTTCCAGGTAAAAATCCTCCTTATGTGTGATGTTTTTTCAAAAGGCATCCTGATGGAAATTGATGTTCCGCTACCAGATTGTGAATCAATCCTGACTTTCCCTTCCCATTTGCTAATGCGAGATTGAATATTTTTGAGGCCGTTTCTATCTGCTGTTTCATTTTTTGTAAATCCTTTTCCATCATCTTTTACCAATAGAAACAAATTTTTAGCATCCGATTTCAACTCAATAAATACATGGCGGGCATGGGCATGTTTATTTATATTATTAAGAATCTCTTTAAAGGAAAGAAATAAATCCCTTTTTTGTTCAACACCTAACAGATCTGTATTTACTTCATCATCTATTTTCAGTATAAGTTCTGTATGATTGGTATTGTATAATTCACTGGCGTAACGTCTCATCCTGGCGGAGAAATCGCCGCTTTCTTCCTCTACGTGCTGCATGTGATGCACTATCTCATCTAATGCTTCTCCCGAAGCTAATGCTTCATCAATAATTCTCTGTAGAAATATTTTCTTTTCGTGTATGGGCGTTATATCATTCTCACCCATTTCGGAAAGTACCCTGATATTGGTAAGCCGGGAGCCAATATCATCATGGAGATCGGTTGCTATTTTTTCCCTGATAGCATTTACTTTTTTTATTTGCCCTACCCTGTACCGGTAGAAGCCATACAAAATCAAAAAAACAGCTAATGCAATAAATAGATAAAACAATAATGTTTGATGAAAAGCAGGTTTGATGCTGAATTGAATTTCTGCCATATATGGCTGATTGTCGTTTACAAAACCAGCTTGTCGTATTTGCAAGTGATAGTCACCATGCTTTAAATTGTTTAGGTTTAGGTAGGATGCAGGCCCTGTGCTGATCCATGTTTCATCATCATTCAACCGGTATTCAAAATCTGAATGCGGTAAATTATAATCGTAGTCTGGAATAGCGAAATCAATCCTTAAGTCGTTTTTTTTATAGGAGAGTGAAATGGGCCGGGTAAAATCAATGACTTCATTAGTTTTTAACACTTTGATACTGGTTATAAAAACTTTTTTCTTTTGACCAAGAACACCAATGGCTTTATTTGGGATTAGCGATATGTTATTTGAGAAGCCAGCCAGGATGGTTTTCGTTTCGGGTTCATAAACTAATTTTTGTAAACTATTTGATTCCTGTGGTAATCCATTTTTTGACGAAAAGGCAGATAGGTTACCGGATTTTGTATTATACACAACAATGGAGTGCCGGAGATTCATCCAGATTAAAGAATCGTCTGTTAACAGTAAACTGCTAGCATTATCATCAGCCTGGTCATTGGTCGTAAGTTTCCTGCTGATAGTATTTTTTTTTAAATCAAAATTTACCAGGCCGAATGAGTTGATAAAAAACCAAAAATTATTGGTCTTGTCAATAACAATTCCTGAGCAATCAAATCGATTTAGTATGTTACCTGGCCATTTGTTGATGAGCGTATCAAATGCTTTTTTCTGCCTGTTATACCTGGTTATTCCATCTTCCCAATGTACCATCCAAATATTACCCATTGTATCCTCTGCAAATGCACCTGCATTTCTCATAGGAAAATCTGCTGCTGATTTTCCTGGTTTTATATGGATTAAGCTGTCCCGCTTTTTATTTATTTTCCATACTCCGCCTGTCTGCCCACCACTTAACCAAATTTCGCCATCAGCACTTTGAAATGACTTTTCAATAATTATTTTGGAATAAAAGTTATTTGAATATCGAATGTTGAATGGGCTGGCCGCATAGGTATTGCAGTCCAAAAAAAATGCGCCGTATTTGGTGCCTACCAAAAGCGTATCCTGTGACCACGCAGAAATACTTATAATAAAGTTTCTGTCCGTTGGGTTTTTAAAAAGATCAATTCTTTTAATAAATCGGCGATTTTTATCTAATACAATCACCCCTGAATTTTCAGAGAATCCACCAATCCAGGTCTTATTTTGATGTAATAAGATTGCAGTAACTGGATGGTATCCCTTTTTTTTTATAAATGGCTCAATAGAAATATTTTCAATACTGCTATTTCTGTCATTCCCATAAAATATACCGGATTCAGTTCCCAGCCAATAATTTCTATCTACATCCAACAATACATATTGACAGAATAAATTGGACCCCACCCGCTCAGATATCAATTGTAGGTTATGGTTGTTGCTGTTATAGCGGAAAATAAAAAAACCATCTCTTGCTGTGGTGATGGTCAGTAAACTATCTGAATGAAACTGGATTTTTGAATCCCACCGGATATTATTTTTTACAACAAAAGGTAATTTTTGTACAATAACCTTTTGTTTTTTTATGTCTAAAATATACAGGCTATCAATAAAAGACCAGTGATCAATAAAAAACAACTGATCGCTTTGATTGGATTCAAATACATAGCTATCGTCACGCACCTTCAAAAAGTCCTTTAATAATTTAAAACTGTCCGGTAAATCAGTAACCTTGATTATTTTTTTTAAATAACTGTCATAATAGTAGTATCCCGCTGTGGTTAATAACAAAGCATCTCCATTTGTAAAAGTGGTTATGCCAGTTGTAAAATGCAATCTCTTAATCCCTAAATCCATTACATCAAACCCGGCTTCTACCATTGTGATTAAGTTTCCGTTCCAATCAACAACATACACACCATTCAGGGTTCCAAGAATTATTTCATTTTTATCTGTATATCCTAAATGACGAACATTATTTGCATACACATCCAGTTCCGGGACAGAAGTAATAGTAATGGTTCGCATTTCACTTGTCCATGTATTCAAAACAACCGCTCCATACCGGGTGCCCATAATAATATATTGGGGAGGTCCTTTTTTTATATCCCATATTGTATTGCCCTTTAAATCGCTGTTATTTGTATTAAATACTGTAAAATTTTTGCCGTCAAACCTGCTTAAACCATTATGGGTACCCAGCCAGATAAATCCACGATCATCCTGGATGATACTATATACGCGGTTATCCGAAAGCCCATCATTAATATTGAATGAAAATTTAAAATCCGGTGATTGAGCAGTTACGGTTAACGAAAACAGAAATGATATGATGACAATTAAATAACGCATCATAACTAAAATTAAAAAATTCAGGTGGTAAAATCATAAATCGGTATTGGGGAATTTCTTTTTGAAACGGCTCTAACGCTCTTATTGTATAACTGGTTGAGTAAGTGGAATTTAAAATCGGCGGTTGGATTGAACTCAAATTACGGTTATGCATTACAGTAAGAAAGTGTTTCACACTTGGTTATCATAATTAAATAGTCCAGCTATTTAAAATACATAAATTAGATTCTATTTATTTATATTTATTCTGTCCTTCCTCTTGAAGCCGGTGGTCCTGCTCTTCTCAAATGTTGCTATTACCACCAAAACCAACGGAAATGAATTTCAAGCCTGTCAGTGATGCTCATGCAGCTTCACCTACGCCCCCAGCCGAACGAATTGTAATCCTGGACAGCTTAAGAGGAATTGCCATTTTAGGAATTCTCCTGATGAATATACCCGGATTTGCGCTTCCAGAACCCATTATGTATAACCCGGCTGTATTAAACGAAACAGGTATTAATTATAACACATGGTACATAGTAGACTGGTCCCTGGAAGGTAGTCAGCGTGCATTGTTTTCCATGTTGTTTGGCGCAGGCGTTATTTTATTTTTGAACAGGCAGCAAAAGAAAGTGAGTGGTATGCTGGCCGCTGAATATTTTTTCAGAAGGCAGTTATGGTTACTCATATTCGGATTGTTTAATGCGTTTATCCTTTTATGGTTTTGGGATATCCTTTTTCAATATGCTTTATGCGGAATGATACTTTTTGCTTTTCAAAGGCTTTCTCCTAAATCACTATTGATTGCAGCATGTGTTTGTCTTGTATTGCAGACAGCCAGAGAGAATCGCGATTTATACCTGGATAAGAAAATCATAGCTCGCGGCGAAGCAATTGCAAAATTGGATACTACGACTGTAAAACTAACAGATCTGCAAAAAGAAAGATTAGGAGCTATGACAGCTTTTAAAGAGAAGGCAAGCCCTGAAGGCAAACAAAAAGAATTGAATAAGAGTTTGATGATGATGACCGGGAATTATGCAGACTTATATGAATATCAAAGTGCACGAAGCTTCCGTGGAGAGGTAAAGTATACTTATTTTGGAATCTGGGATATATTATTGTTCATGTTTATTGGCATGGCATTTTTTAAAAATGGATTATTGACTGGAGGTGGTTCTTTAAAAACATATACTATGATTATGGTACTTGGCTTAGGACTGGGACTAATCATATCTTATTTCAGGCTCCAACCCCTGATCAATTACCAGTTTAATTTTTTTGACTATGTTAAGAATATTCAGTTTGAATACTATGAACTGTCACGTAGCTTGAGAGCCATGGGTATATTTGGTTTAATCATGGTGATGTATAAATCTGGGTGGTTTAAATGGCTCTTTAAAATCCTTCAACCTGTAGGCCAAATGGCATTTACCAATTACCTGGGCCAATCTTTTATATGCGGACTGTATTTTTATGGTATTGGATTTGGCATGTATGGCCAACTGCAACGGTATGAAATTTATTTTGTAGTGGCGGCAGTTTGGATTCTCCAGATTGTTTACAGCCATATCTGGTTAAAATATTTTCGCTTTGGTCCGCTTGAGTGGTTATGGCGAAGTTTAACTTATTGGAAAAAACAGCCAATGGCAAAAGCGAAAACATCAGATACGATTGTTTTAAAAGCGCCTGCAGGTGATTTTGTAATTACAGAAGACAAACAAACTATTGAATGAAACGCGGTTAAATATTTCTTCACCTTAAAACTTTTTTTATGTCAACTACAATGATGGAAAAAAGTGCATCAGCTGCCACTATGCAAAACATGGAAGCTTATTTTAAAACGCATGATGTAAAATATGTAGCCGAGGATGCGGTTTTTATAAACCTGGGTACCGGTGAAAGGACAGAAGGCCGGAAAGCCATTGGGGACATGCTCCATTACATTTATCATGTAGCTTTTGATGCTAAAGCTGAAGTGACGCATTCACTCGTTACAGAAGATAAGGCTGTATTGGAAGGTTTTTTTATTGGTAAGCATATAAATGACTTTGCTGGTATACCTGCTACACAAAAAAATGTGCGGGTACCCCTTTGCGTTAGTTATGACCTGGAAAATTCGCTGATCAAAGAAGCCAGGATCTATATGCTGGGTGATGTGATGATGAAACAATTACAATAGCAAACAATCATTTTTAGTTTTTATGTTCACTATTTGCCGGTGTCCACGCGGAACCACGGAGCACGGATCCGCCACGGGCACCTGTATGTTTTTCATTTTCCACCGTTATTACACCGTTAACCAATACATATTTAAAGCCTGTTGAATAGGCATGTGGTTTATCAAATGTAGCCCTGTCTGTAACGGTTTTTTCATCAAAGATCACAATGTCGGCAGCCATTCCTTCTTTTAATAATCCCCGATCGGTTATACCAAATTTTTGGGCAGCCAGCGAACTCATTCGCCTGATGACTTCTTCCAGTTTTATTACTTTTTCCTCACGTACATATTTTCCCAGCACCCTGGCATTTGTTCCATAGCCTCGCGGATGTGGCATCCCTTTTCCTGGTTGTGGTACGCCTGCATCGGCACCAAACATAGAAAAAGGATATTGCATGATGTATTTTACATCTTTCTCATTCATGGTATGATAGATCATTTGAGCACCTCCTTTTTCAATCATATCCATAATAGTCTCTGCTTCAAATTTGGCTTTTCCCTTGCGACCTTTTAACTTATTGATCTCCGTTATATTCTTTCCATTATAGGTTGAATCAGCCCGGTAATTAGCTACAACTGCATAGCTGTAATTTTTAAAACCATACTGATCCAATTGATGCAACATGTCTTTTTTGATTTGTTTGCGGGAAGCAGGATTGTTTAATCTTGCTTTCAACGAATCATTACCTCCGGCAAATGCCCAGTCCGGAAGTCTGACACCCAGGTTGGTACTGCTGGCTGTATATGGATATTGGTCAATCGTTACATCCCATCCTTCGTTTCGGGCTTTTTCAACCATGCCAATGGTGGTTGTTGAATTTCCCCAATTCACCTTACCGCCAATTTTAAAATGAGATATCTGCACGGGGATATTTGCTGAACGACCAATGTGAAGTGCTTCTTCAATTGCAGGCACCACTTCATTCTCTTCATCGCGGATGTGTGAAGCATAAATGCCATTGTATTGTGCTGCAGCTTTGGCAAGACCAACAACTTCTTCCGTTTCGGCATAAGTTCCGGGAATATAGATTAATCCCGTTGACAGACCCACCGCACCATCTTTCATAGCCTGTATTACCAAAGCCTCCATTTGAGCCTGCTCTTCAGGAGTAGGTTTTCTGTCTTCTTCATTC
>JAKFER010000274.1:0-7331 GCA_036675565.1 Chitinophagaceae bacterium
AAAAAGCATGTAGTGGTGGTTCGTAAAACGAATATGGTCTTTTGATTTTAATTGCAGCAAATATTTACACGGTATTTATTCCGTTTTTTCACGGTAAAAAAAATGTCTTTTTAGCGGCAAAAAAGCATTTTTTTCACGGGGAGGGTCCATTCCATAACGGTTTGCGCCCACACCCGGACAGGAATTTTGCAGGATGAAATGCTATTTGTGACGGATACTTTGCTCATCCTTTTAAAACAAAGTAAGGTTGACAGGCGTACCTGAAACTCTATATGCCAGGCACCAAACAAAGAGAGTTTCGCTGCATAATTAAAATACCGTAGTAGCCGGTTAAAATACCGTATCAACCACATTCGTATGAGCATCGCAACATGGTATATTGCAAGGTGAGTGAATCCATGGAGCTCCGTTTTTAATTATCCTGAAATGACTATGAAAAAACAGTTGCGGGCCGGTGGTTCCGGATAAAAATTTCTACCGGTTTAACTACGGCTTCCGCCGGGCCCGGCGGGAGAACAGGGAATGCTGAAAACCTATAAGAGAGTAAGCTGTGTGCGAATTGTATTATTAACCTTTAAAAGTTTTATTGCTTTTGAATGTTTAAAAGCAAATATAACGATGAACAAAAAGATAATTATGCCACTGGCCGTTGTTATAACCGCCCTGGTATTTACGATCAGCAGCGCTTTTGACGGAGGAGGAAAGGATAAGAAGCCGAAGAAGGACTTTCTGACTACCTATTATTATATAGGTGATGATTCAGAAGCGCAACAAAAAACCGATACGCTTTATGTAAAGAACCCCGGTACGCTACCTAACTGCCCGGACCAGGGAGCCATCGTGTGCAAAATTGTAACAGCCACTGATGAAGGCGCAAATCCTGATTTTTCGGAGAGGAACCCGGTAGATGATCCGGATGAGTTTGAATCTTTGGTTAAAAAACCTGCTTCTCCCTGATAAAACTGACAATGGTAACAGAGATTGAAAAAGGCTGCTCAACAATTTGAGCAGCCTTTTTGTTGTGCTGAAAGATCATTCCCATCATTGGTTTTAACGGGGATTCTGAGGCATGCCTGTCAGTTTAATAATAGTAGCAGGAAGCGGTAAAGCAAACTTATTATCACCAGGAAGCAACTGGTATGTTTGCCCACCCATTTCCCTTTCGAGGGAAATACCTGCTCCTTCTTTATTCAATCTTTTAATATCCATCCATCGCAGGTCACGCATTATTAATTGTTTTCTTCTTTCGGCGAGGACGATGACCAATGCCTGTGCTGCATCATCAGCAGTAAAGCGGATGAATTCATTTTGTTTCCATCGCTTCTCCAATAATGTATTTAATGTATTCATGGCTTCGTTGTAATGGCCCTGCCGGGCAAGAGCTTCAGCTTGCATCAAATACACTTCATCCGTAGCGATACCGCAAAAAATGCCATAGATAGAACCTGCATAGTGGCCTTTGAAGGCAATCGTTCCATTTGCATTATGCCTGAAAAAAAGTGTTTTTCTAAGGTCATTATCCACATATAAATTGAAAAACTCCGGTTTAATTTTCGCCCTGTACAAAGGATCTAAAAAACCGGAAGCGTAAAAAATAATCTCCTGGTTGAATAAAGTAAACGGAGCCGCTGCAGAAGGCAAAATATAAGGATCGCTATTATAATCTATAAGATCGCTTTTTAATTGCAGGCACAATGCTGCATATTCACCTGCCTTAGTGTAATTGCGCATGGACAGGAATACCCTGGCCAGTAAAGCATATACTGCCGGTTTGGAAGGACGCATAATATGGGCCGGATTGTCGGGCAATAAGGGAATGGCAGCCGTTAGATCCCCTATGATGCGATCATAAGATTGTTGCACACTTGCCCTTACCGACGGGATATTAAAATCAGGCGTTAACCGGAGCGGAATGCCTAAATCAGTATGAGCAGTTTGTACATCATACGCTTTTGAAAAGTTAAACGTCAATACAGAAAACGCCCATGCCCGGAAAAAAAGCGCTGAACCGTATACATTATTCCAGGCTTGCTCATTTGCCCCTGTCTTCGCAATAGCTTCTATTACTTTAATAACCGTATTGGCCCGGTAAACTATATTGTAAAGGTTTACCCAATCGTTTGAGGTAGGCGGATTTTCGTAAAAAATTTCTTCACCCCATGTATATGTGCTTTTGTCTGCTTGATAATACAACACGTTGTAGTCTGCCGGCAACAAATAATAGTTATCTGAACTTGCTTCACCAAGGCCATTGTTCTGGTTGCGGTTCATTACTGCGTTGTTATCCAGTATGGCCTGGCAATCTTCGACAGTAGCGGGTATGGCCAATGCTTTATCCGGCCTTTCATCCAAATATTTTTTACAAGAGCTAAAGCTTAGTACCAGCAATAGCAATGCCCGAAGCGAATAGTTTATTTTATGCATGTGCTTGTTTTTTATGGTTGTTAGAAAAAAAGGAGAAAGAATAAAGTGACAGTGTCCGGATGACAGTACTCTTTATGTCACCGAATTTTTACAAATTAGTTTAGAAACCTGCCCGTATACCGAACGCAAAAACTTTTGCCGGTGCTACAGGTGTACCATAAGCAGGATCAATATCTCCCTTATTAGCCTTCCAGATAATACCGAGGTTGGCAGCATTGATGTATAGCTGTAAATGTTCAAGCCGCCATTTCTTAAGCAGGCGGGGTGACAGGCTATAACCCAGGTTGATAAACTGCAACCGGATATGATCAGCTTTTCTTACCAGCACTTCCGAATAGCTATAAAAATTATCCCGGTTTGAAATGTTGGGATAAATCATGGAAGGAATATAGGTCGTGTTTTCATCTCCCGGTTTCTGCCAGCGATTGGGGAAATCAGCGTGTCCTATACTATAGTTAAACAACTGGCTATAGTTGATTGATTGCATGCGGAAATAATAATTCAATTTAAAGGTAACAGCGGCTGATAAGGTTACTCCCTTGTATGAAAAATCATTCGTGAATGAACCGAATATTTTTGGCAAAGCAGAACCACTATACACCAAATCGGAGATGCCGGTTCCCGAGCCTGTAATCGTGGAATATTTGGTACTTTTTTCTTTATTCAACAGGCCAACGGGGTTGCCGGCATTGTCCAATCCCGCCCAGGCATAACTAAAAATGGAATAAACCTGCTTACCTGTGATGCCGGAAATGGCAGTGCCATTACCCACATAAAAGGAGCCATTAACCTTATCCAGATAATAGCTGGTCACCCAGGCTGAATTATAATTCACTATCCAATTAGAGAACCATTTAAAATTCCCGTCAATATTCCTGCTGGTGAAAGAAATATCAATGCCACGCCCTTTCATGGCCGCTACATTTTTTACGATGGTATAGGTTCTTAAGCCTGCTGTATAGTCAATCGGGGCTGGTCCAATTAAATCGATCCCTTTCTTTGTATAATATTCAATGCTGCCTGCAATTCGTTTGTTTTTTGTTTCTATATCAATGCCTATATTGAACTGACCCGTTTTTTCCCATCGCAAGCCAGGGTTTTCATACTGCTTAATACCAGCTGATGCAAAGTTGGTATAGGTAGCCGCAGGACCATAACTAATTGTTGTTACCGCCGCCCTGTTTAAATCAATGTTTCCACTATAGCCATAGGTAGCCCTGATGCGCAGTGAAGGGATGGCCGAAAAGGAATAGAATTTTTCATTGGAAAGATTCCAGGCTGCACCTACCGACCATAAGGGATTCCATTTGTCATTCGTACGTACACCAAAAAGATTGGAAGCATCGCGGCGGGCACTTGCCGACAGTGTATAACGGTTATCAAAATTATACGCCGCATTCGCATATAAAGATACAAAGCGATTGGTGCGAGCCGCTATGCCTAATACATTGGGTATTGTTTGCATGGATCCATCTATATAAGTTGGGTAGCTATTTATATAATCCATATTAGCAGAAGT
The DNA here is from genome assembly GCA_036675565.1 of Chitinophagaceae bacterium. Lineage (GTDB taxonomy): Bacteria > Bacteroidota > Bacteroidia > Chitinophagales > Chitinophagaceae > JACCYQ01. The sequence continues at coordinate 3,944 of JAKFER010000274.1, forward strand.
TTGCAAAGCCGGGTTGTGTCCATAAATTCTGAAGGCATTGTTTTGGGACTGCCTTTCACGCATCTCATTTCCGGCTATCATATTCAGTTCATGTTTTCCCCACGTCTGCGACCAGCCAAGCTGTGCACGCAGATTATGCGATTCCATTACATCAACTGCTTTATCAAGAATACCAGAAGGAGGAACGATGTATGTTACTACTCCTGTAGCTGCATCCAGTTGCGAAAATGAATTGACCAGGTTTCTCGTATAGAAGCTTTGCGCATCCGCTACTATATCATTTAAGGATTGCTGCCTTTCATACTGGTATCTTGCTTCGGCGGTAAAGTGCCGAAGGAATTTGTATTGAACTGCGGTATTAGCCACCATGCTTTGTATGCGGGAAACTGTACTGCGTTGTTTCCATTCATCAAGCGGATACAATTTCCAGTCGAGTAATTTTCCATTACCTGCGGTATCGGTATAGGTTTGCCGGTAAATATCAAAAGGCATCGCATTTCCTTCCGCATCGGCCAACTGGGCATACGGGTACAGGCGATGCAGATCGGCTAATAGAATAGAGCCCGGGGACGGTTTACCGGAAACAGCTTTTGATTGCGTAAAATAAAGCGATGCCGAAACCTGCAGATTTTTGAGCGGCCTGAAGGTGTTTTCGAGGCGAAAATTCAACCGCTGGTATTTCGCTGCCAATATATCTGTGTTCCTGTCGTAAGCTCCCGAAAACAGGTAGCTTAATTTATCCGAGCCACCCCGAAGGTTGAGTGCATATTGTTGTGTAAGGCCGGTTTGATAGAGATAGCGGTTAATATCCGTTCTTACATCTTTGCTGCGAAGTTCATTGATACGATTGTCGGCTTCCGCCTGTGACAACTCCCCTCTTCTTTGCGCCAGCGCAATTTCCAGCACCGGCGATAAGCCGGTAAATACCCGGTAAGATGGATATAAATCATCGTTGACATTGTATACTCCTTTATCAAACAGGAATTTTTCGACATCAATAAATTCAGAAGAACTCATTGCCGGTATACGAAACATGTTTGGCTTTTGCGCCAGTATAGTCGTTGTATTAAATTCCCATTTTGCAGGCTGATTGAATCTTCCTTTTTTAGTGGTGATAACTATAACACCGTTGCCTGCACGGGTACCCCAGATAGAAGCGGCCGCGGCATCTTTCAGGATGGTGATACTTTCCACATCATTGGGATTGATATTGCTTATATCTCCTTCATACGGAAAATTGTCAAGGACGATAAGGGGCGCCTTTGGACTGTTAATTGTACTGATACCCCGGATGGTAATGGGTGGCCGATTGGAAATGTTATCAAACGCTACCGCACTGGCTACGCCATCAAGGCGACTAAGGATATTGATTCCTGCCTGCCTGTTGATTGTTTTTGCATCTATGAATTCAAATGAACCCGTCGCCCGTTCTTTTGCTATTTGCTGGTAGCCGGTGGCTACTACCACTTCCTGCATCGTTTTGACGCTACGCTTCAGCATTATGGTGATACTATTTTTTTCGCTGATTGTTTCCATTGCGGGTTCATAACCGGTAGCTGTAAACAAAAGAGTATCCTTAAGCAAGGCGTTGGTTATTACAAACCCACCCTGCTCATCTGATACAATGGTTGCGAGTGTTCTTTTTAAAGTAATGGTAACACCCTGCACAGGGGTTCCGTCTTCGCTGATCGTTTTTCCTTTTATGCTGGTTGGCTGGGCTATGCTATAAAAAGAAAATAGCGTAGCGAACAGAAAGAGTAGTTGTTTCATTGCAGTTGATTTGAAGCCTCTCCCCGCCCCCGGTGTGGAAGTGCAGGGCAAGGCCATTGATGAAATGATGATGATTTCAAGGGGAGGGACAATAACTGGCCAGCAACAAGCAGAAAATATCACTGACCGGACCATAAACTTTTATACAGGATTCTTTGGCTTTTTAGCGAACTGCGAAAGGAGTAAATGCAGTTCTTTGTTTTGGTAATGCGTTAGCATGTAATACGATTTTAGTGAGCGGTTGGTTTTTCAATAATCAGTTTTACTGAGTTCATGGGGTTTTTTTTCTGCCAGTACAAATACATCAACCATGCGGCAATCATTCAGCAGCAGGAAGCCATTGCGTTCAAATCTTTCTTTTATTTCCTGAATGTTGCCGGTATTATCCTGCCATGCGACCTGGCAATCCTGCAGACCTGTTTCGTCAATGACCGGGATGTCTAAAGCATAGTCAAGATTTTGAACCAGTACGGACAAGGAAATGTACCGGCCGCCTAAAGAGCGGGGGTTTTTATTTTTAACAGGGGACGGGTTATTTATTGCCGTTAGTATTCTGCCTGTTTTTTTTATCAATACCCAGCACGGTATTTCACGTTTTTCTTTTTTTACCTGCATACCGAAATATCGTTCCAGGTCTTTTTGCATATAAACTTTAATCTCTTTTGTTTCAGCAGCGGGCACCACTAACTCGTAGGTATAAGCATACTTATATTTCCAGGTATTTACATCACCGATGAGCCTGTAGCGTTCCGGTTGCCGGGCTTCAAGCAGGATGCGATTGGGTGATACCTTGTTCATGGCAGGATAAGCCAGCTTGTATAAATTTTCAATGGATGTATTGGTGGAATAGCAACGTATTATAGCAGGATTGGTGTTGCTGGTACCTGTAAATGAAGGCAGGCCCGGTGAATAGCCTGTTAATATGGAACGGTAAACTATGTTTTCACCGTCGCCGCCATTGTTTTTTATAAACAGCGGTAAGGAAAGATCATAATCCAGGTCATTTTTTATGCGCAATACTACAGAGGAACCACTGCTGATAGCTTTAATGTTTTCGCCGGTTATTTCTTCTGCGCCGGTAATAGCTTTTACTACCCGGTGCTGATCTATCCATACATAATGCGGGATCATCTTATGCGCAAATAATTGTGTGAGGATGGTATCTTCTATGATGCCGGGAAAACTATAAGGCCGGTCGTTACTGTTTTTACGCTTTGCAAAAAAGCTGCTGATCTTTTTTGCATTGTCGCCGGTGTTTTTACTGTTGACCAGTATTACCTGCAGGTCATCTTTGAACTGCTGCTGCAATGCTTCGAGTTTTGGAAAGCCCTGTAAACAAGAAGTACACCAGGTGGACCAAAAATCGAGGATCAATAATTTGCCGCTGACCGCAGAAAGTGTTGCTGAATCATTATTAAAACCAACAATACTATTGCTGAGTGCAAACGGAGGAACTGTATCACCAACCGCAAGCGGTTTTATGGGCTGGCTATTGCTGAATAACGGGAACAGAAAGATGAATATGAGAAAAGAATGTTTCATGGTAATGTTTTTTTCGCCTCACCCCAACCCCGGCCAGGTTGCTTCTCCCGCTGAGGCGGGATCGCACTGACGAGAA
>JAKFER010000231.1:0-38286 GCA_036675565.1 Chitinophagaceae bacterium
CCCAATTCTTTTGAATCTGCTTTCACGCTGATACGAGGCTGATGGCCACTTTCAGCCAGGCGGAATAACATGCCATAATCTTCAAGACCTAAATCAATGGTCGGCACTTTTTTGGTATTGGCACCAAAAATCTTATTTACGCCAAACCCGTTGGACCAGTTAGAAGTTACAATACCGGCAGCACCTGCATTTTCCAATACTGTAGCTAAAGTCCTGGTATTGTATCCTGTTTTGCTGATTCGATTGCGCCAGGCTGTATTTTTTTCTTCTTTGTCTTTCTTCATTTTTTCCAGGGACTCTTTTGTCGCATATTCCTCCCAGTTATATTCTGGCCTGCCGGTAGGTTGCGCCATGGAGATCATCACGAATTTTCCTTTTGCCTGTGGCAGCCATTTTTGAAATGCCATTGAATCCAGGACATCGGGAATTACAATCACTTCAGCAGTAACTGTTTTACCTTTAGTAGACGGGCTCCATGCCAGCTGCATACCTTCAAGTGATTTTACCCTTGGATGAACCATATCAATATGCGTAATACCTCTTTCCCAGCCACGCCATTCACCCCATTTTTCATTGCGGGCATCTATTCCCCAGGTTTTGTATTTGGCAACCGCCCAATCATGCGCATTTTTCATTTGCGGAGTACCCACAAGCCTTGGGCCAATGAGATCTGTAAGTTCATGCGCCATGTTTTCCAACTGAGAATTTTCATTGGCTTCTTTAATAATGTTATTCACTACCGGATCTTTCGACTGGGCAATCGCGAAACTACCGGTGATGAACAGGGTAATAAGCAATAGTGTACTGGTTCTTTTTAAATAGGTACTCATTTTTTTTACAGCTTTTTATTTACAATTTGCCGAATATATACATTCATAATTTATTCTGGCTATCAATTAGCTGTTTATATAATAATCATTGCAGGAAAAATGGTGGTTTGCTCATTTTACCTTGACACTAACAATTGTTATCTTTGCAGCCCAACAAATATTACTATTCATTTAAACGATTGATACAAATGCCTAAAGAAGTCTATGTTATTTCCGCTGTCCGCACACCATTAGGAAGTTTTGGTGGTTCATTAAAAGATTTGTCTGCAACACAATTAGGTGCTGCTGCTATTAAAGGTGCTTTAGAAAAAGCCGGTGTGGATGCTAATAAAGTGAATGATGTTTTAATGGGTTGCGTTTTACAGGCAAACCTGGGACAGGCACCTGCCCGCCAGGCATCGATGCTGGCAGGGTTACCGGTAAATGTTAATTGCACCACCGTAAATAAAGTTTGCGCCAGTGGTATGAAGTCCATTGCATTGGCTGCGCAAAGTATTTTATTGGGTGATGCAGATATTGTTGTTGCCGGTGGCATGGAAAGTATGAGTAATGTTCCTTATTATGTTCCTAACCTTCGTTGGGGAAATAAATATGGCAATACAAACCTGGTAGATGGATTGGCGCATGATGGATTGACGGATGTTTATAAAAATTACGCAATGGGTAATGCCGCCGAACTGTGTGCCAGTGAATGTGGTATCAGCCGGGAGGACCAGGATGCATTTGCCATTGAAAGTTACCAACGCAGCCAGGCTGCTAGTAATGCAGGCAAGTTTGAAAATGAAATTGTTCCTGTTAGTATTCCGCAACGCAAAGGCGATCCCATTGTTTTTGCAAAAGATGAAGAACCCTTTAATGTAAAATTTGATAAGATCGCCGGTTTGCGTCCCGCTTTTCAGAAAGATGGAACAGTAACTGCGGCCAATGCAAGTACTATGAATGATGGCGCTGCCGCATTGGTTTTAATGAGTAAAGAGAAGGCTGATGAACTGGGATTAAAACCCATTGCAAAGATCCTTTCCTGGGCCGATGCGGAACAGGCGCCGGAATGGTTTACGACCACACCTTCATTAGCGGTTCCCAAAGCAGTGGAAAAAGCTGGATTGAAAATGGAAGATATCAGTTATTGGGAATTGAATGAAGCGTTTGCGGTGGTGGGTATTGAAAACACCAAACGCATGAAACTTGATCCAGCCAAAGTAAATGTAAATGGTGGTGCTGTTTCATTAGGTCACCCATTAGGTGCCAGTGGTGCACGCATCATGGTAACGTTGATCAACATACTAAAACAGAACAATGCTAAATATGGTGCTGCCGGAATTTGTAATGGAGGTGGAGGTGCCAGTGCGATGGTGGTGGAAGCAGTTTAGGGTTTAGGGTTTAGGGTTTAAAGTTTAGTGTTTAGGTTTTTACCAGGCTCAGGATGACAAGATGAGAGTTTATTTGTTTAGACGTTTAGTTGTTTAGATTTTACATTTTGAATTGACTCATTGTCTCATTGTCAAATTAATAAATTGTATTACCATGGGAAAAAATTTATTTCTATTAACGCTGTTCATTATCCTTTTGCTCTCAACAGCATTTATTGGTGTCCGTCAAAAAAGCCTTTCTGGTGCATGGCATCTATTAAATGGAACGATTGAGGAAATACTGATTTTCCAGGATGGATACTTCTCTCACACCACCTATGATAAAATCAATAAAAAATTCATCCAAACCAGGGGTGGAACCTTTCGTTATGAAAATGACCGGTTACATACAAAAATTGAATTCAGTACGGAGGATACAGCATCCATTGGACAGTCATATAGCTATGCTGCAAACGTCCAGCAAGGATATTTAACTTCAGATGTTAATGGACAATCGTTGAACTGGAATAAACTGGATGATGGAACAGATGCTTTAGCAGGCAACTGGCGTATTACAGGCAGGTTGAATGAAGGTGAAATGCGCCAAATGCAAAGGGGTGACCGGAAAACGTTGAAACTAATGTCCGGTACCCGTTTTCAATGGATGGCCATCAACCCGGCAACCAAACAATTCTCCGGAACTGGCGGTGGTACCTACACATTTAAAGATGGTAAGTACACGGAGCATATTGAATTCTTTTCAAGAGACAGCAGCAGGGTGGGTGCATCGTTAAGTTTCGATGGTTCGGTTAACGGTAAGGTATGGACGCACAAAGGAACCAGTTCAAGAGGCGAACCACTACATGAGGAATGGACAAGAGAGAATTAGTTCCTGGATTAAATTTTCATTCAAACTTTTAAAAACAATAATATTGATCCTGGTAACCGTCAGACCTGGAATGAAAGAAGATGCGGAAATGATTGCCGATATCAGCCGCTATTGCTTTTATCATACCTATGCACCTGTAAATACAAAAGCCAACATGGATAAATTCATGCAGGAACAATTTTCGCATGACATGCTGGAGGAAGAAGTATCTGACCCGGATAATTTTTTTTTATTGGCATATCACCTGGATAAGATCGCGGGTTATGCAAAGCTTTTGAATAAATCAGCTCATGCTAAACTGGGTGCAACCAGGCAGGTTGAAATTGGCCGCTTTTATGTACTGCCTGGTTTCAAAGGAAAAGGTGTTGGTACCCAATTAATGCGGTCTTGCATTAACTATGCAAAAAGTGAACAGGCTGATTTTTTGTGGTTAGGCGTGTGGGAAAAAAATGAACCGGCCATTTCATTTTATACGCACCTGGGATTTGAGAAATTAGGAAAGCATACTTTTAAACTGGGAGATGATATACAAACCGATTGGCTGATGTTTAAGCGTTTGATGGAGGATTAAGCAAAGTTCAGCGTTTATGGTTTAGGGTTTAAACGTTTAGAAGTTTAGGTTTTAGTGTTTAACCATTCGATAGGATCTGGTTATATACATCAGGAAGCAACTGAATATTTTTTATTTTTCATTTTATTACATTTTTCATTTTTCATTTGTTGATGTTTTGAAAAAGGCATATTTCATAAGTGGGCTGGGGGCTGATAAAAACGTGTTCAAGTATATTCAATTGCCTGCTGAGTATGAACCTCATTTTATTGAATGGATCAAACCCGAACCTTCTGAAAATGTATCCCATTATGCAAATCGATTATCAAAAGACATTCATCCAGATGATGATTTCATTCTTATCGGGCTTTCATTCGGAGGATTGATAGCCACAGAAATTGCCCGTATCAAACAACCTCAAAAACTAATTATCATTTCAAGCATGGCGACTGCACATGATATTCCGTGGTACTTTCAAAAAGCGGGAAAATTCAGGTTGCAAAATTATCTACCTGTAGAATTTTTTAAGATAGCCACTTTATTAAATCATATGGTGGGTTCAAAAAATAAAGAAGAAAAAGCGATCGTGGAAACATTTGTAAAAAATGCTGATCCGGGTTTTATCCGGTGGTCGTTGAACGCTATTGTTACCTGGAAACAGGATACCAGGCTGGATGGACTGGTTCATATACATGGCTCAAAAGATCATTTGCTGCCTTTTAAATATACCAAAGCCGATCACTGTGTGCTGAATGGCGGCCACCTGATGGTATTTAACCGTGCAAATGATATCAATGTATTGTTGAGAGATATTCTTCAACAATAACCTGCCATCATCATAATGCTTATTTATTTGTCTTTATGGTGACCATTCTTTCCCGGATGGTTTGAATAATGTTTTCAGCATGTTCCCTAGAGTTTTCAATAAACAGGCGATGCGTATTCATACCGCCGCAAATGACTCCCGCTAAAAAAATACCCGGGATATTGGTTTCATGGGTTGAATCATCAATAACCGGTTTTCTTACTTCATCATCCGAAAGTTCAATGCCGAGTTTTTGTAAAAAACTCAGGTCAGGTTGATAGCCGGTCATAGCGATCACCCAGTCGTTCGGAATAGTGATCAGTCCTTCGGGTGTTTGAACATCCACTTCTGTTTCGCGAATAGCCATCACCGTTGAATTAAAATATGCTTTGATGGATCCTTCCTTGATCCGGTTTTCAATATCCGGTTTCACCCAATATTTTACGCGTTCACCTATTTCCGGCTGGCGGATCACCATGGTTACTTCGGCGCCTTTGCGCCAGGTTTCCAGTGCGGCATCAACAGCCGAATTCATGGCACCGATCACCAGCACTTTTTGAAATGCATAAAAATGCGGATCCTTATAATAGTGCGTTACTTTGGACAGATCTTCACCCGGTATATTTAAAAGGTATGGAATGTCATAAAAACCGGTAGCTATAATAATATTTGTAGCAGTGTATTCACTTTTAGTTGTCGTGATCCTGAAATGTTCATTTTCTTTTTTAACAGTATCCACTTTTTCAAAAAGATGAATATTTATTTTGTTGGATACCGCTACACGGCGATAATATTCCAATGCTTCAGAACGGGTAGGTTTGGGATTGTTGCTTACAAAAGGGATTCCGCCGATTTCCAATCTTTCAGACGTTGAAAAAAAAGTCATGTTGACCGGGTAATTGAACAAAGAATTTACCAGGGCGCCTTTTTCCAGGATTAAATAACCAAGACCGGCTTTTTTTGCTTCCAAAGCGCAGGCAAGACCGATGGGTCCGCCACCTATGATGATGATATCGAATGATTGTTCTGTCAATTTTTTATTTGTAAATGTAAATGCATCTGTTTAGATAACTGATTAGCTGTTCCACAATCTTATTGTAACCGGTTAAGTCATAAGCATGCCCCGATTTTAGGTTTTATCCTCCATCTCGCATATTTTTGCCCGCATATTTTAAAATTATGAGACAAGTAGCATACAGGGAAGCATTACGAGAAGCCATGAATGAAGAAATGCGCCGCGATAACCGGGTATTTTTAATGGGTGAAGAAGTGGCTGAATACAATGGTGCATATAAAGTGAGCCAGGGTATGCTGGCTGAATTTGGACCAAAAAGAGTTATTGATACACCTATTTCTGAATTAGGTTTTACGGCAGTAGCCGTTGGTGCTGCGCAACGTGGTTTAAGACCTATTGTAGAATTCATGACCTGGAATTTTGCCGTTTTGGCGCTTGACCAGATCCTGAACACTGCATCCAAAATGCTGGCCATGAGTGGCGGACAAGTTAGTTGTCCCATCGTATTCCGTGGTCCAAATGGATCTGCAGGCCAGTTAGGTGCTCAACACTCCACTGCATTTGAAGCTTTATATGCCAATATCCCCGGCTTAAAAGTAGTCTCTCCCAGCAATGGATATGATGCCAAAGGGTTACTGAAGCAGGCTATCCGTTACGAGGAAGATCCGGTGGTTTTTATGGAAAGTGAAACCTCTTATGGTGATAAGACTGAATTACCCGAAGATGAGTACTATATAGAGTTGGGAAAGGCTGATGTTAAAAGAGAAGGCAGTGATGTCACCATCGTGTCCTTTAATAAAATGATGAAAGTGGCACTAGCTGCGGCCAGTGAACTGGAAAAAGAAGACATCAGTGCAGAAGTCATCGACCTGAGGACCATTCGTCCATTAGACTGGATGACCATTTTGGAAAGTGTAAAGAAAACAAACCGCCTGGTGATTGTTGAAGAGCAGTGGCCTTTTGCTTCGGTTTCTTCAGAAATTGCTTATCGCATACAAAAAGAAGGGTTTGATTACCTGGATGCACCCATTCGGCGCATTACCGCGGCTGATGCTCCCTTGCATTATGCCCCTAATTTAGTGACTGGTGCTTTGCCAAGTGTAGCAGGCACGGTTAAATTAGTAAAAGAAGTAATGTACCTGCAGAAATAAAAAATTCAATCAAATAATTATAAAATGGTTCTGGCTTAGGCCGGAACTTTTTTGTTTATGGCTGTTTTAAACACAAGGCATTTATTTAATGCTGATTGATAAATTTATTTTCGTTTATTCTTTACCGTTTCAATTTTTAATTGCATATTTGCAACGGTTTTTCATAGGATATTGGATTTTAAAAACGAGGCTGGATTTCTATCCGGCCTCCAATTTTTTATAGACCCCCCATTTTACTTGCTTCCTGCAAATGCCCCGTTTACATTAATTTTGCGTTCTTAATTATTATACATGCCAGATTTATTGATCATTGATGATGAGAAATCCATCCGCAAGACGCTGACGGAAATACTTTCGTTTGAAGGTTATAAGATAGAAGAAGCTGCCGATGGAGAGGAAGGTTTGAAAAAATTTAAGGAAAAGACATTTGATGTAGTGCTTTGCGATATAAAAATGCCGAAACTGGATGGCATTGAATTTTTGCAAAAAGCGGCAGAATTAAACCCGGATGTGCCCATCATCATGATCTCCGGTCATGGTAATATAGAAACTGCGGTAGAGGCCGTAAAAAAAGGTGCTTATGATTATGTATCCAAACCCCCTGATTTAAACCGCCTGCTGATCACCATCCGCAATGCGATGGATAAAGGAACGCTGGTTACGGAAACCCGCACCTTAAAACGCAGAGTTTCCAAGGTCCAGGAAATGATCGGCCATTCCCCCGCTATTCAAAAGATAAAAGATACCATAGAGAAAGTGGCTCCTACGGATGCCAGGATCATGATCACAGGTGAAAATGGGGTAGGAAAAGAATTGGTAGCCCGCTGGATCCATGAAAAAAGTAATCGTGCTAACGGACCATTAATAGAAGTTAATTGTGCTGCCATTCCAGGCGAGCTGATCGAAAGCGAATTGTTTGGTCATGAAAAAGGTTCGTTTACGTCTGCCATTAAACAACGCATTGGCAAATTTGAATCAGCCAATGGAGGTACTATTTTCCTGGACGAGATAGGTGATATGAGCCTGAATGCCCAGGCTAAAGTACTTCGGGCCCTCCAGGAAGGTAAGATCACAAGGGTTGGTGGAGAAAAAGAGATCAGTGTGGATGTCAGGGTGATCGCCGCCACAAACAAAGACCTATTGAAGGAGGTTGAAGAAAAAAATTTCCGGCTCGATCTTTATCATCGCCTGAGTGTAATTCTTATCCATGTGCCATCTTTAAATGAGCGCAAGGATGATATTCCATTGCTGGTTGAAAAATTCCTGGCAGATATATGTGGTGATTATGGAATTGCGGTTAAGCATATAGATGAAGATGCTGTTCAATACCTGAAAGATTATAATTGGACGGGTAATATCCGCGAACTAAGAAATGTTGTTGAGAGATTAGTGATCCTTTCTAATAAAACAATTACAAAAGAAGATGTGGCTAATTATGTAATGCCTAAGTAAGTTGAGTAGTTGATATGTTGAATGGTTGATTGGTTGATTGAGAATTAGGAATTTGGAATTGGGAATTTGCTTGAATTGTGGATGGCTTGATTAGGAATTTAGTAAAATGAATGATGAGTAGAAGTAAATTCACCAAAGATGCTGTAGTCATTTTCAAATTTTCAAATTCCCAAATTTTCAAATTAGTTTGGTTGCTTATTATTAAGAAAACTTTGCCTGTTTAAATTTCGGCAACAGGATTAATATTTTAAATTTGTCCGCCACTAAAAAAACATTATGCCTTTATCGCATTTACTCATTATTTACCTCATTCAATTCCTCATCGTTTTTCTTCCATCATTTGGTTTTGCTCCATTGTTTAAAAAAGCAGGTGTACCCGCATGGAAGGCTTACGTTCCTTTTTACAACACATGGGTGATGCAGGAGATTGCACAAAGGCCAAAGCATTGGGTTTTCTGGCAACTGATCCCGGTTGTGGGATGGTTTATCAGCCCGGGAATATTTATTGAATTTGCAAAAGTATTTGGCAAGTTTTCATTATTACATCATACCGGCGCAGCATTATTGGCTCCGTTATATTTTCCTTTTATTGCTTTTGATAAAGACACCCGTTTCATCGGACCCGAAAAAGTAAGGATGCATAAAAAAACAGCAGCCAGGGAATGGGTAGATGCGGCAGTCTTTGCCATTGTTGCAGCTACTTTGATCCGCACATTTGTTTTTGAAGCATATACCATTCCTACCGGTTCGATGGAGAAAACTTTATTGATCAATGATTTCTTATTCGTCAGCAAATTCAGCTACGGGCCCCGTATCCCCAATACGCCTTTATCCATTCCATTTGTTCACAACTATATTCCGGGAACCAGCAGCAAGTCTTACACAGAAGCTATTAAAATCCCATATACACGTTGGTTCGCTGCTGATGTGCAAAGAGGGGATGTGGTAGTATTTAATTTTCCTGCAGGTGATACAGTCATTAATTTACCAGAGTATCAATCCAAAGATCCATATTACGAAGTGGCAAGGCGCCTGGGTGGAGGTAATATTGATGAAGGACGGAAAGTGATTTTGAGTAACCCGCAACAATATCCTTTAGCCGTTCACCCGGTTGACAAAAGAGATAATTATATTAAACGTTGCGTAGCCATTGCAGGCGATACGATGGAGATCAGGGATGGAGTTGTTTATATTGGTGGCGTAAAAAGTCCACTGCCGCCCAAAGCACAATATCCCTATTCATTTTTGAGCAAAACGGATCTGAACGATCAGTTCATGCAGGAAGAATTTGATGTCAGGGAGAATGAATATGCAAAGGATTTCAATGGCCGTTATCATATGTTGCTGACTTACGACCAGGTGCAGAAATTCAATAGCCAGGCATTTCTGGTAGAACCTATTGAACCGGATATTGAAAGATTTGAACCAAGAGCGGTAAATGATTTTTCAACTGGTCTGTCATCCGGGAAAATATTTCCAAATGATACCATTCACCAATGGACGGTTGATAATTATGGACCACTTTGGATCCCCGCAAGAGGAGCCTCTTTGAAATTAACTCCAGAGAATTATTCTCTTTACGAAAGGGCGATTCGTGTATATGAAGACAATGAATTTTACATGAAGGATAATCGTTTTTACCTGAATGGAACAGAAGTAACCGACTATACTTTTAAAATGAATTATTACTGGATGATGGGAGATAACCGCCACCAGTCGCAGGATTCCCGTTACTGGGGATTTGTTCCCGAGGATCATGTTGTAGGTAAAGCATGGATGATCTGGTTTAGCTGGGAAGATGGTCCACGCTGGAACAGGTTGTTCCAGATCGTAAAATAATCTAACTTTAAATGCCCCTTACCCAGGGGCATTTTTAATATTTATACAGAAGATGGAAAAACAAAGTTTGAACCTGCCCTACGAAGTTTATGAAAGCATTGATGATCTTGAAGCCGGGGATAAGGTATTATTAAACCATGCCAGGGAAGCTACCGGTTTGGCATATGCGCCATATTCAAACTTCCTGGTTGGCGCTGCAGCCCGGGTAGTTACCGGGGAATTAGTTTTAGGTAGTAACCAAGAAAATGCCGCATTCCCCGCAGGTATTTGCGCCGAAAGGGTTTTGCTTTCATCACTTTCATCACTTTACCCGGGAACGGCCATTGAATCGATGGCAATCAGTTATAAAAGCGAGAAACATCCGGGTAATCACCCCATAGCACCATGCGGTATCTGCCGGCAATCCTTAAGCGAATTTGAAAACCGTATGCAAAAGCCAATCAGGCTGATCCTGGGAGGAATGAATGGAAAAGTTTTTATCATTCCTGAAGCTGGCATGTTGCTTCCGCTTGCATTTACAAGCAACGAATTAAAATAATTCTTTAAAACAAGGTTTGTATGCCGTAGGCTATTTTCTTTTCGTGTTCCAATAACCATTTCTTTCGCCATAAACCACCGGAATAACCGGTCAGTTCGTTATTGGCACCAATAACGCGGTGACAGGGAACAATGATGCATAGATTGTTTTTTCCATTGGCATTAGCTACAGCACGGGTGGCTTTGGGATCACCGGTTCGGCGTGCAATATTTATGTAGGAGACTGTTTTGGCATAAGCTATACCCATTAGCTCGGTCCAAACTTCTTGTTGAAATGCTGTTCCCTGTTGGTTTAGCGGCAATTCAAATGATCTGCGTGCACCCTGGAAATACTGTATAAGTTGTTCTGTGCATTCAATTAATAATGGGGGAATGGTTTCAGAAACTTCAACCGGTGTTGAATCTTCATTTATAAAAATCACCTGGCTGATATAATCGGCTGTGCCGCTGATCTTCATTTTTCCAATGGGTGAATGATAGCAGGTAGTAAATACTGACATCTATGCTTAGCCGATTTTTTGACCGTTTTGAACAGGCCGTTCCGGCTTCAATAAAATTACATCATTATTCTCATCATATATACCCATCACCAGGCATTCGCTGATAAATCCGCCAATCTGCTTAGGTGGAAAGTTTACAATTGCTATAACCTGTTTGTTAAGCAGATCGTTTTTTGCGTAATGATGTGTGATCTGTGCAGAAGATTTTTTAATGCCAATCTCATCACCAAAATCAATGACCAGTTTGTAAGCGGGTTTTCGTGCTTTTGGAAAATCATTCACTTCAATGACCTGGCCAACCCTTATTTCAAGTTTTTCAAAATCATTCCAGGTTATCCATTCCATATTTAAAATGATTGGTCAAGCAGGTAAGAAAGTTGAAGCAATTCCTTTTGTTTATAACAATATTTTTCCTCGCTAAAGCATTGAGATGATTCCTGTAAAAGATGGCGAATTACCTGTTTGTTATCCATGGGTAAAAAGAAACTATCATCGCCTTTGGCTTCAATTCTTTTAAGATAATCGTCAACATCTTTAAATGTATAAACTGATCCTGAAGTAGGATCAATAAAAAATTTCACCTGTTCGTAAGCCGTTTCATATTTAATACCGAAGGGTTCTTCTTTCATATATCCCAGGATAAACTGACCCGGAAGCTGCAATGCTTTCACCGGAATTTCCAGCATTTCACACAGAATAAGATAAAGTATGCCGTTGGATACCTGGTTCCCTTTTTTGGTTTCCAGCACTTTATGCAACAAAAAAGTATTGGCATCTGTATAATCCGTTTCCACGCCCGATAACCCGGTGTAGTTATAAATAATGCCAGAGATGATGCTGATCTGTTCTAACGGTGTCAGGTAGTTGTTTAATTCAAGCCAGATATTGCGGCGGAGTTTTTCGATATCTTGTAATACAGGCGCCGTGATCAATTCAGGATATTGAAATTTTGAAACCAGGAGGGCGCCCTGCAAAAGTTCGGGTTCTTCAGCCATGCTCCAGTCTTTAAATTCTACACTGAGGTCGCTGAAATGTAACCGGTGAATGATAGATTCAATCCTTTCCTGTATGGTGGAATCTTCTGTTGTTTCCCATAAATGTTCCAGGTTCGGGATAATGGGTTTGCCATAATCCACGATGCGGTTGGTGACCACACCAAAGACTTCTTCATCCGGATCATCGATCAAAGTAAATAACGCTGAAATTTCGTTGGTCGGTTCCATTAGTTAATGTTTACTTACTAAATATCTAAAACCATAATGAAACCTGCGTTTAATTTTTTCCACAGGGGGGCATAACTCTTTTGAGTTAGCTATTACCATTTTTCAATAAATTATTTTTTCTTTTTAGGTGCGGCCTTTTTTGCAGTCGATTTTTTCGTGGTTGCTTTTTTTGTCGCCGCTTTTTTAGCTGCAGCTTTTTTTACGGGTTTTTTTGAGAAGGCATTGGGTACCTGTTCTTCAATCAATTTCTTAATTTCCTCTAATGGGATATCAACCAATTCTTCTGCAGTATATTTAGATTTATCTTTTTTAACACCCAGCTTGAGCATTTTTTTATTGAACCGGATAAATGGACCCCATCTTCCATTTTCAATAGCGATCTTTTCTTCGGGCCATTGTTTAATAAAACGGTTTGCTTCCTTTTCAATTTTCTTTTCGATCAATTCATTACAATCCTTTTCTGTAAGTGTATCAAAATTGTAAGCTCTTGGAATATTAATAAACAGATCATTCCATTTAATAAACGGGCCAAAACGGCCTTTGCCTTTTGTAACCGGTTTGCCGTCATAATGCGCAATAGGCGCATCTTCCACTTGTTTGGCTGCAATAATTTCTTTGGCTCTGTCCAGGTCCACATCCAGAGGTTCTTCGCCTTTGGGAATAGAAATAAACTGTTCACCCCATTTTACATAAGGCCCAAAACGACCGATGTTAACGGCTACTTCCTGGCCTTCATGTTCACCCAATGTGCGTGGTAATTTAAAAAGTTCCAACGCATCATTGAGCGTGATGGTTTCAATACTTTGGTCTTGCCGCAATTTGGCATAACGTGGTTTTTCCTCATCATCCTGTCCGCCTACCTGCACCATCGGGCCATAGCGTCCCATTCTTGCAATAATGGGTTTTCCAGTCCCAGGTTCTGCACCTAATTCTCTTTCACCACTGATTCTTTCAGCATGTTCAATGGTATTTTCTACATCTTTTTTAAAGGGCAAATAAAAATCATCGATCATTTTGTTCCACTTGATCTTGCCCTGCGCTACTTCATCAAATTCTTCTTCAATCCTCGCAGTGAAGCTATAATCCATGATATCATCAAAATGCTCTTTGAGAAAATCAGTAACTACCAATCCCAAATCTGATGGAAATAGTTTTGCTTTTTCAGCACCCGTATTTTCTACTTCTGTTTTTGATTGAACTTTATCTTCTTTCAGCTTTAAAATTCTGAATTCTCTTTTCACACCTTCCTTATCTCTTTTTTCAACATAACCTCTTTTTAATATGGTGGATATGGTTGGAGCATAAGTAGAAGGACGGCCAATACCCAGTTCTTCCAGCTTTTTTACCAGGCTGGCTTCTGTATAACGGGGAAGGGGACGTGAAAATCTTTCTATAGCTTTCATTTCCTGGAATTGAAGAACCTGTTCCGGTGACAATGGTGGCAACATTCCTTCCTGCTGTTCATCTTCCACGTCATCATCATCTTTATCTTCCATATAAACTTTCAAAAAACCATCGAATTTCAATACTTCTCCCTGCGCGGTTAATTGCGCTTTGTTTGTTGAAACTTCAATTTTGGCTGTGGTTTTTTCCAGTTCTGCATCTGCCATCTGGCTGGCAATCGTTCTTTTCCAGATCAATTCATATAAACGGCGGGTGTCAGGATCGCTCACACTGGTGTTATTCATATAAGTTGGCCTGATGGCTTCGTGAGCTTCCTGCGCACTTTCGTTTTTGTTTTTATATTTTCTGAACTGGTGATACTTGTCACCGAAATTATTTTTAATACTGTTGGTGATATCACCCAAAGCTGTGTCGCTTAAACTCACACTGTCAGTACGCATATAAGTGATATGCCCATTTTCGTAAAGCTTTTGTGCAAGTAACATGGTACGTGCCACACCATAACCCAGTTTGCGGCTGGCTTCCTGTTGCAGGGTAGATGTGGTAAAAGGCGCTGCCGGTGATTTTTTCGCAGGCTTTACCTGTATGTTTTTTACAGTATAACGTGCACCAATACACTCTTTCAAAAATGCTTCTGCATCTTCAAGCTGGTTAAATCTTGAACCCTCCGCTTTAAAAGAAATATCTTTTCCATTAGCATCAGGTGCAATAAAATTTGCTTCCAGTTTAAAGCTGCTGACAGGAGTAAACGCATTTATTTCTCTTTCTCTTTCCGCAATGATCCTCACAGCTACACTTTGCACACGGCCCGCACTCAGGTTATTTTTCATGCTGATCTTGCGCCATAGCACCGGACTCAGTTCAAAACCTACGATGCGATCCAAAACCCGGCGTGCCTGTTGTGCATTTACCAGGTTAAGATTTACAGTGCGGGGATTATTGACCGCTTTTTGAATAGCGGGTTTGGTGATCTCGTGAAATACGATCCGTTTTGTGGTGGTTGGATCCAATCCTAATACTTCGCATAAATGCCAGCTGATTGCTTCTCCTTCACGGTCCTCATCCGTTGCAAGCCACACTTCACCACTTTTTTTGGCCAATGATTTTAGTTCTTTGACCACTTTTTGTTTATCATCGGGCACAAAATAACGGGGCAGGTATTTATTATTGACATCAATCCCCATATCACCTTTTTCAAGGTCACGGATATGCCCATAACAGCTTTTTACCTCAAAATCAGGACCCAGTATTTTTTCAATTGTTTTTGCCTTTGCAGGAGACTCCACTATCAACAAATTCTTCGCCATATTAATTTTTAATTTCTTTTTACCCGGTCCTGTTTCATCAAATGATCAGCCATTCATCTTCAGTTTCTATCCTTCCGGCACCTTCCGGGCGATGCAAGTTTAAGGCAAGAATAGTAAATTTTTGCGGGAAAGATAATTTACCTTTTTGTAAAATCATTTAAATAAGTGGGTTGCAATGGGTAAAAGCAGGTTGGTCCAGCGGCTGTATTCCTTTGCGGAAGGATGCAAGCCATCGCCCGCCAGGAGCGAGTTATCGGTCTCTGCGAGCCTGCTACCCGGGGTGATATCAACATAATGAACAAGATGATTTAAAGATATTTTTTTATTTATAAGATTAAATGCATCTATTTCTTCCGAAATCTTCTTCCTGTCCCTGTCGGCAGCAAAAGGTGTAACACCCCAATCCGGAATGGATAACACAATTACATGATCTTTATTCCCGTCGGCAAAACCAATGGCCTGTTTTAATAATTCTTCAAATTGGTTTTCATATTCATTCATATTCAAACCGCGATATTGATTGTTTACTCCAATCAATAAGGTAACCAGGTCAAATGTTGATTTGATTGATTTTTGGTTGATGGCCTCCATCAGTTCATCGGTGGTCCAACCGGTTTGGGCGACAATCAACGGGGTATCGAATAGAATTTCCTGGTCCGCCAGATTTTTTACCAACTGGTGAGGGAAATTTTCGTACATGGCTAGCGCTTCACCAATCGTATATGAATCCCCTAATGCTAAATAAGTTTTTGCCATGATTAGAAAAGTTTTAAATGGATAAATAAATCAGGATCATACAAAATCCACAATTTGCTTTTTTACATTGTTATCCCGGTAAATCCGGCTATGTCCTAAGCCTTTGGTAACAACAAATTGAACATTGGGAGGGGCAGCATCCAGCACTATTTTAGCATCTGCAAATGGGGTGGTTTTATCTTCTTCATCATGAAACCATAAAACAGAAGCTTTGATATGTTTTATGGCCCGGGAAATGGAATACCATTTTGAATAATGACCATCTATACTGTAAATGTAATTTTCAAACTCTTTTTGAACGCCTTCATCTAATCTTAAAAACTGATAAAATGATTGAACGGCGGTGCTGGTTTCTGTAGCAGGAGCTATAAAAATCACCTTGGTTTCTTCATCATGTTTTAAATCTTCTAAAGTAAGCGAAAGGGCCAGCCCACCCAGGGAATGAGCCATAAATGTATTTATCGGTCCATAGGTTTTAATGATCTCTTTAATAAATTTTTTATAAATAAGAATATTGATTTGCTTACCGCTGCTTCTTCCATTGGCCGGCGCATCAAATGCAAGTACTTCGTATCCTTTGGTAATAAATGGTTTGATATAGCGATCAAAATTTACAACTGAAGATTCGAAGCCGTGGAGAATTAATAATTTTTTTGGAGCGCCTTCATTCCAGCGATACCCCTGGATCCGGTAACTATCAAAAGTGAACCGGATCTTTTCCGATTTTTCAAAAATGGGTGGCAGCTTTTTCAGGTTCCTGTATTGCGGCGTACAGAATAATTTAAAGGCGGCTTTAGCTGCCCTTTTTTTTGAAATAGAAGACAATAATTTCAGCTTTCCGCGGTAATATTTTAAAACGATTCTTTGTGCTGGAGTCATATAAAAATTGCCCTTTCATTTTCAATTATATTTACAAACTTACTGGTTGTCATTTTACCCAAATTAAATTTTAAAATTTTCATGAAGATTGTGATCATCGGTACGGGCAACACAGCTACCGTTTTAGGAAAGAAATTAAAATTAGCTGGTCATCATATTCTGCAGGTCTTTGGGCGCAATAATAACGCAGCCAAAGAACTGGCTTCTTTATTGGAATCCAAACCTGTCAGCGATTTTCACAAAATAGACCCGAATGCTGAATTATATCTTTTGGCTGTTAGTGATGATGCTATTGCAGAAGCCAGTAAAAAACTGCCTGTGAGCGATAAAATTTTAGTGCATACTGCCGGTGCGGTTTCAAAAGATATATTGAAAAATACATCATTACATTATGGAGTTTTGTATCCATTGCAATCCTTGAGAAAAGAAATGGAGCCACTAACGGAGGTTCCGCTTCATATTGATGCAGGGGATGAAGAAACTTTAGAAAAAATCCATGCATTAGCGAAAAGCATTTCAACACAGGTAACAATTTCAGGTGATGAGGAACGAATGAAACTTCATGTGGCGGCCGTTTTCTGCAACAATTTTACCAATTACATGTATACTTTGGGTGAAACTTATTGCAAAATTGAAAACCTGGAATTTGAACATTTGCTTCCATTGATAAAAGAAACAGCATCTAAATTGCAGCATTATTCACCATCTTTAATGCAAACGGGCCCGGCAATAAGAGGAGATCAGCAAACGATCCGGAAGCATGAAAATCTTTTGGCTGAATATCCATCGTTACAGGAGATATACCAATATTTAACCCGCAAGATCAGGGAGGACAAATCTTTTGAAAAAAGGAATTAAGATACATAAATGAAACCGCGTGTTTAAACGGAAAGGAAATCATATCACCATACATTTTGAACAACCAGGTAAGCCTTCTACAACATTGAATAGAATTGCAAAAGGTCAAAGTTTACTGGATGTACTATTACAGCATCATATTGAAATTAAACATGATTGCGGCGGTGTTTGCGCATGCAGCAGCTGCCATATTTATGTGACAAAAGGAGGGGAACACCTGGAAGAAATTTTTATAAGAGAAAAACATTTTATTGAGAAAGTAAACAAACCCACACCTCAATCAAGGTTAGCCTGTCAATGTTTGCTGGTGAACGAATCCGGGTCGGTTGAACTCACTATACCGATTCAATAAGGGACTAGCCAACTCACCTTTAGTTATTACCTTCGATTTTTTATTTAAAAAAATTACATGAACCTGCTGGATCAATTTAAAAGAATAAAAACATTTGTTTTTGATATTGATGGTGTACTCACAGACGGCACCGTGATTGTTTTTAGTGGTGACCAGCAATTGCGGCGTATGAATATCAAGGATGGTTTTGCCTTGCAAATGGCCGTATTAAAAGGTTATCGTGTTTTAATCATTTCTGGTGGCAATAGTGAACCTGTAAAAGAACGGTTGGCAAAATTGGGTATAACAGAGGTTCACATGTCCGTGCATGATAAAAAGGGATTATTGGATAACCTGTTACAGAATTATCAAAATGACTGGCAACAGGTTTTATATATGGGTGATGATATTCCCGACCTGGAGCTGATGCAACATGCAGGTATTTCCGCTTGCCCATCAGATGCTGTTGCCGAGATCAGGGAAATTGCTAAATATATTTCTCCATTCCCCGGTGGTGGCGGATGTGCCAGGGATGTAATAGAGAAAGTTCTAAAACAAAATGATCACTGGCATTTTACAACAACCGTTGCATCCCGTTAGCATTTAAAAGCATCTGGCCGTTTAAGTTTTTTACCAATAATTTTGTTGAATGAGATTGATCGCAGCCTTTTTACGCCTTGTACGACTGCCAAACCTTTTTTTTATTGCTTTAACCCAAATACTTTTTCAATACTGTATTTATTATCCTTTGTTCCGCAATGATATACCTGCCGGCGACACCCTGCAATTTTTTTTACTGGTTGCAGCTTCTGTATTGATTGCCGCAGCAGGTTATATCATAAATGATTATTTCGATATCAACATTGACCAGGTGAATAAACCCGGAAAAATTGTTGTAGATAAAGTGATTCATCGCCGCTGGGCTATAGCCTGGCATATGATTCTGAGTTTTGCTGGCATTGGTTTGACTGCAATGGCATTGCCCTTTTTTGAAAAATGGTATTTAATAGTGGCCAATATAGCGGTTGTTATATTATTATGGATTTATTCTACCACCTATAAAAAAAGCCTGCTGATCGGGAATATTATTATTGCACTGCTTACCGCATGGACCATCCTGGTTATTTATTTTTCCAAGATTGATATTACAGAAGTTATTGCTGCAGCCGACCTGGAAAGACAGGCGAAATTTTTCAGGCTGACAATTCTTTATGCTTCATTTGCATTTATCATTTCACTGATCAGGGAAGCTGTAAAAGATATGGAAGATATGCCTGGTGATGCAAAGTATAATTGCCATACCATGCCAATTGCATGGGGCGTAAATGCTACCAAGATTTATGTGGCCGTCTGGCTGATTGTTCTTGTTTTGATGTTGCTGGTTATCCAGGCATATATATTGCCTTATGGTTGGTGGGTACCGATCATTTTTTGCATTATGTTTATCATTTTTCCATTGATCAATATTTTTTCCAGGTTATTTAAATCATCCACCCAAAATGAATTCCATATTTTAAGTAACCGTACAAAATTTGTAATGCTAACCGGGATTTTATCAATGATATTTTTTGGGTTTTATCTTTAGGGTGTGAAATGAGACATCAAATTCTGGTGGCAAAGTTTTCCAAGCGACGATAAAAATTTTATGTGGAATTCCATGTGACAAAACCCAATTTGAAATACCGCATGAAATGAGCCATTAGTTATCACATACCAATCGGGATGATTATTTGGCGAATTCCAGTGGCTAAAAAACAATAAAAATAAATATATGAAAAGGATCATTCTAGCCTCTCAATCACCCCGTAGAAAACAATTACTGGAATGGGCAGAAGTTCCTTTTGAAATAATTGTAAAAGAAACGGATGAAAGTTTCCCTCCGTCCTTACCGGTTGAAGAAGTAGCCATGCATATTGCGCGGCAAAAAGCATTGGCTGTTCATCAGGAATTAAATGATTCACCTGTTATCCTGGCGGCAGATACACTGGTTGTTTTACATGCAAAGATCATGGGCAAACCAGCTGATAGGGAAGAAGCCATCTTGTTTTTAGAAGCTTTATCAGGACAAAAACACAAAGTAATTACCGGTGTATGCATATTGAATAATGGAAATGAAACTGTTTTTGCAGATTCCACCGAGGTGGAGTTTCATAAGTTAACAAAAGATCAGATTATTTTTTACGTTGACAAATACAAACCATTTGATAAAGCAGGTGCTTATGCCATCCAGGAATGGATAGGGGTGGTAGGTATTAAATCAGTGCAGGGTGATTTTTATAATGTAATGGGTTTGCCGGTCAGCAGGGTGATCAAAGAATTAAATAACCTGGATTTAAGCAGGGATTAAGATCATTAATTAAATTTTTTTGGTGTCCAGGATTCAAGGAATGATGTATCTTTTAAGAAGCATTAAACCTTCATTCCTTTATGACCGAACGACTGCTCCAGTACATCTGGCAATTCCAGTATTTTAATAAAAGTGAATTGCAAACCACTGCCGGCGAAAAAGTGCGGATCATACATCCGGGTTCCTTAAATACACACCAGGGACCTGATTTTGCAGACAGTAAAATTATCATTGGTCAAACTACCTGGGCAGGAAATATCGAATTGCATTTGCATACTTCTCAGTGGCATCAACACGGTCATCACACGGATAAAAACTATAATAATGTAATACTTCATGTTGTTTGGCAGGATGATGAACCTCTTAAACAACTAAACATTCCCGTTATTGAATTGCAACACCGGGTCAGCGGTCTCTTAATTTCAAAATACCATGAATGGATGGAGAAAACATCCTTTATTCCCTGCGAACATGCCATTGCACAAGTTAAAAACCTCACCTGGCAAGCATGGCTTGACAGGTTACTGGCGGAAAGATTAACGCGTAAAGCGGAAATTGTATTTACATTCTTAAATCAAACCAATAATAATTGGGAAGATGCCTTTTGGTGGTTGCTGGCCCGAAATTTTGGAGCCCGTGTAAATGCGGATACTTTTGAACTAATGGCTCGCAGTATTCCTTTAAAATTACTGGCAAAGCATAAAAGTAATCTCATTCAGCTGGAAGCATTGTTGCTGGGCCAGGCAGGATTATTAAGCGAACAAGCCAAAGAGGATTACCCCATCATGTTGTATAAGGAATATACATTCCTTAGGAATAAATATAAATTACAACCCATTCATATTACACCAATGTTTTTAAGAATGAGGCCGGGAAATTTTCCGACTATCAGGCTTGCCCAATTGGCTATGCTGGTTCATCATTCATCCCATCTTTTTTCAAAAATAAAAGAAGCGGAAAATGCGGAGGAAATAAAAGATTGGTTAAATATCACAGCCAATGATTACTGGCATTATCATTACCGGCTGGATGAACTTTCTGCCTATAAACCCAAGAAACTGGGAAACGCAATGATCAACAATATCATTATCAATACCATGGCGCCTGTCATGTATGCCTATGGACGATATCATCAACTGGAAAATTTTAAAGAGAAGGCTTTACAATGGTTAGAATCATGTGTAGCGGAAAATAACACAATTACTAACGGTTACCAGCAATTGGGAATTAAAAATGCAAGTGCTGCTGATTCGCAGGCACTTATAGAATTAAAGAACGAGTATTGCAATTACAAACGTTGCCTGGAATGCGCTGTGGGCAATGCTATTATCAGGGATTGATGTTTGAATAGTTGATTGGTTGAATAAGTTGATTGGGTTGCTGTAAAACTAAATTCTAAACTAATGTTGACTGGTTGATTTTAAATCAAACACCTAAACACTAAACGCTAAACCTTCTCAACGTACCGCTCTGCATTTATTGTAACTACCTGAAGCGGCTTGTGCAGGCGTTAAACCCCGTGAACAGGATGCCAGCAGAACAAGAACACAAATAATCAGCAGGTTTCTTTTTATCATGTTTCTAGATTTTCAGGTAGTGAAGATAATCACCCACATCAGTTCATTATAATTTTTAGCCATGTTTTTTTACGTGGGGCAATTACGCTGATCAAGTTACTTAAAAACTATATTACTTTTTACCAGGTTCCCATTCATTCCATTGAATATGAACCTCAATATCCGGGTGAATGCTAAATTGAACCGGGCAGTTAATGCCTGTATCTCTCATGATATTTTTAGTGTTTTCATCAATGTGTTTCAAATTTTCTGGAATATGAAATGTTAAATTAATACCGCTTACACGTCGTGGTTCTGGTTTCATGATCTTTTCAACTTCAATTTTAATTCCATCCAAATCAAATCCCATTGTCCTAGCCTTAATACCCATCACCGTTAGCATGCATGTGGCAAGGCTTGTAGCTAAAAGGTCAGTTGGCGAAAACCTTTCTCCTTTTCCTTTGTTATCGATAGGCGCATCCGTTTCAAAAAAGTCAGTGGATCTTACATGGGTACAGGTAGTTCTTAGTTCACCTTCATAGACAACTGTTGAAGTCATTATATATTTTTGCCTAAATTTACGTTACAAGCATTAAACGATATTAAAGTGAAGAAACTATTATTGATCGCCGGCATTTTTTCAATCGCTTTATCAATACAGGCACAGGATACAACGCGAACAAAAAAGGCCAGCAGGGAAGAACGCAAAGAAGAAAAAAGAGAAAGGATCAATGCGATGATCAAACAGGAAGAAGAAGGTGTACTGTCTTTTCATAAACAAAGTGTGTTTGGTTTCATGTTGCGCAATAATGGTTATGGTGCATTTTACGAATTGGGTAAAATGAAATCCCCACGCCGTTCCAATTTATATTCCATTGAATTTTCAGAGATCAAACATGATAAAGAGGAAAAATCTTCAAGCGGGGCATTCTTTTTTGGCAACCCTTATATATTTGGCAAAATCAATAATTTCTACCAGCTGAAACTGGGTTTTGGACAACAATATATTTTTGGACAAAAAGGTAATAAAAACGGGGTAGCCGTAACCGGTATATACCAGGGCGGTTTGTCTTTGGGATTATTAAGACCCTATTACCTGGAGGTGCAGGATGTAAATAATAACCAAACCCGCACCATCAAATTCACACCGGAAGACAGCGCATTATTTGTCGACAATTCCGTTATTCTGGGGGGCGCCGGTTTTGGAAAAGGCTGGAATGAAATGAAAATGCAACCAGGTGCTTATGGAAAAGTCGCTTTAAGATTCGACTATGGTCGTTTTAACGAAATGGTTTCGGCACTTGAAATTGGGTTAAGTGTTGATGCATACGCTAAAAAAATTCCATTGATGCTTTTCAACGAAGACAAACAGGTCTTCGTACAGGGGCATATCGCCATCCTGTTTGGCCGACGCCGCTAATCCTTGTATTTTTGCACCCTGGATCGGGGTAAAATGGTTTTGTTAGCCAGCTTTAAGCAGTACTATTCAGCTTTTGTTGTGTCACTCACTTTTACTTCCTGTTCCCTGTTCATCAATCTTTACATCACATCATTTTATAATGACAGAGTTACCCGTGGTAAATGCAACTGCAGAAACAAGAGTTAAGAAACCCGATTGGTTAAGGGTAAAACTTCCTATTGGTGAAAGTTATCGCCATGTACGCAACCTCGTTGACGATCATAAACTACATACCATTTGCGAAAGCGGCAATTGCCCTAATATGGGCGAATGCTGGGGAGCCGGCACAGCAACATTTATGATTTTGGGTAATACCTGTACTCGCAGCTGTGGTTTTTGTGCAGTAGCAACCGGCCGCCCGGATGCAGTGGACTGGGACGAACCCCAACGTGTAGCCGAAGCTATTTACCTGATGAAAGTAAAGCATGCCGTCATTACTTCCGTTGACCGCGATGAATTAAAAGATGGAGGTTCCATCATCTGGCAAAATACCATTAAGGCGGTAAAAACCTTAAATGGCAATACTACACTTGAAACTTTGATTCCCGATTTTAAGGGCGAAAAAGAAAACATACAACGCATTATAGAAGCTGCACCCGAGGTCGTGTCCCACAATATTGAAACGGTGGAACGATTAACCCGCCAGGTTCGGATTCAGGCAAAATACTGGCGCAGTATGGAGGTGATCAGTACATTGAAACAAGGTGGCATGCGTACTAAAAGCGGCATCATGCTTGGCCTGGGTGAAAAGAAAGAAGAAGTGATACAAACCTTGCGTGATCTTTATAACAGTGGTTGCGATGTGGTCACCATTGGCCAATACCTGCAACCCACCAAAAAACACCTGTCTGTTCAGCGTTTTGTACATCCTGATGAATTTGCTGAATATAAAGAAGCAGGTTATAGCATGGGATTGGATTATGTTGAAAGCGGTCCATTGGTGCGTTCATCCTATCACAGCGAACGGCATGTTTATCCTGGTCTTGGAAAAAAAGAATGGGAACTGAGCAAACAGGCTTCCTGATCCGAAATATTTAAAATATTCCTGATTCTTCATGGCTTTGTTCATAAGAATTTAGTGGAGTGCAGGATTGTTATATCTTACCAAAAAAATTGAGGTAGGAAAATGAAATGGTTTTCGGTTATCCCGGGTTTATTATTTTTTTTGATTATAACCGTTCGGTTAAATGCCCAAACAAATACCTACATTTTAAACGGATCATCAGCACAGAATACCTGTAATTGTTATACACTAACCGGAGAGCAGCAAAACCAAAGCGGTAGCGTTTGGAATGCTAATAAGATTGATCTGAAAAATTCTTTTGATTTTATATTTAATGTTTTCCTTGGATGCAATGATATTGGAGCTGATGGTATTGCATTTATTTTGCAACCCCTTAGTACCAGTATGGGTGCTTCCGGTGAAGGAATGGGTTTTGAAGGCGTGATCCCTTCCATAGGAATTGCATTGGACACTTACCAAAACCCAAACCGGAATGATCCTGCATTTGATCATATCAGTATACAAGCAAATGGAAATATCAACCATGGTAGTGACCTCGCAGGACCGGTTGCAATTTCCGCCACCAGTAATAATGTTGAAGATTGTCAATGGCATACATTGCGAATCACCTGGGATCCTGCTTCTCTTGAAATAGAAGCATATTTTGATGGTGTAAAGCGTCTCGAAGTAATAGTGGACCTGGTTAATACAATTTTCAAGGATGGTTCAATGGTTTACTGGGGATTTTCGGGTGCCACAGGCGGAGCTTTTAATCTTCAGCAATTTTGTACTGCACTAAACCCACATTTCACCACCGGGTATCCATCTAATGAAGTTTGCCCTGGTCAGACCATACAGTTTAAAGATTCTTCTGAATCCTTTGCCCCGGTTACAGATTATTACTGGGATTTTGGAAATGGTGCGACCAGCACATTAAAAACACCACCTTCGCAGGTATATCATTCCCCGGGACAATACCCGGTTATGCTGGCACTAACGGCTATGGATGGTTGCCGCGATACAGTCACAGGAGTATTAAAAGTTGGTGCTTTGCCCACCGCCTTTTTTTCGGTTACTGATACTTGTTTTATGAAGGAACCAAAATTAATCCTGGCCCCTGAAGGTAATAGCTTTTCATACAGTTGGAAACTGGATGGAAATAACATTTCAAATTCACATACACCAGCAATAGGCGCTTTACCTGTTGGTGTTCATTCCCTGGAACTTACGGTTAACTCTTTATACGGGTGTGGATCACCATCTGTATTTTCTGGCGATTTCAGTATTAAAGCTTTGCCTGTTATAAGTATTGAAGCAAATGATGGATGTACGGGAGAAGAAATTCCCATAACAGGTTTATCGGACCAAAATATTGTTGCATGGAACTGGCAATTGAATGGGCAGGGAATTTCATCAACCAGGATGTTTGATATTCGTTTTCCAGCAAAAGGAAATTATCTTTTACAATTATCCGCCATTGATGAACAGGGATGCATAGCCGAAATGGCAGAAAAAAATATCTTCATCAATGAAGTCAACGCTAATGCAGGTGAAGACATGACTGTTTTAAAAAACACAGCCTTTCAATTAAATGGAACTGGTGGAACGAACTATTTATGGACACCTTCAACCGGTTTGTCGGATCCTATGTCAGGATCAACGGCAGCTTTGCTGCAACAGGATATTACTTATACGCTGCAGGTTACAAGCAACGAAGGTTGTACAGATACAGATGATATTTACATTAAAGTGATCGATAAATCGGAAATTTATATCCCCACAGCGTTTACACCTAATAATGATGGATTGAATGATCTTTTACGGCCCACTTACATTGGAATTACACAAGTCGAATTTTTCGCTGTTTATAACCGTTGGGGCAAAATGGTTTTTTCAACCCGGGAACAAGGAAAAGGGTGGGACGGTTCGATTGACGGGAAGCAAGCAGCAACAGATTCCTATGTTTGGATCGTTAAGGGAACCGATATTTTGGGAAATATCATTGAAAAGAAAGGATCGGTTGTTCTTATACGTTAAATTAATAAAATGAAAACCATTAATGAATAAAGTATTTTCTTTAGTTATAACAGCATTTATTTTTATTTCCTCCTATTCACATGCGCAATCTATACAGTGGACTGATGTTAGTGAGACGTATGGAATGCTTCCTGCTTCTATAAAGCTATTTAAGACATCCACACCAATTGACGGCAAACCGAATGTGGCTTTTTATCTTATCGCGGACTTGAAAGACAAAAAACTTTTATTTACTGTCGATACCACCATGAACCGCCGTTTAACACCAGATCAATTTTATGAAAAAAATGGTCAACCATTTGTTGTTGTTAATATTACTTTTTTTTCTTTCGCCACCAACCAAAACCTGAATGTAGTTGTAAAAAATGGAAAGCTGGTCAGTTATAACGTGCATTCAATTCCTGGCAGGGGGAAAGATACACTCACGTACAGGCACACACTGGGAAGCGCAATAGGTATTACCAAAAACCGGACTGCAGATGTGGCATGGTTATTCACAGATTCATCCCAAAAAAGAGGATTTGCTTTACAACAGCCCGTGAAGCCAACCAGGGATTCTGTGGCATATATTGAAATGAAAAGGAGAACAATTAAGAACTTCAATACAGTTGATCAATTAAAAAAATGGAAGGTTGAAACTGCAGTAGGCGGAGGTCCTGTTTTATTGCAAAACAATCAAATTGCTATCAGCAATAATGAAGAATTAAAATTTGCCGGCAAGGCCATTGATGATAAACATCCAAGGACTGCCATGGGATACACAAATGATCAAAAACTGGTGATCCTGGTAGTTGAGGGAAGATCGCCCGGAATAGCAGAAGGAGCATCCTTAAAACAAATGGCTGCTATGCTAAAGGAAATTGGTTGCGTGGAAGCATTAAACCTGGATGGTGGTGGGAGTAGCGCCATGATTATTAACGGGAAAAGTACTATTAAACCTTCAGATAAGACGGGACAACGCCCTGTACCTGCGGTGTTTATGATCAGTCAGCAGTAGGATTGGTAAAACTACTGTGAATAATTTTTCAACCACAGGTTGCCGTTATTACCGTCTTTTGGCATAATTATTTATAGTTATATTCAAAATCTGTAACAATGAAAAAAGTACTCTATTCTTTCGCCTTTCTGGGCTTGTTTGTTTCTGTATTATTTATGGCTTGTACCAAAGAAAACGACACTACCCGGGTTAAGATCCGGCTTACTGACAATCCATATAATGCTGAAGAAGTAAATGTTGACATCAGGGAAGTGCGTGTTAAATTCAGGGATGATGAAAACAGCTGGATGACATTAGACACAGAACAAGGTGTTTACAATTTGCTGGGACTGCAAAATGGTATTGATACTTTACTGGCTGAAGGCGATCTGCCTACAAACCATGTACAGGAAATACGTTTTGTATTAGGTAATGATAATACCATTATGATTGATGGAAATGTTTATCCAATGACCGTTCCCAGTGGTTCAGAATCAGGACTTAAATTAAAAGTAAATAAAACCCTGAGCGGTGCAGTTGATTCCATCCTGGTTGATTTTGATGCTGCTTTATCTGTTCATCAAACAGGAACCGGGGATTATCATTTGAAACCCGTTTTAAAAATCAAATAGATTTTATTAAATCATTTACAACGCCGTCACTTATTGAAGTGGCGGCTTTTTTTTATGTAGTCCTTTTTTAAATAGCTTATTTACTTTAATCACACCAAAAAAAACAACCGCATAGAAAAATGCGGTTGAGGATTTTATTGATGTAAGACTAACTAATCCGACTTATGGATTTTCTTTAAGTTCCCAAACCAATGCACTGGCACCCAGGATGGCTGCATCTGCCTCTTTGAGTTCGCTGAAGATCAGTTTGACTTTATTTTGGAAAATTGGCAACAGGTTTTTTTCCATATGCTCCTTGGTTGGTTTTAAAATATAATCACCAGCTTTTATAACACCCCCAAAAAGTATGATGGCTTCAGGCGAGGAGAACATGATAAAATTGGCAAGCGATTCACCTAAGATCTGCCCGGTAAACCGATATACTTCTTTGGCCAAAGCATCGCCTTTCTGCGCACAATCAAATACTGTTTTAGATGTTATTTCATCGGGTTTATAATTTTTAAGCAAGCTGTCATCTTTAGAATTTTCAATAAGTTCTAAAGCCGTCAGCACAATCCCGGTGGCAGAACAATAGGACTCAAGCGATCCTACTAATGCTGTTGACCAGTGCTTTCGACCTCCCGGCCTGATGATCGTATGTCCTAATTCACCCGCAAATCCATCATGCCCATAAATTAATTGGCCATTTGCTACAATACCACTGCCCACACCGGTACCTAAGGTGATCATAATAAAATCCCGCATCCCTCTTGCAGCACCATACATCATTTCTCCAACTGCCGCAGCATTTGCATCGTTGGTTAATATGCATCTTACACCGAATTTTTCCGTAACCATTTTAACCAACGGAATCTGTCCTTTCCATTCAAGGTTTGGAGCATAGTCAATGGTACCCGTATAGTAGTTACCGTTAGGCGCTCCAATACCAATGCCTTTTAAAGTGTATTTGTTGCTAACTGAAGCAACAATGGGTTGAAGTTTGGCATAAACGGCATCGATGTAATCTTCAATGTCGGGATATCCTTCTGTTTTTAATTCACCCTTTTGAATGATCTCTCCACGATGATTTACAATACCATATTTGGTGTTGGTTCCACCGATGTCAATACCGATGGCTAATTGGTTTGATAAGTCAAGCATTCGCATTAATTTAATTATCTGTTACGTCTAATGCACCTTCTTTCGATGTGGTTATTGGTTCTAAATCTTCATCTGTTTTTTGGTCGTAATCAATTCCCTGGCGCTTTAGAATTCCTTTTACAATAAAGGCAAATAAACCTACATAGGCAAAGCAAACTACAGCAACCCAATAAGATTGGTGTATACCATAACCTTCAACAGTGGATTGCGTTTGTACATAGTCAGCTATTTTTCCCTGTATAGGAGGGATGATACCACCGCCCAGGATCATCATGATTAAGAAAGCAGAGCCCTGCGTAGTATATTTTCCAAGCCCAGCGAGTGAAAGAGAAAAAATCGCCGGCCACATAATAGAACAAAATAATCCACCACTTAAAAATGCATAAATAGCGATATTTCCTTTGGTCATGATTCCAACCAACATAGCTATTACACCAAGCGTTGAAAATATCAATAATGTTCTAACCGGTTTGTCTTTACTAAAATAAAATGCAACGATCTGGATCAGCACACAAAAAATATACATATACAACGGCGTTACATCATATTGAGAAATGGCATTGATAGCAATCACAATAGCAAATGCAACCAATGGCACCACGAACATGAGGATTTGTTTTGTTTTACTGCTAAAATTAAAAACAGATATTGAACCTGTCCAGCGGCCAATCATCAAGCTACCCCAGTACAAAGAAATAAATGGCGCTACTTCTGAAGATTGAAATCCACCAAAATCAGGATGTCTTAAAAGTTCAGCCATGTTACTTACAACTGTAACTTCTGCACCTACATAAACAAAAAGCGCTAACATACCCAAAACCAACTGCGGGTATTTCATAGCGCCCCATCCATCAGGATTTTTTTTAGCGCTCATATTGGCAATCAGCAATCCGAAAACAACAACTGCCAGGGCTCCAAACAGCCACTTCAGCCTGTAGACTTCCAAATCATGAAATTCTTCTGTACTAAGTGTTGCAGGGTCCAATTTATAACTGTCAAAAACCGGTACAAACATGACGATCAGTAAACCGGTCATAATTAATAATGAATACAAAGCTTTATTTGCTTTTTCTGTTTTTTCGCTGGAAATACCTGCAGGAACTTTCTTAGAAAAATAAAACAAAGCAGCTGCGGCAATAAATAATACGCCAACAAATGAATATAGTAATATCACTTTTTCCAATCCAAGTGAGGCGATTTTTTCATCCGTAATGGCGGCTGTTGTTCCAAACAATGCAAAAGCAACAACGATGGGACCAATAGCCGTACCAAATGAATTTATACCACCACCCAGGTTAACACGGGAGGTGCCGGTAGCAGGATCACCCAATGTAATTGCAAAAGGTTGCGCAGCGGTTTGTTGTAATGAAAAACCAAGGGCCACGATAAAGAGACCCACCAGCATTCCTACAAAAGTGTTTGCATTTACTGCAATGATCATTGCAACCGCACCCAGTGCAGAGAACAATAATCCATATACGATTGATTTTTTATAACCCCATTTTGCAACGAGGTCTTTACCTCCAAAAGCGCCATAGGCAAACAATCCCAGCGCACCAATATAATATGCCAGATAAAAAGCAAAGTCAATCAACTGGCTTTGAAACTGGTCTAACTGGAAATAATGTTTACAAAAAGGAATAAAGACACTGTTACCGGCGGCGATAAAACCCCAGAAAAAGAATACTGAAACGAGGGTGCCTAATGCTCCATAATTTGTAGGGATTTCTTCTTTGGGATTGCGGGGAGCAGATGGTTGTTTTGTAACACCAATTGATGTTGCCATGGTTTTTAATGGTTTGTTTTTAAATAAAATCTCCCCAAAATAACTACAATTGTTCAAACAATTCGAAATAAAACATACACCTTGAAAATCTGTGCATATAAAGATGACTGTTATATTTATTGGTTGTAAAAAATTTACGGCTTACCTTAAATGCAAAAAGAACCTGATAAGCATATGGAGATAATTCATGTTTCAGCAGAGTGTTACCCTTACGCAAAAGCCGGTGGATTGGGAGATGTGGTTGGCGCTTTACCCAAATATCAAAACCGCCTGGGTCATATTGCCAAGGTGGTAATGCCCATGTACAGAACGAAATTTTTATACGATAATGAGTGGGAATTGGTACACCAGGGAGGTCAGCAATTTGGTTATAACTGGTTTCATTATAGTGTAATAAAAGAAAAAACAAATAAGTTGGGTTTTGATCTTTTCCTGGTTGATATCAATGGTTTACTGGATCGGGAGAAGATTTATGGTTATGATGATGATGCGGAAAGATTCTCTGCTTTCCAGATTGCCGTTTGCGACTGGATTAATAACTGGCAACACAAACCAGATGTTATTCATTGTCATGATCACCACACCGGGTTGATCCCTTTCATGATGCAATATTGTTTTGTTTTTGAAAACCTTCGAAATATTTCGCCAGTGTTCACTGTGCATAATGCACAATACCAGGGTTGGTTAGATTGGGGACATTATCATTATGTGCCCAGTTACGATGGTTGGAAATGGGGCATGCTGGAGTGGAATAAAAAAATAAATCCACTGGCCAGTGCAATCAAATGTTCTCAAAAAGTTACTACGGTTAGCTGGAGTTACCTGGAGGAGTTAAAAGTTTCGGCAAATGGTTTGGAAAAACTTTTTGAATATGAACAGGGGAAATGTGTTGGCATATTAAATGGTATTGATGATGAAGTATGGAATCCTTCAACAGATGAATTTATTCCATTAAATTTTAATGACAGCACCGTAACAGATGGGAAGCTGGCAGCTAAAAAAGAATTGTGTAATCGTTTTCAGTTGGATGTAGAAAAACCATTGATAGTTTTTATTGGAAGATTAGTAGGTGAAAAAGCGGCCGACATTTTACCCGAAGCCATCCGGTCATCTATTTTTGAGTTTAATGGTAATGTAAACTTTTTGGTTCTTGGCAGTGGCGAACCTGAAGTTGAAAAAGAATTGGATTGGTTAAAGCTGCAATTCCCAGGGTATGTAAATATTTTTATTGGTTACAGTGAACCATTAAGTCACCTGATGTATGCAGGTGCCGATTTTCTGTTAATGCCAAGCAGGGTAGAACCATGTGGATTAAACCAAATGTATGCATTGCGGTATGGTACCGTTCCAATGGTTCGAAGCACGGGTGGATTAAAGGATACAGTTGTGGATTTTGGGGACTGGCAGGGATTTGGTATCAGGTTTAACCATGCAACGCCGGAAGATATCAGGCATTCTGTAGGTCGTGCAATCGATCTTTTTTATAATAAAAAAAATTTATTATTCTGGATGCGGGAATTCATGATGAATATTGATCATTCATGGGATTCTGCTGCACAGCAATACATGGATTTATATGCTGAACTATAGATTTTTTAGTTGATTTTTTAAGGTTATCTGTTTAAAGAAATTATATTCATACATTAAATAGATAAGTAAAACCATAACCATATGTCAGATGAAATTTTATCAGTAATCTTAGGAGGAGGAGCAGGTACACGTTTACATCCGTTAACAGCCAGCAGATCAAAACCTGCAGTACCTATTGCAGGTAAATACAGGTTGGTTGATATTCCCATTTCTAATTGCCTGCATGCAGGTATGGGCCGCATGTTCGTGTTAACACAGTATAATTCTGCTTCTCTGAACCGGCACATCAAAAACACTTATCATTTCAGTCCTTTCAGCAAGGCATTTGTTGATATACTAGCGGCTGAACAAACACCGGACAGTGCAAATTGGTACCAGGGAACGGCAGATGCTGTAAGGCAGTGCCTGAGGCATATTCGTCCTTTCACCAGTGATTATGTATTGATTCTTTC
Organism: Chitinophagaceae bacterium; assembly: GCA_036675565.1. Lineage (GTDB taxonomy): Bacteria > Bacteroidota > Bacteroidia > Chitinophagales > Chitinophagaceae > JACCYQ01. The sequence continues at coordinate 32,654 of JAKFER010000231.1, forward strand.
CGGTGATCAGTTATACCAGATGGATTTCCGCGATATGCTGGATAACCATATTGAAAAAGGTGCAGATATTTCTATTGGAACCATTCCTGTTAATGCTAAAGATGCATCAGATTTTGGTATCATGAAAATGAATGAGGAAGGATATATCACTTCATTCACCGAAAAACCAAAAAGTGGTTTAGAAGATTGGGTGAGTGATACAGGGGAAGAAATGGGGCAGAAAGGCAAAGTTTACCTGGCATCAATGGGTATATATATTTTCAACAGGAAACTTTTATTTGACCTGTTGGAAGTAGAGAAAAAAGATGCAACGGATTTTGGTAAAGAGATCATTCCAGAATCGCTTGAAAAATATAAAGTGGCCAGTTACCAGTATGATGGTTACTGGACAGACATCGGGAATATTCATTCATTTTTTGAGGCAAATCTTGAACTCACCAATGAATTACCAGAATTTAATTTGTTTGATAATGAACGATCCATATTTACCCGCCCCAGGTTATTACCGCCGGCCAAGATCAGTGGCACAACGATGAATAAAACGGTTATTGCAGAAGGATCGATCATCAATGCTTCAAGCCTGGAAAATTCGGTTATTGGTATCCGTTCAAGGATTGGTTATGGTACTAACATCGTCAGTACATATATCATGGGTAATGATTATTATGAAACCTTGGAAGAAATAACCCTGTCACACCAAAACAATACGCCATTAATGGGTATCGGTGCACGTTGTAATATCAAAGGCGCCATCATTGATAAAAATGTCCGCATTGGCGATGATGTTCATATAAATGGCGGAACGCATCATGCAGATTCGGAACATGAATTATATACTATTAAAGATGGGGTGGTAGTGATCAAAAAGGGAGCCATATTGCCTAACTGGTTCACACTTTAAAAAACAGTTACACTTTACAATCGCAGCAACTGCTGCGATTTTTTTTTGCCTGATGTGTATTTATTACATTAAGTCTTATCTTTCGCATCCAAAATCTACATTGCTTAATTAACGAAAGCTTATGTCCGCCATACCATCTACAAAAAGGAAATCACTAAGTTTTTCTGAGCTCCTGAACATGAGCTTTGGCTTTTTCGGAATACAGTTTGGTTTTGCATTACAGAATGCCAATGTGAGCCGCATATTTCAAACACTTGGAGCAGAGTTGGATAATATTGCCATTTTATGGTTGGCCGCACCCGTTACGGGTTTATTGGTGCAGCCCATCATAGGATATATGAGTGATCGCACCTGGCATCCAACCTGGGGCAGAAGACGACCATTCTTTTTTATTGGTGCGGTGCTGGCATCCATTGCTTTATTCCTTATGCCTAACTCACAGGTGCTGTGGATGGCCGCTGTTTTACTCTGGGTGTTGGATGCTTCTATTAATATTTCAATGGAGCCATTCCGTGCATTTGTTGGTGACAAATTACCCGATTCGCAACGTACCGCCGGCTTTGCATTTCAAACATTTTTTATTGGTTTAGGTGCAGTAATAGCATCTGCGCTGCCTTACATTTTTACTAATATTTTTGATATCAGCAATACGGCTCCGGAAGGTGTAATTCCTCCATCCGTAAAATATTCTTTTTATATCGGGGCTGTGGTTTTTCTTGCAGCTGTCCTTTGGACAGTTTTCAAATCAAAAGAGTATCCACCTGATGATATGGAGAAATGGAAAGAAGAGAAAGCAAGCAGTGCAGGATTTTTAAATGGAATAAAAGAAATCACGAAAGGAATTGCCACCATGCCCAAAACAATGATCCAGCTTGCATTGGTTCAGTTTTTTACCTGGGTAGCTTTTTTTGCCATGTGGATTTACACAACATCCGGAATTGCTAACAATACATACGGTACTACGGATCCTACATCCAAAGAATTCCAGGATGCAGGGGATTGGGTTGGCGTGATGTTCATGGTTTATAATGGAGTTTCTGCATTCGCAGCATTTTTACTTCCATTGCTGGCAGCAAAGATCAGCAGAAGATATACGCATTTGGTTTGCCTGGTCATTGGTGGAATCGGATTGATATCAATCCTCTTTATAAAATCTTCCCTTTTATTATTGTTACCTATGATAGCTGTAGGCTTGGCATGGGCCTCAACACTTACCATGCCATACGCAATGTTAGCTGGTTCTTTACCGCCGTCAAAAATGGGCTTTTATATGGGCGTGTTTAACTTTTTTGTTGTAGTTCCACAAATCATTGCCGCAGCCCTGCTTGGATTCTTAGTGAAAAATGTTTTTGATAACAACAGCATTTATGCACTTGTTATTGGCGGCGCCTGTATGATTATTGGCGGATTATTGAATATCATGGTAAAAGAAAAGGAAGAAACCTTCGAAGAAATTGTCGAAGATATAATGGAAACTGAACAAACACCTCCTGCATATTTATGAAAAAGCTTTTTTTATTAAGTACAATAATTTGTTTTTGTCTTATACTCTGTGGACAAAATATCTATCCCACGCATTGGTGGACAGGCATGAAAAACCCCAACCTGCAATTATTATTGCATGAAAAGGACATCGCTAATAATTACGATCATGCATCAACGTCATACCCGGGTGTGGATGTTATCAGTACAGAAAAGCTGGCTAATAAAAACTACCTGGTCATCAATTTGATCATCAACCCGGGTACCATGCCAGGAGACATAAATATCCGGGTAAAAGATAAAAAAAATAAAACGCGGAATATTTCCTATTCCCTAAAAAAACGCAGTGCAGAAAATGGAAAAACCAGGATTACAGGGGTTACTTCAGAAGATTTGATATACCTGATCATGCCAGACCGATTCAGCAATGGTGAACCGTCTAATGATAAAATTGCCGGGCTCAAAGATCAATCCCTAAACCGCGATTCTATTTATGACAGGCATGGTGGAGATTTGAAAGGCATACAAAATCATCTTGATTATTTACAGGATCTGGGTGTTACGGCTTTATGGCTAAACCCTGTTATCTTAAATGATATGCCTAACCGAACGGAACATGGTTATGCATTTACCGATCATTACAAAATAGATCCCCGCATTGGAGGTGAAAAGGCTTATCACGACTTATCCAATGCACTACATCAGCGAGGGATGAAACTTATCCAGGATGCAGTGTATAATCATACCGGACTTGAACATTTTTTGTTCCGGGATATGCCAGACAGTACCTGGTTTCATCGCTGGCCTTCATTTACACAAACCACTTACAAGGACCAGGCTCTTTTTGATCCTTATGCATCAAAAAAAGATATCCAGTTAATGAGTGATGGTTGGTTTGTTCGGCAAATGCCAGATGTTAATCAGCAAAATCCGTATTTCGCTAATTTTTTAATTCAACATGCTATTTGGTCTACGGAAGAATTTGGGCTGGATGGATGGCGTATAGATACCTATGCATACAATGATCTGGAATTCATGAACCGATGCAACCAGGCATTACTTGATGAATATCCCAACATTCATTTATTTGGTGAAACATGGGTACATGGAATGATTAACCAGGCTTATTTTACAGAGAATAATTTAGATGTTCCGTTCAAAAGTAATTTACCGGGAGTTACCGATTTTCAAACGCATTTGTATGGGATCTTACCTGTATTAAAAGAATCATTTGGCTGGACAGAAGGTGCGAACAAACTGTATACAACATTAGCCAGCGATATTGTTTATCAGGATCCAATGAAACATGTTATTTTTTTAGATAACCATGATAAAACCAGGTTTTTTACTGAGATCAATGAGGATTTTGCAAAATATAAAATGGGTATTGCCTGGTTGCTGACAGCAAGAGGTATTCCGCAATTGTATTATGGAAATGAAATATTAATGAAAGGGGCATCTAACCCTGATGGGTGGGTGCGATTGGATTTTCCCGGGGGATGGGAAGGGGATAAGCAAAATAAATTTTTAGAAAGTGGTAGAACCGAGCAGGAAAACGAAGCATTTAATTATGTTAAAACATTTGCCAATTTCCGTAAAAAGTCCTCAGCAATCAAAACTGGAAAGTTTATGCAGTATGTTCCCGTTGATGGGGTGTACGTGTATTTCCGCTATGATGAAAATCAAACCGTCATGTGCATCATGAACACGAACAAAAATGCTGCAACAATAGATTTATCAAGGTTTAGTGAAAGAATGAATGGATTTACAAAAGCCAATGATGTGGCAACCGGTAATACTTTTAACCTGGAGCCAACATTGACATTAGGTGGTAATTATTTATTGGTCCTGGATCTAAAAAAATAATAGGTTGTTTATTTAAAGAAAAATATTCCAGATCGATTGCTGTCCCCAGCTGCCCCAATCTGCTGTCACCTTTTTTAAAGTTTCAGCCAGTTCACCCGCTGGTTTCTTTTTTCCTTTTTTTGGGGCAATGATTTTGTTTTCATCAAAACCGCCAAGCTGCAATTTAGTAGCAATCCAACTGGTGTGCATTCTGGGAATAGTTACACCCATAATCATTCCAGGTAAACCGCCTAAACTCATGGGGCCACCACTAACCATAATTTCATCGGTATAAAAAGCAAAAACATACACACTGTCAAATATTATTGCCTGGGCTTTGCGGCAGTTAAAGCCGGCAATTTCACGGGTTTCATTAGGCACCAGTTTCCAATCAATATGTTTTAAGGAGTCTGATAATAAATAAGTGTCGTCAAATACAAATTTCTGGTGTGTATAAGTTTGGTCCTGAAAATTTGTAAACCAGATATTATCTTCCGGGTTTCCCTGCATGAAAGGCATTTTCATTTTATCATCATTGCGATCAAAACGGTAAACGGCTTTATTGTCCTTAAAAATAAAATGATAATAAGCCGTGGAAAATTGAGGAAATCTTTCTTTGATCATTTCTGCCCACATGCCATCTCCAAATATTTTGTGATTATTGGTTCTTACTTCAAATTCAATCATACCCGATTGAACAAATATTTGTGCATTTGTTGAAAGTGAAATACAAAAAGCTAATGCAACAATGAAAACTTTCATCTGTTTATTTTTTAATGATTTTAATTTGTTGGATGTAAACAATCATAATTATAAAATTGAAATTCAAAATTTTCTGAATTTAAAAATCAAGCGGTTTCCCATTATTTGAGAAATTCCAAACCAAAGAAATTGTCCAAAAGCGTTGTAGTGTTTCATAATAAGTTTCAGAAAAACTATAGCTGTTGAAATTTTGCTGGTAACCCCTGTTTTGATTCAAAATATCATATACATTGAATTTAAGATCCAGTTTATCCTTCATCATTCTTTTAACAATAGATGCATTCCAATTAACGAAATTATTATTCGCAGTAAAACGCGGATCTTTCTGTCTCCACATAAAATTTGCATTTGAATTAATTTCAAATTTTGCTGGCAGGTTCACATTTCCATCTATCCAACCTCCCAATTGCCAGAAATCCGCATTTGCAGATTGATTAATGGATGAAGATGATTTTACATAACCAATATTAGGCCTTATGCTAAAATGGTACTTATCCTTTACATACTGGCTGATATTTATATCAAAACCTAAACGTTTATTATTGTTGATATTTTTTTGATTATTGATAAAGTCGCTTGTCTGGGTCAGATATGCAGTGGGACCAAAACCTAACTGCCACTTAGTGTCCGGAATGGTAAAATT
>JAKFER010000169.1:0-7146 GCA_036675565.1 Chitinophagaceae bacterium
AAGGATTTCTGCTCATTTTTGCAAACAAATAAAGATTTGAGCTATGGGAAAAAAAGTAACATTTACACTGTCAGCGGAAATAGTTGGGGAAGCTACAAGTGCTGTATTATTAGGCGAATTCAATAATTGGGATTATAATGATGGCATTAGCCTGAAAAAACAAAAGGATGGCTCCATGAAAGCCACCGCTACTTTGGAAGCAGGCAGAACTTATCAATACCGTTATTTATTGAATGATGGCCGCTGGGTCAATGACCAGAAAGCAGATAATTATGTACATATCTCCGGTTACCAGGTTGAGAATTGTGTGATTTCTGTTCCTGTTGAAGAAGAAGTAAATACAGAATCAGTTGCCAAACCTGCAAAAGCCGCTAAAGCTGTAAAAGAAAAAAAGGTAACTGCAAAAGCTGAAAAACCTGCGCCAACTCCTGATGACCTGACCAAAGTAGAAGGCATCGGTAAAAAGATCGCTGCACTTTTAGCTGCAGAAAACATCCTGACTTTCAAAGATCTGTCGAAGATATCTTCAAAAAAATTAAAGAGCATTCTTGAAGTAGCCGGAAGCAAATTCCAGATTTATGACCCCACAAGCTGGTCGAAGCAGGCTAAGTTAGCCGCTGCCGGTAAATGGGAAGAACTGGAAGAATTACAGAAAGAATTGACCGGGGGAAAATAACTGTTTTTATTATCATCTTTATCAAACAGTGGTTCTGTTTTTATGAGCGGAACCACTGTTTTTATTTGGCAAGGCCTGCTTAAATTTTATTGAAATCTCTCACCCTGCCGCACAAATTATTCATGATTTTGTTATGAGCCTATTATCTGAACGGTAAAGGTATTTTGCTCTCGTCATTTATTTTTAGGTAATAACAAAGCATAATGCTTTCATTAAACCATTTCCTCTGCCTGGCCATTGCTACTGCTCCCGCCTTGGCAGCAGGTTATAATGAAAAAAATAAAACGGATCATTCTTCTCCCGTCTCAATGGCTAATACTTATACTGATAATGTTTTCAAAAGCAGTATAAAAATTTGAAAAATATCCTGACCCGGTCGCTACAAGTGATACGTCTTCCTGCATTATTCCTTTCAGCAGGGCGGACAACCTGATCGCGATAAAAGCAAAATGTGATAGTACGGAAGGCAATTTTATTGTAGATACCGGCGCACCCAAACTCATCCTCAACATGACCTATTTCCGGCATTATCGTTCACACACTGAAGACACCGAATCCGGCAGAATAACCGGCGAAGCTTACGCCAGCCCAACGATAGTGGAAAATCTTTCTTTCGGACTGATCGATCAACCGCAATGGAAACGATTATTTTATTATCCACCCCAATTATACTTTTCGTTTAAAAGGTTTCAGCAGTGCGAAGAATGTTTTTCTTGCCGGAGATTTTAATGATTGGTCGCCCAATACTTTTTTAATGACACGGGAAGGAGATGAATGGATTTTTACAGTCCATCTTTCTGCCGGCAAACACCTGTATAAATTTGTGGTAGATGAAAAATGGATATTGGATCCCGGTAATAAACTATGAGAACAAAACGAACATAATACCAGCAATTCCGTATTATGGATTGGGAAATAAATAATCTTTATTGAGGTTTGATTTAAGATTAACCTGGGTTGTATTTGCACTATTGAGCCACAGTAGCGCATTTTTTGGTAAGTAGCATAAAAGAGGAAGTTGAAAAAATTGTTTGCTATTGGAAGTGTCGTATTTTAGCGGAAATACACACGTTAGCGGCAATTCGAAGCAGACAAGAACATTCTAAATGAAGTATATATTATTATTTCTACTCACATTTTTTCTTCTTGCTCAAAAAACGTTTGGCCAGAAATCTAACGACGGACTTGTTGTAAAAACTGATGGTTATCTAATTAACCTTGACGGAGATGTTATCTTTCAACCTTGTGAAGACAGCACTTTGACCGTATGGCAATCTCTGGATAATAGATCATTTGGCGTTTGGTGCAACCAAATACATGACAACTATTGTGACGCTTTTGAACGATGTGGCGACTCTTTAAACGTGACTTATAAATTTGTTTCGGACACATTTTATAACAGTGCCAAACTCACCTATTTCTATTGCACAATGGAAAGCGCCATGTTTTTTATTGGGAATAATTCAAACGAGTTTAAAGTTTATGACCAACCTAAATACCAAATTCTTCATAACGGGATATCTTACCCTCTCAAGGGATTTTACATTCGTGAAATATTAAGAAAAATCATTCCTAAAAAGCTAAGTGACCTTCGAATCATGTATCATTACTACACGGATAAAGGATGGAGTGTACCTAAATGGCTGGATGATGAAGTTGACCGAAGATTAAGCAAATGAACTGCCCCTAGTCGAGTAAGCAAGGGGGATTGTACCCCTGCTCCTCACAGAACCGTACGTGAACCTCTCGATTCATACGGCTCTTCAAGATGTATAGGATGGACTCGTCGTTGGATAGGATAGTTCTTATGTTTCGGCGAATCCGGCCAACTAATGTTTTTGTCAGTCAGAGTGTCCTGGCCGAAACTCGCCTGAGAAGTAGATCAAATATTTACCGGAACAACAATTAAAACCAATAATGGTCCGATAATTTACACGACTACACTCTACATTTCAGGTGCAATTCATATAGGGTATTGGAAGCAGTCACTTTCCTATCGCCTGCAAAAATTCAAATTTTTTCCGTTTGGACACGTCCAAAACATTTCCGTGTCGCATCACCACTTGTCCACCTTCACCGCGAATGTATTTTTCAACGTAATACTTGTTGATAATGGTTGAATGATGAATGCGCAGGAATGCCTCAGAAGGAAGAATATCTTCGAAATCTTTCAGCGTGCGGCTGACAAGTAGTTTCTGATTCGTGGATAAATAGATATAAGTGTAATTATTACTTGCTTCCAGATAAATAATATCTTCAATATTGATGAACTGGAGACCGTCACTTGTGGGTATAGTGATACGCTTCGGTTGGTTCTTATTAAGGTGTTCTAACAGCAGTTCCATTTGCAGTTGTGAATTGCAAGTGTTTCTATTTGCTTCTGCTTTTGTGACAGCTGCTTTCAGGTCATCTATTTCAACGGGTTTTACCAAATAATCAAGTGCACTGTACTTAATGGCTTTAATGGCATAATGGTCGTAGGCTGTAACAAAGATTAATTCAAAATTTCTATACTTCAGTTGCTGCAACAGTACAAACCCATTCATTACCGGCATTTCGATGTCTAAGAATACCAAATCAGGTTTGCTACTTTCAATCGTTTTAATCCCGTCTTCAGCATTATCACAACGCCCAATAATCTGAATCTGTGGACAATGTTTTGACAGCTTTTCACTTAAAGCACTAAGGTTACTTTGGTCATCATCTATGAGAATAGCTCTTAGCATGTACCGTTTTTTTTATTCAAAACAATTGATGCGTACGACTGCTTTTGTACCTGCGGGCATTCCTCCTACCTCAAGGTCAGTAATAGCCAGGTCAGTTGTTATGTTATTTTTATTATGCAATTGAATGCGCTCTTTGGTGATTTCTATTCCATAAGACTGCCGGTCAGGTGTGTTCATTTGCTTGAGAGCAGCCGCTTTTTTGCGTCCGATACCATTGTCCGTGATTGCGTAAACGATATGTTCATCTTTCAGTTGCGCTTCCAACTTTAGCTGCCTATTGCCCTCCTGCTTGTTGAGCAGGCCGTGATGAATGGCGTTTTCAATAAACGGTTGTATAATTAGCGGCGGCACTTTATAATCTCCGTGCAACAATTCATCATCGGCATGCAGGTCGTAAGTGAATTTATCGTTGCAGCGGAACTGTTCCATCTCCAGATAAAGTTTAAGCGTTTCAAAATCTTTTTCGAAAGGAACGAGGTTGTTTTTAGAACTGTCTAATACGCTGCGTATGAGTTTTGCAAACCGGGAAAGATAAGTTGTTGCTTTATCAGTTTGATTCGTTTGGATTAAATTATCAATAGCGCTGAGGCAATTGAAAATAAAATGCGGGTTCATTTGAGCCCGTAAAGCCTGCATTTCCAGTTCCAATGCCTTCCGCTTTAATGCTGATTGTTCCTGTTCGTTACGAAGTTTTTCATTCTTTCGCTTTAAAATAAGATTACTGGCAATCATTATTGAAAATAAGACAGCAAGAACAAAACCCGCAATCATTATGTTCTTTAACTGTACCTGTCTTTGTATTTCCTTTTTGTTTAAGGTTAGTTGTTGTTCATGAATCGCATTGTCTTTTTGCAAAAGCCTGATCTTACTTTCAGCTTCCGATGCAGCCAGATAAAGTGCAGTTCTGCCGGTAAATTTAACCGTTTCCATTGAGTCTTTTAGTGTAGCATACTGACCAAAGTAAACATAGGCACTATCGATTTGCTTTAAAAGTTCAAATGTTGTTGCAAGCTGTTGCGCCGCATCTTTCAAAAACACTTTGTTATCAATATCTGCCGCCAATTGATATAGCTCCCGCGTATAGCGCAACGAAGCGGGATAATCACCTTTGCCCATAAAGGCTTTTCCCGCAATAAGTAAAGAATACATCAACGGAATGACATCTCTGTTTTCCCGTTGTTTTGCCAGATTAGGCAGTACCTGCAATAATACGGAATCAAATAGCTTTCTCTCCAATTGGATGTCGGTAGAAAAGCCCCACAAAGAAGAAGCAAACTTCTTTCTTATCGAAAGATCGGTTGTTAATGAATCAATATTGTCCCGGTGCTTTTGTTGGTAATACAATACAGAATCATATTGTTTTAGTTGTAAATGGGCATATGCAATATCTTCGAGGTGAGGCCACAGCAGGGTAAACGGGGTAACATAACGGAGAAATTCATAATAGTATTCCAATGCCTTTGTTGCATCGCCAACTCTATTAAACGAACGGGCAATAAAAGCCAATGACATCGACACCAACAATGAATCATTCATTTCTTTGCCAATTTGCTGCGCTTCGATAAGGTGTTCAAAAGCTTTCCAGTATTCCCCGCTTTTCACATATGCAAAGCCAATGGTTTCTGCGGTCCAACCTAAAAGGAGTTTATCTTTTGCTCTTACAGCTATTTGTTTTGCCATAAGGGAAGTATCAATGGCATGATGATATTCACCCAATAAAGTCAAAGCCACCGCATGGGTTTTATAGGCCAAACCAAGCGTTCGTTTATCATTTGTATTTTTTAAGGTTTCAATCGCCTTTTTACTTTTTAACACCATTTGTTGCGGTTGTCCCAGGAGCTTACCTTTTACTTCCGCTTCCAAAATCAATGCTTTTGCTAAACCGCTTTTGTAGCCGATAGAGGAAGCTTGTTGAAAAGCTATACGTGAATATTCAAGGGCGGAGTCTGCATGGATCCAACGGTAACAAAATTGTTCACTCAACCGGTTCAGGCAATCAACCCGTGCGGGGCTGGACAGAAATGGCAACCGGTTTCTCATGCTGTCAATGCCATGCGTTTGTGCATAGCTGCCAGGATGATGAAGAATGAAAAAAAAGATGAGAAACCGCGTATGCATCTGAGTCGAAAGGTTGTATTAAATATACAATTTTCTTGTAGTTATATGCTTAACAAAACCACCATCAGGGAGCCAATTCAGGAATTACCGGATGGTGTTGCAAATTCATAAAACTATTTCTGTTTCTATTTTAATAGCTGATTGTTCCGTCATAGTCAATGGATCCTTCAGCATGCCCGGGAAAAGCTACTGTGTATCCCACAAAATTTCCTGTTGCGTTTTGAAACCTGCCCGTTCCACCAGTTATCACATGCGCATTGATAATATCAAAGGTTCCTTGCCCGTTGGGTGTAGATGTCCCGGTAAAGGTTGTATAAAACTCATCGCCGTTAGCCGCTGTAAAAGTGGCTGTACCGCCCAGATGAAATGGTGGCTGTGTAGTAAAATCTATCGTAGATAAAGCCACAAATGTGCCGTTTCCTAAGTGCGTTGCATGCCCTGTTCCGGTGATTCTGGTTTTAAAAAAAGGCGGAGGTTGAAGAATTTCTGATGAAGTTGTATAAGATCCTGTGAAAGGACGGTCTTTCTCTTTGCTGGCTTTTGCTGTAAGTACAAGATTTTCATTATTTATTTCCTCCTCCTTTTGTATGACGTGTTTTTGACAAGACAGTAAAAGGCAAGATGTAATGACTACGGATAGTGATACTAGCTGTTTCATTTTGTTTGTTTTAAAGGTGATTAATATGAAGAAACTGTCACTGGTTTAGGTTTGAATAAATATTCTAGTGTAAGTTAAACTGTGTGAAAAGCCGGTTCAAGTATCAATGAGCAAGTGGCAAAGTTTTTTTACTAAGTGGGAGAAGAGAGATCTGTTTCTCAACGGGTCTTACTGCGTGGGTTAGTGTGTATAGAGTGTACTCGTCGTTGGATAGGATAGTTCTTATGTTGCGGCAAGTCCGGCCAACTAATATGTTTTTGTCAGTCAGCGTATCCTGTCCAGGGCCCGCATGGGAAGTAAAACTACAGCAGGTGCATACCGTGGACGGCCCTCGCTTTTGTGTACGGTATTAATGAAACCTGGTTTTTGTAAAACCAGTTTATCAATACAGGCATCCATCAGCCCTTGCCGGATTATCAGCACCCACCTGTTCTTCCAGTGTGATGAACCAGGTCTGATTGCGGTTGTTTCCTTGTATAAATTGCATGTCCTATAACCGCAAAAACCATACATGCTTTTGCTCTATTCACATTGTTTGTATATTTGGTTAGTAACGATGTTTTTTTCACAAACTGAGTTACCAGCAATATTAGACGACCGCTCAATCGCAGCATATTGTAAAATCATCGGTTGACTGGCCACTACCTGCGACGCTAAAATACAAGAGATGAACAATTCCAACACACACAATCAGCGTATCGCAAAAATGATCTTCGCCTCGGTCTATCCTATGTATCTGGCAAAGGTGGAGAAGAAAGGCAGAACAAAAGAAGAATTGCACCAGGTCATAGAGTGGCTAACTGGCTTCGATAACCAGAAGTTGCAAGACTTAATTGAAAAAAAAGTAACTTTTGAAACATTCTTTCAAAATGCTTCATTAAACCCAAATGCACGCCTCATTACTGGAGTAATTTGTGGTTATCGTGTAGAGGAAATCGAGAATCCTTTGACACAGCAGGCTCGGTATT
>JAKFER010000217.1:0-37736 GCA_036675565.1 Chitinophagaceae bacterium
GTCAAAGACGCACCCAACAATTCGCTGACAAACCGCAGCGGAACATAGGTTGTGTCTTGAATGATCTGGGCTGGCGCATCATAATCAATGTATTTTATATCTTTACCAATAGACGGATCAAGGGATGGAGTTAGAATTACCGCTCGTTTAAAGTTTGTGGGAATGAGTATAGATGCTGCTGTCGTTTCTTCTCGATTGCTAATAATTATAATTTAGAGACAATTTGCGAATAAATAAACGTCATTGAGCTAACGGGAAGTTTACAGTAATAAATGCTCTTTTCATGAAATGCTGCCAAGCGGCAACACTTGAAATCGTTGGTGAATTTGTTATAATGGCAATAGTTTTTAGGAGGTGCTTTATTTGATCACCCATTACATGCGTTTACGGTAAAAAGAGGTGCGGTACAGGTTGACTCATCCGTTTTTTTAAAAGCGGGTTCGGGTCTATTTGTGGTGCGCCTTTTTCATTTACCTAAACAAATGAATGAGGTGTTTTTGTGTTGCATAAAAAGAATAAAAAGCCCGTCGTTACCGGAAAGTTTTTGGTGGCGGAATGCGACAAGCTGGTTTCTTAGCGGCTGCAGGAATCTATGCACTTCAAAACCATATTGAAAGGCTGCACGAGGATCATGAACATGCCCGCCAAATCAGCAAAGCCATTCAAAAAAAATCTTTTGTAAAACAGGTTCTTCCTGTTGAAACCAATATCATCATTTTTGAACTGGATGATTCCATAACCGCTGTGGAACTGGTGGAAAAAATGAAGCAGTCGGGTATTTTCGGTTATGCTATTGCGTTAAATCGTGTAAGGCTTGTGGTGCATCTTGACATTACAGCCGCAATGGTTCAGAAAACAATAGAAGTAATTGAACAATTATAAAATTATAGTATGCTACCTCGCATTAATCCCACAAATACAAAAGCCTGGTCATTATTGACTGATCATGCAGAAAAAGCAAAGAAATTGCAAGTAAGGGAGTTGTTTAAAAAAGATGAACATCGTTTTAAAAAATTTTCCCTCCAATCGGGTGATATCTGGTTTGATTATTCAAAAAATATCATCACGGAAGAAACCATGCAATATTTGTTTCAACTAGCAGAAGAATGCAAAGTAAAACAAGGGATTGAAGAAATGTTTGCGGGTGAAAAGATCAATGAAACCGAAAACCGTTCTGTACTTCATACAGCCTTACGTAATTTCTCTGGTGAACCCGTTTTTTCCGAGGGCTTAGATGTAATGCCTGGTATTAAGCAGGTTTTGGCGCAAATGAAATCATTTTGCCAAAAAATTCATTCAGGTACATGGACGGGTTATACTGGAAAAAAGATCAGGTATATAGTAAACATTGGCATTGGTGGAAGTGATCTTGGACCATTGATGGTGACTGAAGCACTGAAACCATACTGGCTACAGGACATTCAACCTTATTTTGTTTCCAATGTAGATGGAACGCATATAGCGGAAACTTTAAAAAAAGTAAATCCCGAAGAGACATTATTCCTGGTTGCTTCTAAAACGTTTACAACGCAGGAAACCATGACCAATGCACATACTGCCCGAATTTGGTTTCTGCAATCTGCCGGAGATGAAAAATATGTTGCCAAACATTTTGCGGCTTTATCAACCAATGAAAAAGATGTTGTAAAGTTTGGGATTGATAAGGAAAATATGTTTGTTTTTTGGGATTGGGTTGGTGGCCGTTATTCTCTTTGGAGTGCTATTGGGTTATCGATTGCATTGACCATTGGATATGAAAATTTTGAAGAATTATTAAAAGGAGCAAATCATTCCGATAAACATTTCAGGGAAACTCCATTTGAAAATAATATTCCTGTGATCATGGCGCTTATTGGTACCTGGTATACCAATTTTTTTGGCGCACAAAGTGAAGCCATTTTGCCATATGATCAATACATGCATCGTTTTGCCGCATATTTTCAACAGGGAAATATGGAGAGTAATGGTAAAAGCGTGGATCGGAATGGCGCGGCAGTTGAATATAATACAGGACCTATTATTTGGGGCGAACCCGGCACGAATGGTCAGCATGCCTTTTACCAGCTCATTCACCAGGGAACGTTGTTGATACCCTGTGATTTTATAGCACCTGCACAATCGCATAACCAGCTGAGTGATCATCACCCAAAATTGTTATCAAATTTCTTTGCACAAACCGAGGCATTGATGAATGGAAAAGATGAAACGGAAGTCCAGGCAGAATTGGAAAAGGCCGGCTTATCAAACGAAGAAATTGCCCGATTGCTACCATATAAAATCTTTAAAGGCAACAGACCCAGTAATTCATTCCTGATCAAAAAAATTACCCCTTTTACCTTAGGACAACTGATTGCTTTTTATGAGCATAAGATCTTTGTGCAGGGAGTTATCTGGAATATTTTCAGTTTTGATCAGTGGGGCGTAGAATTAGGCAAACAACTGGCCAATAAGATTTTACCGGAATTGGAAAACAAAGATGTTGTTACAAGCCATGATTCTTCAACCAATGGATTAATCAACTTGTACAAACAAATGAGGTGAGAAATAAAAACTTAATCATCATTAGGCAAAAAAAAATCCCCTTCAAACGAAGGGGATTTTTTGTTAGGTTTAAAACTTACCACTTATCTACTTCTTCTTCCGTGTGGTTTGTTTGAATATCTTCTGAGGCAGCACTTGGTTTTGGTGTGATTTCTTCTTCATTCGTGGCCGTATTGATAACCACTTCGTCATTATGAACTTCGTTATTCACTTCTTTAACCGGTTCATGATTGGTTTCGCCGGTAAATTCGCTGGTCGTACCGCCATTCATACGCTGGTTGTATTCATCTTCTGTTTCATCATGATTAAATGCATCAAAATCAAAATCGGGCATCAGGTCAGTCTTAACATAATCAACCGCTTCGCCTAACGCTTTAATAAATTTATTGAAATCCTCTTTGTATAAAAATATTTTGTGGCGATCATAACCATTATCATCAAAACGTTTACGGCTTTCAGTAATTGTCAGGTAGTAATCGTTGCCACGGGTTGCTCTTACATCAAAAAAATAGGTCCTTCTTTTACCAGCACGAATCCGCTTGCTGTAAATGCTTTCCATTTTCTTGTCATTGTTTTCGTACGCCACAGTTGTAGGTTTTAGTTAATTAATCTTAAAAAAAAAGTGTTACAAATATAAATATGTTTTACAAACAGCCAAATTGTCAACCCAAAAGATAAATCTTTCTTTGAACTGCAATACAATTATTCTGTTTCACTTTCTAAATCCTGTTGCTGTTGGCGGTTATAGATATCCGTGTAATATCCTTTCTGGTCAAGCAATTCGGCATGTGTACCCGCTTCAACGATCCTTCCATCATCCATTACAACGATCATATCGAAATGAAATAAGGAAAAAATACGATGGGTTATAAAAATGGCCGTTTTATTTTTCAGGTATACATCAAGGTGACCTGTGATCTGCTTTTCAGTTCTTGCATCAACGGCACTTAAGCAATCATCAAAGATGATCAGTCGTGGATCTTTAACCAAGGCCCTGGCGATAGATATTCTTTGCTTCTGTCCGCCACTTAAAGTAACGCCCCGCTCTCCTATCATGGTTTCATATTGTTTTGAAAATTGAAGTATCTCCTGGTGCACACTGGCATGCATGGCCGCATCTTCCACCTGCTGCCTGCTGGCAGCAGGAAATCCAAACCTGATATTATTTTCAACCGTATCACTAAACAAGAAAACATCCTGGGGAACATAACTTACCTGCTTGCGCAAATCATACATATCCCACTCACGGATCTTCTTTCCATCTATAATGATGTCACCATCTGTAACATCATACATACGCAGGAGCAACTGTGCAACTGTACTTTTACCACTACCCGTTCTTCCAACAATGGCAATCTTCTGCCCAGGTTTTACATGGAGACTAAAATCTTTTAAAGCCCTGATGCCCGTATGCGGATAGGTAAAATCCACATGATCAAAAATTACTTCGCCCTTTATATTGCTTTTAACAGTGCCTGCTACATTTTGAATAGCAGGTGTTGTATCTAAAAATTCATTTAATCTTTTTTGTGAAGCGGAAGCCCGCTGAATCATGCTGGCAACCCAGCCAATGGCACTAACCGGGAATGTGAGCATATTGATATATATAACAAATTCTACAATAGTATCGATGCCGATCGATGGATGTCCATTGATATAATAAATACCACCGATCATAATCGTCATTAAAGTACTAAGCCCAATCAGCAATGTCATACTGGGAAAGTAAAGGGCTTCCACTTTTGCCAGATTAATGGCATTTTGCTTATAAGCTTCGCTGTTTTGTTCAAAAAAACCCAACATAGCTTTTTCCTGCACAAAAGATTTAATAACCCTGATACCTGAATAAGATTCTTGTGCATTGGTTGTAACTGCGGCTAAGGATGCCTGTAATTTTTCGCTTTTGCGGTGAATGATGGTATTTACATAATAAATAGTAAAAGCCAGCAACGGCAATGGTGACAAAACATACAACGTCAGCATCGCATCGCGTTTATACATAAAATAAACGCTTAGAGATATTAATGCTATCAGGTTTATCAGGTACATAATGGCAGGCCCGGTAAACATTCTCACCCTGCTAACATCTTCTGCTATTCGGCTCATTAAATCACCGGTGCTGTTGTTTTTGTAAAATGCAGTATCCAGTTTCTGGTAATGGTCAAATACTTCATTCTTTTGATCATATTCAATATGACGACTCATTACGATGATCGTTTGCCGCATCAGGAACATGAAAAACCCACGCAACAAAGCAAGTACAAGTATGGTGATACCGCAAATGGCTACCACATTTGAAACGGTGAACTCGGCATTTTCCATATAGCTGATAAATCGCTGTACAAGCCAATCATATCCTGGTTCTATGGTTTTGGGTTGATAACCGGGGAGATTTAGCTTTCTTTGGACAAAATCGATTATATAACCTGTTACCTGCGGAGAAAGTACACCGAAATAGTTGGAGGTGATGATAAACAAAATGCCAATGCTTAGCCTGATCCGGTACTTCCAGAAATATTTATTTAATGCCTTTAGGTGCTTCAACGAATTTATTTCAAAGATAAAGAGTTGAGAAGATAGTTGAATAGGTGTTAAGGAGGGAATTAGGAGGAAATTCCAATAACTTATTCATTACTATTTAAGAAGGTATATACTCTCGTCCTTCGTAACACTGAGAATAATTTATTATTTGGAATTGCAATTATTCGACTAAACAACTCAACGACTAAACAACTAAACATTGTTGCACATGTTGAAGTATTTCATGAGCAGGTGTTACGCCACTTTTCCTCCAGACAATTTTTCCTTTTTGAAATATAATCAAGGTAGGAACTGATTGCACATTGAACATTTGTGCATAGGCCGGGTTTCGGTCAATATCTAATTTTAACACGGTTGCCTTATCACCCAATTGTTCTTTCACCTGTTTTAAAATGGGTGGCATCATTTTGCAAGGGCCACACCATTCTGCAAAAAAATCAACTACCACAGGTTTATCACCTTCTATATGTCCTTTGAATGAATTTCCATCAGCCATAAAACAAATTTTTAAAATAATATTGAAATAATGCGTGTCTTAATAACAAGATTTTATTCTTCTTCCAGCAAATAGTAACCAATATGTTTCCTGCTTTCACTTAATTTTTTTCTTTGATCATATAACCTGTAAAATCCAAATCCCAGTATAATTATGGCTATGATCCAGAAACTAACCTCCAATAATCTACCATGTTCTAACTTCATAAAACTGTTGATCGTAATACCCGCTATTGAAAAGTAAAGACTTGTTCTTAAATAGGATAAAAATGTTCTTTCAATAGCCATAGCAGTTCGCTCAATAGCAAGGTTCTCACGTAAGATCAAATCCCTGTTTACTTGATTAGCCATAAAGAGGATAGATTGATTATTAATTTTTATTCTTCTTTTTCTGCATCTTTTCCCAACCTAATATTCCTTCTTTCATATTATAAATATGGGTAAAACCTTGCTGCTCCATCCATTTAGCAGCTTTTGCACTTCTTTTACCTGACTTACAATAAACCAGGTAAGTTTCATCTTTATCCAGTTCCTGGATTTGTTGCATAAACTGAATGGAATCCAAAACATTATAATTAACAGCACCTGTTATATGGCTGGAATTAAATTCTGCTTCAGTTCGGACATCCAATACCGTTAGTTCCTTATGCATTTTTCTTTCCGCTGCTTTCGGGCTAATATTTTTTACCTGTGCAAAAATGGAACTTGAAAATATCACCAGTATAAACAGTAAAATATTTGCTTTCATATATTTCATTGATGGTATAAAAAAATAATATACAAAGATCAAGCCTTTGACTTGCCTGGACCATGACATAAGTCACTAATTCGAATCCTGCTGAACTATAAAGTTAACAAAGGAAGAGAAGGTTGAGTTATTGACTGGTCATTTTTATATTTTCCTTAAACCAGTTATTTGGCTCTTTGTAAAATTTAACCAGGGATTCTAATCCTCGTCATTCAATAAACGATGGGGCAATTGTTTACTGGTTTTTGCGCCCATTTTTCTCAATTCTTCGATTTTCACGGTAATGTTTCCGCGACCAGCGGTAAGCTGTTTTTGCGCATTTTCAAATACGTTGCCAGCTTCTGCGATACGCTTACCTACCAATTCAAAATTCTCTATAAAGCCTGCAAACTTATCATACAAACTACCAGCTTTTTCCGCAATGTCAATTGCGTTCCTGTTTTGTTGCTCCACCTTCCAGAGATCAGCAATAATTTTTAAAACCGCAAATAAATTAGTTGGACTAACCAGTAATATTTTTTTATCATATGCATATTTCCAAAGTGTATTGTCCATTTTCAATGCTTCCAGGAATGCAGGTTCAATGGGTATGAAAAGCAGTACATAATCCAGTGCCGATGCATAGCGGGGATAATTTTTTTTACAGAGTCCATCAATATGCTGGCGGATACTTTTTATATGTTCAAGCAGGCACCTTTTCTGTTCATCCAAGCTACTCTCTGCTACAGATTGATCCCATGCCAGCAGTGAAACTTTTGAATCAATGATCACTTTCCGCTGGTCTGGATAAACAATAATACAATCAGGCTGCAATCCTTTTCCAAATTCATCTTTAATAACATGACCTGCATTATCACGCAAAAATTCCTGCAGAAAAAATTCCCGGTCTTTTGCAAGTCCGCTGGTTTCAAGAATACTTTCCAAAATCATTTCGCCCCAGCATCCCTGCATTTTATTATTTCCTTTTAGTGCTGATGTTAGGTTATTGGCTTCCAGGCTAACCATTTGGGTCATGCTGATCAAACGTTCTACTTCTTTACCCAACGTAAACCGCTCTTTGGATTCTTTGTCATAAGTATCTTCAACCTTTTGCTTGAACTCTCCCAACTGAGTTTTTAAAGGAGTAAGAATATCATTCATCTTCTGTTCATTTACCTGTGTAAATTTTAAAGATTTTTCATCCAATATACTTTGTGCCAGGTTTTGAAATTCATATTTGAACTTTGCACCAATATTATTCAGTTCCTCTTTCTGATTTTCTAATTTTTCCTGAGCGTTTTTAAGATTTGATGTTGCTACGGCCAGTTCACTTTGCATTCCCCGATAATCATCCTGTAGTTGAACAAACAAATTGTATTGCTGATCCAAAAAAAGAATACGTGTTTCGGCAGTTGCCAGGCTCTTTTGAAGGATTTCCTTTTCAGCCTGCCATTGGCTTTTTTCCTGTTTCAGGTTCGCATATTCAGATTCTTTTCGATCCAGGTTCGTTTTTAAAAAAATTATTTGCTGATTGAAAATGTATTTGCTGAAAAACCAGGTTAAAACGGCAGACAAAATAAGGCCAGACAAAAAATAGAAAATAAGATCGCTCATGGAAATTTTTTCCAAATATGAGGATTTGAATGGTAAACTATTTAAAAGGGAACATATAATTTCGAAACAGCCTGATTCAATTAATATGATGCAGCTTCTTCCAATGATCTTTTATAAACCTCCAACGCTCTTTTGCGGGCAAAATCATGATCCACTATCGGTTCTAAATAACCAGGTTCATAATCCCTGATCCATGTTTTTATATATTTCAATTCAGGATCAAACTTCCTGGTTTGCTCGGATGGATTAAAAATCCTGAAATATGGTGCCGCATCACAACCACTCCCGGCGGCCCATTGCCAGTTTCCATTGTTGGAAGCCAGTTCGTAATCCAATAATTTTTCCGCAAAATAAGCTTCACCCCAACGCCAGTCAATCAACAGGTGTTTGGTTAAAAAGCTGGCAACGACCATGCGTACCCGATTATGCATCCAACCTGTTTCATTAAGCTGTCGCATTCCTGCATCTACTATCGGGTAACCTGTTTCACCCTTACACCATAGCTCAAATTCCGCTTCATTATTTCGCCATTGAATATGGTCATATTTTTTTCTAAAACATTGATGTACTACGTGCGGAAAATGAAACAGGATCATCATGAAAAATTCTCTCCAGATCAATTCGTTCAACCATTGTTCATTTAAATTATCAGCCAATTCAACCATATGCCGGATACTTACTGTTCCAAATCGTAAGTGAATGCCAACATAACTGGTTCCCGCTACTGCAGGCAGATTGCGGGTTTCATTGTAATTTTTAATGGTTTCTTCATAAATATTCAAGGCAGGTAATTGCTCTTCAACACTTTCAAAACCGATATCTGATAATGGTGGAAAATAAAATGGCAAACCTGTAATAAAGCTATCCAGGAAATTTTCACTGGGATAAGTGGAAGGTTTATTAGTTAAAAGTTTACGCTTCCATGCTTTTGAATAAGGCGTAAATACCGTATACGGACTACCATCCGGTTTCATTACCTCCGCTTTTTCAAATATCACCTGGTCTTTAAATGTATAAAAAGAAATATTTTTTTGTTGCAAGAAATCCAGGACCAGGTTATCTCTTTCAATGGCATAAGGTTCATAATCATGATTGGCAAACACTTTTTCAATATTGAATTCTGAAGATAATTTTTCAAAAGCGGATAAGGGCGAATCGTGCAATATGTACAATGACGAATTTCTTTCCCTCAAAATTTCATTGATCTCTAACAGCTTTTGGTAGATAAAAGAAACCCTGCTGTCTGCTCTTTCAGACAGCTTATTGAGAATGCAAGTATCAAAAATAAAAATGGGTAATACTTTTTGGTGGCTGTTTAATGCATGGTATAAAGCCGTATTATCAAACAAACGCAAATCTCTTCTGAACCAAAAAACATTTATGGTTTCTCTCATTTCTTTCTATTAAAAATCAACTTGTTTTTTATGGCATGAACGGCACTGCTAAAAAATAATGATACACTGACTATAATTGATGCTTGAACGATGGCTGGTTCTGTTGTCCAATTTGCCACAGCGATAGCCATAAGTCCCCAGACACCAACCAATGCATATTCTCGCATATTCCGATACCATGTTAGCAGGAAATAGATAATGCCAGCCACCAGGATCATAATGATAGTCCAGGTTGTAGCAGAAATACCAAATCCACCCCAATTTATTTTGGTTAAATATGCCGCAATATTGGCAACTAAAGCAACAGTGATCCAACCGATATAAAGAGAAAATGGCCACCAAACAAAAGCAATTTGTTTCAGGGGCAAATAATCCAATTCCATCCTTGTTTTCAGAACGATCACCACCAAAGAAAAAAGCAGACCCATCATGATGATTACGGAAAGCCCAGTATAATTATATAACCATGCAAATATCCAGGCACAATTTGACATACAAGAAATAACAAACCACCAGCCGACATTCAAAACCACATTATATTCCTGGTTGGATCTGAAAGCAATAGTAAGGTGATAAATAACAAAAGCTAAAAGCCCAAAATAAATAAGCCCCCAAATTGAAAAAGCATACCCCGCCGGCGTAAAAAGGTTTTGGTATTCTGCAGAAACCGTTGACATGGTATTACCATTAAAGATGCCGGTATTTGAAAGATAATTCAAAACAATAGTGACTATCAATGCAATCATATTGGCTACTGACAAAGTCTTTTGCATAGTGAAATTTTAACCGGTCAATGATTCTTTAGCCCTAACAACTGATTTCCTTTTGTAAGTTGTATTTCTGCTTTTCAGGCGCTGATAGATTAATAAATTAAGCAGGATAAGCAACATCCCATAAAAAATATCCTCGACAGGTATGGTTAATATCCTGGTGCCAATGATCTCTGCGTTATTGTACCAAACAACCGGCGACGCTAATGTTGTTCCGGTTAAAATTCCATTTACTATTAAAAACGGTAACAACAGGATCGCATAAACGAAATAAAATTTATCCAGCCATTGAATTTTTAAAACATATTTTGAATATGCCAGTAAAGCTGCGAGGCTGGTAAATGTTACCAGTGTATATATTTTTTGATATTGTAAGATCGATATAATAACCAATGCTGCGATTAGAAGCGGTGTTACAAATTTATCATTAAAACGAAATGATTTCTGCAATAACAAAACATCCAGGCAATGAAAAGTGAAAACACAGGCATATGGGATACAGAAGAAAAATAAAACTTCTTCTAAAGGCAGATTAATTAAAGTTATCCCTGTAAGATAATCCGGGTTGAAGCCCCACACGCACAGGTGAGTGAAATACGCATCCCATACCAGGAAAATAATTCCTGCAATTATTACAGCAGGGAAAAAAGCATTCCATGTTTTATAAAACAACAATTTAGGATGGAATGAAAAAAGGAATGGAATTATAATCGTAAAGAAATTGATGTACAGGTAAAGGTAATTCATGACATCTGTTTAGCTTTTTCATTACGCAGGTATTTAAATGGCACCCATAACATACCGAAGCATTCGCCTTCTTCTTTACCTAAATGTTTATGATGAACTTTATGCGCCCTGCGAATGGCTTTAAAATAGGCATTATCCGTATTGCGGAAGATTTTGAATCGCTGATGAATAAAAATATCATGTACAAAGAAATAGGCTAACCCATACAATGTAATGCCCAACCCAATCCAGAACAAATAATTATAATCATTCTTCATACCAAAAAAAAGTGCTGTTATTCCGGGTATGGCAAATATTAAAAAGAAAAAATCATTATGTTCAAAGAAGCCTGACGATTCCTTTTTGTGATGATCTTTATGCAATATCCAAAGCAAACCGTGCATGATGTATTTATGTGTAAACCATGCTACCAGTTCCATCGAAATAAATGCGGCCAAAACAATGAGAATATTAATTATTGTATTCATGATTGACAAATAGTTTATGCAGTATTTGTCTGCGGTAATTAAATATATCGATGATCTTTTTTCTAACAATTAAAGAATGAACAATGTTGCCAATAAAGCCGAAGGGTAATTTATATTTTAATTCATCGGTCATTATTACGCCATTATCTTTTTGAATAAATGTATGCGTATGCTCCCAGGTTTGATAAGGTCCTTTTAATTGCCTGTCGGTAAACATCTGATGCTTTTTGACTTTACTGATCTCCGTTTTCCATTTAACAGGGACACCGAATAATGGCTTTAATGTATAATCAATAAGCATGCCTTCTGAAATCTCCTTTCCATCCACTTGTGATAAAATATTAAAATTTAATTCTGGTGGTGTAATTACAGCCAGGTTTTTGGCTGATGAAAAAAAATCCCAGGCCTTTTCTATATTGATTGGTAAAAATTGCTCGGTTTTATAATAAAACATTTTCATAAACTTTTATCCCCCGTTTTTATGCTTGATTACATCTGGCATACATATTTTTAACCAGGCAGTATAATTCCCGGGGTTTTTTTCAATATCTATTGAAAGATCTTTTAAAGAAATATATTTCCAATCCTGCACTTCTGCAGGTTCAGGTATAGGCGGCACATCTGTTGTCCCAAAATAAACATGGTCAAATTCGTGCTCCGATAATCCATTTTCCAGGTTGGCCTTATAGATAAAACTGAACATAAAACCTGTTTCACATGTCATTCCCATTTCTTCCTGTAACCTCCTGTTAATGGCTGTTTCCATTTTTTCACCTTTGTAAGGATGACTGCAGCAGGTATTGCTCCACAATCCGGCAGAATGATATTTGCCCTCGGCACGTTTCTGTAATAATAATTCACCATCAGTGTTAAATATAAAAACAGAAAAAGCCCGGTGAAGGACGCCTGTTTTATGTGCAGACAATTTATCCATCACACCAACCTCGTTATCATGTTCATCTACTAAAATCAATAATTCTTCCATCCCAGTTTTTTTATTACAGGTAGCCCTGTTTTTTAAAATATTTGAAAATCAAATTCTTCAAGTGTTGATCCTGAATATTAGGTAATGATTGTTTTAAAAATAACTTATCTCTTTCTACATAATTATTATAACCTAAAAAGGATGGCGCATTTGTTTGAACTCCAAAACGGATAAAACGCAATTCAATATTCTGCGCATCAGCCAGAATTGCTTTATGAAGCATTTTTTTGCCTTTATTAAAATAGGACAATTTTGAAAATGGATTAAACACATAATTAGCCATCATCATTACGCCACCGGCCCTGTAACCAAATAGCAAAGGATTATTTTTTTCGTGATAAGGTTTTAACCATTCAATGAGTCTTTTACATGCTTTTTCATCATTAGCCGCCTTTTCGTACAAAGATCTTACTTCAGTCAAAGAAGGTGTTTCTGCAAAAGCTGAAACCGAAATAAATAAAAACGCATATAGAAAATATAATTTCAAACCCAATTCATTTTATTTTGTACAAGACTATTTAACATCAACCCAAATTTTTGCCCGTTATTGATTCTCACACGCTCCTTTAATATATGGTGAGCAGGTAATTTCTTTATTTTTTTAAATAAAGACAAGTAGTAAACATAAGCCAGGTAAACGCCACCTTTTGACGAAGAGGGGAGTTTCTTAATTCCTGCCAATGCAATAGAAAAATCGTGCTCAATTTCTTCTTCAATTTGTTTTTTAGCTTCTGCATTAAATTCAGTCATATCAACATTCGGAAAATAAGTTCTGCCTAATACATGATAATCATCTTTTAAATCACGCAAGAAATTTACTTTTTGAAAAGCAGCACCTAATTTCATTGCATAAGGCTTTAATTCCTCAAACATTTTAAGATCCCCTTCTGTAAAAACATGAAGGCACATTAAGCCAACCACCTCTGCGGAACCAAAAATATACTGCTGGTAAGTATCTTTTGTATAATTAATTTTTCCCAAATCCATTTGCATGCTTTGCAAAAAATTTTCTATCAAATCGTTATTGATCTTATGCTGATGCACCACCTGCTGAAAGGAATTAAGAATAGGATTAATAGAAATCTTATTTTCCAAAGCTTCATAGGTTTCCAACCGGAACCTGGTTAAAAGTCGTTCGCGGTCGTACCCTTCAAAGCTATCCACAATTTCATCTGCTATCCTGACGAACCCATAAATTGAATAAATAGAATCCCGCAGGCGGTTATTCAAAAAATAAATACCCAATGAAAAACTGGTGCTATAAGTGCGGGTGGTCATTTTGCTGACCTGTACCGACAAATCATCAAATAACAGCTTCATACTTTTGCTTTTTAAAATATTTAATTAATTGCTCTGCGGCTATTTTGCCAGAAATAAGCGAAGGAGGCACCCCTGGTCCGGGAACCGTTAATTGCCCGGCATAAAATAGATTGCCAATTTTTTTATTCCGGATCTTTGGTTTAAGAATGGCCGTTTGCATTAAAGTATTTGCTAAGCCATATGCATTTCCTTTATAAGAATGATAATCATCAATAAAATTGCTGACAGAATAACTTTGTTTATAATCAATATGAGACACAATTTCTTCACCAATATGTTTTTGAAGCCGGTTAATCATGATTGCAAAATATTTTTCACGCAAACTGTCATCGTCATCCAACCCGGGTGCAATAGGCATTAACAGAAATAAATTTTCATGACCTACAGGCACTACACTTTCATCTGATTGAGATGGACAACACACATAAAATAAGGGGTTCGTAGGCCATTTAGGGTCTTTGTAAATTTCTTTTGAATGTTGAAAAAGATCTTCTTCAAAAAATAAAGTATGGTGCTGTATGGAATTTATTTTTTTGGTAAGTCCTATATAATATATGAGGCAGGAAGGTGCAAATGTTTTCTTTTCCCAATAACCATCATTATAGTTACGATAACCCTGGGGCAATAACTTATCTTCTATATGATGATAATCTGCAGCAGCTATAACTGCATCGCAATGAAATTCCTTTCCATTCACTTTTACACCATAAGCCCATTGATCCTCAACCAGGATACTTTCAACAGGAGCATTGAAATGAAAGTTTGCACCGTTCTCTTTAGCTACTTCCATAATAGCATTCACTACACTTCCAAAACCACCCTGCGGATACCAGGTACCCAACTTTAATCCTGCATAATTCATTAAACTATACAAGGCTGGCGTATCCTGTGGCATAGCGCCTAAAAATAAAACTGGAAATTCCATCAACGCAATCAGATGCGGGTGAGAAAAATATTTTCGAACGTGTTTACTAAATGATGAAAAAACCTGTAAACGCATGGCGCCTTTAATAAGATTTGCATCGGCAAATTCACGCATAGAAATACCAGGCATATAAACCAGGCTTTCCATGCCCGTTTCATATTTGTATTTAGCCTCCTCCATAAACTTCTGTAAACGATCTGCACTTCCCTTTTCGATGGATTCAAAAAGATCACAGAGTTTAGCAAAATTTTCCGGAATGCTTAATGTTTGTTCATTGGCAAAAACGACATCAAAAGATGGGTCTAATAATTTCAAATCGTAATAATCATTTGTGCTTTTACCAAAGTCATTAAAGAAACGCTCAAAAACGCCTGGCATCCAGTACCAGCTTGGCCCCATATCAAACACATAACCATTATCCGTTTTTAATTGCCTGGCCCTGCCGCCCGGATCATTATTTTTTTCAAACACATGTACATCATACCCGGCAGCTGACAAATAAGCCGCTGCACTTAACCCTGAAAATCCTGATCCTATAACTGCAATTTTTGGCATCTACACTCGTTTAAAAAATATAAAGTTTTTTTCAACTTAATTTGATCCCAATACACGATCCAGGTCATCAACTGACTGCAACCATTGAATTTTTCCTGTTTTCAGCGACCCCACAAGATTTTTACTGCCTACTAAATATATTATTTTAATTGGGGAAAAAGTCCGGAGCGTATCCAGGAATTCCTGGCTTTCCTCAGGGAGATTATGCCTGACCAAAAACAGTAAAAGTTTATCGGGCTTAATATCTTTAATGGCATTATTTAATGAATCCAATGGAAGATTTGCACCCAGGTATATTGATTTTCTTCCTGACAACCGAACAACATAATGCGCAAATAATAAACCTATTTCATGAAATTCATTTTCAGGTAGAAAAAGCAACCACGTCTCAGCTGTTGGTGCAGGAGGCGGCAAAGAATCAATGGCGGTAAATAGTTTTTGCCTGATGATGTTGCTGATAAAATGTTCCTGAGCCGGGGGGATTAAATTGCTGGTCCACATTAAACCTATTCTTGATAACAAAGGATATAAAACATGTATATATGCATTTTTCAAACCGAAACGCAACAAACAATGCGAAAAGATTTTTTCAAAATGCTGCTCATCGTAACTCATACCTGCAGCAATCAATTGTGAGATGTAAAAATCTTCCGGATCATTTGAATTTACATTTGCATGTTGTTCTTCCAACAAAGCAAAAAGTTTTTTATCGCTCATTACACCTAATTCAGATACCTTATAACCTGAATCCATCAGGCTTACAATATTCAATAACCGGCGCAACTGTAAATTATCATAATAACGGGTGTTACCTTCAGAACGGTTTGGTTTTAAAGCATTATAGCGCTGCTCCCACATACGGATGGTATGGGCCTTAATTCCAGAAAATTGGGACAACTGTGATATAGAAAATAAATTCAAGTTTTGTTTAAATTTTTACAAATATATCTAAACAAGATAAAATGACCAAATATGCTTTATCTGATTATAATGCAAGTATCTGTTAAAATGAATGTGTAAATAACTTTCAGATGATTTAAATTAAAGCATCTGCAGCTTTTAGAAAAAAAATAATACCGACATCATTAAAATTCCCATTCAATACAGGCACTTATTAAAAATCATTTATGCTTTTCGCTCCCTGTGGCAGATTATATAATTTCGTTTAAAAAAACATGCTTTGCATTTATCACCAGTCCACTGATCCTTATTTTAACATTGCAACTGACGAATATATTTTTAAACATATTGATGAAGATTGTTTTATGCTTTGGCAAAATGACAATGCCATCATTGTTGGAAAGCATCAGAATACGCTGGCCGAAATAAACTTCGAATACGTTAAACAAAACAATATCCAGGTTGTGCGCCGATTATCGGGTGGCGGCGCGGTTTACCATGATATGGGTAACCTGAATTTTTCATTTACAAAATCGGGATACGAAGGCAGCCTGATGGATTTTGAAAAATATACCAAACCTATTGTAGAAGTTTTAAACAGTTTAGGTGTTAATGCCAAGTTTGAAGGAAGAAATGATATTACAATTGATGGCAAAAAGATCTCTGGCAACGCAGAGCATATTCACAAAAAAAAAATTTTACATCATGGCACTTTATTATTTGCTTCTGAAATGAAAAATGTAAGCGAAGCTTTGCGCATAAATCCTTTGAAGTACACGGACAAAGCGGTTAAATCAATTCCTAAAAGGGTTACCAATATTGCAGATCACTTACCTGTACCCATTACGCTCAAAGAGTTTACACAAAAATTAATGGACCATATTATTGCGACCAATGCAGACAGTCGCATGTACAATTTTACGCCTGCTGACATTAAAGCTATTGAAAAGATCCGCAATGAAAAATACGCCACACAGGAATGGAATTATGGCTACAGCCCGGATTACAGTTTTAAAAAAGGAATCAGAACAAATGGTGGCACCATAGAAATGAACCTTGATGTAGAAAAAGGGATCATTCGTCATGCAAAAATCTTTGGAGACTTTTTTAATGAAAAGGATATTGCAGAAATTGAAAAAGCTTTAGAAAATACCAACCATAATGAAGATGCAATCCGGGAACGACTAAATAAATATAATATCGGTGAGTATTTCCGGAACATGACGATCGATGATCTGCTGAGTGTTATGTTTTAGCAGACCATCAACCAACAGGAAATTAAAATCTTGATTTGAAAGTTTCAATTTCCCATTCTTTTTTTGTTTCACTCAATGTTGCACATAGAATTTTTTCGCCATCGGTCCTGACATTTACCAGGCCATAAACAATACCGCTGACAAACATAGATTTCCAGAGATCTCTTTTTCGCATCTGGCCACTGGAAGTGAACTGAACCTGAGCTTTTTTATTAGCTGAATGGAATATGCCCTCATCCCCATCTTTTCCCAAAATCAATTTTTCAGGTTCAGTGATCTTATAGCTTCGGGCAATTTCGGTTGAATAAATTAGTGGGGTCACTACCCGGTCATCTTTAATTAATTTATGACCTGTCAATGCACTGGCAGCGACTATCCTTGGCCGTGGATGATTATGTCCTTCATTATCCCCCGAAGAAATGATGGTTGCTGATGCAGAAAGCGCTGATAAGAATTCGTAAGAACAGTCGTCACTTCCATGATGACAGGCTTTGGCAATATCACAGGAAAGTTCGCCTAAGTTGTCTTTATAAAAATCAAGGATATGCTTTTGGCTTTGCGCATTCAGGTCACCTGTTAATAACACTTTTGTTTTACCATAATCCACCCGAAGTAATAAACTATGACCATTTGTATTTTGCGAATCACCATTGGTAAATTTTTTTAGAGCCGGTTTACCATCAATTTTTTCTTCAATGGGTGCCAGCACTTTAATATTGGGTAAATTTGGTTTCGGTTCAAAGCCGGGTAAATATCCTTTGCTGTTTTTCTTATTACTCAGACGGGTACACGTCCGCGTTGATTTTACCACCTGTGTTATAAAATCCTTCCATTGTCCCTGCAGGCTGTAACCACTGCTTACAGCGCCAGCCCCTCCCGGCAAATGATTCTTTAATGATGTTTTACTATTAAGCAGCAATGTCCAGTATCCATCTTTAAATGGGCCTAAATTTCTTTTCCCGTCCTTTTCAAACCAATTCATACCGGCATAATAATAGGCGCCAACTTCTACTTTGGTTAGTTTAAGTTCTTTCACTTCATCCGGGTTAATAATATCCCATAATCCGCCATAATGATCTTCATCATTATGCGAACTGACCATTACATCAAGGCTTATTTTTGTTTGGCCATAGTCCCGGTCAAATTTCCAGTCAATGAAATCCGCTGCATTGCGTTTGGTGACCTGTTTTTTACGAATATATCCTCCATCAATCAGAATATGTTTGCGATCGGGCGTTACAATCAAAACACCATCCCCCTGTCCCACATCAATAAAATAGTATTCAAGTAATGATTGATTGCTTAACTGGTTTGTGTTAACATATCCATTAACTCCCCTTGCTTTGACCTTAACCCTTCCCGAAACAGGAAGTTCTTCCTGTAACCGTACAGAATCTCCCCAAAGCAAATGAATGCTTTTTTTATTCGATGTTTTGTTTGAAAATAAGGGAATGGTATCCTCAGATACATACATGATAATACTTGACATAAGGATAAGCGTTAGTGTAACTTATTGAATATTGCAATGAAACCAATAATCACTTTAATCAACCAGGAGTTATCATAAGAGCTAAAACCTACATAGCCATTTTAGTACTTCTTTCAAGTGGAACAGAAATTTCAAGGCGGGTACCCTTCCCGAGCTGAGATGTCAGGTTCACTTCACCATCATAAAACTTAACCCTGTTATCAATATTTCTTAAACCGATACCCTTTGATTTTTTAGTAGTATCGAAACCAATTCCATTATCCGAAATAATTAAATACACTATTCCATGTTCTGTTGCGATTGTGATATGTACATCGCTGGCTGCTGCATGTTTTAAAATATTATTGACCTGTTCCTGGATGATCCGGTACAGAACCAGTTTTAAATTATCATTTACCAGGTGTTCATGAAAGTTATCTATGTTCAGGTAAGTTGAAATTGGTGTGATAGCCTGTATCTCTTCGGACAAATCCCTGATGACATCAACCAAAGATGTTTCTAATGCCGGCGCCACTAATTGCTTTGATAGTCTACGGATTTCCATAATCGCCAGTTTTACATTTTCATAACTTTTATCTATGGCTTCTTTTACCAGGCTTTCATTTTCACCCTTTGCCATTTCAAGATACAGTTTTGTAGATGCCAGTATCTGGTTGATGTTATCATGCAATTCCTTTCCTAACTCTTCTCTGGCTTTCTCCTGCACCTGCAATGTTGTTTCTGAAATTAATTCCTGTTCCATTACCCTGTGGCGAACTAATTGCGCTTCCGCATTTAATTTTTCTGTTACATCATTCGCTAAAATTAATCGTGCCGGTTGATCATGATAAATAATATTATCTGCCGTTACATCAACCATTATAACCGTACCGTCCTTTTTCTTATGACGCCATATGCCCCGGTTATTTGAATGATAATTTATTTCATCATTTACGTATTGCAAATACTTTTCCTGATCTTCTTCCGGGCGAAGATCTTTTGAATTCAAATTCAGAAATTCGCTGAGCGTATAACCATAATGCTCAACCGCAGCCTGGTTAACATTTAATATATCTAAGGTGGATTTTGAAATGATCCACATGGGCATCGGGTTACCTTCAAATAAGAAACGGTAATTTTGAGCCTTACTTTCCAAAGCTTTTTGTGCATTTTGAACCTGGGCTGACATGGCATTAAATGCGCGGGCTAATTTGCCTATTTCATCATACCGGTGCACATGTGAAAGTGTAGAATAATTTCCTGCCGCAATGCCTGAGACCGCAGTAGTCAGCCTTCTCAACGGGTCTGTTATCTTTCTTCCCATTAACCAGGCTACAAACACACCCAATATTAATAATAATGATCCAATCAGAATCAACCATGTTAAAAATTGATTGGCTGCACCAAGTACTTCTTTTTTGGATAATTCAACAGCCACGAGCCATTGGCTATTTTCTATTGGTCGAATATGGGAAATTACAGGTACGCCATTTTTTTTGTAATGGATAACATTATTTCCAATTTGCTTAATTGATGGAATGGGTGATACCGATCTTTGTAAATCAGACCAAATGATTCCATCCCTGTTTCCAACAAACAATGAAGCACCAGAACCCAGCAATTTTCTTAATTGCGATAAAGCTGTGGGTGTAATACCCATCATTCTCCAGCGAACCAGGTAACCAATGGTTTTATTATTCTCCAATATTGTTGACATGATTGGATAATAAACAGAATCTCCTATTTTATATAAACGTCCAACAACACCGGTGTCTGGTTTAATGGAAAGATCTGTAAGCAATGTATCGAGATTTATATTTAAATCATCACCATTCGCTGAACGATAAATAGTCTGTAGAGCAGCATTTTTTATTTCTACCATGAGGTAACTGGTATCCTTCTGCAATTCCTGCAACTTATCTAAAGTTTCCCTGCTGTTATCAGATCCATTATTTTTCACATAATGAATAATACCTGGTGAATTCCCGCTTACATAAGCATTCGCAATCATGCCATGGGTATTACCGGTGAGCATGGAACTCAACTGCTCAGACAGCACCTTTAACCTGTCTTCCCCGGAATTAAGTTCTGCACGACTTACTCCAACATACGATGTGATACCAAAGATTAAAATGACACTTAATAATAAAATGAAAATCATTAATGGCAGTCGTTGCCCAAGAGTCAGGCGAAAAAAAAACGGACGCTTCATCGGCGTTTATTTTTGGAAGATTTTATTGGACATGGAAAATTGCACCACGGAATATTGCTGCACTGAACTAACAAGATAGTAAATATGAATTGTAAAAACAGGAGTTTACAGCATTTTTATAACATCTAAAAAAATTGGAGTAAACTTGACATATAACATTGAACTTTATCCGTATTAATACGCAATAAAAAAATCGTATAAATCACATGAAATACTAATTTTGTTTTAATGATCTCGTATATAAAATGAACCCGGATATATTTTCATTGAATTAAAAAATCAGATTCATCATTGAAATTTTATTTTTCCATATTACCATTTTTTTTGTTGATTGTATTGAGTACATCCGCTCAACAACCCAATATCATTTACATTATGACAGATGATATGGGTTATGCAGATTTGAGCTGTTACGGTGGAAAAAAAACAGCAACACCCCATATCGATAAACTGGCTTCTGAAGGAATAAAATTCAGGCAGGCATACGCAGCCGCACCGGTTTGCACACCCACCCGGGTAGCATTTATGACAGGTCGATATCCAGCACGTACGCCGGTAGGCCTAAAAGAACCACTTACACCTGTGCCAAAAGACAGCATCGTTGGATTAACTACTGAATATCCTTCCATTGCAACGCTAATAAAATCTGCGGGATATCAAACTGCAATCATCGGAAAATGGCATTTGGGATTTTTACCGGAGTACAGTCCTGGGAAAAATGGATTTGATTACTTTTTTGGTATTCATAGCGGAGCCGCAGATTTTATATCGCATAAAGGAGATGGCAGAAGGCATGATCTATACGAAAATGAAAACTTTGTGTATCCCAAAGGATACCTGACAGACTTGTTTACACGTAAAGCAACCGAGTTTATAAAACAACCTCATAAGATGCCATTTTTCCTGGCGCTTACTTACACAGCACCACATTGGCCCTGGCAGGGACCAACTGACAAAGCATATGATGACACTTTAGATTTTAGAAAAGGTGGCAGTCCGGCAATTTATGCGGCCATGATGAAAAGCCTGGATGATGGCATTGGTCAAATTATGAAGGCATTAGAAGAAGAAAAATTATCAGAAAATACTATTATCATCTTTACCAATGACAACGGAGGTGAACGCTATTCTGATAATGGTGAATTTGCAAATGGCAAAATGACTTTATGGGAAGGTGGTATAAGGGTACCGGCCATTATTCGCTGGCCCGGAAAAATACAAGCAGGCAGTTTTACCGATCAACCAGCCATAACAATGGATTGGACAGCAACCATCCTTGCTGCCGCGGGGGCTGAATCGAACCCGGAGTTTCATTTAGATGGCATAGACCTGATGCCCATATGCACCAAAGATAAAAAGGAAACTGAACGAACTTTTTACTGGCGAACTTTTCAGCGGGCCAAACAAAAAGCAATAAGGGAAGGAAACTGGAAATATCTTAAGGTTGAAAATGAAGAATATCTTTTTGATTTATCAGTTGATCCCGGGGAGAAAACCAACCTGAAAAATACGTATGCGGAGATTTTTAACCGACTTAAAAATGAATTTGCTCTTTGGGAAAAAACAGTTCTTACACCTGTTCCCCTGTAACTATGAACCGTCAAGTCACTGTATCATAAATCAGCCAGGTTATATTTTCTCGAAGACGATGCGATAATGATCCATGATCCCTCGTTCGAAACAAACTTTAATCGGGCTAATCCTGAAAACGTCAATCATATGCATGAATTTTTTATCAGCAATAAGTTGAGATAAAAATTTTGCATACAAGCTATATTTTTTAAAACTGAAACTACGTAACATCTTTCGCCATTGGCTGATGGTTTCAATATAATCTAACTTTCCACTGCTTATAGTAACAACCTTAAAATATGGGGCAGCTGTGTTGATGATCATTTCAGAACCGTAAGGCAGCCAGGAACCAGGCAGATGTCTTTCTGTTAAAGCGAGGATGTATTCGTCAGAATTTTTATCCGCATGGATATCCATCTCATTGGGAGCAATCATTTTATCCGTAAATGTCATGGTTTGTAAAAAAAATCTACCGCCAACAGGTAAAAGATCTGCGACTGTTTTAAAAAACTTTCCATAAACTTTTTTCTGTTCGCCGTTCTTATATTCTTCTAAAGAACAAAAATGTTCGAAAGCACCAACCGAAACGATTGCATCAAAAATTCCGAAATCATTTGGCGTTATGGTGCGACAATCTTTAATATAAACATCGAGCCCCTTATTCTTACATGCATGATATTGTCCATCAGAAAGTGTAAGCCCGACACCCTGCACGCCGCGTTCATTTTTTAAAAAAGTGAGAAAAGGTCCCCAGCCCGAACCCATTTCCAGGACACGGCTGCCGGATTTGATATTCAATTGATCAGCTATGAAAACATGTTTTGCTTTTTGAGCTTCTGTAAGGCTCATAGAAAAGTCACCGTTGTACATGGCACCGCTAAAATCAGCTGTTTCGCCAATGCTTAGCCGAAAAATTTTATCCAGTGTTGTATAGGTAAAATCAATGTCTTGCTTATTTGCCATAAAAAGGATTTGAGAGTTAACAAATTAATAGTTGTGTTTTCTCACTCCTCTACAAGACCAAATGTGGTGGCCAGATTTCTTCTTATTAAAGTTAACGACTAAATCAATGTAGCAATGGTAAAATATATCGGTAAAAAATGTTGCCTAAATTGTCACACACACAAAGACATTTACCTGATCCCAAACATAGGATACAATTTACCTGGTCGGGATACCTGACCAATAATGATATAATAAACTACGCAACTAATCAATGCAGCAAAATAACACCAAACTGAAATAATGTTTTCAGGAAAAAATATAGTAGTTGCGATGTAAGATATAATTACAAATATACCCAGCAACCAGGTACGCCTTGTGCTGCTAATAAATGCAGGTAAGATTGTAGCCAGCCCATACATCAAATTACTTGAAGTGATCAATGACCAGGGGTATTCTATATTATATAAAATATGGTTGTTTTCGATAGCGGCATTTACAGGGGATGTTAACATGCTATAGGAAAAATAACCAGCTATTAGCATGCCCATAATCAATAAAAAATACAGGATATTTTTTCTATACATGTTTTTCTCAATCAACAGAATAGAAAAAGGAAACCATATAGGCCAGAGTACAAGTGCAAAAATTAAAAATAAAATGGAAGCTGGCTCCTGCCATTCAGTATATGCATTATTTGATAAAGACAGCCACACAAAACCTTCTGCAAATTGCTGTATGGCAAATATGAATGGAATGGCTGCAAATGCCAATTGACTGCGATTAGTCGTTTTACGCATAGTGGCTATGCCAATCACGGCAAGAATTGCTGCGGAACCGAAACTTGCAGTGGCTGAAAAACACATATGCCTCCTTTTATTTTATGATAATGTTCTCTAAAGGTGCACTTAATTAATCATACAAACAGGAAATATGATTTACAGGATGTAAGTCTTACTGACCTTTTCGTAACATGTCGGCATATTCATTTGGTAAAAGACTTTCTTCAACAGCTTTGGCTGCTTTTTCGACATCATAATCAAAACGGATGAAATCTGCTTTTACAGCGTCTTTGTTTGCTACAGAACTTTCTTCGTTAATCGTTAAGATAACATAGCAACCCTGAGGATTGCCATCTTTTGGTTTTCCTACAGATCCAATATTTATAGCATGCCGGTAATGAAGTACAGGAGAAATTTCAGTTGGCAAAACCCGGTGATATGGTTTGTGAGTATGACCAAAACACATGATATCAGCGTCTGCTTGTTCCATGATGCGCAATAAACTTTTTTCGTCCCTGTCCTCAAAAAGATATTCATTAATTTTTCTCGGACTGCCATGTACCAGTAATAAATTCAACTTATCATTGTTTAACTGGAATTCAACACGGATATGAGCAGGTAATGTTCTTAAATAATTTCGTTCTTCGGATTTAACAATCGAATTGGTGAATGAAATGGATATTTTTCCCATGTCCTTTTCAATATCCGTTTTATATGCGCAGCCACAATCATCAATTGCTAAACCAATACCCTGGTCATAATTTCCCGCAATGGTGGGAATTCCTCTTTGCCTGATTTCATTGATCACTTCGTTTGGCCAGATATTATAACCTACCAGGTCACCAAGGCAATAAACCGCATCGGGTTTTTGCGCTTCGATACTTTTAAGGCAGGCTTCGAGTGCAGGAAGATTTGCATGTATGTCGGAGAATAAAGCAATTTTCATATTTAATTATTTAGTGTAT
Organism: Chitinophagaceae bacterium; assembly: GCA_036675565.1. Classification (GTDB taxonomy): domain Bacteria; phylum Bacteroidota; class Bacteroidia; order Chitinophagales; family Chitinophagaceae; genus JACCYQ01. The sequence continues at coordinate 25,179 of JAKFER010000217.1, forward strand.
TTAGGCAAATAAATTGGAGTGGTTATTTGATCGAAATTGATTATTTACATTCATGCCACCTGAAATATAAAAAGCATCATAGCAGTACAAAAGATGAACGGATTGCGACGCAACGATGTATAACCGGAGTTCATCAGCTGGTATTATAAAATTAAACAACCGCTTTTTTTGTATAATACTTTCGCCTGAACCAAAACGCCACATTTACCAGTGCAATCAATGCAGGCACTTCTACCAAGGGACCAATTACACCTGCAAAAGCTTGTCCGCTGTTGATACCAAAAACTCCGATTGCCACGGCAATAGCTAACTCAAAGTTGTTACCGGCAGCCGTAAAAGCAATAGAAGTATTGGTTGAATAATCGGCGCCCATTTTTTTGCCAATAAAAAAACTAACAATAAACATGATGGCAAAATAAATGACCAGCGGGATAGCAATGCGTACCACATCGAATGGGATCTGTACAATCAATTCACCTTTGAGACTAAACATGATCACAATGGTAAAAAGCAACGCTATTAAGGTAATCGGCGAGATAAAAGGAATAAATTTATTCTGATACCAGTCCTCCCCTTTTGCATGTTTTAAAATCAAACGCGTAAGTATTCCTGCAGCGAATGGGATGCCCAAATAAATGGCTACGCTTTCTGCAATTTGTCCCATTGTAATATTTACTTCCGAACCCGTAATGCCAAATAAGGGTGGCAATAATGTTACAAACACCCATGCATAAACGCTGTATAACAATACCTGGAAAATACTGTTCAATGCTACCAAACCTGCGGCATATTCGCGGCTGCCTTCGGCCAGTTCGTTCCAGACTATGACCATGGCAATACAACGGGCAAGCCCGATAAGAATTACGCCCACCATGTATTCCGGATAACCATGTAAAAAAATGACGGCTAATAAAAACATCAGGATGGGACCGATAACCCAATTAAGCAATAATGAAATGCCCAATACTTTTGTATTCTTAAAAACTTCTTTCAGTTTTTCGTATCGCACTTTGGCAAATGGAGGGTACATCATTAATATCAATCCAATAGCTAATGGAATATTGGTGGTACCTGATGATAATGAATTAATATACCCGGATGATGATGGAATAAAATAACCGATGGCAACACCAATTGCCATAGCCAGAAATATCCAAAGGGTTAAATACCGGTCTAAGAATCCTAATTTTTTTCTTTCATGAGCAGGAGCACAATTATTTGAAGACATCGATGGGTTTTTAGCTTTTAAAAATTAGGGCTAGTATGAATTCATTTAATAAGTAATTGTTCAAGCAATTTGGTTCCATTCAAACACTGAACTTATCAACATTTCAACTGGTAAATTTGTCAGCAACATTTTTCGCCTCCCTTATATGCATCAAACAATTGGTTGATCCATGCCTGGGCCAACTTCCATTGTTTATCATCTATGCAATAACAGACTCTAGCACCTTCAATTTCGCCCTTGATTAAACCAGCATCTTTTAATTCTTTGAGATGCTGGGATACGGTGCTTTGTGAAAGTGGTAACTCATCGACAATATCGCCACAAATACAATGTTGTTTACTGGCCAGTAATTTTAAAATAGATAACCTGGCCGGGTGCCCCAGCGCTTTGGCATATTTTGCCAACCTGTTTTCTTTTGCACTGAATTCGTACGATTTGGTAGCTCCCATAATATCGCAATATTACGATTTAATTTTAAACTGTTATTCTAAACGAACACCCTGGAATGTATGATCATTCAATGGGCAGTTAAATCCCCAAAAAATATTACTAATGGAAAATCACCCTGGTTTTTACAAAAACAGCAATGAATAAAGCAATTAGTTGTCACTGGATGTGGTGCGTATATTTTTTGCATAAGGTTTTAAAATTCATTAAAACTTAAAAACAATCATCCAATGGGAAAATTAGAAAATTTAAATAGCCAGGAAGCAATAAAAAAATTGAAGGACCTGGCAGAAGGTACCAGGATATGTATGTTCTGTACTGAATTGGGAATGGCACCCATGAGCACCCGTCCCATGAGTTTACAGGAGGTGGACGAAGAAGGAAATCTTTGGTTCATAAGCTCTGCTGAAAGCAATAAAAATTTTGAGTTAAAAGAAGATAACCGCACACAATTGATTTTCTCAAACCCCGGTGATATGGAGTTTTTATCTGTTTACGGTAACGCTCATATTTATAAAGACCGCAAAACAATCGAAGACAAATGGACATCACTTGCCAATGCATGGTTCGATGGAAAGGATGATCCGGCTGTTACCATCATTCGTGTGGCACCATTAGAAGGATATTACTGGGATTCAACGGGTGGAAAGATGATTAACTTTATAAAGTATGCGGCTGCAGCAGTTACCGGCAAAAAGCATGCTGATGGAAGTGTGGAAGGCAGTCTGAAAGTTTGATGTTCAATTTTGCTATGTAATTGCAAGGTTAGTTAACAGATGAATTATTAAATTCTTTTGTTATGAAATAAGGAAGGGAGCATTGCTGCTCCCTTTTACATGGACATTGGCCACCATCCGATGCCATGCAGAAATCCAAAACATTATGGAATTACTTTAATAAATTTTTCAACTTAAACTTTCTTTTTGAAACATTCCTGCCCATTTCTTCCACCCGGCAATTGATTCCAGTGAGTGATTACTTTGCCATTTACTAATGATAAAGTTAAAATGGGTTTGCCTGGGTCAATTTTATCTTCCCTGATAAAATTGCCATCATTTGTATACCTGTAATACAATTCAAATACATTTCCCTTTGCTATTCCTTTACATTCTAAAACATAAAAAGCAGGAATACCCTCTACATGGTAAATGCACCTGTTCATATCCTTTAACTTTTGGTCAATGGTTATGGAATATTTAATCATATCCTCTTCATAGTGCCATTTTCCTTTCCAATCTATTTCAAATTCATTTGCAGCAGTTGTTCCTGGTCCGGATGCTTGTGATGAGTAAGGATTTTTGCTTTGATAAGAAGTATGATGAATGGAAGCATTATCCATTGACTTACCCTTAGTGATTGGCTTTTTATGCCCATGTGGTTGACACGATAAAAGTAATATTGAAATAATCACAAGGGCTAATCTAATCATGCGGTTAGTTTATTACAGAATAACGGGATCAAGTGGCAAATATAAGTTGCATGAATGAGTGATCAAAGTAGTTTACCAATTTGTTTTATTAAAATTATTTAAGTTATTATCAATCTATTTTTTACTAAGTAGTTACACATTTTTGTATTGGGATAATTATGTATAAAATTTACGATGATCAACATGCTAAGTGATTTTTTACGGCATTAAATGCAGCCATTAAATTCAGCAAACGCAATAATTCAATTTCATTTTAAATCACCACCTGACGCGGAGGAACTATTATTTTTTCTGAAGTTGAAATAAAATGGAATACCAATCATTATTAATCCCAGACCTATCAATGACTGGCCGGGCTGTGCCATTACGGTTGCAAAAACCAGGGCGATCGAAAAAACGATGATGATCAAAGGTGCCCAGGGATAACCAATCACTTTTGATTTGATAACACCCGATCTTTTCATTTTGAATAAAGCAAAAGCTAACAATCCATAAAATAAAAACCCGGCAAAGATCACCATATCGGTCAGCATATCGAAAGTGCCTGACACTATCAGCACAGAACTCCAGATCATGGTATATAAAAGTGAGATATATGGCGTTCTATAACGAGGATGCACATTCGCAGCTCGCTTAAAAAAGAAATTTTCCTGCGCCATGCGATAATAAATGCGGGAATGGGCCAGGATAATTCCATTAAGTGCCCCAAACACGCTGATCATAATCAGTGCAGTGATCATTGTTTGTCCCAGTGAACCGATCATAGTTTCAGCTACAACCACCGCACCAATCTGGTTCTGATCCACAGCCCTTAATTCTTGCAGCGGCAAAACATGCATATACGCGTAATTTATCAGCACGTATAAAGTCATCGCAATGATAACACCGGTTATAATGGCTATAGGTAGATTTTTTTTAGGACTTTTTATTTCACCAGTAATAAAAGAAACGTTCGACCATCCATCATAAGCCCAGAAGGCGCTTAGCATGGCTGCGAACAGGGCGGTGAAAAATGCACCTGTTCCAAATTCAATGGTTTCAACGGCAATTATTGGTTCAGGAGTAAATGCAGGTGAAGTATAAAGCAATCCCAATATGATGATCATTAAAATGCCTATGATTTTGGCAGCAGTTATAATATTGTTCATGTAACCGCCATTCTTTACACCACGATAATTTACCCAGGTCAGTAAAATGACAGAAACGATCGCAATAATTTTTACACCTGAATCAGCAAAAGGGAAAATGATACCACCTATAGATATATCTGCAAACGAGGCAAGTGGTGAAGGAAGCGGTATAAAAACATTTACGGTTTGCGCAAAAATGAATCCAAGTGCAGCTATGGATGCAGATCCTATAATTGTAAAATCCGTCCAGCCATATAAAAAAGAAAAAAAGTTTCCATAAGCCAGCCTCAGGTATTCATAAACGCCACCCGATTCCTCTGTGAGTGTTGCGAGTCCTGAAATGGTAAATGCACCCAGCATCGTAATGATTCCGGCTATGATCCATGCACCCAGGATCCATGTTTCAGATAGCCCGGATTGAGCCATCGGGATGATCTTTTTAAAAACACCAGAACCGATCATCATACCAGCTACCAGCAAAATGGCAGTAGGAACACCTAATACACGCAAAAGTGGAATGGATTTTTCCGTGTTGCTTTGATTGACTGATTTCATTAAACTAAAAATAGTTTAATTCTTTGTCGTTGTGATAAGAATTTAGAATAGAATGATTCTAAAAATTTCCAATTTAATTTTTGCGTAACCAAATGGTTTCCCATATATTTGTAACCAGATTGTTACGCAATATGGAAATGAGACGCGATGTTTTCCAGGCTATAGCCGACCCTACCCGCCGGCAAATCATAGAATTACTAGCCACCGGATCTATGAACCTGAATGCTGTTGCAGAAAATTTTGAGATCAGCAGGCCGGCCATATCCAAGCATATTAAAATCCTTACAGAATGCGGGTTGATTACCATTCGGCAAGAAGGACGTGAAAGATATTGTGATGCACAATTTGATCAATTAAAAGAAGTGACTGAATGGACTTCTTATTACAGTAAACTCTGGGATAAAAAATTGAATGCACTGCAACAGTATCTAGCCAAAGAAAAACCGGTATCAAGAAAAAAGCGATAAACAAAAAGGTAAATGTTATTCAGCATTTAGTCATTACTAAACCCTAAGCACTAAACTCTAAACACTTAGAAATATTTATCAACCAAAAAATAAAATTATGGACATTCAAACTTCTGCAGAACCTATTGTAAAAGAAGTTCTGCTCAATGCACCGGTTTCACGGGTATGGAAAGCCATCACCGATAAAAATGAAATGAAGAACTGGTATTTTGATTTGCCCGAATTTAAACCCGTTGTAGGCTCAACATTTCAATTTTATGGCGAGAATGAAGGGCGGAAATTTTTACATTTATGCGAGGTGAAAGAAGTGATCGAGAATCAGAAAATTTCCTATACCTGGATGTATGAAGGACAAAATATTGAAACACTGGTCAGCTTCGAACTCTTTCCAGAAGGTGAGCAGACAAGATTAAGACTTACACATAGAGGAGTGGATAAATTGCCGCAGGACCGGGATTTTGCAAAATCAAATTTCGAACAAGGGTGGACGGAGATCATACAAAAATCCTTAAAAGAATATGTAGAAAAGTAAACTATGTATCACATTAAATTGCTCAAAGGGAAGGAGAAATTCTTCCCTTTTATTATGGGTGAAGCTTTCAACAATTATAATTTGTTTAGGTAGGTACATTCTTATTTAATTCTTAATCATAAAATATAATTCCCGCATTAAGTTATCATACGGCTTATGAATTGCATATCATTTAACATCAACAGTTTTTTATCATCCATGAAAATGCGAATGCAATGAGTAAAAAAGAATATGCATGGTGGCAGGAAGGAATCATTTATGAAGTCTACATACGGTCCTTCCAGGACAGTAACGATGATGGTATTGGCGATATCAAAGGCGTAATTCAAAAACTTGATTACATCGAATGGCTTGGCGTGAATACGATCTGGGTAACACCCTTTTACCCTTCGCCAATGAAGGATTTGGGTTACGATATTTCAGACTATACCAATACGGATCCCCTTTTTGGGAGCATGGCAGATTTTGATGAACTTTTATCAGAAGTACATAAAAGAAATATGAAACTGGTCATTGACCTGGTGCCAAATCATACTTCGGATCAACATGCATGGTTTAAGGAATCCAGGTCTTCAAAAGATAACAATAAAAGAAACTGGTACCTATGGAAAGATGCAAAGCCTGATGGTTCAGCACCCAATAACTGGATGAGCGTTTTGGGTGGCAGTGCATGGGAATGGGATGAAAAAACAGGCCAATATTATTATCATGCATTTTTAAAAGAACAACCTGATCTGAATCTTCGAAACGAGGAAACCATGAATGCTATCCTGGATGTAATGCGCTTCTGGCTGGATAAAGGCGTGGATGGATTCCGGGTAGATGTAATGTGGCATTTAATAAAAGATAAATTATGGAGAAATAATCCCGTAAACCCGGATTATAAAGATGAACAACCGGATGCAGATAAACTGATGCAGATCTATTCATGCGATCAACCTGAAGTACATGGCATTATCCAAAAAATGCGAAACCTAACCGATGAATACAACGAAAAAGTTATCATCGGCGAACTATACCTTACCATTGAAAATGTAGTTAACTATTATGGAGAAGACTGCGATGGTGCACATTTGCCATCAAACTTTGAGTTGATTTTTTTAGTGCCCTGGGAAGCAGACAGGATCGGGATTGCCATTGATAAATATGAAGCAGCCCTGCCTGAGAAATGCTGGCCAAACTGGGTTTTGGGTAATCATGATAAAGAAAGACTGGCCAGCCGGGTTGGAAATGAGCAGGCAAAAATTGCGGCAATGTTATTATTGACATTGCGTGGCACACCAACCATTTATTATGGTGATGAAATAGGGTTGATACAATCTGACATTCCTGAAGAAGAAATACAGGATCCGCAAGGACTATTGATGCCGGGTAAAAATCTCAGTCGCGATCCACAAAGATCACCCATGCAATGGGATGGATCTGTGTTCGCAGGATTCTCTACTAAAAAACCCTGGATTCGTTTGAATAAAGATGTACATGAAAATAATGTTGAAAAACAAAAGTCTGACCCAGGTTCTTTATTGAACTTTTATAAACAACTTATTGATTTCAGAAATGAAAATGAAGTTTTGAAAACAGGTGTTTACATTCCTGTAGGTTCCAATAAATCAACACTGGCATACATTCGAAAAAAAGATGGTAAGCCCTCCATACTTGTTGTGTTGAATTTCACTAGTAAAGAACAGGATTGCCAGGCAATTATTGATAATTATGATGGCGAGATTATTATTTCAACAAACGGTGAAAACAAAAATAAATCATTGAAAGGGGTAAATACTTTAGCTGCCAATGAAGGATTCTTAGCCATATTGCGTGATGACGAAAATTAAAAGATCTCATCTTAGTTTTAAATAAAAAGGAAAGGTTCGTTCGCCTTTCCTTTTACATTTTTAAACAGTTGCATTTATTCTTCTAACTCACCATTTCCCCATTAGCATAAGCCTTTTCTAAAGTGGCGATATCTATCTTTTTCATTTGAAGCATCGCATCCATGACGCGTTTAACTTTTTCCGGGTCCTTATCCTGGAACAATTCATCTAACCTGTCCGGGATAATTTGCCAGGAAACTCCATATTTGTCCTGCAACCATCCGCACATATTTATTTCACCTCCGTCAGACAATTTCTCCCACAGATCATCAATCTCTGCTTGAGTATCGCAATGAACAAAAAAAGAAACAGCGGGTGAAAATGTATACATCGGTCCACCATTTAATCCATAAAATTCCTGCCCGTCTAATTCAAACCTTACTGACATAACCTCTCCCTTTTTTCCAAATTTTGAATCTTCGATGTAGTAGGTTATTTTACCTGCTTTTGAATTTTTGAAAATGGAAACATAAAAATGCATGGCTTCTTCTGCCTGGCCATCAAACCAAAGAAATGGAGTGATCTTTTGCTGTCTCATTTTATTAAATTTTATTTTTTGTCTTAAGCGGGTTCAACGCTTATAGAGGTTGAAATGAATTGCTACCTAAAGGTATAATCATTAACGCAGCACGAAGGGGTGCAATAACGACAATTTGCAGGTGCACATAACACGATTGTCGTCAAACACAAAAAGCTAAATGACTGAAATAAAACGCTTAATCTTCGTAACCACTTTTAATAATAGTAGATATCATTTTAAACTGTTCATTGGCATTAAAGCGATGTGAAGCATGTGCAGGAATAACTATGCCTTCTCCTAGTTTTAGCAGGTATTGTTTTTTATTGATGAAAAGTTCCGCTTGTCCATGAATAATTTGGATAAAAGTATCGTAAGGCACCGTCTTCTCATCCAGTTCTTCACCTGCTGCCATTGAAGTAGCAGTCACATTACCGGTTATTTTTTTTATAATCGTTTTAGTTAAAATAGCATTGGGAACGTATTCAATGATCTCTACAATGATATGCGCTAGTGATTTTTCTAATTCTGTACTATCGGATTGCATTTTCATATTCCTTATTTGATTTATAGTTATCATTGTTAAAGCTATTAAAATCCTGGCAGCTAACTCTTACAACATTCTCACCAGGGCTTACATTATTATTAGAAAAAATCGTTGAATCTGAAAAAATTACTATCTCAAAGATTCTCTAAAGCATTCATTCTTTTATTTTTCATTTTTTTGAAAAATGTAGGTGTTAATCCTGTTACCTTTTTAAACTGGTTCGACAAATGCGAAACATTGCTATAATGAAGTTTTTCAGCAATTTGTGTTAGCGTCAGTTCATTATAGATCAATAATTCTTTTGCTCTTTCAATTTTATGTGCAATTATGTAATGCTCAATCGTGGTGCCTTTAACTTCTGAAAAAAGGTTGGACAGATAGTTATACTCATAATTTAATTTCTGGCTGAGAAAACTGGAAAAATTCAATACAGGGGGCTCTTCACTGTAATGGATCATTTCAATAATGATGGTTTTAATTTTCTCTATGAGAATAGCTTTTTTATCTTCCAAAAGCTCTAATCCAAAATGAAGCAAACCTTTTTTAAGTTCTTCTAATTGGCCATCCGAAAGTTCTTCTTCTTTTATATCTGCCTCCCCAAGTTCAACGCTAACCGGTTGAAGTTTCATATTTTCTAGTGTTGACCTAACAATTAGTTTGCACCGGAGACTCACCATATTTTTAATCAGCAATTTCATTTTAAAAAAGTTCAACTGGAGATTGCATGCTGAAGAACTTTATCAACACAATCTATAAACAATTATAAATCTGTAAATTATTAAACTTTTTCAATCAATCATGTAATAATTTATTTACTAAAAAGCGAGATTTTTACAAAGCATAATGATTTCACTTTCATCATCATAATATGATGATTAGTAGCCCTCAATCTCGTATTCTTATTTTAATGCTGCCAGTACTATGCTGGCAGTATTTTTTATCCCCGGGCGCATATTATAGCCATCAATAACCAGCTGCAAAATTTTCGACCCCAATATTTATATAATAAATAAACAATTACCTATTAAATATGTTGAAATCGCAACCGTATATTATCCTGGTAGATGATGATGAAAATAATATTGAAAGGCTTTCCTTTTCATTAGCCTGTTTTGGCATAAGTACAAAATTGTTTGAATCCGGCTTTGAAGTAATCAACTATTTGAATCAAATAGCAGGGTCAACCATATTACCTTCCGTGATCATTCTTAATAAAAATTTACCAAAAGTAAATGGCAGACAACTTTTAATTTTAATGAAGAGCAGTATGGTTACACAACATATCCCGGTTGTGATCTATTATAATTATATTACTGGTCAATACAGGGATAATCTTTTAAAATGTGGAGCGCACTGCTGCCTGCGAAAATGGAATACCCAGCTTGAATTTTCTGAACATGTCAAGTTATTTAAAGACCTGGCATGGACGTTTACTACTATTGACAGTATGGCTTAGCGATACTGGTTATAAAGAAGCAATTAATCCTTATAAACGTATCAACTTTCCAATCATTCAACATTTATACCCACTCACCACATTGCTTTTAGTGAAAAAACCAGGTTACTCCCGGCTGCTACTATCCCGGATGAATAGGGCCGATAGCGCCGGTTAGTAATATTTTCCCATCCTGCATTTATTGAAAGCTGTTTATTCAATTGATACGAAGATTTCAAATTCAAGGTATACCAGGCGGGAGCATATGGCAAGCCATTTACATCACTAGCATACATATCCGTTTTCCCTTTTTCAGATGGCGCCAAATCGTTATGGCTAACCTCACTGTTATAAACAACCGAAGTTTCCAGGATCCATTTATTTGACTGATATCTAAATAATGTATTACCATAAAAAGGTGGAGCATGTCGTAAAGGAACCTGCTCATTATTTACGTCATCCGTTTCCTTGCCGGTTATCCAATTAGCCTGTGCCTGAAAAGAGAAATTTGGATTAAAAAATAATTCAAGCCCCGCCTGCAAACCCCAAACCGTAGCTTTGGCAACATTCTTCAATTGCTCCACACGACTCAAAGTACCTTCAAATTCAATACTGTCATTCCCATTAAATGAAGAAGGACGCAGCACAATGGCATCTGATAAAATGGTATGAAAACCAGTAAGCTCTATGCGAAATTTATTTGGTAAATGTTTTATAATACCCAATTCAAAGTTCCAGGCATACTCAGGAGATAATTCCGGGTTAGGGACAGTAATATTCCCGGGCACACTTTCAAAGAGTTTTCCCATATCATCAACATTCGGCATGCGATAACCCGTGGATATATTAGCATTTAATTGCCAGCTGTCTGTTGGACGGTAAACCAAACCTGCATTGCCGGTTACTGCACCATCCTTTATGTTTGCATCATTGTAAGGAAACTGGATAAATGTTTTATCAAAACTAGCTTGCATAATATTATAACTATAACGCAAACCTGAAGTGAGCGTAAACTTCGGACGAAGGTTTATTTTAAAGCTGCTGTAAATGCCGGTGGTGTTCCAGGTGCTGCCATCCGGGTATCGGCTTACTGATGGTATGGCTAAATTGGTATTGATGTCTTTTGTTTCTCCAAACGAACCGACCTTATTAAATACATTTTCAAAACCGTAATACCAATCCGATTTACCGATTTTTTTATGGGCATCGGCATTCAGGCTCACTGCATCAACTTTTTCAGTTTGTGTTATTCGTTGATTACTATTCCGCGAACGGCTGATGCGACTTTCTTCATAATCCTGGTATGCAGCGGTTATTCGCAGTTCATCATAAATCCGTTTGCTTTTATGTACAGCTTGCAAAATGTGCATGCGTAAAAGCATAGGACCATAATTCCATTCAGCAAAACGAAACTGATTATTCCTCTTCTGAATCAACCGGTCATAACGTGGTGCATCGCCGGTGCCTGCATAATTAAAACTGTAATGAAAATCCCAGTTTTTTGTGGGTCTGAATCTTATTTTCTGTAAAATATTTAACTGGTTGTATCCACTGAATCTTTGAACACGCGGATCCTTATTGATGATAATATTATCTGCATTATTTATGCGCTCCAAATATTCATTTCTCAAATAACTATCCTGGCCTCCATGCTTTCCCATTTTCAGATCATCATATTTGCTGTATGATGCGGAAGTCAGCATCGCCCATTTTTTCCAACCCAGGTTTACATCTGCATGGATGGTTTTTTCTTTATTAGCAGTTGAATACCGGGTGATGGCTGTACCCTTGATAAACAATTTTTCATTTGATGCAAACCTGGGTTGCAGTGTATGAAAATCCATTACGCCACCGATAGCATCAGATCCGTAAATCAGCGAACCCGGGCCAAATACCACTTCGGTTTCTTGTATAGATAAAGGATCAATTGAAATTATATTTTGCAAGTTGCCGCTGCGGTAAATGGCATTATTCATTCTTACACCATCCAGCACCAGTAATACCCGGTTTGTAGCAAACCCTCTTATCATGGGACTTCCCCCACCCAATTGGCTTTTTTGAATAAAAACTGAACCAGTTTGGCCCAGGAGATCTGCGGATGTCTGCGGATTTGAAAACAGGATTTTACTCCGGCTAACCTTAACCACCTTATTTGGAACTTCAACAAGATTTTGTTCCCATTTATTGGCTGAAATAATCACTTCCTCAAGATCTGAACTGTCAATGACAACTTGTTGAGAAATGCTTTTAATTGTACTCACCAGGAATAACAAAAAAATAAAAATGAATTTCGAAAATTTCAATGCAATTATTTTGAGTATATACTATTCAATTAAATATTAATGGCACAATCAGTATAGCGAAATTAAGGCATGAAATCATTCCATCAACTTATCAACT
>JAKFER010000312.1:0-37693 GCA_036675565.1 Chitinophagaceae bacterium
GAATTTATCAGTGTAAGTGAATTGGCTAACCTGATAGATGTAAGTTTTGCAGAAGTCATCAGCAAGTGTATGAGCCTGGGTATCATGGTGTCCATCAATCAACGCCTGGATGCGGAAGTCATTGAACTGGTAGCCGGTGAATTTGGTTACGATGTGGAATTTATAGATGTAGAGAAGCAAATGGAATTGGAGGAAGAAGAGGATGATGATGAAGCCGAACTTCAACCTCGTTCCCCGATAGTAACGATCATGGGTCACGTGGATCATGGTAAAACATCGTTGCTTGACTATATCCGGAGCGCAAACGTGGTTGGTGGTGAGGCCGGAGGTATTACCCAGCATATTGGTGCATACCAGGTAACATTGCCAAACGAAAAAGTAATAACCTTCCTGGATACACCGGGACACGAAGCGTTTACAGCTATGCGTGCCCGTGGTGCCAAGATCACGGATATTGCCGTAATTGTAATTGCAGCGGATGATGCCATCATGCCTCAAACAAAAGAAGCCATCAGCCATGCACAGGCTGCTGGTGTTCAGATGATCTTCGCTATTAATAAAATTGATAAAGATGGCGCCAACCCGCAAAAGATCTATGAGCAGTTGGCCAACATGAATATATTGGTTGAATCCTGGGGTGGTAAATTCCAAAGCCAGGAGATCTCTGCAAAACAGGGTCTTAACATCGACCTTTTATTGGAAAAAATATTGCTTGAAGCTGAAATTCTTGACCTGAAAGCCAACCCTGACAGGGAAGGATCGGGATCAGTGATCGAAGCAACCCTCGATAAAGGGCGTGGGTATGTTGCCACTATCCTGGTGCAAAATGGTACATTAAAAGCCGGAGATCTGGTAGTTAGTGGCCAATTCTATGGCCGTGTAAAGGCAATGTTCAATGAAAGAGGGAAGAAAGTGGATGAAGCCAAACCTTCAGCCCCGGTTCTCATTCTTGGATTAAATGGTGCACCACAGGCAGGTGAGAAATTCAAGGTTTACCAGGATGAATCAGAAGCAAAAAATATTGCCAACCGACGTGCACAAATTCAACGTGAACAGGGTATCAGGGCTAAAAAACATATTACACTCGATGAGATCGGTCGCCGACTTGCATTGGGTAACTTTAAAGAACTGAACATGATCATCAAAGGTGACGTGGACGGTTCAATCGAAGCATTGAGCGATTCATTGCAAAAACTTTCAACGGAAGAAATTGCCGTTAGAGTTGTACATAAAGCAGTAGGTGCAATTACGGAAAGTGATGTGTTGCTTGCAACTGCATCAGATGCTATCATTGTAGGTTTTAACGTTCGTCCATCTGTACAGGCTTCCAGGCTTGCCGATACGGAAGGTGTTGAGATTAAAACATACTCAATCATCTATAACGTAATCGATGAAGTGAAGAGCGCCATGGAAGGTATGCTTGAACCTAAGATCCAGGAAAAGATAGTAGCTAATGTAGAAGTAAGAGACGTATTTAAATTTGATAAAGCTACAGTAGCTGGTTGTTATGTGTTGGATGGCCGCATTAAGCGGGATAATAAAGTCCGACTGATACGTGATGGTATCGTGGTGTATCCAACAGGGGAAGGTGTGAATGCTGAGCTGGGATCTTTAAAACGTTTTAAAGACGATGTAAAAGAAGTATTAAGTGGAATGGAATGTGGTATTACCATTAAAAATTACGCAGATCTGAAAGTAGGCGATGTCATTGAAGCATATGAAGTTGAAGAAGTGAAGCGTACATTATAATTGCCGATCCAGTCAGTCACCAAACTTTTGTTAATTACCCTTTTTCGCCTTTATACCATCAGGCAATCAGGTATTTTTGAAGATTAAGATAATTATGAAGCAGGTTTTTTCTTTTTTCGTTACAATATGTTTGGCATTGGGCTCATTTGCCCAGGTAAAAAAAGTGGTCGCAGATAAAATAGCAGCTGTTGTTGGAGATAAAATCATCCTTCAGTCTGATATTAAAAATTCAATTGCTGATATTTCCCGCAGTGGCCAGGCAATCCCCGACAATGCAGAATGTCTTATTCTTGAACAAGCCCTTGTATCAAAAGTATTGATGCTGCAGGCTCAGAAAGATTCATTACCGGTTAGTGAAGAAGAAGTAGAAGCCGAATTGGACCAGCGTATCCGTTATTTTATTCAGCAATATGGCACCCAGGATGTATTGGAACAAGTAGCCGGTAAAACGGTTTACCAGATTAAAGATGATGCCAGAGAATCCGTAAGAGAAAGGAAACTGGCTGAAGCCATGCAACAAAAAATTGTTAGTAATGTACGCATTACCCCTACAGAGGTGAAAGCGTTTTATGATAAAATACCTAAAGACAGTCTTCCTTATTTTGAATCAGAGGTTGAAATTGGGCAAATTGTTTTATATCCAAAAGCCAACCGCGACCTGGAACTTTACGTAATAGATGAATTGAATAATTACAAAAGACAGATCACCAGTGGTGTGGCTACTTTTGATCAATTAGCAAAAAGATATTCTGAAGATCCGGGAAGTAAGGATCGGGGTGGAATGTTTCAATTAAACAGGAATGATAAGGGTGTGGATCCTACATTCCTGGTGGCAGCTTTTCGATTAAAAGAAGGTGAGATGTCACCGGTAATTAAATCAAAATTCGGTTATCACCTGATCCAGATGGTTCAACGAAGTGGTGATGATGCCGTGGTTCGCCATATTTTGCGCATACCATCCATTACTGATGTAGAAACGAATGCAGTGATTAACAGGTTGGATACAATCCGTGCACAGTTGATCACCAATTCAATCAGTTTTACCGATGCGGCTACAAAATATACCGAAGATGAAAATGCATCATTTACCGGTCCTTATATTGTAGGTCGCGGGGGTTCAACTTTTCTTACCATCGATCAACTGGATCGGGAAGTAGTTAGCCAGCTTGATAAAATGAATCCCGGTGAATACTCTCAACCTATGGTATATACAGATGACCGTGGTAAAAAAGCAGTACGTCTTCTATATTTCAAATCCCGCTCTCAACCTCACCGCCTGAACCTGGTAGATGATTATAATAAAATTTCAGAAATGGCTATGGAGGAAAAAAAGATGTTCACCCTGGAAAAATGGTTAAACACCAGGATTCCTTCTTACTATATCATGCTTGATGAAGAACATCAAACCTGCGAGCAATTGACCCGGTGGGTAACTCCAGCTAATGCATCGATCAACTAACCTGTGTTTCTGATAGGCTTGCAATAATGGTTATTCAGTAATCGTTATAAATACCCAAATACTTTATATACAGGTCCTCTATTGTGCGTTAATTTCATACCTGCAATTTTGATGACCTATTAAATTTTTGGGTTGCCAAAATTAAAGTGCAGGTCCGCTTATGAAAACCATCCACCAAAACCTGCCGGCATGTCTTGATACATCCGGTCATTTCTTTTTTATCATTCTCGATAGGGATGGTTTGATTAAATACCTTAATCCTCTTTATCAAAAAAAGATCAGTTATTTAACATCTGCTATCCATGATCTTTCTTTTTTCATGGAAGATATTTCTCCCGATGCATCATTTGTAAAAAAAACATTCAAGGATTTTTTATCAGGCAGGCCGGGTTCAAATTTAATTGAACAACGTTTTGTTAATGAGGATGGTGATTTTATTTATATCAGGTGGGAATTGAACCTGGTTCATTTTGAAGATGAAGAAGAGCGTACTATACAATGCATTGGTGTTGATATAACCGATCTTAAAAGAGATAAATCAACCCTTGAAAAGAAAGCAGATCATTATCACCTGCTATACCAGTCTTCGCTCTTGCCCCGGTTGGTTTTCGATGCAAAAACTTTCAGGGTATTAGACGCTAATCCATCAACGATCCGTTTTTTTCAATACAGCAGGGAAGAATTACTGCGTAGCTCCATAAAACAATTACTCAGCCCTGAAAGTTGGAGCAGGCTTCAATCAGTACTTCCAGGAAAGAAAAATATGGAAAGCTGGAAAATGGATTGTATTTCCCAGCTTAAAAATGGCGAACAGGTTAACAGCCAACTGCATTTGATAAGTAATATAGAGGATAATAATCCTTTTTTTCAGGTTACATTGATCAATGATCCCCGAGACCTGGAAAGCCAGGCTAATATTCTTGAAAATGTATCTGATATTATTATTACAACAGACAGCAGGGAAATGGTAAAAACCTGGAATAGAGTTGCCGAGCAATTTTATGGAATAGCAGAACAGGATGCAATAGGAAAACCAATTTCTGATTTAGTAACATTGGAATATGAAAATACCACCCGTGAACTGGCTGTTAGCGAAATGAAAACAAATGGCATTTGGAAAGGCGAAGTGGCTTTTGAAAATAAATCAGGTGAAAAAAAATATCTCCTGAATTCTATCATGTTGTTAAAGCATAACGGATATGATGATCCGGGTGTTTTGGTAGTAGGCAGGGATATAACTGAGCGAAAATTGGCCGAACGTAATTTGGCTGCTAGTGAACAATTTTACAGGAACCTGATCGCTAATTCATTGGATGGAATGTTGATCCTGAATGAAGAAGGGATTATTCATTTTGTTTCCCCTTCGGTAGAAAATATTTTGGGATATACCAGGGAGGATATCATAAACAAAAATGCATTTATTTATATACACCCGGATGATTATGCTTTTACTGTAAATGGATTTGAGCAGGAATTGAATGCTCAATCTGTTTTAAAATCCATTGTGGTCAGGCTATTACATAAAAACGGCCATTGGATCTGGTGCATGCTGCGAGGCCACAACCTGGTAAGCAATCCATATGTAAATGGGATGGTCATTTATTTTTATGATGACACGCTTCGCAAAAATGCCCGGGAAGTATTGAAAGAAAACGAATCAAGGTTTCGCCGCCTGATAACAGATCTGCAATCTGGTGTAATGCTGATGAATGCACAAATGGAAATTACCTTATGTAATAAAGCAGGCCTGGAATTATTGGGTTATAAGAATGAAGAAAAGATTTTGGCAAAGACAACATCCGACCTGGACTGGGATTTTGTTGATGAAAATAATTTACCGCTGGAATTTATGCAGCGTCCCAGTTATTTGGCTTTTCAAAATAAAAAAGCAGTAAAGAATGTGGTAATGGGCCTCATGCAACCTCATATGAAAAACCGAATATGGATATTGGTAAATGCGGTGCCAATATTAAATTCAGATGGTGAATTGCTGCATGTTATTACATCATTCAGTGATATTACAGAACGCAGAAAACTGGAACAAAAGCTACGCAAAGAAGAAATCAACAAGCAAAAACAATTAACGCAGGCTACCATTGATGGACAAGAAAAGGAAAGAAAAGAAATAGGAAAGGAACTTCATGACAATGTTGGACAGCAACTGACCACCACTAAACTGTTCCTGGATATTGCAAAAAGCCATGCCGATAATAATGTGATTGAAATGATCAACATGGCTATTAAAGGTGTTTCAGATGCTATTAATGAAGTGAGATCTATTTCCCGTTCTTTAGTTCCACCTACACTGGGTGACCTGGGATTGATAGATTCTGTAAAAGAACTTTGTCAATCACTGAAGAGAACGCAGGCGTTCCAGATCCGTTTTTATCATAATGGATTTGATGAAAATAAGTTACCGGCCAATCAGGCTTTGATGTTTTATCGCATTATACAGGAACAGGTTAATAATATTATTAAACATTCCGAGGCAAGAGCTGTGATTCTAAAATTAGGAACGGAAAATGAACACACCGTTTTAGTCATTGTAGATAATGGAAAAGGCTTTGACCCGGCCAATCACAAAAAAGGGCTGGGACTTATAAACATGGCCAACCGGGCCGAATTATTCAATGGCAAACTGGAAATTACTACAGGAGTTAATAAAGGCTGTAAAATCCGCGTTGCTATCCCGTTTAATCAACCTTAATTGTGTTGAATTAACATGCTGCTAAAAATTTATCTCATAACTTTGCGGCTTCTTTTCAACAGCTATTTACATGAGCGATTCCATCAAGCATGAATGCGGCCTTGCATTTATAAGATTACGAAAACCTTTTGCTTATTATCAGCAGAAATATGGTACCGTAATGTGGGGCTTAAACAAGTTGTACCTGCTGATGGAAAAGCAACACAACCGAGGCCAGGATGGTGCCGGTGTAGCGGCCGTTAAACTCGATGTGGAACCTGGCTATCCATTTCTTCATCGCATTCGCAGCAACAGCAATCAACCTATTGCAGATGTATTCCGCCGCATTGGTGACGAAGTGAATGAGCTGGAAAAGTTCAATCCCGATATTAAAAAACACCCCGGCCTCATGAAGGGTCATATCCAATTCATGGGTGAATTGTTGATGGGTCACCTGCGATATGGTACACAAGGAAAAAATGATGTTGATTTCTGTCATCCGTTTATTAAGCGCCACACCATACCAAGTCGCAACCTTGCATTAGCAGGTAATTTTAACCTGGTAAATACAGACGAACTTTTTGGTTTGGTTAATATAGATCCAGGAGAATTTCAGCGTCAAAGTGACCTGGCGGCCATGATGGAAGTAATTTATCATTTCCTGGTGAAGGCTGATGAAGCCTCACCACATTCACTCAATATTGTTGATGTATTAAAAAAAGCATTGCCATTATTTGATGGTGGTTATCATGTGGGTGGAATTACCGGCAACGGAACTGGTTTTGTTTTTCGCGATGCACATGGTATACGCCCATCTTATTATTATAGTGATGATGAAGTGATTGTTGCAGCATCTGAAAGAGCTGCAATCCGCACGGCATTCCATGTAGAGGAAAACCAGGTGAAAGAGCTGATGCCGGGTCATGCGCTGATCGCAGATGCTAAAGGCGGTTGTCATATAGAACAGATCGTGGAACCAAAAGAAAGAAAAGCATGCAGCTTTGAGCGTATTTATTTTTCCAGGGGCAGTGATGAGAAAATTTACAGGGAAAGATCCCGACTTGGATATAATTTAAGCAAACAGGTTCTGGATAGTATTGATCATGACCTGAAGAATACTATTTTTTCATTTATTCCCAATACAGCGGAAGTTGCCTTTTATGGTTTGCTGAAGGGCATGGAAGATTACCTGAACAAGGTAAAAATTGAACGCATTTTAAGCTGGGGTAAAGAATTTGATGCCGACAAACTATCGGAGATGGTTAACCGTAGAATACGGATTGAAAAAATCGCCATCAAAGATGTAAAGATGCGCACTTTTATTACCCAGGATGTTGGCCGTAATGAAATGGTTCAACACGTGTATGATATTACCTATGGAACGGTAAAAAAAGATGTGGATACATTGGTGGTCATCGACGATTCAATTGTACGTGGTACTACATTGAAAGAAAGCATTATCCGGATGCTGAGCCGCTTATCACCCAAACGTATTGTGGTTATTTCAAGTGCCCCGCAAATCCGTTACCCTGATTGTTATGGAATTGATATGAGTAAATTGGGAGAATTTATTGCATTTAATGCGGCTATTGAATTATTAAAAGAAGAAGGTCGGTTGGATCTTTTGAAGGAATTGCATGAAAAATGTAAAGACCTGCATCGCAATAATCAACTCCATTCTGAGAATGTAGTAAAGCAGGTATATAAGTCTTTTACCCCGGAACAGTTATCAAAAAAAATCGCGGAACTCATAACACCTGCAGATGTGCAGGTACCCGTTGACGTTATTTACCAAACCATCGAATCTTTACACGAAGCTTGTCCTACCAACACCGGGGACTGGTATTTTACCGGCAATTATCCAACACCAGGAGGTAACCGCGTGGTAAATAAAGCATTTATGAATTATATGGATGGAAAGAATGTAAGAGGATATTGATTTTCAACTGTTGAATGCTGTTCACTTTTACGATACTAATAAGTTTTACGTAATTTGAACTTGATAATAACACGCATCACCAGCTAAAACGTATGAATTGCAAATGAAAACACTCCTTTTAATACGACATGCAAAAAGTAGTTGGGCAACCCCGGGATTAGATGATTTTGACAGGCCTTTGAATGATCGTGGTAAGCTGGATGCACCTGAAATGGCTGATCGCTTATTAAAAAGGAAGATTAAAATCAATGCATTTATTTCAAGCCCCGCAAAAAGAGCTCAAAAAACAGCCACCCGTTTTTTAAAAACATATGGATTTGATAAGGGAGATGTTATACTGGCTGAAAATCTTTATCATGCAAATGAAGAAGATTTTTTAGAAGTGATTGAAAATGCAAAAAAGAAATGGAATGTGATCGCTTTATTCTCTCATAATCCTGGCATTACTTCATTCGCCAGTTCACTTACAGACATAAACATAGATAATATGCCCACCTGTTCAGTGTTTGCTGTACAAGTGGACACAGATGACTGGTCGCAGTTTTCTACAGCCAGTAAAAGTTTCCTGTTTTTCGATTATCCTAAATCGAACCAGGTTTAATTTTTAGTTAGTAATAATTGTTCGCCGGAAGTTGGATCTGTACAAACAAAGCGAATGCTACCCGATTTATTTTCTACAACATTCCAACTGCGGTTTAATTGTTTTACACTTACTTCCGTTGCATTTAACTGGAGACTTACATTTTCATTGATCATATTCCAGTTACCTTTCACCTGGGTTTGATCCATGTTAAAAACAGCCAACCCACCTTTATCAAATAAAAGTGTAAAATCTTCAAAGTTGTGAGATGTATTTGTAGTGGAATTGATAACCTGAACATTCCACTGATGTTTAATCAACAGTTCGCCAATATTATTTTCACCCAGTTCTTCATAATCAGGTGTGCAGGAAAAAAGAGCCATGCTGATGAATAAGGTACATAAGCTTACAGGTAAATATTTTTTCATAAAGTTGGATTTAGGAATCTCATTAACGAGACTACAGGTTAACGAGGCTACGACCCAATTATTTTATTATTTTATTTTAATTATCCTGATTGCAGCTTTTTCAATTATTGATCCGTAAAATGACTTCGGATAAATACGGGATGAAAACATTATTTGTATGCCTGCGCTATTAAAAGAGTTCAGGTAGGAGTGGTTTCTGTTACTTTTTGGGAAGTAAAAGTTTTAATCGTGTAATCAATCAATTCATTTAATTGACCTGCATTTTCTGCTGGGAAAGTATAATTAAAAAGCTTTGCTTGTTCAATGTTTTTAGTCAATGAAAAATCATTTTGATCCACACTGTAAGTAAATTTTTTTGAAGATAAAAAACTTGCTAAGTATTCCTGTTCCGTTTGTCCAGGAGTAGGAACCAGGATTGATTTTTTTTTCAGGCGTGCAAGATCCATTACCGTACTGTATCCGCATCTGCCAATAATAAAAGAAGCTTCCAGCATCAGTTTATTCAGTTCATTAGCAGGTAAATGATTGTAAACCTTTACATGCGGTTCAAGGTTTAATTTTTCTTTATTCCCTGGTAAACCGCGTACTACAATAACTGGCTCCTGCAGTTCCTTAATTTGGCTTAAAATCATTGATTCAAAAATGGCACGTTGTGGTTCAGGGCCCGATATCAATACAAGTAAATGTTTTTCTTTTTTCCCGGTTGCATTTTCTTTAAACCTGGATAGCCATCCCGTATAAAAAACGGGGATAGCAGGATTGATGTTTGGGTGAGAAAGTTCACCACCTAATCCATTTTGTTGTTGGTCAGGAACCCAGCAAGCATTAAAATTTTCAATAAGCCTGTAATGTAATTTTTGAATCACCCGGTCAATCATTTTACCTAATGGTGAATGAATATTTAATTGGTGGGTAATTAATACGCTGCTTACCTTTTGATGATAAAGTCCATAACGGTTATCAGATATGATCAACTGTGGCTTATGTTCATTAACTATTTTGTGCAGCCACTTGTTTTCTTTTTTAATCATTTTTTGTAATTGCGGTAGCTGCATTAGTAATTTCCACATAAAAAACCAGGGATGTTGACTATATTTCACATTGTAGCCTTCAAGATCCAGGCAATTGAGACCAGGGAATTCTGTTTGTAAAATTGCTTGTTGTGTACGGTTACCGGCCAGTAATACCTGGCAACCTGCAGCTAAAAAGGTATGAATAATAGGTATTACCCGGGTTGTATGCCCTAAACCCCAGTCGAGCGGTGCGATTAACACCTTTAATGAGGTATCTGAATTTAAAGCAGGGTTAATTTCCGGGTTATTTTTTTTCACAAATAAGTTTTACATACTATTTTGTTTGTAAAATAGTTTAATTTAGAAACATGCATATGATGGCAAGAAACAAAATTTGGCTGGCCCTTTTATTGATAGTATTAACTACAACAGCTTGTAATAGAAATTATTACTCCGGATCTGGTAAAAAAAGCAGTAACTGCGGATGTCCCGCGCAAAATTGATAGTGATTTTAAAAAGTTGAACGTTGAAGAATGAACTAAATCGCGACTTGCTTGTGTTGTTCAAAAACCAGTTTTTATCTGAACAGGCTTTTGAAAATGAGGTGGAATCCCTGAACAGCATATTGATCAGGGCTGAAATACCAGATGCATTTTGTATTGCTCATGAATTGGTTTGCCGGAACAGGATCACTCAAAAGCCTTTAAAAATCCTTAAAGCCTGCAGGCATTTCCATTTACCTCCATTTCATTTCCTTATTAATAAAAACTAGGATCATTGTAACTTTTCGAGTGCAGATCTTAATTGCCCGATCATTAGTTCTATTTCATCTTTTTTGCAAGTTCCTACACTTAAGCGGTACCAACTACTTGTTTTGGGAGCTCCAAAGGCATAAAAAGGAACAACTGCCAGCTTGGCTTCATCCAAAATATAACTGGTCACTTTTTCCTGGTTATCTAAAACCTCACCACCAGCTGTTTTTTTGCCAACCAGGTTTAATTGTATGGTAAGATATATGGCAGCTTCCGGCGCAATCGCTTTAACTGCATGTCCTTCTTCATTCAGTTTTTGAAAACCTTTATAGATACCTTGTAAACGAAACTCAATCTCTTTTTTAAAATGAAGCAGATATTGATCAATGGCTTTTGGATTTTTTAAGAAACGGGCCACGGCTTTCTGCTCCGCCATGGGTGCCCATGCACCCACATGGGTTAAGATGCTGCGCATTTTTGCAATTACTTTTTTGGGACCAAGTGCCCAGCCAACCCGCACACCTGTAGCAGCAAATACTTTACTGATGGCATCTATGTAAATGGTGTACGCTTTCATTGCCGGGCGTAAATTAACCGGGTCGTAATGGCGAATGTCACCGTAAGTAAGATGCCAGTACATCTGGTCGTACATCACATACAATTTTTTTTCATCATCACCGCGACGCTCATTTTCAGCAAGAACCATATCGCAAATGTCCTCCAACTCCTCTTTGCGAAAAGTTGTTCCTGTTGGATTTTGTGGCGAACAAAGAGAAAGTAAACTGGCCTTTTGAATATGCGGCCTGATCTCATCTGCCGTAGGCATAAAATTATTCTCCGCGCTGGCTTCAATAACGATATGCTGCCCGTTTACAAAATGCGTATAATGATTATTGTTCCAGGAAGGAACGGCATAGATCACCTTATCATTCACATCGCAAATAGCCCTGAATAATGCATATATCAATGGTCTGCCACCAGCCGAAACCAGCACTTCCTCAAGGTCATACGTCAATCCTTCTCTTTCCTTTATGAATTCGTTGATGGATTCCCGTAAGTCAAGATTCCCTTCCGCCGCCGGATAATTAGTAAAATGGTGGCGATAAGCAGATACAATTTCATCTTCTAATTCTTTGGGAATGGGAAAACAATTAGGGTCAAAATCACCCACAGTAAAATTGAAGATCTTTTCGCCATTTCGAATCTTTTCCCTGATCACTCCGCCCAGGCTAACGATTTCAGAACCAATTAATGTTTCAGACAAGTGAGATAATTTCATAACCAGATTTTTAACCTAAATAATAGTTTCCGGGAAAAGTTCAGTTCTGGCAAATGTAAAAGAAATAAAATACCGGAATTTATAGGAAAGGATAAATTAAAATGATTTTCATCATTACGGGTATTGGCTTATAAAAAAGAAAAAACCACGACAATTTTTAAAAAATTGTCGTGGTTGAAATTAATTTATTAGAAAGATCATTTAACGATCTCCAGCAATTCAACATCAAAGATCAGCGTGGATCCCGGAAGAATATGTGCACCTGCCTGTCTTTCGCCATATGCTAATTCAGAAGGGATGAATAATCGCCATTTAGATCCGGTATTCATTAACTGGAGTGCTTCCACCCAACCTTTAATCACCCCGTTGACCGGGAAAGTTGCTGGTTGTCCACGTTCAACAGAGCTGTCGAATACGGTACCATCTATCAATGTTCCATGATAATGGCATTTCACTTTATCATTGGCGGTTGGTTTAAGACCTGTGCCTTCAGTCAAAACCATGTATTGTAACCCGCTTGGAAGGGTAGTTACCCCTGGTTTTGATTTATTTTCGGCCAGGAAAGCCATTCCGGCAGTTTTTACTTTTTCCATTTTTTCTCCTTTGATCTTTTGTAAATAATTGGTTATACTCATATTGATTTGTTCATCTGATAATGCACAATTGTTTTTCATCACATCCTCAATAGCCTTTGTAACCAAAGCGATGTTGAGCTGGTTAATGCCCTGGCTTTTATAATAATTGGCCAGGCTGGCTCCCATGGCATAACTCACTGAATCCGATTCAGATTTCATTTGTGGGTTTGTCGGTTTTGCATTCTGGGCAAATAAAACGCTTGCCGAAGCCATTAGTAACAAGGAAAAAACGACTCTTTTCATTTAATATAGGGTTATTTAGGGCAACAAAATAATGAAAAAGAAATGGAAAGGTTCGCCTTTATTAAGCGAACCTTTTGTGAAAAATAAACAGTATTATAAAGGTTTATAATCGGTAAACAGGTTGATATCCGTAGTATTGACCTGTTGCTGGTATTTTTTCCAATGACCGCTGTAAAAATGATTTGCTTTATCTACAGCCTGGGCAATTCCCTCTTCTGCCATTTGCACCAAAGCCATTTCCTGTTCTCCCGGCGTTACGGCTTTTGAAGTTATATATTGCATAGCCTGTTGAATTTTCGATAATACAGTTATATCTCCTGAACGAACGATGCCTTGTCTTTCATCGGATTTGCCACGAATAAATTCACGAAGGGTTTTAAGTGAATCCAATGTAGCTGTTCCTGCTTTGCGTAGTGAATCCATTTTTGCACCTTCCAGACCTTTAAGTTGCGATTGAATTTTTTCAACCACCTCTTCGGAATCTGAAATGCGGTCAAGGATCTCCGTTACCTTATCAGCATTCTTTCTTAAACCTGCTTGCATGTCCCTTTGTGATTGCTTAATGGCTTTGCGATCTCCCAGTCGTGGATCATCCTTTACCGTGATATAGGTGGAATCGGATTCTCCAGCGTAGCTAACAACCACTTTATACCGGCCAGGAAATACATCGTAACCACGAGGCTCAGGAGCATTTGGGCGTGGTTTGGGAGAGCCTGGATTCCGGAATCCTTTTTCATCCATACCCCAATAAAAACGATTGTAACCTTCCGTTCCATTCATCTGCAGTGTCCGGATCAGTTCATTCTGTTCATTATAAAAACGAGCTACTACGGAATCTGTGCCATTGCGGCCGTTCCTGCCTCTTTGCGTTTGTGCATTGGCGGTAGGTTTTGTTTTTGATGCAGTCGCAGCTGTTGATGATGGATGAATATAGTAAGCTATTGCTGCTCCCCGGGACCGATTCTCTCCATTATACAAACCATAATTACTCCAATCATAACCTGTTGCCGCACGGTATTGTGCCTGGTAAGCATCATTGGGTTGAAAAACAGTTATTTTTTTTGCAGCACTAAAGCCATTTTTAGCTGCATGACGCAAAGGCCTGATATCATCCAATACCCAAAGCGCCCGGCCAAATGTTCCGATTACCAAATCGGCTTCTCTTTCCTGCATCACTAAATCATATGTAGAAACGGACGGATAACCATGTTTCCATTGCTCAAAGCTTGCACCATTATCAAAGCTTACCCATAATCCATTTTCTGTACCCACAAAAAACAGGTTTGGTTCAACCGGATCCTGAAGTACCGTTAATGCATAGCCGTAAACTTTTTTGTCATCAACCAATCTTGTCCAGGTTTTCCCATAATTCGTCGTGCGGTAAATATAGGGTGTGAAGTTCCCACGCCTGTAATCGTTGACTACTACGAAAGCTTCACCAGCATTATGTTTAGACGTACGGATCTGTGGTATCCAGGCACCAGCCGGCATACCTGGTAATTTACCACGGAAGTTGGTCCAGGTTTTTCCACCATCACGGGTCAGTTGAACATTGCCATCATCGGTGCCCACCCATATCACTCCTTTTTCTTTATAAGAAGGTGCAATGGTTATAATCGTATTATGCGTTTCCGCACCGGTTATATCCAGCGTAAGTCCACCGGTTTCACCGGTCTTTTTCTGTATTTCTTTATCATCCGTTGTCAGGTCGGGAGAAATGGTTTGCCAGCTGGCTCCTTTGTTACTGCTTTTGTGCAGGAATTGACTTGCATAGTAAATGGTGCTATTGTCAAAAGGATCCTGCGCTATAGCCGAATTCCAGTTAAAGCGAAGTTTATTTGTATCTAATGCCGGTGGCTTTAAAAACCAGCTCTCACCAGTTTGCCAGTTACGCCGTCCCAGGTTTCCACCCTGGCTCATGGAGTATAACCAGCTTGCATCATCGGGATCGGGAACTACGTCAAAACCATCTCCACCACCTACATTGTGCCAGTAATAATTCCGGATGCCGCCATTGATCCAGGTATATGCCGGTCCGTGCCAGCTTCCATTGTCCTGCATGCCACCCATTACATTATATGGAATTTCATTATCAACATTGATATGATAAAATTGGCCTACAGGTATCTTGTCATCAAACACCCAGTTCTTTCCACGGTCGCGGGAAATACCGATACCGCCATCATTTCCATCAATGATAAAATCAGGGTCTTCAGGATGAATCCACCAGGCATGGTGATCAGGGTGAATGCCAAAATAGGGTAATAATGTGCTGAATGATTTGCCGGCATCTTCACTAACGGTAACGGTTGAGTGAATATCATAAATGCGGTTTTCATTTTTAGGATCCACATAAATTTCCTGGTAATAAAAAGGGCGGTCCGTCACTTCAGTTGGATTGTTGTTTATCATTTTCCAGGTAAAGCCTCCATCATCGCTCCTGTACAAACCATTTTTTGAAGCTTCAATCTTGGCATAAACCCTGCTGGGCATACTGGCTGCAAAAGCAATTCCAATACGACCCAGTGGTCCTGCTGGTAAACCATCTTTCACTTCCAGTTTTTTCCAGTTCTTACCGCCATCAATCGTAATATATAAACCACTGCCACCGCCACCACTGGTAAAATCATAAGGTGTGCGGCGATGTTGCCACATGCTGGCAATTAATTTATTGGGATTGGATGGATCCATTACCAGTTCGGCACAACCTGTTGTATCATTCACATACAGGATTTTTTGCCAGGTTTCTCCGCCATCCGTGCTTTTAAATACACCTCTTTCGGGATGAATGCCAAAAGGATTACCAATGGCACCGGCATAAATAATATTTGGATCTACGGGATTAATAATTACCCGGTGAATGTTGCGGGTTTTTTCAAGACCCATCCGGTTCCATGTTTTGCCAGCGTCAAGACTTTTAAAAATGCCTTCACCAATATTGAGCGAGTTGCGTGGATTGCCTTCGCCAGTGCCAACCCAAACGATGTTTGGATTACTTTGCTGTACAGCGATGGAGCCGATATTTTGAGTAGGCTGTTCTTCAAAAACAGGCGTCCAGCTATGACCACTGTTTTCTGTTTTCCATACACCACCTGATGCAGCTCCCAGGTAAATAATATTGGGATCTTTTAATACCACATCGATGGCTGTTATACGTCCGCTCATCCCCGATGGGCCAATGTTGCGCGGTTTCATATCCTTAAAATCCTTGAGTGAAACTTTTTGTGCCTGCAATACCTGCAAGGCTGCAATGAAAAGTGTAAAAACTAAAATGTATTTCCTCATGTATAATTGTTTTGATCTTTAAACATACTTAATACTGAAAAGGACAACAAAATAAATTGTTAAATGGTGATGATTGCCTCTCGATTAAATAATTTGTCAAAGATAAATAGGAGTATTGTTGTTGAAACATCAAAGTATTTTTATATTATTACATTTGTTTTTTTTGAAGCATTGTATTCCTGGTTAATAATAAAACATTTAATTTTTAAACACATGAAACGATCTTATTCCATTGTGCTGGCGGCTGTATTGATTGTAGTTGCTGCCATGGCCTTTAAACCAAAGCCTGTTGATGTAGACAAGTTTTCCATGGCTGGTGAAAAAATTCAATTAACAAATGAACCTGCTGCATGGGCTTTTGATGCAAAGCATAGCAATGTGGCCTTTAATGTAAATTATATGGCGATCTCACAGGTAAGTGGTCGCTTTAATGCTGCAAAAGGATCTATGGAAAGCAGCAAGGCAGATTTTTCTGATGCTAAAATTCAATTTACCATAGATGCAGCATCTATTGATACGGATGATGCAGGTCGCGACAAACACCTGCAATCAGATGATTTTTTCAATGCGGAGAAGTATCCTACCATAACTTTCACCAGTACTTCATTTAAACCTTTGGGTAATAATAAATACGAGTTAACGGGTGATCTAACGGTCAGGGACGTTACTAAACCAATCCGTTTTGAAGTAAAGCATGGTGGAAACATTAAAGATGCAAGAGGAAATATCCGCGCCGGCTTTATGGCCCGCGGTGAAATGAACCGTTTTGATTATGGCATAAAGTGGGACAGTAAAACACCTGAAGGTGGATTGGTGGTTGATGAAAATGTTGAGATCGTATTAAATATCCAGATGCGCCAGGCTGCGGCCAAGCCACAATCTTAAAAGATATTATTATAACAAAGAATCCCTTTCCATTTTTTGGAAGGGATTTTTTTTGAGCCACCTAAGGGACTCGAACCCCCGACCTGCTATTTACGAAACAGCTGCTCTACCAACTGAGCTAAGATGGCTTTGAACAATGAAAGTATTAAATTATTTGATTGCTTTGAAGTAATAGAGGAAAGTGAAAAGATTGCAATAATAAAGTCTGAGAATTTTATTTGCAACATCCCTTTTCTCTTAGAAATAATGCCTTAAAAATTTTAATGAATATTTGCTTAAAAGAGGTGATTATACCTGTCATAATAGTAAAGTTATATGATGCAGCAACAGTAATCATATCCTGCTTGTTAAATCCATTATGCTGTAATCAATTCTTTTCTTGTACTCATCAAATTGCCTTGAACCTTTTATGGTTTCAGGATAAAAGGTTCCGGTCCAATGTTTATAATGCCAGCCCGATGTTCCAATATGTATTTTGCCTTTGCGTTTTCTCATCTGAATAATTTCTGCTCCTGGTGAACCGAGTATTTTGTAAGTCAATTGTTTGGGTTAATTAATTGGTTGTTTACGCCTTTTGTTTTTTTGGATAAAAATATCCTGCCAGTATTTTAAACTTTTTGCCACTATACCAATAAATAAAAAAAGCAGCAACCATGGTCACTGCTTTTTTCTTAATATACCCCTGTACTTATTTTTGCAGTACGAGTTTCCTTAATATTCTTTTGTCATTAACTGTGATTTCGCAGAAGTAAGTTCCATTTGCCAGGTTTGAACCGTCTATGCTGAAATTTTGTAAACCAGCCAACCGTTCACCTTCAAAAACTTTTTTGATCATACTGCCCTTATTATCAAAAAGCCTGATGCCGATTTTTTCCGTGTTTTGCAGGTTGAACTGTATAGTAACGTTTGTACTGAACGGGTTTGGAAAAACTCTTAATTGTAGATTTTCTTCAACCTCTTTAATAATTACCGGCTTTTTCATGGGATGGTCAGCCATTTCACCAACATAATATGACCTCATCATTTCATGATCTTCATGTGAAAGAATATGACAATGCCAGGCGTATAATCCTTCAATATCAAACTTTGCAATCACCCGTGTTACTTCACCGGGGAACATTACCCAGGTGTCTTTCCAGCTAGCTTCATCCGCACCCGGAGATTTGGGTTGACCAATCACCCTGATATTTGTTGGCTTGCCATTTTCTTCATCCACATCTGCAAAAAATTTTTGCCGGTTAATTAATTGCATAGTCACCAGGTGCAAGTGAATAGGATGCGCATCCATAGTTTCGTTATAGATCTCCCAAATTTCGGTACTGTTTAACATTGGGTTTTCAGTAATGGGATCATGCCATTGCAACACACCATCTGCAACAGTTCCCAGCATGGGTTTCAACCGGCCATATTCATCTTCAGCTTCAAACAATATCAGTTTTCTTGGAGCCAGATTTGTTTGGAGTGGAACAATTGGTGCACGTAGCGTTGCCGGGAATTGCGTAAGCGGGTAAAGCGTATTCAATGGTTTGTTAACCCTGAATGCCATAATGCGACCCGTTGTTTGCGGATCAACGGGGGAGCCTTTGGGAAAAGGTGTTTTGGCATTATTCTTCACGATGATTGTTTGGCCTTGTAATGATGGATGCGAAAAATCAAGGATGATATCTTTTCTTTCACCAGGAGCAATCATCATTTGAGTCATGGGGACCGGGGAAGGTAGAAAACCATT
The DNA here is from genome assembly GCA_036675565.1 of Chitinophagaceae bacterium. GTDB lineage: Bacteria > Bacteroidota > Bacteroidia > Chitinophagales > Chitinophagaceae > JACCYQ01. The sequence continues at coordinate 18,663 of JAKFER010000312.1, forward strand.
ATCAGTACCTATCTGGGTTATTTGCTGTCCACTTGAAAGAGATAAATTATAAAAGCGTGAATCCGAACCGTTCAATACCCTGAACCTGTACTGCCGGGGTTCAACATCCAGTACAGGCCATGTCATTCCATTTACCAAAATAAAATCTCCAAAGAACTCGGGGAGAATAGTCGGATTGGGAATTTCTTCATCATCGTCATCATGTCCTGCTTCAGGCGTTGAAGGAATAAACAATTGACCGTCTGTTGTGAACATCCTGTCCTGTATGGCTAAGCCAAGGTCATAGGTTGCTGCAGGTAATTTGCCCGTGCTTTGTAAATTCATTTCATTTTCATCTGTCAATAAATAATAACCAGCTAAACCCGCATAAACATTTAAACGGGTTATTCCCAATGCATGATCATGGTACCAAAGTGTGGCAGCCTCCTGGTCATTTTGATAGTAGTACGGTTCAACATCACCCTTAATAAATCCATGACCTTTTCTTGTAAAATTGGGAGTAAACCAGGCATCGGGTAATCCATCACTTGCAGATTCAGTATGCCCACCATGTAAATGCGAAACAACAGGTACTCCATAGCTAAGCCATCCAGGCTCATCGTCAAAGGACCAGTGAATGGATTCGTCAACAGGCAATAAATGTGGCAAGGGCTGATTCAATCCATCTACCAAATTGTTTCTCCAAAAAACCTGTATGGGTACATTTTCCTTAGCCAGGATCGTTGGGCCCGGGTACGTTCCATTATAACCCCAAACAGTAGTTTGCATAGGTTGATTGGTTGCAGGGTTCTTTAAACCTAACCATTGATCAAATTGACTTATACCAATGGTAAACAATCCGCCATTACGGCCATCAATAACCGAAGGATTGGGTAGTGTATTAACAAATTGTGTTTGCGATTTTGGATCCAGTAATTGCACCTGTGCAAAAACGGGTATGTTCAAGCTTATAAATAATATAAGGCTTGATAAATAGGTAACCTTTTGCATAAACAAGGTTTTGGTTGATGAAGAAATGTGTACTTTAAATTAGCACGCTTTAAAATCAGAAGTATTGACTGAAGTCAGTGGTCAACATGATTTCGCAGGATATAGCACAAAGTATTCCTATCTATGATTACCTTAATTTTTAATGGTTACCCAGGTATTTTCCAGCCCGATTCTTTTTACCAGTTCATAAAAAATTTTTGCATTATCAGGATGCATCCTGACACAACCGTGAGATGCTCTTCTTCCTAATTTAGAAAAATTGCCTGGCGTGGTACCATGAATGGCATACCCCCCTTTTACAAAAACGGCATAGGGCATATTTCCCAATCCCTGGTAATTACCACCCGGAAATTTTTTGGATGTATACTTTTTAAATAATGGACCCGCAGGTCTTGTATTGATATTAGGCGTTTCAAAGCCCTTGATACCGGTAGATACTTTAAAACTATCGGTTAATTCGCCATCGATATATAAGTTTAATATTTGTTTGGATTTCAGGATCTCTGCAAACAAGAAACATTCATTCCTTTTGCAGGTTGATGAAGATTTGCTTATTTTCCTGCTGTATAAAAAAGAGTCCAGTTCATTTACATTTAACTGGAGAATGTACTTCTCTGCATTAAACGTATCTGCAGGATTATATTCAGCCAATTCCTTATTCCATAACGTATCATATTTCATTAAGAGTGAATCCAAAGGATCATTGCCTGGAATGAAAACGTTAGCATCAAAAACATTGGTGCTGTCCTGTTTTAAAGTATCCTTTCCAGAACTGATAGAATCCTTAAAGCTTTCGTATTCAAAATAAGGAGGTAGAATATTTCTTTGACCTGATTTACATGATTGAAACTGAACAGCCATTATCATCAGGACAGCCATGGTAATACAGGTATATTTTCCAGTGATCATAAATTTTAAATAACAAAAACCCCGGTAAAAAAATTTCACGGATTATCTTTTTAAATCTCTTAAATGTCTGTCTTCTTATACTTCGTAATACTATTTGTTATCATGAATGATAATGACAATGATCAGTTGACTTTTCTTCGAAAAATCTGCACTTGTGTTATGTAGTCTTGCTGCGGTGAAACCAACCGTAACCTTTATCTTTAAGCAATAAAAAATTGATTTGCATGAACCGTATATTTTTCTTTTTTACAGTGAGCATATGTTTGTCAATATCCGTTTTTGGTCAACAAACACAAAAGCCACCGTTGCATGGTAAAAGCTGGATGGCAATTACGGGAAAACCACTTGCTGCTACAGCCGGTTCCATGATCTTTCAAAAAGGCGGCAATGCTGTAGATGCAGCTTGTGCTATGTTGGCTGCAACCTGCACCATGTGGGATGTATTGAGCTGGGGCGGAGAAACACAGGCGTTGATTTATAATCCAAAAACAAAAAAAGTTATTGCAATTAACGCAATGGGTGTGGCACCTACCGGAGCAACTGCTGCATTTTTTAAAAGCAAGGGATACAATTTTCCACCGGAATATGGACCATTGGCTGCAACAACACCGGGCACACCCGGCGGTATTTGTTATATGCTGTCAGAATATGGAACCATGAGTTTGAAAGAAGTTCTGGCACCTGCTATGGAACTGGCTGCAGGTTATCCAATTGATGCACAAACGGCCAACAGCATGGAAAGAGGAAAGGCCCGCATAAAAGAATGGCCATACAGCAAAGCTGTTTTTCTTCCTCATTTGGGTGAAAAAAGAGAGGCGCCAGAAGCAGGTGAAATTTTTGTTCAGAAAGATTTGTTGCAGACACTAAATAAAATGGTGGAAGCAGAACAGGATGCATTGAAGAAAGGAAAGAACAGGAAAGATGCGATCATGGCAGCCTTTGACCGTTTTTATAAAGGAGATATAGCAGAAGAATTTGTGAGGGGAAGTCGTGAACAGGGGGGATTGATAACCATGGAGGACCTGGCGAAATGGAAGCCTATTGAAGAAGAGCCGATGCATGTAAATTATAAAGGCATCGAGGTGTACAAATTGCAGCAATGGACACAAGGACCGGTCATGTTGCAGGCATTGAACATACTGGAAAACTTTGATCTTAAGGCCATGGGATATAACAGTGCGAAATATATTCATACTATTTACCAATCCATGAACATGGCTTTTGCTGATCGTGATTTTTATTATGGCGATCCCTATTTTGCCCCGCAGGAGCCAATGAAAGGTTTATTGAGTAAAGAATATGGAAAACAAAGAGCCGGTATGATCCGGTTTGATAAAAACGATGCGAATATCGGCCCAGGTGATCCTTACCCATTTGAAGGGAAAATAAATCCTTATAAAGCATTGATGAAGCAAAGAGGCTTTACAACGGATACCAGTAAACGTAATTTTGCACCTGCACATGATACCCGCACCGGAATGTTGCAAACCGATGAGGCTTATATGGATCGGTTATGGCGTGGAACCACAACTGTTGAAGCTGCCGATAAAGAGGGTTGGGTGGTTTCCATTACACCATCGGGCGGATGGTTGCCTGCATGTATTGCAGGAAATACAGGTGTAGGGATGAGCCAGCGTATGCAAAGTTTTGTGCTGGATTCAACACTGAATCCCTTTAATGTTGTTGAACCGGGAAAGCGACCAAGAGTCACCCTGACACCATCGATGGCATTGAAAGATGGTAAACCATTTATGAGTTTTGCAGTGCAGGGTGGGGATACACAAGACCAAAACCTGTTACAGTTTTTTTTAAACATGGTTGAATTCGGTATGACTGTTCAACGGGCAAGCGAAGCTGCCAACATCAATTCAAATCAACTTTGGTTGTCATTGGGAGGAACAAAGAATGATGATCGCAAACCCAGGCCAGGAAATATTTTATTGCACGAAAGCACACCCGAAGTTACCCGGGAAGCATTGAAGAAAATGGGCTATACACTTTCTTTCGATGACCGCACCAGTGGCCCCATCAATGCGATTTGGTTTGATTGGAAACATGGAAGTTTTTGGGGTGGCTCCTCCAATCATGGAGAAGATTATGGTATTGGGTGGTAGTTTTTTCACCTGATTATGAAATGGAAAACGATTCAGTTAAGTAGCTACTGCCAGGTCCTTTGCTTTTCGTTTTGTGAAAATAGCTACGATAGCTGATGTTATAATTCCCATCATAGCTGTTCCAAGGAAACCTTGCCATATATAGCTTTTTAGATTAAAGAAATTTTCAGCTTCGGCTTGTTTCATCTTTCCCTCGCTAACCGCGTATTTGATGGCATTGGGAAAATAATCTGTAGCTATGTATGTTGATGTGATGTATTGTGTTAGTGGACTTAGTATGGTAACAATTATTGTTATGATGAGCCCCGTTATAAATCCCTGTTTATAACTCATGAAGCCCCCATAATGATTTTTTCTTTTATCAAGCAATGCGATCACATATACTGCAATGGCGGGGATAGCAAACAGGTAACTATAAGTAGCATGTTTGTCAATGTTTTCATTGTGTAAACCCGCTTGTCGCTCCAGTAGCATCCATATTAAAGTAATGATGACGAAAATGATCGCCCATTTAATTTCAATTTTAATATTTTTCATTACAATAAGTTTTGGTTGGAAGAAAGATAATCTTCTTATATAAATATATTTAAATTTTAAATTACAAGGAGATCATTATCCACACATTTCAATACTCATTACAGTTACATATGAGCTACAAAATGGCCGAGGAAACCAAACACAGCAGCGATGCCAATCATCCCTATAATTCTATAACCCAGTGATATTTTTTCCAGCTGCTCATCATCAAGGCCTGTATTTGCTTTTAAAGCCACGGACAATTGCCAGCCTGCGGTTGCATCAAAAACACCTACAATACAAGCACTGATTACCGCATAGGTTAATCCAAATTCTTTAGAAACCAGGTAACCCACCAGCATATAAATTCCTAAAGACAGTGGCGTTAGATATGCATAATTGAAATTCAGTTTCCTGGATGCTATAGAACCTAAAGCATCAATAATGGTAACCAGTAGTATACCTATCAGGGTATACAAGGCAAGTTCATTGATAATCATTTTGCAAGAGTATATATAATTTTTGGCTCATTATCTTTTCATGCGGAAGAATCGCTGCATCAACTCTGCACATTCCTCTTTTAATATGCCATGTTCTAAAACTGTTTTTGGATGAAAGGGCCATTGAGGACCGGTCGTTTTTTTAAAGCCATTCTTTTCATCAGAAGCACCATAAACAATTCTCCCGATTTTACTCCAGTACAACGCACCTGCGCACATCAGGCATGGCTCTACGCTGATATAGATCGTAGCGTCGGGCAAGTATTTTGCACCTAAAAAATTAAAGGCGGATGTGAGAGCGATGATCTCGGCATGCGCCGTTGGATCATTTAATTTTTCCACCTGGTTGTATCCGCGGGCAATCACTTTTTCATTCATGACAATGATGGCGCCTACCGGAACTTCATCTTCATCAAATGCCCTTCGTGCCTCTTTTAATGCTAACATCATATAGTATTCATCAGTCATTTTATTTACATATTTTGGTGGTGATTATGATGAATGATAGATTTTTTTTAGTTTATGCATCAACGTTACAATGTCCCAGGTTCGGTTTCATTTTCTTTTCCTGGAAGATTTGACGGGTTATAGCTGTTGCTTTTAAACAGGTAAAAAATAGCGACCAGGATGGCACCCAGCCAAAACAGGTAAGCGCCTAAATGAAATCTTTCTCCCAATAACCGATGTGAGAGATCATTCCTGAAATCCTGGTAAGTAAAGTATAAACCAACCAGGTAAATAAACAACATCAATGAATGAGCAAGTATAGCGCGGTTACGGTTAAAACGACTTCTTACCAACTGGTGAAGCATCCACAATCCCAATAAGACAACCAATACCACTAAAGCTCCCTGCCACCATACTTTTAAAAACTGGTATTCTTTGTAAAATAAATTGATGCCTGTACGGCCAATCAAAGTGGCTTTTGATAATAACCAACCTGAAATAACAGAAAGAAAAAACAGGATTGAAAATAATATTGAAGAACTTTTCATTTGCTTTGTTTAAAGTTGGTTGAATCTTTTGAAATTTTATACTTTCTTTTAAAGTTTATCCATTCTTTCACCCGGGATGATTTTCAAAATACCGGATGATGGCCAGGCGAATATCTGAAAGCGGTCCACCAGATGGCAGATCATAAACTTTTATAATACCAGGATTTTCTTTATTCAGAAATTCCAGGTTGGATTCCAATCCACTAAACAAAAAATCGCTTAGGGCTATGCGGTAGACATTTTCATCCTGTATGGGTGCTGATTTTAACATCCATTCATTTTTCTGGTTATCAAATTTTACCTGCTCATTGTAAAGAAGATAACCGCCTATGCCTTTGTTTTTTTCACCCTGACTTAATATTTGTTTCAATAGTTTTCCTTTCATGTCCACTTCCTGTATGCCCCCGCCAAAAGGCATGGCGCGGATTATATCATATTGCGTTACTGGCATGGCGATAATATCATCAACCCTGATGGAACCGGCATTCAATATCACCACATCGGCTTTTGGAGCCGCTTCCTGCATCGCTAAAATAATTTGTTTGGTGAGGTTGGTTGGCCGGCTCCTGATTTCAGCTTCTCTTCCATCAAGCGGTTCTCCTTTTTCCAAAACAATTTTCTTTGAATCAAAGCCAATATTCTTAAAACTGGCATCCGCAATATTGTTCCATTTCTCTACCACCACATTTGTTGCACTGTCCAATGGAATGGATTCATTTAAATAAACAAGATTGGTTTTACTCTTGATTTTGTTTATTCTTTTGTTGATATCCAGGGTGATGACATAAGCCGTTCTTGCATTTGCATGTGCTTTGGTGATCTTAACGCCATTAACTGTTTCATAACGCATATCATGTTCATGGCCACCGGCAATCAATGCCAGTTGAGGCAGGTTGCTTGCTAAGATCCGATCGTCTTCCATAAATTGATGGGTAATGGCAATAACGGCATCTACCGAATCTTTCAATTGAGCATACATATTCTTAGCGGCTGATAAAGGATCAGTATAGCTAACATAAGCAGTCTTATTGAACGGCAGTGTAATGCCAATAAATCCGACACGTGCTACTGTACCATCCGTATCGCGTATTGTTTGAATAATGTATTCCGGGATCGGTTGAGCTTTGCCGTTAGTGGATTTTGTAAATGGCCCTACGCCATCCGTTGTTTTATGAAATGTATTGGTTGAAACCCAGTTAAATGTCGATTCATTTATCCTGGATTGCAATTCCGCTTCTTTGATATCAAATTCATGATTTCCAAAAACTACCAGGTCCATACCCGCAACATTCATAGCTTCTACCATTTGCCGGCCCCTGATTGCTTTGCCTTCGTAAGCAAGACTATTGTAAACAGATGGACTTAAAAAATCGCCCGCCATGATCAACATGGTGTTGGGATTTTTTTGCTGGTATTGTTTTTTTAAACTGGCAACCCTTGCCATGCCACCCATATTGCCGCTTAAGGGAGCAATTTCATATACATCATTTACCTGCACCAGCACAAGTTCGATATGGCCATCATCCTGCCCGTTTCTGGTAACGGAACAAGCAGATGCCAGGATGATTGAAAAAATAAAAGAAAGCAGTTTTATTTTTCTCATAAAAATCATTGTACAACAAAGTTAATAAGTGAGAAAGCACTAACGGTGTTGTTCATATTTGTCAGCCGGTGCCATTTTTTTCAACTGGTTTAATTCTTCGATTGTAAGTTCCGGCGTTTGCAAGGTTTGTACTACATCGTCCAATTGTTCCCGGGTGCGTATACCAATGATTGCTGAACTTAAACCAGGTTGTTGCAGTATAAAACGAATAGCGGTTTGCGCAGGTGAGCGATTTTTATTCGATAGTGTATTTACCAGCGCTGCAATTTCTTTTACTTTTTCTATTGAATGATTGAGATATTCTTTTGCAGGTTTACCTGCGAGTAAACCCTGTGCCAAAGCTCCCCTGGAAAGGAAACCGATTTTATTTTGTCTGATTAAAGGAACGCATTCTTCCTCGGGTCTTCGATCAAGCAGGCTATACTGCATCATTATACTGGTAATATTTGAACGATCAATATATTGCCTGATCACATTCGGCCGGATAGAGGAAATGCCATAGCATAAAATTTTTCCCTGCGTTTTTAATATTTCAAAAGCCTCAATCGTTTCATCAATCGGATCTTCTATGGTGCCTCCATGCAATTGATACAGGTCTATATAATCTGTTTGCAATCGTTTTAGACTTTCATCTACAGCTTTCAGGATATATTCTTTGCGTGGATTCCAATCCCAACCACTGCCATCATCGCGCCATTGGTTGCCCACTTTTGTCGCAATAATCAATTGTTTTCGTTTTTCTTTCAGTGCTTTTCCAGCAACCTTTTCATTGGCACCTTTATCATAAAGATCTGCCGTATCGAAAAAATTGATCCCCGAATCAACCGCTTTTTGCAGCAATAGAATATTTTCTTTTTCGGATTGCTTTAAAGACATGCATCCAAATCCGATGGCTGAAACTTTTAATGATGATGATCCTAACATACGATAATCCATAGCCTAAAGTTAATAAGTTGATGCCGCTAATCTTTGCAAGTGATTTTAATTTATCTTTCTGAAAAACCATTAATCTTTTACATGCTTAATACCACAAAAGATAGTTTTAAACTGCAGCCACTACGTGAATTTTATCAATCAGGCCATACGAGGACTTATGCCTTCCGCAGAATGCAATTAGAGAAATTAAAGCAAGCAGTTTTAGATCATGAAGATGAGATCAACAAAGCATTGTATGCTGACCTTAAAAAAAACAAGGAAGAAGCCTGGGCAACTGAAACCGGTTTGTTGTTGATGGAGATAAACATCATGTTGCGAAACCTGAAAAAATGGATGTCACCAAAAAGTGTAAGCACCAATCTCCTGAACCTGCCATCAACCAGTAAATTACACAAGGATCCATTAGGCGTTGTGCTGATAATTTCTCCATGGAATTATCCACTGATGCTTGCATTATCGCCATTGGCCGGTGCTATCGCCGGTGGTAATTGTGCAGTCATTAAACCATCTGAAATGGCAACAGCCACTTCCGCATTGATCAATCGCATCATTTCAAAAACTTTTGATCCTGGTTATATAAAAGTTTTGGAAGGTGATGGCGCACAAGTGGTGCCGGCGATGATGGATGAATTTCGCTTTGATCATATTTTTTATACAGGAAGTATGAACGTAGGACGTTCCATTTACAAACATGCTGCTGAACATCTTATACCAGTTACACTTGAATTAGGCGGTAAAAGCCCTGCTATTGTTGAAAAAGACGCGGACATTAAAGTGGCTGCCCGAAGGATCACGGTGGGGAAATTTTTGAATGCAGGACAAACCTGCATCGCACCGGACTATGTGCTGGTACACGAAAGTGTAAAAGATGTACTGATCGAAGAAATAAAAAAAAGTATTGCATCTTTTTATGCAGATTCAAAAGGTTATGAATTTGGAAAGATCATCAATGAATCAAGGTTTAATAAACTAATCAGTTATTTAGGTGAAGGTTCGGTTATACATGGAGGTGAGCATGACCTGGAATCGTTGTATATAGCTCCCACTCTTTTGACCAATGTAAAAGTGGATGCATCGATAATGAATGAGGAAATATTTGGACCTATATTACCAATAATTACCTTTTCATCTTTTGATGAAGCATTGAAAATGGTTAGGCAAAATGCAAATCCACTTTCTTTTTATTTATTTACCCAAAACAAACTGAGCGAAGATGCCTGGATCGGCAACGTGTCATTTGGTGGCGGGTGTATCAATAATGCCGATTGGCATTTTTCAAATCCTAACCTGCCTTTTGGCGGTGTTGGCAACAGTGGAATGGGCAGCTATCATGGGCGTTTTAGCTTTGACACTTTTACCAGGTTAAAGCCAGTGATGAAAACACCCAATTGGTTCGATCCTAACCTGAAATTTCCACCTTTGAAAGGGAAGATTAAATTGTTTAAAAAACTGATCCGGTAAGTTGAAAACAATCATGCAACTTATCTGTTAGTTAACTACTGCAACATCTACCGATGAAAAAGAAGTATGTCATTTTGAAAAGGATTTTGATTGCCTTAATCATTTTATCGGTGGCAGGATTTCTGTATGTTTTGCAGGTAAATAAAGATTCAGCTATGAGTATGACACCCAAACAAAAAATATTGAAAGCAGCCTACCCGTTGATCTCCCGGTTTAATAAAACATTTACAAACGATAAAAAAATAACTACAAATAAGCAATCTATGCAACCACCCGTTTCTTTTTACGATTTGTCCATACAATTGAACGATGGTACTGAACTTCCATTTTCTACCCTGAAAGGAAAAAAAATATTATTGGTTAATACCGCATCCAATTGCGGATTTACCGGCCAGTATGAAGGTTTACAAAAGTTGTATGAAGAAAATAAAGACAACCTGGTTATCATCGGCTTTCCGGCAAATGATTTTAAAGAACAGGAAAAAGGTTCTGATGATGAGATAGCCAGTTTTTGTAAAGTAAATTATGGTGTGACTTTTCCTTTAGCCAAAAAAGCACATGTAATTGGTGATGATCGCCAGCCTGTTTATACCTGGCTAACGAAAGCTTCTCAAAACGGTTGGAATGAACAGGCCCCGGGATGGAATTTTTCAAAATACCTGGTAGATGAAGAGGGAAGACTGACCCATTATTTTGAAACAACTGTGGAACCCACCAGTAAGGAAGTGCTGGAAGCGATAAAAAAATAATTACCGGCTCACCAGTTTCAATCCGATTATAGAACTGATCAGCAAAAAGATGAAAAATATCCGCCAGAAATCGGTGGATTCTTTAAAAAAGATCATGCCTATAATTGCGGTGCCTGCAGCGCCAATACCTGTCCAAACCGCATAACCGGTGCCTATGGGTATGGTTTGAATGGCCTTATTGAGCAGGAAAAAACTTAGTGAAATAGAAACAAAAAAGGCGATGCTCCAGCCGGTATTTTTGAAGTTATCAGATAATTTCAGGCAGGTGGTAAAAGCAACTTCAAATAATCCTGCGAGTACTAAAATGATCCAGGCCATAGGTTTTTGGCCAAAGATAGATAGAAATTACACCGGGCATTTTTCGTGGTAATTAATTAATTCAATCGGTGTTTTTTCAAAAATATAACCGCTGTATGCCATTACAACCTGGTCCAGTACTTCATCAATTTCTTCTACCTGTGTTAGTGTTACCAATTTGGTGCGGTATTCTTTTATGTTTGGTAATCCTTTCAGGTAATTGGCATAATGCCTGCGCATTTCGTTTATGCCCACAACAGGACCTTTCCAATCAACACTAAAATGCAAATGCTTTCGGGCAACCTGCACCCGGTCTTCAATAGTTGGCGAAGGCAGGTGTTCTCCAGTTTTAAAAAAATGTTTAATCTCATTAAAAATCCATGGATAACCAATGGCTGCACGACCGATCATGATGCCATCGATACCATATCGGTTTTTATATTCCAGCGCTTTTTCGGGTGAATCGATATCACCATTACCAAAAATGGGAATTTGTATGCGTGGGTTATTCTTTACTTTACCAATCAGGGTCCAGTCAGCTTCCCCCTTGTACATTTGTGTACGTGTGCGCCCATGAATAGCTAATGCTTTGATACCAACATCCTGTAATCTTTCAGCAACCTCTTCAATATTGCGGGTATTATCATCCCAGCCCAACCGGGTTTTAACCGTAACGGGCAAACTGGTAGATCTAACTACAGCTGATGTTAACCTGACCATAAGGTCCACATCTTTTAAAACCCCGGCTCCGGCCCCTTTCAACGCAACTTTTTTTACCGGGCAACCAAAATTGATGTCCAAAAGATCTGGATTTGTTACATCCACGATTTTGGCGGCCAGGGAAAGACTTTCTTCATCACCCCCAAAAATCTGGATACCTACCGGTCTTTCATATTCAAAAATATCCAGCTTTTTACGGCTTTTTATAGCATCCCTGATCAAACCTTCGCTGCTGATGAATTCTGTATACATCAAGTCGGCACCCTTATCCTTGCATACGGCACGGAAAGGCGGATCGCTTACATCTTCCATGGGTGCAAGAAGTAAGGGAAAGTCAGGAAGCTGTATATTGCCTATTTTAACCATAATCACATTAAAAATATGCGGTCAGAAACTAAGTTTTCTTCGTCAGGCTGCTGACCGTATTTTTGAGCCTGCAAATGTACAATCAAAAAACGTACTTCACACATGGCATATCTTAAAACCAGGCCTGCCTGGATTCAACTGATGATCTTTATAAGCATAGCTTTTGGCATTTTTATAGCTGTTAGTATGGCGGGGGTTATGATTTTGAGTTGGCTTACGGGTATCAACGTGATGGAAATGGGCGATCCGGCTAACTGGGATTTTAATGATCCATCTTTGCTTGGGTTTATCCGCGGCATGCTGGTGATACAGTTCGTCGGTCTTTTTTTATTGCCCAGTTTCATTTTTGCCTATTTTGCTGATTCACGGCCATTGGAATTTCTGGGCTTAAAAAAACCGGATAAATCGTTTTATTATTTGGCGGGGGCGCTGGCATTGGTTGTTTCATTGCCATTGGTTGATTGGTTAGGCGCTATTAACCGCGAAGTAATATTTCCGGATGCTATGAAGGACTGGATGCATAAAAGTGAAGAGGATGCAGCCCGCCAGATAGAATTTTTATTAAGCCGGAATACCACAACGGACCTCCTGATCAACCTGGTGGTTGTGGCTGTTTTTGCAGGTGTGGGTGAAGAGTTGCTTTTCAGGGGCGTTTTACAACGATTGCTGATTAAGATTTTTAAAAGTCCACTGGCCGGAATTATCTTTGTTGCATTTGTGTTTTCGGCCATACATTTTCAATTCTTTGGATTTCTACCGAGGTTTATTTTGGGTATTGTATTGGGGCTGATCTATTGGTACAGCGGAAGTTTATGGCCGGCCATTATTGCGCATTTTGTGTACGATGCAGTGGCCGTCATTGCTGTTCATTTCAACCCTGAATTATTGACCAACCAGGAAGCAACCCTTTTTACCGATCATATCAGTTGGATCTATGCCATCATCAGCCTGTTGCTGATGGGTACCATTATCTGGTATATGAAGGTTCAATCCAGTACAACTTACGAAAAGGTATATGCGAATGATGAAATTGAAGAACCATTTTCAACCTAACTGATAGCTAATGGCATTTAACTGGAGTATCTTCAAAACCCGGAGTTTGACAGCCCTCGTTTTTGTAGTCATTATGCTGGCCGGTTTATTCATTAACCAATGGTCATTCTTCCTGCTGTTTTCAATAATCCATTTTGGATGCTGGACAGAGTACCAGGAACTGGTTGGTAAAATTGATCCTGGGTACAGGGAAATTTCTGTTTTTCATAAACATGGTGTGATGATAGCCGGTTGGTGCCTGATGCTCTATTTTAGCATGGATGCATTTAACTTTTTTGGCATCCGGCTTCATGAATTAGGTTGGTGGTTAGGTTTGATGTTTATTTTTTTATTACCGGTTATTGAATTGCTTTTTGCCAAAAATATCCTGTTGAAGAATATTGGGTATTCCATTACCGGTCTTATATATATATCATTAAGCTGGGGATTACTGATGGAAATGACTGGTATTTCACCTGGTATAATAAAGCCATTTATTGATGTAGTTGGATTTGGGATTGAGATCCCTGTTATCATCATTCTGTCTATCTGGATCAATGATACCATGGCTTATATCGTTGGTTCATTGATAGGACGAACACCTTTTTCAAAAATATCTCCCAAAAAAACCTGGGAAGGAACGATTGGCGGTGTTTTTCTATGCGTAGCTGCCATGTTTACCCTGGGTTACCTTTTATATGGAAGTGTCAATGAGCGGGTTATTCATTATGCCATCATTGCATTGATCGCCGCAGTTGCAGGCACTTTTGGCGACTTGCTTGAATCCAAATTAAAAAGAGCGGCCGGTGTAAAAGACAGCGGCCAGCTAATGCCGGGTCATGGTGGTTTCCTGGATCGTTTCGATTCATTATTACTGGCCATTCCTTTTGTTTGGTTGTATGTGAGGATGGTTAATGGGTAATGATAAATTATTAATGGTTAATGAGTTTGCGTTTACATTAGTAATTAACCATTAATAACAAACAATTTTTTTATGAAAGAGAACGTAGTAAAGAGTAAAAGTTTTGCTTTTGCTGTGAGGGTTATAAAACTACACCAGTTTCTGTGTGAGCAGAAAAAGGAGTATATACTTTCCAAACAACTTCTGCGAAGTGGCACAAGTGTTGGAGCTATGGTTAGAGAAGCAGAACACGCTGAAACCAAAAATGATTTCAAACATAAAATGGGAATAGCCCAAAAAGAAATCAACGAAACCATTTATTGGCTCGACTTTTAAAAGAAACCAATTATATAACACAAGAACAATTTGAAAGCATAAATTCAGATGCAATTGAAATCATCAAATTAATCACTGCTATTCTAAAATCCACAAAAAACAATATTAACAATGGCGATAATGGTAAATGATAAATTATTAATGGTTAATGTGTTTGCGTTATCATTAACAACTAACCATTAACAACTAACAATTAAAAAAGGATGCCTAATTTTGCCGTTCAATTTTTTTGCTAATGACCATTCATAAAGAAGGATATAAGACCATTGCAATTGCTGCTATTTTATTTGGCGTGATCAATATCCTTTCCTTTTACCTGATCAGTTTTAACCTGCCCGTAGTCAGCTGGATCATTTTTATTGTGACCTTTGGATTATTATTATTTGTAATTTCTTTTTTCCGGATTCCTAACCGAAAGTTATCGCTGGCTGATAATACTGTTGTGGCTCCCTGTGATGGTGTGGTTGTGGCTATTGAAGAAGTGGACGCTGATGAATATTTTAAAGACAAACGAATACAGGTTTCCATATTTATGAGCCCGTTAAATGTACATGTAAACCGGAATGCAGTAAGCGGGGAAGTCATGTATAGTCAATACCACAAGGGAAAATACCTGGTGGCCTGGCATCCCAAATCTTCCACAGAAAATGAAAGACATTCTGTTGTATATAAGACCGGAAACAGGGAAATATTGGTAAAACAAATAGCCGGGGCGGTGGCTAAACGCATCGTAAACTATTTAAAACCAGGCCAAATGGCCGTACAGGGAGAGGAAATGGGGTTTATTAAATTTGGCTCCCGGGTGGATCTTTTACTTCCATTGGATTCGGAAATTACGGTAAAATTAAAGGAAAATACTAGGGCAGGTATTTCATTAATCGCAAAATGGTAGTATATTTACTGGTCAACCTTACTAACATTTAACCGTCAACCGTACTGAAATGAGGAAAAAAATAGCTCTTCTGCTAATCGGATCAGGGTTCCTGACCGGCAGTATTACTTTCGCTGCTCTTTATTCAAACAACGATGTAAAAAAATGCCAAAGCTGCAACAAAAGCAGTTGTGTAGTTAAAACGGTTTCTGCTGAGCCAGAACGTCCGTTGGTTTCGTTATAGTGGGAGTTTAAAAAATAGTTTCTAATTCCTTTAACTCGTAAATAGTATATGTAGGCTTTACGGGGGTAGGTTTCTTTTCGAAATTTACGTGCACCTGGTCAATACCGGCATTAATAGCTCCCTGGATATCAGCTTCAAAATTATCCCCGATCATAATGCATTCTTCCGGCATTGCATCGCAGCGGTTAAATGCATATTCAAAAATTTCTTTTTGGGGTTTCAGGCAATTGGAACACTCCGAAGTGATTACTTCTTTAAAAAAATGTGTCAGGCCGGAATGATGCAGTTTGCTGTGTTGAGTAGCATCAAACCCGTTAGTGATCAGGTGAATTTCATATCCCTTATCTTTTAAATATTTTAATATTTCCAGGGTATAGGGAAATAATTGGGTCCTCGTTGGCAGTAGATCAAGAAATCTTGTGCTTAATTCCTGCGCCAAAACTTCATCAACCAATTTAAAATCAAGTAATGTCAGCCACATGCGTTTGTAGCGCAGTTCCTGTTGTTTGATTAAGCCATTCCTGTATCGTTCCCATAACTTTTCATTATGAACCAGGTAATTTTTATAAAATAAATCAAAATCAGGAATTCCTTTTTCATGCAGGGCATGTTGCTGATGCAGGTCCAGGAGTGTTGCCCTTGCATTTGAATCAAAGTCCCAAAGTGTATGATCCAGGTCGAAAAAAAGATGTTTATACATAGGTAATGAACATTCTAAAGGGGTTCTTGTTTGGATGATGAAATTGGTTTGCAAATTACTCCATGTAAATTTGCTTTTCGTTAAATGCATCCATAATTAATATTTAAAGCGGATTTATTCATGAACATAGTTATTACCGGCGCATCAAAAGGTATTGGGAAATCAATTGCAGAACAGTTTGCCGGTGATAAACAGGGGCATAATGTTTTATTATGTGCACGAAATGAAGCTGCATTAAATAACACCTGGAAAGAATTGCAGGGTAGGTTTCCCCGTTCAGGTGTAAAAGTTTTTGCCTGCGATCTTGGAAAGAAGGAAGAAATAACAAGGTTTGTAAACTGGATTTATTCAGAAGTTAGTTCTGTAGATATATTAATCAATAATGCCGGGCAATTTGTACCTGGCAGCGTTCACAATGAACCGGATGGTGCTTTGGAACAAATGATCGAAGTAAATCTTTACAGCGCATACCATCTTACCAGGATGATTATCCCAGGAATGATGGAAAGAAAGAAAGGGCATGTTTTTAATATGTGTTCAATAGCCGCATTAAAAGCTTACAATAATGGGGGGGCTTATAGCATCAGCAAATTTGCCATGCTTGGATTTTCAAAAAATTTACGGGAGGAAATGAAGCCTCATCATATAAAAGTTACCGCGGTTCTCCCGGGTGCCGCTTTTACAGATTCCTGGGCTGGTTCAGGCGTGGACCCGGATCGTATTATGGAGGCGGGTGATATATCGAAAATGATCTATACCGCAGCTTTTCTTTCACCCCAGGCTTGTGTAGAAGAAATTATCATGAGGCCGGTTTTAGGTGATTTATAAATTCATCAATGTACCTCATGTAATTTTAACCCTCCTTTTTAATACCTGATGTTTATATTTATCCGCATTGAAAGGGATGTTTAAAAATATATTAACCATATCAGGCATACTAGCGAGTCTTTTATTCGCTGCTAATCTTTATGCACAATCCACTTTTGAAACGGTGGTTCCGCAACAGGCTATCGTAGTTGGAGAATCTTTTCGGGTTCAATACATTGTTAAAAATGCAGTTAAAGTAGACCAGTTTAAAGCACCAGCTATCACTAATTTCAGGATCGTTTCTGGTCCGGACATTTACAAGGGTTCCACAATAGGGAAAAAAGGATTGGTCTATATGACCAACATCGTTTTCACATTAGTAGCCATCAATGAAGGACGGTTTTTAATTGGCAGTGCATCTGCTATGGTCGATGGTGAATTAAAAAAAAGTAATGATGCTTTTGTAAAAGTCATGTCTAAAGAGGATGCAGATCTTTTAAAGAATAACAAAGTTGAAAAGGATTCACTGTCTGAATTTTATTTAGATGGTGATGAAAATGTGATGGAGAAGATCAGGCAAAATCTTTTTTTAAGAGTTTCGGTTGATAAGAAATCTATTTATGTTGGCGAGCCGGTTGTAGCGGAATTTAAATTGTATTCCCGGCTTGAATCAAGATCTGAAATTGTAAAAAACCCGGGTTTTTATGGCTTTGGAGTTCACGATATCATCGGGTTGGGAGACCGGGTAAGCACCACTGAAATGATTAATGGAAAACCATTTGATGTTCATGTGGTGCGTAAAGTGCAGTTATACCCTTTGCAACCCGGTAGTTTTACAATCGATGGAATGGAACTGGATAACCGGGTTGAATTTAATATGCAGGATTTTGAAGATGCCGACCAGGAGATCGTTGAAAACATGTATGGCGCCCAACAGAACCTGGGTAAAAATGATTTTATCGAAACTTTTGAAATGGCATTGCGTACCCCGCCCATTAATATCAATGTGAAACCTTTACCGAAACAAGGCGCAACACAAAATTTTAGCGGGGCTGTCGGGAAATTTAATATTACGGGGAAAATCGACAGGGAGAATCTTAAAAAAAACCAGGAAGGTAAACTGGTTATTACATTAAGGGGAGAAGGAAATTTTTCCCAGATCGGTGCACCACATATTGAATGGCCTGCCGAACTGGAAAATTTTGAACCTTCTTCGCAGGAAAATTTTAACCAGCAACAGGTTCCGCTTTACGGAACCAAAACATTTGAATTTCCTTTCGTAGGAAATAAGGCTGGAGATTATATCATTGAACCAGTGGAATTTACTTTTTTCAATGCAAACAGGAACCGGTACGAAACGGTTAAAACACTTCCTTTCTCCATCAAAATAACCAATGAAAAATTTGGTGGTGCCATAACACCTCCCAATGACAGTGACAATAAATCAACGGGTGGCCCTTTAAAAACTTTATTGATAGGCGTTTCTTCATTTGCCATCCTTTCTTTAGTAGCGTTTTTATTATTCAGAAAGAAAAAGGAGAAGCCTGCGGAGAAAAAGCAGGCAACTATTATACACATACCTGTGCCAGACATATTGAGACCGGCAAAAGAGACCATGGAAAGAAATGACCCGGTTTTTTATGCCAGGCTTAAAGATGCTGCCTGGGTTTATTTTACAGATCGGTTAGGCATAACAGGTAGTGAACAGAATAAGGAAGTATTAAAGAAAAGGATGGAAGAAAAAGGAGTAGATGCAAACCTTGTCAATGATATTCTTGCATTATTACAGCAATGCGAATTGCATATTTATACTGGTATGGCGTCAGCGCATGACGAAGCATTCCTGTTTTCGCAAGTTGAATCCTTTATGTATAAAGCGGATCGTTTATTGCTCCCTGCCTGATTCTGCGTACTTATATCCAACACCTCTTACGGAATGAAAATATTTTGGATGACGGCTGTCTTCTTCAAAATATTTTCTAAA
>JAKFER010000254.1:0-7011 GCA_036675565.1 Chitinophagaceae bacterium
TTTAATAGAAGAAGAAAAACAAGAAAATAATATAAGTGAAGCTTTTTATAATCACCTGAAAGCTGAATTAAAATCCCGGTATTTATCCGCCGTTTATTATAATTTGAATAAGAAATATCAGGATTCCATTTCTTTTCCTTCAACTTTTACCAATGTATTTACCAGGGAACAATTTAAAGATGACAGAAATCTTTCTTCCATGTTCTATGCATTTGCATTAGATGATTATGCCAGTTTCATTTCCAAAATAAATAAGTCATTTACAACGGCTAATTATATTCGTAAAAAAAATACAATCCTTAATCATTTTAATGGATTACAAAAGGAGTTTCTTCTTACTTATTTGTTTCGCAATTATTGCAAAAAACAAGATCCCGTATTTGCCAATATATTGAAAGAGAGTTACGCTGAGTTATTGAAAGAAGAAGGCGGAATCAAAACGCCAGAGTACATCGAGACCATTCATTATTATTACCAGTTTTATAATAAGGCGAATAAACCCATTCCCGCCAATATTATGAGCCAGCCATTGATGATCAGGAATGTGAGCACATCACTCGACAGCATTTTGAAGCAAGGCAATTCAACAAAGATCATTTTGTTTTGGGCATCCTGGTGCAGTCCCTGTATTAAGGAGATCATGGAATTAAATGAAAAATATCCGGGATTTACATCATCCAGGTTTGATTTTGTTTTTATATCAACAGATGAAAATGTTTCCAAATTCAGATCTATGGAAAAAAAATTAAACATTCAATCTTATTTGTTAGGAAAAAATGCCGATGATTTTACAGAATACTTCGATTTGATCGCCCTCCCGCAGCATGTTTTGTATAAGGATGGTTTAATAATGGATTTGAAGTTTGATTTGAGAATGATTTACTAAACGCGTCTTCCTTATCCAGAACCACCAATATTCAGGTATACTGTATAAATACGGTTGATGGTCAAATTTTTAATCATGAAGTTTGCTATACATAACCAGTAGTAATTAAACCTTGAACTATGGTTAATGCTATTAACCATTAATTACCTTATCCTGCAAGTATTTCTACAATCATTATGGCTTTATTTAGTTAAAGCTGTAATGATTTTTTTTTGGATGGATTATTACTAAAAATATCCGCTTTATATATTGCTGTTGGGACCTCATGTAATGGAATATATTCTGAATTTTAAAATGAAGGAGGAAATCATCCTTCTGTGACTGGCTCGTCATATCCTTTATGTATGAATTTACATGGTCCTCTGTTGGTTTACCTGTAAGAATACGGTAGTTTTAAATTAATTAAAGTTCCATGCTTATAAATATGATTCATGCTACAGGGTATTTACAGAGCATTCGTTTTTCAATTTGTTTAAAAGCCTGCCTACTCATATACTTTATCCCATCATTGCAACTCTTTGCACAAAACACATACAAAGTAAGGAGTACTGTATCCGGCTGTC
Organism: Chitinophagaceae bacterium; assembly: GCA_036675565.1. GTDB lineage: Bacteria > Bacteroidota > Bacteroidia > Chitinophagales > Chitinophagaceae > JACCYQ01. The sequence goes on from JAKFER010000254.1 coordinate 1,450, forward strand.
TCCAGGTGCGCACCGATCACAGTACCGAAGCAACATCAATCGATTGTATCACACCAGGTACAGAAGTAACTGAATTATCATCAATGCCATTCTGGAGAGAGGTCAGGTACAATAATAAAACAGGCTGGGTGGCAAAAAAATACATCGAACTGGTTCAAACGGCTGAAGACTCATTAACAATAGAAGCCAATGCTTTTCTTACGATTCATTATATTGATGTTGGGCAAGGTGATGCCATCTGGATACAGACGCATGATGATGGCATTGATGGCAACGGAAAATATGAAGGTTATTCCATTGTCATTGATGGAGGCCCTAAATCTTCCATCCGGGAAAATGCGCTGGCTGCATATATGGAACGCGAAGGTCATCATGGCGCTGACATTGAAGCATTGATTGTTTCTCATCCGCATGTGGATCATTTTAACGGAGCTAAAACCATTGCACAGCATTTTACCGTAAACCACTTTTATGATCCGGGTTATCCAGGAGGAACACAGTACAATAATTTACTAAAATATATCAAAGGGACTTCAACCGCTACATCCAGGGCCAGGAAGTTGCATCTTGGTAAAACCAACTTTGGAAATATAAATTGGGGTAGTGAACTACAAGTGGAAGTTTTGTATGCCTGGAATGGGGACCCGGATAATTTACTAGGATCAGGAAGTACCGAGAATAATAATGCATCCATCGTATTGCGGCTGCAGTATGGAGATCATGTTTTCCTTTTCATGGGCGATGCGGAAGGGAAAGACCGGGATGATGCACCTGGTGAGGCAAAATATGTAGAAAAGCGATTACTCGAAACGGTTCACGCAAAACTCAAATCAACAGTACTTAAGATCGCTCACCATGGAAGTGAAACGTCCAGTACACTTCCTTTTATCCAGGCAGTGGATCCTGAAATCGTCATTGTCCAATCAGGCAGAAAAAATTTTAGTGGCACTTTCCTGCCAGATATATCAACCTTAAACAGGTATTGCGAACATAATCCAAATGTAAAAATATACAGAACAGATCATGGGGATGAAGAAGCAGGTTACAGCATTAGCCAGGCAGTAGATGGTGATCATATTATCATTCGGTCAAATGGTAAAGGCAAACCTGGCGTGAAAGCCTTCGATGGTGGTGAAGTTGTAAGTATTACATTCTGTGAAAATTAAATTAATCATTAAAGGTGAATTATGATGCCGGATATTGCCAGGAAATAAATATCTTTTAAAAAATAGGATATGAAAAAAGTCCATTGTTTATTTCTATTAATTTTCATGTTTTCATCAGGTGTTCAAGCGCAAAGTAAGCTGACAAAGAATAAGTTTGTTTTATCCGGGGAGCTCAAAGGCATCAATGAGCAGTATTTGATATTTAGCTATACAACGATGACAGGAAATCGTGTTAAGGATAGTGTATTGGTGCTGAATGAAAAATTCCGGATTGAAGGATATATAAGCGAACCCACACGAACATTTATTTCCCATAGTAATCCATCCAAATTAAATGGAAATTCAAATTTCACCTGGATATTTATTGAACCTGCAAAAATGAAAATCAGTATCGTTCCAGGCAAATTCAATGAATTAAAACTTGAAGGTTCTAAAACTCAAGACGAATTGATGAAATTAAATAAAATGCTTTCGATTGTATCAGATAAAACCGGACCGATATTCAAAGAGTATAATACGCTGAGTAATTATTATACTCAAAGAAAAAAAGATAATGCAGGGAAAAATGAGTTACTTGAATTAGAAAATAAATTGGCTTTACTACGGGAAGAAATGGATTCTTACTCCGGTCAAAGACGTTCCATCAGTAATGCATTTTATAAAAAACATCCCGACTCCTATGTTACAATTTATAATTTAACAACTCAGGCAAGAAGTTACCTGTATACGGAATTGGCTGATTATTATAGCAGCATGTCAATGAATGTAAAAAAAAGCCAGGCGGGCCTGGAGTTTAAAAAAGTATTGGATAAAATTGACGAAAGTTTACCTGGGAAAATGGCACCGGGTTTTGTATCAATAGATTTATTAGGCGATTCATTAAAACTATCCAGTTTTAAGGGTAAGTATGTTATGTTGGATTTTTGGGCAACCTGGTGTAAACCATGCAGGGCCGAAAACCCGAAATTAATTGACCTGTATAAAAAATATGGAGGCGAAAAATTAGAATTTATTGGAATTGCGGATGATGACAGGCGTGTTGCTGAATGGAAGGCAGCTATTAAAAAAGATGGAATCGGTATTTGGAAACAAATTTTAAGTGGAAAACAGGGAGAAACTGTAAAAGGTATTGGTGGGTTATTCAATATTTATTTATTACCCACTAAAATTCTTATAAATCCCGATGGTGTGATCATTGGTCGTTATGTGGGAAGTGAAGACAAAGACAAATTTTACCAGCAGTTAGATTCACTTTTTGCAAAAGAATGATGATTTTAGAAGTTCTGTCTTTTTAAAAATTTTGACATAACCTTCGTGATCTTTATCTAAGTTTATACCTATGTTTCATTTTGCAGGTTATTTAAATGAAAGGGTAAAAATTACCCATTAAGTGGGTAAATATTACCCATGGTAATTATAAAGTCGATGAATTGGAATACAACCATAACCAGACAGTAGGTGGTGATCATGTTATCATTCCGGTCTAATTGAAAATTGATTTTCCCGATTTTACTTAAATAATTTCACGTTAAGATGAATCAGGGATACAGTAGATATTTCATGCGGATAGCCTTAAACTTTTGTAGGCCAGGTTCCCAGCTTTTTCTGATCTCTGCTTCCGATACACCTGCAATGATCTGTTTTCTTAATTGATCGGTTCCTATGCGCAGATCAAAAGCAGATATATTCTGGTCCACTCTTCCGGGAGCAAAAAAATTAGCTTTATCCGGGTATGCATTGTATAATTCAATTAACCACGTTAGATTGATTTGGCGGCTCTTTCTTAATTCATCAGTATCATAATGGCGAAGGTCAGGACCATAACAAACCGAGTCTTTGTGACGTGGATGCTCACTCATGCCGGGAATACTTTCCACTTTGTATGAAAATGAGTATTTGTCTTTCAATGCAGGTGCGCCGAGTATGGTAAACGGCATATAAGTTCCACGTCCTTCATTGATCATGGTTCCTTCAAACATGCATAAGCTCGGGAAAAGCATCACAGCCTGTTGTGTGTTTAAATTTGGAGAGGGATTTACCGGTAACTCGTAAGGCATGTCATGATTGTAATGGGCAACCTTTATAATTTTTATTTTGCATGGCTTATTCAGATATCCTTCGCCGTTCAGGTATTGTGCAAATTCACCGATGGTCATGCCATGGGTCATAGGTGTATAATGTATCCCTATCGCCGATTTAAATTTATCATCAGTCAGTACCGGGCCGTCTACAACATACCCGTTTGGATTGGGCCTGTCCAGAATCAGCAGTTCTTTATTATTTTCTGCACAGGCTTGCATCACATGCTCCAGGGTATTAATATTCGTATAGTAACGGCAACCCACATCCTGGATATCAAAGACCATCAGGTCAATATCTGCCAGCTGCTCTTTTGTTGGTTTCTCATTTCTGCCATATAAAGAAATAATAGGAATGCCGGTTTTGGCATCTACCTCATTGTTAACCACAGCTCCGTTACTGGCATTACCCCTGAAACCATGTTCAGGTCCAAAAACTTTTACAATATTAATTCCAAGGCTTACTAAACTGTCTACGCTGCTTTTATTGCCGATAATAGAACTCTGGTTTGCAACCAGGCCAATCCGTTTTCCTTTCAGATAAGGGAGATATTTTTCAGTCTGGTCAGCACCTGTAATAATCTCCTTCTTGTCGGTCTCACTTGTCTTTGCTGATGCAGTTTGTGCAGTGCATTTTATACTGCTGACCGAGACGAGCATTAAAAAAAATATAGAAATATACTTCATCATTTTTTAAGAGGTTAATTTATATTATTATTATTCAGGTAGATACAAATAGTTTTAAAATCAAAATTCTTTTTCATCAATTTGCACAAAAGTTAAGTGAAATGCAGCTCTTTATGGAAATGATTTTACATCATCAATTATATTATCATCATTGAAACAATTTTCTATTATCATCAAATCAGGATGGAAAAATTTTCATTACCAGGTTGTGCAGATGCCTTCTGACCAGGCCTTTGATTATTATAAGCTGGTGGCAAAAAACAAAGAAATTCTTTTTAGAAACAATGCACCGGTCCTTCGCAAACACCGGCTCAAATACCGGGTGCCGGACTGGGATATTCATTCAGGTGAAATGGCAAACACTTCTTTTAAAAATGATATCATCAAAGCAATGAATAATGCCTTGGGTTATAAAACAGGTGAGGAGCATTTTTAATTTGCTTGTATTATATTTTCCGGTAAAGGATTTTACGGTCTCCCATGATAAGGAAATCTATAAGAACGCCATTTTTAAAATTAAAACGGATATCCAGGTCCCTGTCAGCCTGGATAAAAAACAGGTCATCACCCGCAGGTTTTAAAGGTACCGGATCCCTTCCCGGATAGGCGATTAGCTGGCCCTGTTCAAGTTTAATTTCTATTGTATCTCCATCATCACCAAGAAAAGTGCCGGTGTATTTTTTCTGGGTTTCGGGATCAAGTTTGATTTCCCTGTACCCTGTTTTTTTCTGTGCGAGCAGCCAATCATAAAATGCAGGATTATTATAAGTAGTATCCCAGCTGTTGTGATTGGTGTTTGCATAAAGGGTGAATTTAATATTCGGATTATATTTTTTTGCGGCATTCACCATGTGAATACTTTCCTGAGGTGATACTACATCATCATCGGCCCCGTGAAAACACCAGACAGCCATGTTGCGCAGCTTCCATGCATTGGTGGTATCACCACCACCGCAGACAGGTGCGATAGCTGCAAATTCCTGGGGGTATTTCATGGCGAGTGAAAAAGTTCCGAAACCACCCATACTCAGGCCCGTGAGATAAACCCGGCTGGCATCTACCCGGTAATTTTTTTTAATCTCCTGGATCAAGCGGTATAGTTTATCAATATCCCAGCCTCCGGAAATAGCTGCCTGCGGCGATACCAAAATAAAAGGAAATGATTTTCCGTTTGCCGCCATTTTCGGTGGGCCATGCATTTTTACTTTTTCAATATCCTCACCACTTTCCCCGCTGCCATGCAGAAACATAACAAGTGGCCAGCGCTTCGTGGTATCTGTCCGGTACTGTTCCGGCAGGTATAAAAGATAACCGGTTTTTTCAACGAAAGTTGTTGCAACCTGCTGCGCATTAAGATTTACACTGGTAAATAATACTGCAAAAACCAAAATAGAAAGATGGAAAAATTTCGGAAGTTTCATAAGCAAAAATTTAAATGATCACCTTTAACAATTTACTGCAATCATCTGGATAAAGGTTATTATAATAAAAGGCAAACACATCATAAAATAAACCGCCATTAAACAGCCCACGATGCCTTGACCCGATATTCCGTATCTCGTAATTCGTTTTCCCGATTCTGCATAATTTATTGATACGCTTAAAGCACTTTGCATAAAAAAAACGATAGA
>JAKFER010000053.1:0-6874 GCA_036675565.1 Chitinophagaceae bacterium
TGGATACTCGTAAAACAACGCCTAATTTCAGGTTGCTTGAAAAAGAGGCGGTCAGGATCGGTGGAGGTAAAAATCATCGTTTTGGGTTGTTTGATATGATCATGTTAAAAGACAATCATATCGATTATTGTGGCGGAATAGAAAAAGCTATTGAATTGGCATGGAGTTATGTTAAACAGCAGGATGAAGAACTTAAAATTGAAGTGGAAACCCGTTCCTTGGAAGATGTAAAGAAAGTGGTGAAAATTGGCAGCGGAAAAGTTTTTAGAATAATGTTAGATAATTTTACACCCATCCAAATTAAAGAGGCACTTGAATTAATAAATCAAAATTTTGAAACTGAAGCAAGTGGGGGCATAAACCTGGATAACTTAGATGAGTATGCGCAAACTGGTGTCGATTATATTAGTGTGGGAGCACTGATTCACCAGGCACAGAGCGTTGATCTGAGTTTAAAGGCAAGTCTTGTTTAAATAATGCGTATATAATGAGTAAAAATAAACCTGGTAAAAGCCATAGTGGTATTGTTTATTCTACAAATCCTGATTTTCAATTACCAGGCGAGGATAAACCTGCAACTGAAACATGGCCGGCAGCCAGACAACCTCTTCGGATTTTATTAGATCGCAAACAAAGAGCAGGTAAATCTGTAACGCTTATTTATGGATTTAATGGTACAGATGCGGACCTTGAAGATCTTGGCAAAAAAATTAAAACTTTTTGTGGTACGGGGGGATCTGTAAAAAACAGGGAAATACTTATACAGGGCGATCAACGGGACAAAGTGATGCAATGGTTGCAAAAAAACGGCTATACGGCGGCTAAGAAAATTTAATATGGTTTTGATTTATTACGGAGCAGGAATATTATTTTGTGGAGCAGGTCTTTATTTATTTTTCAAAAACATGTACGAAAAAGACAGGTCAATTTTGCCTGCTGTTTTTGTAATCCTGATGGGTATTATACTGATTGCCTTTGGTGCAGCATACAGTATCCAATTGATTAAATAATTACCAACCCAAAAAAATTTAAAATTAACTTATTGTCCCTGTGCCAGACTATATGCACGTTGGTTTTCCCAGGAATTTAATAGTTCTGTAGAACAAATTTTGAAATCACCACTTAAGCTCACATACAAACCAGAAATATCCTGTTGATTTAATGGTTTACCATCCAGGCTTTCAAAACGAACATTGTACTGATTTACCAAATTCGTATATACAGAACCGGTAGGCCATACCTGAGTACCCCGGTTGCTAATATTAACCAATTTGAATTTAAGACCTCCGTGTAGTTCACACTTTTGGGCAATAACATTTGGTTGTTCGGCACTTTCAATAAACATATCAACACCTACAATTTGTTCATCTTCCATTTCTTTACTGATCATCATTGCATTCTTTTCTAACCGGAAAAGTGTTGTTGTTTTTGGCATGTTAGGTAAAATAGGTTTGGCATTTACCCTTGGTACCTGCCCAAAATTCTTAATTATAGTATTGGCAAAATCAGTAGTGTTTAAGGCGGGAATTGATTTATCTCCAAAATCACCTGTATGAACACCGCTTTCTAACGTATACAATAATGCATTTTCAATGATAGCGGCATTTTCCATTAAACCCAGGTGTCTTAACATGCTGATGCCACTCAATAATAAAGCAGTTGGGTTGGCGATATTTTTCCCGGCAATATCCGGGGCGGTTCCATGCACAGCTTCAAAAATAGAAATATGATCGCCAATATTTGCAGAAGGCGCAAAACCTAATCCCCCAACCAGCCCGGCGCAAAGATCAGAAACAATATCTCCCTGTAAATTAGTCAGTACTACAACATCAAACAGATCTGGTCTTGTAACCAACTTCATACAAAGGTCATCTACAATAACATCATCTGCTTTTAATTCAGGATATTCTTTAGCTACTTCATAAAAGCATTCAAGAAATAAACCATCAGTCAACTTCATAATATTCGCCTTATGACCGCAGGTTATACGCTTTGTTCCTTTCTTTTTGGCCATTTCAAAAGCGTATTTTATTACCTGCAGACTTCCGGGGCGGGTAATAAAACGGCGGCTCAAGGCTACATCATGAGTTAACATATGTTCAATACCACCATAAGTGTCTTCAATATTTTCTCTTACAATGGTGAGGTCGATTGGAATATTTGCTTTTGAAAAAACAGTTTCAACTCCATGCAGTGTTTGAAATACTCTTTTATTGGCATATGTATTCCAGGTTTTCCTGGCTGTAACATTTACACTCTTTACTCCTTTTCCCTTGGGTGTTTCCATAGGACCTTTAAAAAGGATCCCAAGATTTTCAATCGTTTCCTGGGCCTCTTTGGTCATTCCATTTGAATAACCTTTGTCAAATACCCATTTCCCCATTTCCACAACTTCATATTCCAGTGGAACTTGATTGGCATCAAATACAGATAAGACGGCCTGCATAATTTCCGGTCCAATTCCATCTCCTTTTGCTACTGCTATTTTCATATTTAATGTCCGTTTTATAGTAGGTGTTTCAGATAATTTATATATTAGCTACGCCAGTTGGGTTGCAAATTTAACTGATGGTATGGAATTTAAAATATTTTGATTTAGTTGATGCGCGGAGTGTTTGGTAATTTTACAAAAACAGGTTTATGAACAGTATAATTTCAGAAGGTGTTGAAGTTAGTGTTGAAACGTTTTTTCAACCTGACTATTCTAACCCAATTAATTACGAGTTTATGTTTGCTTACAGGATTACTATTGAAAATCACAATAGTTTTTCAGTTAAACTACATCGTCGTCACTGGAATATTTTTGATAGTAATGGAAGTTTCAGGGAAGTTGAAGGAGAAGGGGTAGTTGGCTTGCAACCTGTTATTACTGCTGGTGAAAAATACCAATATGTTAGCGGTTGTAATTTAAAAACAGAAATGGGAAAAATGAGTGGCACATATGAAATGGAAAACCTCTTCACTAAAACATTTTTCAAGGTAAATATTCCTTCCTTCCAATTAATGGTCCCTTTTAAAAATAATTAAGAGGATATATTATTAAGCTTTGTTATTTTATTAATATTGTTAATTGTGTTTATGCGATCTACATTTTAGCTATATTTACAGTAACCTTTCCTTCTGTAAAATTCAATTATTAGTAGCAAATCTCCCTCATAAATTATATGTATAAAGTAACATTTAACAACAGTAGTACTGTTTTTTACACTGCCCTAAAAAAAGAAATCGATCATTATTTTTCAAGTAATAATATAAAGAAAACCGGCAATTGGGAATTGTTTGCAAAAGCAATTGTCCTGGGCATTTCTGCCATTACAATTTACCTGGTATTATTGAATGTGGCTGTTTCTGTACTTGCGGGTATTTTATTAAGTGCTTTGTTAGGTTTTATACTGGCCAGTATTGGTTTTAATGTTATGCATGATGCATGTCATGGCAGTTACTCCAGTAAAAAATGGGTAAATACATTATTGGGTTATAGTTTGAATGCATTGGGTGGAAACTCTTTTATCTGGAAATTTAAACACAATATCATTCATCATACGTATACCAATGTGGATGGCATTGATGATGATATTGCTAAAAGTCCTTTGATGCGGCAATGCTCAACTCAAAAATGGGTTCCAGCTCACCGCTTCCAGCATTTTTACGTGGTTTTGGTTTATGCTATTTCTTCATTTGCCTGGGTAACGATGATGGATTTCAATAAATATTTTTCTAAAAAAGTATTTACCACCCCCCTGCAAAAAATGAAAACCAGCGACCATGTTATTTTTTGGGTCAGCAAATTATTATATGTATTGTTTTACGTTGTTATTCCGGTTGTTTTTGTGGGATGGCAAGCCTGGGCTATTGGTTTTGCAGTAATGCATATCACCCTGGGATTAAGTCTTGCACTAGTTTTTCAATTGGCTCACGTAGTGGAACATGCGAATTTCGAAGTAGCTACCGATGATCCTAAAAAAATTGAGAATGAATGGGCTATACACCAGGTATTAACTACTGCCAATTTTGCACCTAAAAATCAATTTGTAAACTGGTATGTTGGCGGATTAAATTTTCAAATAGAACATCATCTTTTCCCACGCATAAGTCACGTTCATTATCCTGCCATCAGTCCATTGGTTAAAAAAGTTTGTCTTGAACATAATATCATGTACAACCAATTTCCAACCATGTGGGAAGCAATTCAATCACATTTTAAGATGATGAAGGAACTTGGCCGTAAACCAGAAATCAGCACCTCAGTAGCCGCCTGATCCCGAATTATTTAGGTTTGTATTTTGCTTCATCCAGGATGGTACGGGGGGATGTTTTCATGATATCTCCAATTGATTTTTCCGGAAAGTTCTCTGCATATTTTTTAATGATCTGCCAGCCCACCCATTGACCGATATTTCCAGGTGATGCCTGCGGCATGTTTTGGGTAAAAGGTGATTCACCAATATAAGTTTGAATAACTACCGGGTCAATCGAATAAAGATTTTCATTTTGAATGATATAATTCCAGATCAAACCTTCATTTTCAACTACCCATTCCTGTTGGCTTTTGGTATATCCTGTTTTTAACGAATCGGGTGTATTGGGCATAAAATGATCAATGAGAAATAACCTTTTCCCATTTTCAATTATTTGCTCAATTAAAGGACGCCCGGTGCTTTGATCAGGAAATAAATCTTCGCTTACAATTTTCATACTGTTAACCGGGATATATTCCGGTGCAAATCTGCGGGATATGTAAGATGGATATAGTTGTTGCGCCTCCATGGATTTATAGCCAGAGAAATTACTTCCGGCGTATTGATGAAGGCCAATAGCAATATAATCATTTGTTAATGCAATACCAGGCGCATCAAGTGTTCCGATAAATGTAATAACGCCAGGAATTTTATAGTCCGGGAAATAGTGTTTTACAAATCGGAAATTTTCTTCCAGTTGTTTTTCAACTCCACTCATATCCTTGTACATGATTTGAAGGGTGTCGTTAAGACTTGAATAGCTGCTTAAGAATGATTTCACAATTTCCTGGGTAGCGTTACTGCTGTCGTTCAGATTAAGTTGCAAAATACCCATCATAAAGTCCTTATAGAATAGTGGAAATGCTTCACGGTTTTTTTGCAATCCGGCAGTTATATTATTTGTATCTATCTGGAAAAATGATTGTTCAAATCGTTCAATATTTATATCAGCTTCAATATGTGAAACATCAGGAATATCCTTTCCATTTTTACAGCCTATAAAAAAAAGCAAAGCCAGTATTAAGTAAGATCTACCCATGAAAATTAATTTGATGCAAAATAAGATGTTACAACGCAGATTATAACATTCATATTTTAATTAAATGCGCAGATACATATATTTATGATTTCTTTCAATCCCTTAACTTCATTCCATAATTAAAAAACATGGCAGATAAGAATTCATTTCTCCAGGCTATTGAAAAGGGATATTCATTTAAAGGAGAATCTGTACGCATTGGTGTAGGCATGCTGGATGGTGAAGTTGTTGAAGGTGCGGCAGTAAACCTGCCTTTAAAAACAATGAACAGGCATGGTTTAGTTGCTGGTGCAACTGGGACAGGTAAAACAAAAACCCTGCAAATATTAAGCGAGGTATTAAGCGATGCCAGTGTGCCGGTTTTGATCATGGATATTAAAGGCGACTTAAGTGGCATTGCCGCCGCCGGTGAAATCAATGAAAAGATCCTTGATCGAAGTAAAAAAATAGGTATTAATTATATGCCTGCAGCTTATCCAACAGAATTGCTTACATTAAGTGAAGAAAAGGGAGTGCGTTTAAGGGCAACCGTTAGTGAATTTGGCCCGGTGCTATTATCTAAAATTCTTACGCTGAATGATACGCAGGGTGGCCTGGTATCTATGATTTTTAAATACTGTGATGATCATAAACTGCCTTTACTCGATTTGAAGGATTTTATTAAAGTACTTCAATACATCAGTGACGAAGGTAAACCAGAGATGGAAAAAAGTTATGGCCGCATTTCAACATCTTCAACCGGTACCATCTTGCGTAAGGTGATTGAACTTCAGCAACAAGGCGCAGACCGTTTCTTTGGCGAGCTAAGCTTTGATGTGGATGATTTGATGCGAATAAGCAATGATGGAAGAGGCGTAGTTTCGGTTGTAAGGGTTACAGATTTGCAGGACAGGCCAAAACTTTTTTCCACTTTTATGTTGCAACTTTTGGCAGAGTTATATGCAATTTCACCCGAAGAAGGTGACCTTGATAAACCGAAACTGGTCATTTTTATTGATGAAGCGCATCTTATTTTCCAGGAAGCAAGCAGTGCATTATTACAGCAGATAGAAACCATCATTAAACTAATTCGCTCCAAAGGAATTGGTATTTTCTTTTGTACACAAAATCCTACCGATGTTCCTGCAGCAGTATTGTCGCAACTGGGTTTAAAAATTCAGCATTCTTTGAGAGCTTTTACTGCAGCCGATCGAAAAGCCATTAAACAAACTGCCGAGAATTATCCTGAAACGGAATTTTACAAAACAGAAGATTTAATCACTCATTTGGGTGTTGGTGAAGCCATGATCACCATGTTAAATGAAAAAGGAATTCCGACACCATTAGTGCATACCATGCTGGTTGCCCCTCGCAGCAGGATGGATATTTTATCACCATCTGAGATAGATGAATTGGTAAAGCGATCTAAACTAGTAGATAAATACAATAAAGAAGTTGATAGTAAAAGTGCACATGAAATTCTTACAGAGAAATTGGAATTAGCTGCAGATAATGAACAGGAAGAAAAAGATAAAAAGACCACAAGAAGAGCACCTGCTGAGAAAGGATTTTTTGATAATCCTACTGTTAAACAAGTAGGACGTACCGCTGCAAGTAT
>JAKFER010000036.1:0-6850 GCA_036675565.1 Chitinophagaceae bacterium
AACAGAATCTCTTTCAGGATCAACACTAAAAGAAAGAAACTGTACAAAGCCTGGTTCCCGGTCACCCACCCGCTCACTGTTGTGAATAGATTCTTTCAACATCTTCATATTGGTTGTCAACCTGGGGCAGATTGTAGGGCAGCTGGTAAAAAAGAAATCCGCGACAACGACTTTCCCTTCCATATCCTTCCATGAAACTTGCTGTCCCAATTGGTTGGTTAAAGAAAAATCAGGGATTTTGTGCCAGACGGTGTCTGTTACAATTTTTCCTTTTTCCGTTTTAGTAATTACCGTATCATAAATAAAATGGCGGGGAGGATGAATATTTTTTTTGCTGAGACCTTTAATTAGAAAATACCCGGTTAAAGGCAACAGCAGAGCAATAAATATGGCGGTGATAGCACTTTTATTCACGATAGATTTTTAAAAAAAACCATCCGTCGATAAGAGGGATGGTTTGGTTAATAAGGTATTTTGTATGCTGCCAAAAAATCAATCCCTGGTTGTTGGTTTTATAACCGTTGTAGAATCCTTTTGCACAGCAGGTGCCGATGTTCTTTCTTCATATGACCGATCGAATGTATTTCTTAAATTCTTCCACGCTGCTCCATCCCATAAAAAAGCAGCAATAAACCAGATAAATAACAATAAAGGAACTACAATGGTCATGATCATGTTCCTGATCTCATCACCCAAATGCATAAAAACAGATACAATGTAAAATGCTTTTGCAAGGGTAAGTATAACAATGACCCCTTTTATTAAAAGCACAACAAAATGAGAGTGCGGAAGGTTCATTGCATATATCAATAAACCAAGGCCTAACTCAATTAATGTAACAACCGAAAGAATAATCGTTGTTTTCTTAACCTTTTTTCTAAAGGCATCGGTAGATTCATGTTCCGCGTGATAAGTTATTTCCTGGTATTCTGATGATTGTTGCATGTGCTATATTTCAATTACGTTTAAAACTATTTTAAATTCTTTTCGATTATATCAGGTAAAAACATAAGAATACAAATACCCAAACCAAATCTACAAAGTGCCAGTAAAGACCTGCTTTTTCGATCATCAGGTAATGTCCTCTTCTTTCAAATACACCTTTCTGAGTCATGATCAACATGATGATATTGATGATAACTCCCGAGAAAACGTGAAAGCCGTGAAAACCGGTGATACCATAAAAGAAGCCACCAAATGCTACAGGGCCGGGAGTTGTAACCTGCATTCCTTCATGCATCATACCAGCTACCGGCGGTCCCCATGGGTTGCGTGAAACTGTTTGTCCCCATTCTTCAATCTGGCCGTTTACTAAAACCGGTAAATCACCCGTAATCATGTGCGTCCACTCCCATGCCTGGCAGGCAAGGAAAGCAATACCACCAATGATGGTCCAGAAAAGCCATTTCACAACCCCTTTCTTGTCGTTATGATGTCCGGCATGAACTGCCAATACCATAGTTACCGAACTCAGGATCAGGATAAAAGTCATTACACTCACAAATGCCAGTGGAAGGTTTGCATGCCCCATTCCCGGGAATGCATTAAAAACCACGTTGGGATCGGGCCAGAAGTTGGTTGAAAACCTGATGGTGCCATAAGAAATAAGGAATGCTCCAAATGTAAAGGCATCGCTCATTAAAAAATACCACATCATGATTTTGCCATACTCCACATTAAAGGGGCTCTTACCTCCACTCCACCATCTTGTTTGTGTAGCTGTTGCAACTTGTGCCATATCAGTTGTTGAAATTTAAAAAATTTATTCTCTGTTTATTAATTCTGATTACCCGATCAAAAGAAAAAACACCATCAGGTATAACCATAAAATATCTACAAAATGCCAGTACGTTCCTGCAATTTCAATAGGCAGGGAAGTATAGGTTTTTACTTTACCTGTAAATGCTTTAATGAAAATGATCATCAAAGCGATAATACCTCCTAATACGTGCAAAGCATGAAAACCTGCAATAACATAAATGAACTGACCTGCACCTGAGCCAGTCAATTTTATACCACTGGTCCACATTTGCTGGAAACCGAAATATTGCAACACGATAAAAACAATTCCTAATGCAAAAGTAACGGCAATTAATAAGCGATATTTTTGCATCTCCCTGGCCTTAAATGCACGTAAACTTAAACGAATTGCCAGGCTGCTTAAAACGATGGCGATGGTTGAATACCAGAATAATTGTGGTATCCTGATCTCCTGCCAGGTTGCCTGCCCACTTTTTACAACATATGCACTCGTAAGTCCGGCAAACATCATTACCATGCTACCGATTGCCACCCACATAGTAAATTTATGCGGATGAATCTTTGATCTTTTTTCATCTGCCACGGCATCTGAATAATTTAATTTTGCATCACTTATCATTAAATCACAATTTTAAAATATGTTATCCCTTTTAATTAAAAGAAGGGCTTATTTTATCTGCCAATAAAGCCAGTAACACTACGGGTAAATATATATAGCTGCTAAACATCACTCTTCTTGCCGCTTTAACATCCATCTCTCTGTATAATCGAATGCTTTGCCAAACCATGAACAACCCGGCAATGATTAAAATGATCATCGAAATCCAACCACTCATGCCAACAAAATAGGGCAGACATCCAACCGGAATCATCAACACTGAATACATGATGGTTTGAATCGCTGTGGATTTGGTCGGTCCTTTTTCACTGGGAAGTAATTTAAAACCGGCGGTTGTATAATCATTGTGTGCCACCCAGGCAATTGCCCAAAAATGCGGGAATTGCCAAAGGAATTGCAATGCAAACAAAACCCAACCACCAATTGATAATTCATCCGCGCCGGCTGCCCACCCAATCAAACATGGTAATGCTCCCGGAAATGCGCCCACCAAAACAGCTATTGAATTCACTTTTTTTAGTGGTGTATAAATAAATGCATACAGGAACAAACTAAAAGCTGCCAACAAGGCGGATAAAACATTGAAAAAAATTCCCAATATCAATACACCAGCAACTCCCGTAATGATGGCGAAGGCCCAACCTTCTGTTACACTCATTCTTCCAGCTGCTACCGGTCTTTTCGCTGTTCTTTTCATCAAGGCATCCGAATCTTTTTCAACAACCTGGTTTATAGAATTGGCACTACCTGTTACCAGCATTCCGCCAATAAAAAGTAAGGTGATCCTATACCAGTCAAACACAACTTCCGGTACCAGTAAGTATGAAATAACACTCGAAAAGACGACCATGATGCTTAATGACATTTTGATCAGCAGCATGTAATCGCTCAACTTACCAGATAATGTAAAAGAACTTTTTGACTTTATACTTTCATTCATTGCTAATAGTTAAAGTCGTAAAAAATAAATATCTACCCAACTGAAACGGCTTTACCACCAGCATTTATTTAAAAAACTAACATCAATGTTGAGATTCATTCTCTCCCACCTTTTCAGTTTGAGGGATGAAGTCTCTTCCATCTTTACTATAATCATACGGCCACCTGTGAACTTCAGGAATTTCACCAGTCCAGTTACCATGACCCGGATTAATAGGTGTAGTCCACTCCAATGTATTTGAACCCCATGGATTGGCAGTAGTTACTTTTCGTCCTTTAAACATGGAATAGAAATAATTAAATACAAACATCAATTGCACCGCAAAAACCACGATGGAAACGATGGTAATCATTTTATTCAAATCCTGGAACTGGTTAAAGGAAGACCAGCCACTTACATCAAGATAACGGCGAGGCACACCTGCTAAACCTTCGTAGTGCATAGGCCAAAAAATAAGGTAAGCACCAATAATCGTGATCCAGAAATGGAAATAACCAAGGGTATTATTCATGTATCTGCCAAACATCTTAGGGAACCAATGATAAATACCGGCAAACATTCCAAACATAGAGGCTACACCCATTACTAAATGGAAGTGAGCTACTACAAATTTGGTATCATGGAGGTGAATATCGATGGTGGAGTTTCCCAGGAAGATACCTGTAAGTCCGCCTGAAATAAATACACTCACAAATCCAATGGCGAACAACATGGCTGGCGTAAAGCGAATATTACCGCGCCAGATGGTAGTAAGCCAGTTAAACACTTTAATGGCTGACGGCACCGCGATCAATAATGTAAGTAATACGAATACTGATCCCAGGAATGGATTCATACCTGTAACAAACATATGGTGCGCCCAAACCAGGAAGGCAAGGGAAGTGATGGCAAAGAAAGAACCTATCATAGCCATATAACCGAAAATAGGTTTACGGGAATTCACACTCAGGATTTCAGAAGTCATACCCATAGCCGGTAAGGCAATGATATACACTTCCGGGTGACCAAGGAACCAGAATAAGTGTTGATAAAGAATGGCGCTACCACCTTCGTTTGGCAATATCTGTCCATTTACATAAATATCACTCAGGTAAAAACTGGTTCCCAGGTGACGATCAAACAGTAATAATATAAATCCTGATAATAAAACGGGGAATGATAATACACCAAGAATAGCGGTAAAGAATAAACCCCAGATTGTTAAAGGCATCCTTGTCATGCTCATGCCTTTAGTACGCATGTTCAGGATAGTCGTGATATAATTTAAACCACCTAACAGAGAAGACACTACAAATAATGCCATACTGATCAACCACAGGTCCATACCAATTTTTGATCCCTCTGAAGCCTGTCCCAAAGCACTTAATGGCGGGTAAACTGTCCATCCACCAGATGCGGGACCCGTTTGAACAAACAATGAAGAAAGCATTACAACACTGGCTGCAAAAAAGAACCAGTAAGAAAGCATATTCAGAAAAGGAGATGCCATATCACGGGCACCGATTTGAAGTGGAATTAAAAAGTTGGCGAATGTTCCACTTAAACCGGCTGTCAATACAAAGAAGATAAGTACGGTACCATGCATGGTAACCAATGAATAATAAAACTCAGGTTGAATACGGCCACCAGCTGCTTTACTTCCAAAAAAAGTTTCAAGGATTGGAAATGTTTCATCAGGATAACCTAATTGCAAGCGGAATAGCACGGAAAATAAACCACCGATAATGGCCCAAATAATTCCAGTTGCAAGGAACTGCTTAGCGATCATTTTATGATCCTGGCTGAACACATACTTGGAAATAAAAGTTTCCTTATGATGGTGTAAATGGTGTTCATCATGAAGAACGCCATGACTGGTTTCCACACTGTGAATATTAGGGTTTACTTCGTTACTCATAATTATTTTTTTTAACTGACCGCTTGTGGCTGTCAAAAGAAATTTTTAATTCATTGATGTTGTTTCGGCAGCCGCTGTATTTACACTGGCTACTTTTACTGAATCCGCTACAGCAGCTGGTGCATTTGCAGGATTCTTATCAGGGAATGCTGCATAATACTGTGGTTGCTGGCTGTACATCCACCTGTCAAATTCTTCCTGCGTAACAACCGTAATGGTACCTCTCATACTATAGTGACCTTTACCACACATCTGGTCGCAGGAAATTTCATAGGTAAAATCTTCACCCCACATTTCTTTGGCTTTTGCCGTTGTAAACTTGGGTGTAAACCACATAGTTGTAGGTGTTCCGGGAACAGCATCCATTTTCATTCTGAAATGAGCCAAACCCACATCATGTATTACATCTTTTGCGTTGATAATTAATTTCACCGGCTTATTTACAACAATGGGCATATCTCCGGTAACAACAATATCATCGTGGTTAGCAGGATCATCCCAAATCTGTCCCAGGGGATTAGATTTTGCTTCGTTGATCTCTTTAAAATATTTTTTACCTAAGATGCCGTCTCTGCCGGGATAACGCATTTCCCATTTGAACTGGCTTCCTGTAATTTCAACAACCAATGCATTCTTAGGGGCATCACCGGTTATTTTATACCAATAAAATAATCCGAAACCAACCAATACTGTTAATGCAATAGCAGGAATAACGGTCCAGATCAATTCCAATTTATTGTTATGCGGAAAATAATATGGTTTGCGGGTGTCTGATTCCTGGTATTTATAAGCAAACCAGAATAATAAAACCTGCGTAATGACAAAAACAATTCCAGTCATGATGATGGTGATATAAAGCATCATGTCAATCTTTTCACCATGATCGGATGCTGATTCACCTAATAATCTTCCTTTCAAAACTTCATTGCAATAATAAACACCAATCAAACCAAGGATCAGAAAAGCGAGAAGCAAAAATCCATTTACACGGTTTGATTGTTTTCTTGCCTTTTCTTCACCCCTCAATATGGCTACATATTCAGAGGCTTTTGCAATCTGAAATACGATCACAAATCCAAGCGCCAAAATTGCAATTATCAAAAAAGTTGACATACGATATTCAGTTGTTAATGAATCAAATTATTTTTTATGTATGATGAATCAGGCTTTCTTTCAAAAAAGGATGATTCTTTGGAATTAATGGCGCCTTTGCTAAAGCACGGGCAGTAAAAAACATGATCAAACCTACAAATCCAAGTCCTATTCCTAAATCAGCAATCATAGTTGGTACATGGCTTATGCCTGTTTCAGGATCTTTCATTGGACCCGGGAAAACCATTTGATAAAAATCCAACCAGTGACCAAATAAAATCAGGATACACATGAAGGTCAAAGTTCCATAATTTCTTTTAGCACCGCGGCTCATTAATATTAATAATGGAGCCAGGAAGTTGATGATCACTGTTAGCCAGAAGACACCATTCCATGCACCTTCAACACGTGGTTCAAAATATGCAGTTTCCTCAGGAATGTTGGCATACCAGATCAACATGAATTGAGAGAACCACAGGTAAGTCCAGAAAACAGAAAATGCAAATATGAATTTACCCAGGTCGTGCAGATGTTCTTCGTT
>JAKFER010000191.1:0-6796 GCA_036675565.1 Chitinophagaceae bacterium
GAGAAGATTTTTGCTGTTATTGAACAGCAAACCAATTATACGGTAGTATATGAAGGCAGTTTGTTCAGAAATTCCCAACCCGTGAGTATTGAGGCTCATGGTGAACCACTGGAAAAGTTTCTAAAATTAGTTTTGAAAAACCAGCCTTTTATTTACTCTATTGAGAATACCACCATCATCATCTCCAGGAAAAAAAATGCTGGCCTTGAACATTTGGCTGTAATCGAAGCTGTCAAAAATCCTGAAATTAATGTAACGGGCCGCATAGTAAATGAGGCCGGAGATGCAGTTGTGGTTTCTATTATGGTTAAGGGTACCCGAATAGGAACATCCACCAATGAACAGGGGTTTTTCAAACTGGATGGTATTGATGAAAATGCCACGCTCATTATCAGTGGTATCTCTGTTCAAACGCGGGAATTAAAAGTAAATGGCAAAACAGACCTGGGTACAATAGTCGTAAAAACCAGGCATGAGGAGCAGGAAGTGGTGGTTGTGCAAACCGGTTATCAGACCTTGCCACGCGAACGCTCTGCCGGCTCATTCGCAATTGTCAACAAGGATCTTATTGAACGACGTGTGAGTACAAGTGTGCTTCAGCGATTAGAAGATTATGTGCCTGGTGTAATTTTCCAGCGTGACCTGGAGCTGCGTCCAACGGAAGAAGGTGGGTTGATTTCAATCAGAGGTATATCAACGATCCGGTCTGAAAGTCAACCCCTCATTGTAGTGGACAATTTTCCTTACGATGGTGATATAAAAAATATTAATCCAAATGATGTTCAGTCCATTACTGTACTTAAAGACGCTTCTGCTGCTTCCATCTGGGGGGCCCGTGCCGGTAATGGCGTCATTGTTATAACAACCAAATCCGGCATATTTAATCAGAAATTGAAAGTTACTGCAAGTGCCAACTATACTGTTGGTGAAAAGCCCGATGCTTTTCATTACCCCCAAATGAGTATGAACGATTATGTAGATGCTATTGAAATATTTTTCAATAACGGTTTCTTTCAGTTCCCTACAATTCGAAGTTCTACCAGGATACCTCCTTTGATGCAAACGTTGATGAATCGAAGAGATGGAATGATTTCTGATGTCGAAGCCCAGGCACAACTTAATGCGTTTAAACAAGAAGATGTTCGCCGTGAATATGAGAAATATTATTACCGCAATAATTTTAATAAGCAATATTCATTGAATTTATCCGGAGGGTCCGTCAACCACCATTATGCCTTTAACATGGGTTACGATGATAATGAGCAAAACCTGGTTGCAAATAATTACAAAAGGCTTACTCTCGAAGGCAAGAACTCCTGGAGAGCTTTCAATAACAGGTTAACAATTAATGCCGGTTTAAATCTCATTCGTACGGTAGATAATTTTGGAAATTCAGGAACGCCGCTGACAGGTGTGATCAATACACTGGACAATGCTATTTATCCTTACACCCGATTTATTGATGATAACAACAATCATATTCCGCTGGATATGCAAAATCGGGATTTTGTGGAAGATGCTATGAGTAAAGGATTGCTAGATTGGTATTATTATCCGGTAAAAGAAATAGGACTTTCACCTGATGTTTCAACTACCACCGATTACCGCATCAATGCTTCTGCTGCTTATACCATCATCCCCGGATTAAAAATTGAAACATTATACCAGTATTGGGGAAATCTGATAAATGGTGAACAGCTTCAGCCGGTTAACAGTTACAATGTGCGCTCTCAGGTAAATTTGTATACACAGGTAAATCCGGACGGATCGCTCACTTATAATTTACCACTTGGTGATATCCTGAATGTGCACAATCAAAACAGTTACGCACACAACCTGCGTGGTAATCTTCTCTTTAATCGTAGTGTTTTAGAAAAGTTTGAGATTAATGCGCTTGCAGGTGCAGAGATGAGAGATCATCAAAGTACCAATCGTACCAATCGGTATTACGGTTATGATAGCCAGTTAGGACTAAGTACACCCGTTGATCACATTAACCGGTACACCAGCTATTTAACAGGATCTACCAATCTGGTTATCCCTGCCAACCAGACACACACGGGAAATGTAAACAGGTTTATATCCTATTACGCTAATGGATCTATAACTTACGCGGATCGTTTAACACTAACCGGAAGTGCACGCCGCGATGCTTCAAATATTTTTGGTGTAGAAACCAATAACCAGGTTTCACCATTATGGTCTGCAGGGTTAAGCTGGAATGTAAGTAAAGAATCTTTTTACCGGTCAGCTTTATTGCCATACCTGAAGCTTCGGGCTACAATAGGTTATAATGGAAATGTAAACAATTCTATTGCTGCATTTTTAACAGCCAGGTATTATGGTGCATCAACAAATTTACAACTGGGTGGTATTAATGAAAGGTATGTGTCGATTGTTAACCCACCCAACCCTTCCTTGCGCTGGGAAAAAGTTCGCATATTTAATTTGGGATTAGACTTTGGTACACAAAACAAGCGTCTCAGCGGCAGCCTGGAATACTTTGGTAAGCAGGGGATAGACCTTATTGGCGGCGAAATTTTTCCGCCTTCAACAGGTGTTACATCTTTTCAGGGAAATTTTGCTAATACACGTACCCGTGGTATGGATATATTTATTCAAAGCAGAAATACAACAGGAGCCTTTACATGGAATACGGATCTTAACCTGAGTGTGGTTCATGATAAGGTTACCCGGTTTGGGCAAAAATCCAACATGGCCAGTGTACGTCTTTATGGAAATGGAAGAAGTGGTCCCAGTATTACGCCTGTAGTAGGCAGACCTTTGCATGGAATTTTTACATACCATTGGTCAGGTCTGGATCCTTTAACCGGGGACCCTATGGGATTTGTTAACGGAGCACCCAGCGCCGATCATGCGGCCATACTTTCTTCTTATTCAGAAACTGAAGATTTGCAGTATCATGGACCTGGCCGCCCACCCGTTTTTGGAGCATTGAGAAACACGGTTTCCTGGAAAGGATTTACACTTTCAGCAAATATCAGTTTTAGATTAGGCTATTATTTCAGAAGAGAACCTTTAAGTTATAATACGCTAACCTTAGCACCTTATAGAGCAACTACAGATGATTATGCCCGCAGGTGGCAAAAACCAGGCGATGAGCAGTTTACGGATATACCTTCCTTCCGGCCTGAATTATCCAGTTCTGCATCATCCCAGCGCCAAACCTTTTACAGTTTCAATGCTTCCTTAATAGAGAAGGGAGATCATGTGCGGTTACAAGATATGATGTTAAG
This sequence comes from Chitinophagaceae bacterium, assembly GCA_036675565.1. Lineage (GTDB taxonomy): Bacteria > Bacteroidota > Bacteroidia > Chitinophagales > Chitinophagaceae > JACCYQ01. The sequence goes on from JAKFER010000191.1 coordinate 3,258, forward strand.
TTATTCCATACCCAAAAAGAAACTTTTTTCATTGGTGCTCACAGAAATCTATGTTCATGGTAATAACCTTGGCATCATTTGGAAAGCCAGTGATAAAGTAAAGGATCCGGATTTTCGAAATTATATACAACCTATTACCTCAATTTCTTTTGGTATCAGGTGCAATTATTAATGCTAATCTAATTTTATAATGATGTTTACTCATAAAAAATATTTTACAGTCTTCTTACTTTTTGCAATCACTTTATTCTCTGCATGCGAAAAGGATTTTCTGGATGTTAAACCCAGCTTAAGCCTGGTTGTGCCTTCTACTTTGAGTGATATTGAGGGTATGCTCGATAATGTTAGTGAACTAAATTATTCAGCCTTAAATATCGTTAGTGTACTGGATGATAATTTGTTTGTACCAGACAATGTATATACCAGTCAGCCTGATTACATACAGGCCGCTTATGTGTGGGATGATGACCCGGATTTTCTGAAAAATGATTGGAATGGTGGATATAGTACTGTATTTATTGCCAATAATGCACTAGCACTGCTGAATGAAACGAAACCCGCATCAGACCTGGATTTTAATAAGCAGGATGAACTCCGCGGCAAGGCCATTTTTTTCCGTGCTTTTGGTTTTTGGGAACTGCTCCAACTCTATGCACCGGTATATGAGCCCAATACCGCAGCACAAAAATTGGGCATCATACTAAAAACCTCCAATGATGTACAGCAGTGGTTAGGAAGATCAAATCTCCAGGATTCTTATGCCCGGGTACTGGAAGATTTGCATAAGGCTTTAACACTCCTGCCAGATCAATCAGCCTACAAAACAAGGCCCGATAAAACTGCCGGCTATGGTTTGCTGGCCAGGGTATATCTCTCTATGAGTGACTATGAAAATGCTGGCAAGTACGCGGATTCAGCTTTGCAACAGTATGCCGTTTTATTAAATTATAATGATCTGTCTAAACCAACTGCCAACTTTAATCCCTTTTTGCAGTTTCATGATGAAGTTGTTTTTCATCACACTGCAAACAGTTATTCAATAGCTACTACCAGTTCTTCCAGCGGGTTTATAGATACTGCTTTAATGCAATCTTATGCCGATAATGATTTAAGAAAACAATTGTTCTTTCAGCAGTTTGGTAACTATTATAAATTAACAGGCAGGTACGCTGGCGGTAGCAGGGGTTTATCGGGTATTGGTACAGACGAACTCTATCTGACCCGTGCAGAATGTTTAGCCCGCCAGGATCGTGTAGAGGCTGCCATGGCCGATTTGAATACATTAATGATTACCCGGTGGAAAACCGGCACTTTTGTTCCTTTCACAGCCAGTACGCAAGAAGAAGCTTTGCAGATTATCCTGCAGGAAAGAAGAAAGCAATTACTAGGCAGAAATTTAAGATGGACCGATTTGCGCAGGCTAAACCTCGATCCCCGTTTTGCAGTAACGTTAACAAGGAATGTTAAGGGTCAGGTATATACATTGCCTCCTAATGATCCCAGATACACTATGTATATTCCAAGTGCTGAAGTTTTAGTTAATCAATTGGTGGAACAGAACCAGCGGTAAGTAACAAACGCAGGAAAAACGTCCCGTCTTTTCAGTGCCTTAATCAATGGTTAGCTGTTGGATGAGGGCGTTTTTATATACACATCGTGGTTGGTAACAGGATGAAATTTTATAAAGTCAATAGCAGGTTTATTTCCAATGATCAAGCAAAAGGGATGAGGACAGCCGGAGGGCAATGTTATTATAGCAAAGAAGTTTTGTTGTGTAACAGTTACCATTATTCGAAAATTTAGTGCTGTAATAAATTGACTTTTTTAAGCGTTCAACTTTTAAACACATCCATTTTTTTCCCTCGTTTTAGATCCCGATCACACTGCAATACATGAAGAATTACTCTATATTTTATTCGGGGGCTTCTTTGATCTGATCTTTTTTCATCCCATAATTAAAATCATCAAAACGGGGAGTAATGTTTTGGGGAACTATGCTTAAATGCAATGGGAGATCTTCATCAGCTTGTATTAAATCGTTTTGAAGAAAAACATATGATTAGAAATTTCATGTAAGTAATAACATAATGAAAATACACAGAGGAAAAGTTAGTAAATACTTTTACCGGAGTTGTACGGCAGAAGGATTGTTAACCTTTCAGCAGCATCAACCTGCCAATTCAAAAAATGTCCAGTTATTTATATAATAAACTGGACAAATGTTCTATCTTAGCACCATCATAAGCAGCATGAAAACAGCGGAATACATAGCATTTACCATCGATCGGCTTCCGAAAGGTTATGTATTCACCTATGCCGACTTTACTACCGAGGTGAAACAGAAAGAAGCCGTCATAAAAGCGTTGAACCGTATGGTGACATCGGGCAAAATTGCCAAACTATCCAAAGGAAAATACTACAAACCAGAAAATACGCCCTTTGGCAAACTTCAACCCAGCCAGTCACAAATAGTAAAAGACTTATTGGAAGAGAATGGAAAAATAACAGGATATCTTACAGGTTACAGCATATACAATCAATTAGGTTTAACCACCCAGGTAAGCAATACCATACAAATCGGTAAAAATCAAATCCGCCCAAATTTTAAAAGGGAACGTTATACTATTTCATTTGTAAAACAAAAAAATACTGTCACCAAGGAGAACATTCCCTTGCTACAAATCCTGGATGCTATACGCTACATCAAAAAAATACCTGATGCAGATATAGAAGCATCCTGCAAACGGTTATTAGCTATACTCAAAAAACTTTCTGAAAAAGAAATCAATTCATTGGCGCGTTTAGCTTTAAAATATCCACCGGCTACAAGAGCATTAGCAGGTGCCTTATTAGCGCAATTAAAACAAAACAGGGTAGCAGAACTGCTACTAAAATCATTGAACCCAATTACCCAATATAAACTGGAAGGTGCCGCGAAAGTATTATCGAATACTGAAAAATGGAATATCGTATGAAGCTGCACGAAAATAAAACCTTATTCAGACAAGCGGTTCAGTTCACTGCGGACCAGATGAAAATACCTGCCATCTATATAGAAAAGGATTATTGGGTTACTTATGCCTTGTTTACGATTTTCAATAATGAAATTGGCAAAGACACCGTATTTAAAGGTGGAACAGCATTATCGAAATGTTATAAAATGATAGAGCGATTTTCAGAGGATATAGATCTTGTGGTATTAAGACGTGAAGGCGAATCAAACAATCAGCTTACTAATAAAATAAAGAAAATAAGCAGGGTTGTTTCAGATGCGCTGCCAGAAGCAGAAATAGCAGGACTAACTCAAAAAATGGGGATGAACCGCAAAACGGCTCATAGTTATACAAAAGAATTTCTGGGAAGTTATGGACAGGTAAGAGACGTGATTGTTGTTGAAGCTACATGGCTTGGCTATTTTGAACCCTATACGACAACCACAATTAGTTCATTTGTTGGCAGCATGATGCTTAATAATGGACAACACGATATAGCAGATACAAATGGATTGCTTCCATTTGAACAAATTAGTGACGAGTTTC
>JAKFER010000113.1:0-36060 GCA_036675565.1 Chitinophagaceae bacterium
CATTACCGAAAAAGATGGCCTGCTTTATTTTACATCCGTTCAATCGTCCAAACTAAACGGGCCCATGTTCCCATACAAAGGAACTACCTGGATCGTTAAATGGAACGACCGGAGTTTAGATGCGGATGCATTTGTCAATTTTAGTTTGAATACAGAAGGAAAGGCAGATGGAATTACCATGATAGCCATTTCACCATTAACGGATTTTAGTTTTGATTTTCATGATTTGAAGTTTGAGAGAAAGTGATATATAGAAATTATTTTTTTTAATCCCTTTATTCAAAGTAATCTCATTTAATCAGTCCATTTAAAATTCAAGCCTTGGAAATCTGATGTCTTACATATTTCCGATATATCCGCGAGATTGCCTATTTCTATCCGCAGCGGCTCAGTCGTATTACCCCGGATCAAGTATCGAAATTCTTTTTGATAAATATAATCCAGCGTCTTATCAAATGGGGAAAGATGCATTTGATCCTTTGACTCATCATAATAATTAACGAGTCCTCTCTTGAATTCATAGCTAAGTTCGCCTAATACTTTATCTACTCTTTCAATAAAAGCTTTAGGATTTGCAATTACCATAAAATGGTCTCCCATCGCTTTTATCTTTTCTGAAAACGGAAAGTTTCCTGACATTCTACATTCTTCGGATGTCAATTGGAAGAGGCAAAAGATGTGCAAATTTGAGAGATCATGCCAGCCCTCAATCTTACCAGCTTTGACCTTTAAAGACTTCCATTCATTTGCAGTAACGGGTTTAACTTGAATTATAGAATTTTCGAGATGAAGGAGATTTCTTCTTCCTTCATTTTTATCGTAGATGCCATGTAATATGTCCTTCTTAAAATAGCTAAAGTGATTTACATAAAGATTTCCACGAAATAGTTCCTGCAAATGCGTTTCTTGCCCAAACTTCAAAAATTTTTGAATCTCCATAAAATAAACGCTAACATTCAAACATTGGTATTTGTAGCAGCGATTGTATTCCTTTGCCCAAGAGCCAATGGTGAATAAATATATAAAATTGATTGAGAAATCAAAGGCTTAATTGATAACGTTAATCCAAATAGTTGATATGTTTAAATGTGTTCAACCTGGTTTTTCAGGTTTAAGTGTAATTTGAACTTATCAAAAATATCTTGCTCTATTTGATTGATATACTCTTGAGTACCTCTTTTAAATACAGAACAATTCCACCATCTTTTTTCATTTTGTAATTCGGGTGGGATGAAAGTTTGGGTTTTAAATTTATTATCAATCATTTTTAATATTTCGAGGAACACTTTATGATCACTGAAGCGTATTAAAGATTTATTATTTTCTATTATGAATAAGATATCCCTGCAAAAGTCAAAGTGAAAGTCTTCGGTGTGTTCATCTCCAGATAATTCACCTTTTACTAGGTCATTCCAATTAGTAAGTAAATTATGTGGTAGAAATCTTGCTTCCTGATATATAACACCGGCATTTTTGCAAATTTTATTCACTTCTGAGATGTATTCAGCATCATTAATTTCCAGGCCGAATGTTTCCTTTAAGTCCTGGCCAGGTGAATAAAATTCCATAATTATAGAAAATGCATTGAATTTTAATAAACAGAATTTATTTTCTTGCTGAAAATCCAACCGGAATTTTTAAATCCCCTTTATCATACATATTCAAATACATTATTAAGGTATCATTTCCACCTTTAATGTACACTTTATAATAATCTAATAAACCAGATTTGTTCAAATAACCGTTTGGAGTTTTAAATGAACAGCAACTACCTACACGGTAATATCCAACTTCTTCTCCGTTAGGACCTAATAATGCATTCAGGAATCTTCTCTCATTAGATGGCCCACTCATTTCTTTTACGCCACCGACATTCACAGGATTTTCTTTCAAATAACCATAAGTGTTGTCATCTGATGCAACTTCGAGTTGATAGGTATTATCATCAATATAATTCACTTCTATTGTTCTATTATCACCCAATTTACTCTTACTTATTTTTTTCTGGGAAGAACATGAAATAGTAATTAATGCAACTAAAAGAATTAATAATATTATACGCATAGTTTTGGTTTTGATAAAAAAATATTGCATCCCTAAAATAAGCGGATAAAATACAAAAACTATTGATGAAAGCAAAGAGAAGACAAACTTGTAATCCATATTAATGGCTAGTTCATTCAATTAAATTGAATATTCGCTTACTGGTTCTCGTGGTAATTTCTTTAATTATGAAAATACACATATGGGAGAATGGTGTTTCTTTTGCGATTCTTACAACATAACCTTGCTTGGTTGAACTCGCAGAATTTTTTAATTAGTTAGATTGGCAAACATGTAGGATTGAACCGCGAGTCCCCTGCGGGAGACTCGCGGTGGAAGCAGTGTATTTCGGCTCTTTACACAGGTATCGATTTAGAGACAGGCCTTTTTCTATCCACTACAAACCACACATTCATTTCACCCTTTCCTTTTACATTCACCATTCCCTGGGGACTACAGTTAAAATCATCTTTGATCAGTTCATAGGTTGCTTGTGTAATCTGTATCATGCCACTATTTCCATGCGATTCCATACGGCTGGCTATGTTGACTGAATCGCCCCACAAATCGTAACTGAATTTTTTACGGCCTATGACACCCGCAACCACAGGCCCGGAGTTTATACCAAAACGGAAACTTAGCTTTTTCCCGTTAAATTCATTTTGAGCAACATAATCACGCATTTCAATGGCCATTGCGGTCAGTGCAATGGCATGGTCAGGGCGGGTACAGGGAACACCCGCTGCCACCATATAACAATCACCAATAGTCTTTATTTTCTCCAGCCTGTATTTTTCTGTAAAGGCATCGAACTTTGAAAAAACTGCATTGAGCAGTTCCACTAATTGGGCAGGTGAAAGGGTTTCGGACAACGGTGTAAAATTCACTACATCGACAAATAAAATGCTGGCTCCTTCAAATTGTTCTGCGATGGTCCGATGCTGAGCCCTTAAAATTTTTACAATCTCTTTAGGAAGTATATTTAAAAGCAGGGATTCTGATTGTGCCTGGAAATCATTTTTCCTTCCAACAAAATAATATACCATGAGAAAAATCAGCGAACCCACAGCCACAAAGTTGACAATGAAAAAGAAATTGATTTGCTCCGTATGGAGATTGTTTTTAAAACGTACCCATGGTTGCAAAATGCCGCTGACGATTACCAGTGCGATATAGGCTACAAACCAACGAAATGCTTTTGACTGTCTATCGAAAAGCATAGCGCCTAACGGGCAAATAAGACCCCAAAGAATGACTGCACTGCCGCTGATAAAACCACCCAGGGCAAACATCAATATGCATGGAAGCAATAAAATCAGCAGCAACTGGCTTAACCGGAATACCTGGAACTTAGAAGTAACTCCGAAATAAATAACACTGAATAAAGAAAACAGGGAATAAGATAAGGGAATCAATCCGGCAAGTTTCTCACCAAGATTAATATATATAATGCCCCATCCTGCACCTGCAACAATAAATGGAATGGCACAAATTACCAACAGCGATTTCTGTAATTTGATTTCCTCGCTGTCATCAGAATTTGCCCCAATGGTGGCAATGCGGGTAAATATTTTTTTGAATCCCATTATGAAATAACTTCCTGTACAGCCAAAGTAGATTTATTTAAGAAAATGTTCATCCCAAACCGAATTTTTTATACCATTATTGTCAGCGTTTGAAAAATCTGTAATCCATGCTGCTGTTTATTCAATCTCCTGTAATATAAAAAACCAACGGGACACCCTGTAACCAGCTGATTATGGCCGGTACAACAAATGCACACCGTTGGTATAAAGACTCAAAAATTATAAATCCTTTTCAAATTAAGGACAAGTGATATTGGGATTGAATGGCATGAAAATACCGGATGGATTATTTTCATACAGCCAAACATGCAGGCTCCAATGATCCACAGGAACCGGTGTGCCACCAACATCAAATGGCTGATCGCCAAACATGGGGGCGGGTTGCCCAACATTTATCACAATATATTCCAGAGCAACCAATCGCAGTTTACCACCAGGACCCGATGCATACAAGGCTATCTCGGGTTGTAGCGGATCAAAAACCGGGTCAACCAAACCAGGATTAACCCAATGATACCCCATGCCGCCAAGTCCCGGAACGGAAACACAGTGATCATCGGGTTCATAACCTGCTTTCATTGCCTGGGTGGTAGAATGAAATCTTGAAGTAGCCTGTCTAACAGATTTCAGAAGCTCAGATTCGAGCATATTTGCTGCTGCCTCACCAGATACCTGTGGCTTTTTAGCCTCTGCTGATACATTCGCAGAAGTTGATAACAAGCCTTCTTCCGCAGTTTCATTTAAAGCATCTTTTTGGCATGAAGTCAATAGAAGCAGTACCGCAGGAAAAAGAAATGTGCCGAAAGATAGATTCATTTTCATTGTTTAAATTTTATGTGATTAAATGATATCCTTCTTTGGTGAGGGCACGAAACAGGTAGCGGGTTTTCTGCTATCCTAAGTTACACGAAGACATTTTTATTTCAATCAAAACAACAAGATTTCCTTAAAAGAATTATGGAAGTATATTAACTGGTTATGGTTGCATGAATGACAATACTTAATGGCTGTGGAATACGCTTAGATAATGAAACTATAATGCGGATGAGTTATCTTATGCATAAAGATTTCGATAGTAATTATGCTATCAAACAACTTCCATTTATTTCTTTAACCATTGAATTTCCCCAGGTTTTTGAACTTTTTTTAACCCACTCAACTATAAATTATATTATACTAAATTTGTGTTTCAGCCACCCCACCCCGTTAGTCCACCACCCTGGAAACATAAACAACAAAGAATTTTGACTACAAAAGGTTAAGGCTTCTAATTGGTACAATCATCTCGTAAAATCTGTTAGATTATGGCTGATATATTTATTAGCTATTCGGGCGAGGATAAAACCAATGTAAAACTGATTGCTCAATTACTTGAACAACAAGGTTGGTCTGTCTGGTGGGACAGGCAAATTCCCATAGGTAAACAATTTGATACGGTTATTGAAGATGAATTGCAAAGGTCCTGCTGCGTCATTGTTGTATGGACACATCGCTCCGTAAAATCTGAATGGGTAAAAAACGAAGCGAATGAAGCGGGTCAACTCGGAAAATTGGTGCCGATATTATTAGAAGATGTTCGCATTCCGCTTGCATTTAAAAGAACGGAGGCAGCCGTTCTCACTAATTGGCAGGGTGAAGAAAATCACCCGGAATTATTGTCATTATTCAGTGCTGTTGATGCAACCATCAAAGAACAAAAAGCAAAGAAAGAAACCGGTGAACCATCACCTCATAAAACACAAAAAGAAGATCGAAAGATTAAAGATTGGTCAATCGAAAAAAAGATTGACAAACCCGGTTCCGTAAAAACAAATATCATTATTGCCATCTCCGGTTTCATCGTTTCTATCCTGGCTATTTATTATTACCTGCAGATGCAGGATAAATTAACAGAACAGGTAGATCAACGGATCTATTATTTGATCCTGGTTGTTTTTGGTATTGCTGCCAGTGCCGTTGTATTTGGCCTGATGAATTCCTATGCCAGCCTGAAAGGAGAAACATTGGATAAGAAATTACAACTCGCCGGTCCCATTGTAGGCGTGGTATTGACGGTATTTGGAGGATTTTATATTTCCCCAGACCCCATGGAAAAAACGGTTACCATCAGGGTATTTGATAAAAACAAAAAGCCAGTTACCGAAGGAGATGTAAAAATTTATTTGCCAGAATATATACGCACCCAATCAATTGATAAAATGGGACAAGCTTTATTTACCGGCATTCCACAACAAAGTTTCAAAAGCAGGATTAAGATTGAAGTTTCCAGCCCGGGATATTCTACAAAACACTATGATACCATATTGAATAAACTAGGCAGTCTTGAATTAACATTACCCTTGTCTGAAGTTGTAATTATTTCGGGCCAGGTTAAAAGAGCAAATGAAACACCGATCAGCGATGTGGAAATAAATGTTGATGGCACCCGTTACGTGGCCTATTCTGTAAGCAATGGAACTTACCAACTCAGGCTCGAAGAATATACACTGGGCGATGAAATAACCATTACCACCACGCATGGCGGTTTCGAAGATAAAACCAGGTCGGTTAAAATCAACGGACCAGAAATTAAGGAGATTGATTTTGTATTGCAACCTGTTGGTCAATAAAATTGGATAAAGTTTTCTTCAATCTAACCCCCTGATGATGCATGATTAATGCGTTCCCTTATTCATTAAAATGCATTTCATTACTAACCATTAAAACCTTGACCATGAAAAAGTTCCTCATCTTATCAGCCATCATGCTGTTTTTGTGCGAGGTTGCCCTTTCACAAGAACTCATTATTAAAGGAAGGGTGCGTTGTATGAATCAAAGCGCACACTCAACCAAAGGTGCTGAAAACATCATTGTGGTGCCAACATTTAAACCTTCCCGTTCTGCCATTACAGCTTCCAGCCCTTCGGGGTATTTTGAATTCAATACGGGCATTCCTTTAGCGACCTTGCAGGACAAACAGGTAAATGTTTATGTTGTTTCGCGTTGTGCCAGTTGCAAGGATATTGTAAAGAGAATATTTGTTTCAGAAGACCAGGACAGGCAAAATAAAGATGATTCAAAATCTTATGTTACCATTAAACAATGGATGCTTGAAAATAATTGTGAACAGGTGGAACTGACACCGTTTCAGGCAGACAGCATATTAACAGAAATTCAAAAACAACCTGAACAAAAACTCAGTGAGCTGACCAATGCAACTGCCATTGCGGGTACACCTGCATTATTAAATCTACTTACAACACTTACAAATGTTATAGGAGTAATACCACCCGCAACAGGCACATTCGATGCCATTGAGATAGGTGAAGGCCAGATTAATTATGGACAATTTCTATTTGCTTCTGCAATGACGCATACTGCCAATCCCGGTTTTAATTTTTCCCCTTCAAGAGATATGAGTGAATCTGTATTCTGGAATCCTTCTGCAATACCATTCAGTAATAAAACATATAACATCAGTTTATTAACGAATGTTAAGAATAATGGTAAACTAAATATGACAGGTAAAATATCAGATAAGTTTTCTTTAGGTGCGGGGGTTATATATAGTATACAAGATGAATTCAGGTTTGTAAGATTTAATAAATCAGGCCCCGACAATTTCTCAGATTCAATTCCATTTGATTTAAAAGAATATGCTGTTTACTTAAGTCCTGCGTATAAAATAAACGATAATTTAAGTGTGGGTGCTTCTGTGAAATCAATCTGGCAAGATTTTACCATTCCGGTTAATGTAAATATTCAACAGCCAAATGAGATCACCAACGTTTTTACTTTCCAGGACATCAAAGAACAATATTTCGATGTAGATCTATCCCTTACCTATAAAGTTTCCAAATCCTTCCAGGTAGGGATCAATGCCATGAACCTTGCAGGTACAGAATTGTATGCTGATGCTTTTTTACCTGCTGAACAAGCAACAGCTCCTATTCAAAATCAACGCTCATTTGGTGTAGGATTAAATTATAAGTACCAGCGGTTTAATTTTGGCACCGATCTTTTATTTACAGAGGATGATTTCTATGATGCCGCCATTGGTATTAATTATGTTCCGTTTAATGATGCGCTGATTTCTGCTGGCTATGCCATCAACCAATCCAGTTATTCCCTGGCCTTCCGGTTAAAGCATTTTCGTATTGCCTATATTGATGACAATGATTTTTTTATCAAAGAAAAAAGAAAAGGCAAATCCAATATTTTGAACGGCAGGCTTTATGGCGGATTCTCGTTTAATTTTTAATCCAGGCGAAGTTATAAGCTGATCGTATGAAAAAGATTAAATGAATGCAAGTGAACAAAAACTCGATCCTTCCAGGTGTAGCAAATGTGCAAACTCATATTTTTTTAAAGGAAGGAAAAAGCGTACATTAGACCAACGCTTTTTTCTTCCTTTCTCTATGCTTACACAACGATCTGTACAAGATTAACTACCCTTTTTATCAACTACAAAATCTTGTATTATGTTAGTCATCGCTCAACACACCATCAGCAACCCGGATGCATTTTGGTCAGCCGCTAAAGAGGTCACCTCCAATTTACCATCAACGCTAAAACTCCATTCTGTTTATCCATCAGAAGATATGAAAAGTGGTGTTTGTTTATGGGAGGCACATACTGCCGAAGAAGTACAAAAATTCCTGGATGAAAATGTCGGAAATTCTGCAAAAAATGTTTGTTATAAAGTGAATATAAATGCTGCTGTAGGCTTACCGGAAGTAAAAGAGAATTTCCAGTTTATTAATTAATCAAAGAACACCTTCAAATTCCAATTGCATTCTCCTTACATGACCTATTCTTTGTGCCCAATTTTTATAGGACAAAAAGATCATGATCAGCATTTTTTGGTTCCATTACAGCTTTCAACGAAAAGTTTGATGTAAGAAACGATCCCGATGAAGTGGTCATTGATTTCAGGGAAAGTCGCGTAGTGGATATGTTGGCCATTGAAGCATTGAATACTCTTCCGACTCAACGCAGCGATGGAGAAAATTGACAGTTCAGCATTTGGTCACTGCATCCATTGCAAAAAAAACATTCCCTTAATCATCTCAAGGCTATGCCAGACGCCAACTGGTGCATGGATTGTGCCCGGTAATTTTGAAGCGCCACCAACAAAAGCCCAATCCAGGGGAGCCTCCAATATGTTTCATAATGATTAACCGGTATCTAGTTGCTGTACAACAGCAAAGCATCTTTACTATCGGGGAAACAAAATGTTTTTGAAAATCGTAAACCGATTTTTTCCAGGAGCCTGATGGATCTTTCATTTTCCGCAATCGTAATGGCTTCCATTTTTGAAATTTTTAAATGCTGCTTTGCATAAACCATCGTCGCACTAACCACTTCAAAAGCATATCCCTGACCATGATAACCTGGTAAAAATGCAAAACCAATGTCCGGATTATTTAAATACTCCCTGTTTATGATTCCACACATGCCTATTGGTTTTTCATCCTCTTTTGTTTCAACTAACCAAAGACCATAACCATTAACAGTATAACTTTTTAATGGTCCATTTTCAAGATAAGTTATGGCTTGTTCCTCCGTTTTTACATTTCTGTCGCCAATGAATTGCAGCCAGCCCGGGCTGTTTAAAAGTTCAATGATGAATAAGGAATCGTTTAATGTAAATTCTCTGAGCCGAAGCCTTTCAGTTTCTAAAATATAATGCATGATGGTTATAGGTTAAGAATCGCAAGAACAAATATAGTATCGTGCTCAAATTTTATTTACAGTTTTATTGACCGGTATCATATCGCACCATGGGCCTGTTTTTAGAGGTATTGTCAACAATTTTAAATCCAGCCCGTGCAAATGATGTGTATAAGCCAACCCAAACAAATGCATCAGGAAGTTTTTCCTGGGTTGGAATGGCGGGATATGCTTCAATGATCTTTATACCTTTTTCTTTAGCATACCGGGTCACTCCCTTTAACAATTCAACAGAAACACCTTGTTTCCTGAAATTTTTATGTATAAAAAAACAAGGAATTGACCATACCGGTTTATCATCAATCCGTTTGTGAACCCGCGAATTTTCCAGTTTCATAAAATCTTCCCGAGGCGCAAAGGCGCACCATGCAATGGCCTGTCCTTCATAGATCCCAAGCAAACCGGTGGGTTTGTCTTTCCAAACAATATCATGCATGGCATTTTTATTTCCATCTTGTTTTTTGCCTTCATTGAATGCTGTTTTTTTTAGCCTGAAATACATGCACCAGCAATTTCCGCAAGCGCCTTTTTCACCAAAAAGTTGAACAAATTTGTACCAATTCTTTTTTGACAAAGGTTCAATACTTAAAGCCTTTGCATTAAATAAAATAATACTGCCTGCAATCCTGGTCATGACATGATAGATTATCTAACAACAGAAAATATTGAAAGGGAGATCATCAATAATTTTTATTTTTTTCGGACATAATGTATTTGCCATTTTGGTGTCCACGCTTGTCCCCCGTCAGTAGAAGACTCCCAGCTCCAGTCAAAAGAATTGGGTTGGATATTATAAAAGACCATCCTGTTTACCATCTTACCTGATGCACTTATGCTAACCGGAACAGTCATCTCTGCAGTTTTCAATATCATGGAATCACTTTGCAGGCCACCTGTCAAAGCAATATATCCTCCCTGGTTGTCAACCCAGGTTTGTTGCCATTGCTTGTAATTTGCATTATAAACACTCCAACTCTGGCCAAGATAATTTAACCGCGGATCATTGAAATTTTCGTGAATGGTACAATCACCAAACATCTTTTCAATATGGTTGGTGCCATGCAGGGTATCATTCCAGGTAAGCTCCCACTCCCCGATCCAAAAATCAAATTGTGAAGCTTCAGGGGATGAGCAAGGTTTTGGGTTTGGTGACTGTGCAGAGGAAATATATCCCAGTAACAAAAAGCAAACGTAGAAAACCGGTTTCATGTTATTGTTTTATACTATCAATTTAACCCTTCTATTTAACGAACTTTCTAAAAAATTTATAAACGGCAATAAAGATGCTGCACGCTTTGTTAATCAACAATCTTGTTGCCTGTCATGTATTCTCAAGCAGGTCACTATATGATTTGTCTATAAGCATTGACTTTTCGAGATCAAAAAAATGGAAGTAGTGATCGCATTGTTTTTTAAGTTCTTCGATTGAATATTCATTGTTACTGTCAATTGCTTCAACTTCTATAAATGTTCCTAGTGGTGGAACATAATCAAAATGAAATTTTACATTGTCAATGAAATAGATCTTGCGTTTTTTATCAACCTCGGTTTTAATTCCTAATTGCAATGTCAAGATTTCTTTTAAAGCTGGGTCTGGTTTATGCTGGTAGAGAATTACTTCAGATTTTTTTGATCCCTGTTCATCTTTCCTGTTATAATTGATTAAAGCATTTTCAATATTACCTTCCCTTAGTTTAAGACGGCCTTTTGAAACATTGAAATAAGTATCTGTTTGGTGGTCCGTTCCAATCAATACCGGGTTGAGGGTTAATAATTTCTTTTCATATTTTTCTAATTCATCAACCTTTGCTTTGAACTCAAAATTCCGGATGTGCATTATACTGCTTTTATGATTTTCAAAATAACACAGGAGCGATCATTATTTTTTCAAATAGGCATTCGGAACATTGGGAGGCACATAATCAATTCCATAAGCTGCTTTCATTAAAAGCATAACCACCTCTGAAATAGTCTTTTCATTCCTATGCATTTGCGGTAATAGACCCATCATAGCATAACTCAGCGGGTTCACTGCAGGAATAAATGTTGCCCATGGATAACTTTTACCCCAAATAAATCCTTTCACCGTAATGCCCAGGTCTGCTGACCTGGAAATTAAATATTGCAACATATCGGCAGATTGATTTCCATTTTGATTCACCGTATGAAAAATGGGTGTTTGACCGCCAAAGCCATATTCATCCAAACCGGCTTTTGCATTAATATCAGCTCCATGTTTTACAAGCACTTCCGCACAGGATAAATGATTGTATTCTGCACAAATATGCATTAAAGATACTTCATGTAATGGCGTGTAAGCGGAACGAAGCGTATACCGTTTTTCAATCAAACCTGGATCTGCATCTAATTGTTTGTTTAGTGAATTTGCATTGTCCAAAAGAACCGCCAGCAAAACCTTATCCTGGAAATGTATGCCATGCTCCACAAAAGTTCTGACACAATCTTTAAACCTTGGTGACCTGGTGTATTCGCTGATTAGCTCGTAAATAAGAGGCTGATCATTATAAAGGTGATCAGGACTAATTCCGTTTGAGAAACATTCTTTTATCCCTTCAACATTGTGCAGTTCAATATCAATAATTATTTTTTGCAGGTAGTCCATAGCAATCTTTTATAAACGCATTAAACGAAATTATTTTAATAAATTTCGGGTTAAACTATTGTTTAATTATTGATGAACGATAGTAAAACTATTGTTCCGCAAAAAAACATCCAGGTCATAATCTGTTATACTACATCAAATTCTTTGGGGTAAATCACCGTTCCTGAAACATTTTTCAACCCTTCATAAACCAATTCAATAGCCATAAATACATTTGAAGGAACTTCAAACGGTGGCCGGATGTTCCATTTTATTGCTGGTTGAAATCCAAACCTGGGATAATAATGTTCATGTCCTAATACAATAACAGATTTAAAACCTGCCTCCTTTGCTTTTTCAAGCCCGCTGCGAATAAGTTTTGCACCAATTCCTTTTTTTTGAAAACCGGGTCTAACAGCCATTGGCGCTAATGCCAAACTTTCTGAAGTATTTCCTGGTTCATCACCAATTTGAATTTTTGTAAACAATATATGACCTGCAACCTGGTCACCGCAAATGGCCACTAAAGAAAGATTGGGAACAAAAGCCTCCGATTTTCTTAAAGCATCAACCAACATTGCTTCATTGTCCTGGCCAAACGCAATGGAATGCAGTGCAAAAATCCCAGGCAGATCTTTTGAAATTTCTGGCCTGATAATAATATGTAAACGCTCAGCCATTTTATGAAGTTCTGCTTTTTATAACCTGTCGACTGAATCTTTAAAATTGAATTATTTTATTTATTCACCTTCTTCGTTCATTAAAGTTATAATAACATTTCCTGTCTTTTCACCTGTTTCAACATATCGATATGGATCAACAATTTGATTCAAACTGTAATTCCGGTCAATGACGGGTTTGAAATGTCCGGCCTCCACCAGCTCTTTAAAAAAAAACAACATCATCTTTATTAATGGTGGAGATCGGGAACAGGACTTTCTTACCTAAAAACTTCATCTTTACCTACAGGGAATGCAATAAGAAATATGCAATAATAAAAGAAAGTGCAGGTAAAAGCTTCACAATAAAAGGCGTTTAATACATCATCTCATTTTAAATCTTACGATAAACATATCATTGGTGATGTACAAAGTTTTCTCGTCAGTTGATAATGCAACATTCGAAGCAGCTTCATTCAACTTAAGTTTACCCAGTAATTTCCCATTGTTGTTAAAGATCCAGATACCACCGGGACCCGTGGCAAATACATTGCCGTTGCGATCAATTTTTAACCCGTCATTTCCACCTTTCAGTGATTTGTCATAACCTGCTGCACTGTAAAAAATTCTTCCATTAACCACTTCATTATTCTCATTGATATCAAATGCATACCAATTGGGTTTATTGCCGTCGGAGTTGGCAACAATAAACGTTTTTTCACCGGGGAAAAATGCAATGCCATTGGGCCGGCTAAGGGTGTCCGTTACCAGGATCACTTCTCCTGAATGATTTACTTTGTAAACACCCTGAAAAGGTATTTCCTTAAGCGGATCATTCATACCTTTCTCAAGTCCATAAGGAGGATCAGTAAAAAATAATTCTCCATTGCTGTTGTAAACCGCGTCATTGGGGCTGTTCAATTTTTTACCCTGCCAGTTACTGGCAATGGATATAAACTTTGGTAAAGGATGATGAAGCGTAGCATCCATCCTGGCCATTCTCCGGTCGCCATGCTGGCAAAGCACCAGTTTATTATTCTTATCCAGGATTAAACCATTGCTACCGGTCTCGCCGCCACGCTTTTCTGTTCCGGTGTAACCAGAAGGTTTAAGGTATAATTCCGCGCCGTTTTTCCCAGTCCACTTATATATGGCATTTCGTGGTATATCTGAGAACAAAAGCATCTTATTCTTTTCAATCCATAACGGTCCTTCACTCCAGTCAAAACCCTCAGCAATAATTTCTGCTTTTGCATTGGGTGATATAATATTATTAATGGAGTCATCTGATCGTTCAATACTTCCTATCGTTGGATATATTTTTTGCACACTGCAAGAGGTAGTTACAAGCAGCAACATTAGAAGCATTTTATTCATAATGAATTTGGTTTTACTTGCATCATAAATTATAATGAGGCTGTTCGTATTGTATTAAGTTAACTTAAAATGACCATTCAAGCCCTGGTTTATGATACTTTCTGCAGGTTAAAAAATCAGTTGTCTTAAACAGTAACTATGTGTTTGCTCTCACCCAAAAAAAATCATGAATGCTGCTTTAATAATAAAGCAAGTAATAAAAAAGGAAACGAATCGATACAAAATATTCAACTGGTGTTTTAATCTTTCATTGCTCTTTTTAATTTATTATACTCGTCTTCTTCTGAGAGAAATGGAGAAGATCGGTACTCAAACATATAATGAAAGATAACGCCAATACCCCATCCTGCCATTGGCCAAATGGGCCAGATATAACCCTGGCCGGTAAGGAACCATATCATCCACAATATGCCTATAATCACAAAATAAACAACCAGGTGTCTCCTGAATTCAACCCGCTTACGGGCCAGTTCATGTAATTGATTATCTGAAAGTGCTTGCATAAGATTAGTTTAAATGATTAATTTTTTAAACAAGTTATAGATCAAGCCGCTTGCCAACAAGACCTGCTGTCAGCTAACAAGATGATAGCCGTCATTCACCTTGTTTATAAACATTGTACTGAACGAAAAACAAGTCGAGTCATAAGATGACATAATCGCCAAAAAAAATAAAAAAAAGCCATTCAAATGAATGGCTTTACGAATAAGATATGAATCATCGCTTTATCAGAAGTTGTCAGGATATTTCTATCACTGTCCAGTTATTTATGCGGCGGTTCCATACTATGGCGTAATCCCTGCCATGGAAAAGTTTATATGTCCTCGCATTACTGTTGTTACCAAACCGAAGCCAACCATAATTATATTCTTCATATTTAAAAACAAATGGCTGGTTGGTTTTTATTTGCGCCTGTGAAAACCGTCTTCCATCATCAGAAAGAAATACGGTCATGTTAGAATTGCTGTATAAGGATAAATGTATCCAGCTTGCATCATTTGAAGCCGGCGAAGTTCTTTGTTGCGGCAGTGGAGCTTTCCGGGTAACGGGCTCATTGGTTATACCTTTTGCATTATTCCATCCTTTGGTGATGGCATCCAGCCTGTTCGCTTTTGCCGGGTGTGATGTATTTCCTCCTGGAGATGCAATCTGTGACATGGCTGCTTTGGCCTCTGCCAGACTCGCTCCCATTTTAGCCATAGCATATCCAGAGAAAAAATCCGCTTCCAGTTCTTTTGGTTGCGTGCTTCCTGAACCACTGACCATATGATTATAATAATGATGGCCCATCTCGTGCGCTAACACACTTATCGATGCCCATTTGGTACCTGCGTAATGGTCTAGCCTTTCCAAAAAATTATTATCATAAACAATATAACGCTGGTTGCGGATGATGGTGGCATATGCATTATTAATCCCATTTTGTTCCCTTACCTGGAAATTCTCCTGCCAGTTGACGCGGTTGGATATATTATTGATATAACTGCCGGCTTCGTATACTGAAGCAAAATTGGAACGCAATGATGTTGGTGGAATGATGATACCGCATTGGTTTGTGTGTTGTGCTGTTGCGGTAATCCCTGCACTGATTAAAAAAAGAAAGGGTAAAAGTTTCTTCATGGATATTGAATTTTATAAGATAGTTTGACGGCAAAATGGATGAAAGTTTAGTACCGTTTTGTTAAGAAAATGGTAGTATCCAGGAGTTGTGTAAAGCAAAATATCAAAATACCTGCTTGGGAATAGTTGCAACAAAAAGGAATTGAAACCATTCCTGCAATATTTAAGTTGCCAACAAATGTTATGTTGGATTAATAATGTTAAATTGATTAAATCCTGAATTAAACAAGCCTTTAAATTTTATGCAAGACGTTAAAACACACAAAAGATATTTCCCTTTGCATCATTTCATTCTTATACCACTTACGATCGGCATTTTCATCTGGTCCATTGTTCAATCAATAAAAACGACAGACAATATCCCGTTTTTTGTAATTGCAACTATCCTGCTGATCACTTCTGTTATAACCAGGATTTACGCACTAAAAAACCAGGACAGAATTATCCGTCTGGAAATGCGACTGCGTTATTTTCAATTAACACAGCAAACTTTATCAGCAGTTGAACAAAAGTTAACGATGAAACAACTGGTGGCGCTTCGTTTTGCCGGTGATGATGAATTGGTTTCTTTAATTGACAAAACCATCAATGAAAATCTTTCACCAGGTGCTATAAAAAATAATGTCAAAAACTGGCAGGCAGATAACTATCGTGTATAGACATTGATTAACTGGTATGCAGGAACTTGTTCAATGTGTTGTAATGCTGGCATCTCTCAAGCAGTATTACCAACCGGCAGTTGGATAATAAACTTTGTAAATTCGCCCCCCTTCGTTTCAACTTTTAACATACCACCATGAGCTTTTACAATATCATAACTTAATGATAAGCCAAGGCCTGTTCCCTGTCCCGTTGGTTTTGTTGTAAAGAATGGTTGAAATATTTTATCCAAAGATTTTTGTGGAATACCGGTGCCATTGTCCATAACCGTGATTTCAATATGGTCTGCTAATTGTTTTGTGGTTACAGAAACTGCTGGTTCGTAATCCGTTCCGGCCAAAGCTTTTTTCTTTTCGTTAACCGCGTAAAAAGCGTTGTTGAACAGGTTTAACAAAACCCGTCCTATATCCTGTGGCACAACATCGATTTTCTTTATTCGACTATCAAAAGCAGATTTGAAACTTGACTGGAAATTTTTGTCTTTGGCTCTTAATCCATGATAGCTTAAGCGCAGGTATTCATCGGCTAAGTTATTTATATCGGTTAATTCCATCTTCCTGCTTCCCGTCCTGGAATGCTGCAACATGCCTTTGACTATACCTTCTGCCCGTTTGCCATGATGCGTAATTTTTGAATTATTTTCTGTAATATCATTTGCAATTAAAAGCGCATCTTCAAATTTGCCTGACTGTATTTCGCGTTTCATTTCATCCATCATTTCATGATTCAATTCGGAGAAGTTGTTAACGAAATTCAATGGGTTTTGAATTTCGTGTGCAATACCTGCCGTAAGTTCTCCCAGCGATGCCATTTTTTCTGAATGAATTAATTGTGCCTGGGCGGCCTTTAATTCTTTTAATGCTTTTTCTGTTTTTGCCTGCTGCTCATGCAACCTTGCATTGGCTTTTCTTTGATTGCGGTAATGCTGGAAGATAAAAAAGGAAAGCGCTAAAAATGCGATGAAACCCGCCAGTAGAAAATTACGCTGGGATCGCTGAGCGGTTATTTTTTTATCCTTAAGTAACAATGATTTTTCATTTTGTGCTGCTATCAATGTTTGCTTATTCAGTTTCGACTCTTGTATCGCTTTTTCCTGCTCCGCAAGGGCCAGTTGTTTTTCCTGCTGTTCATTGCTTAACTGCAACTCTGCCTCTGTTTTTAAGAAGGTAAGCATTTGCAGATCTTTTTCTCTCTGTGCCAGTTCAAGAGAAGCCTGCTTTATGGTCAGTTCCTGTTGTTGCTGCTTTGTTAACAATGTTTGTTTTTCAAGTTGCTCTGCTATCAGTGCCTGCTGCATTTGCAGGGAATCTTCTTTTTTTGAGAATGCGTATTGCATTTTTTGTTCTACCAGGTTTCTTGCCACTTCTGCATTCGATATACTATCGCGATAAATAATGTATTGCTTGTAGTGATCAAATGCAGAAACATGATCACCAACAGAAGTATCCACTTGCGTGAGCAATAGGTAGGATTTACTGATCACATCCTTGTAATCGATTTCTTTTGCCAGTGTCAATGCCTTATTTAACCAAAGCCTGCTCTCATCTGTTTTTTTATGATTTAAGTAAACCCTGCCAATTTCCATATATCCAATACTAACACCTTCCCTGGCTCCCATTTGTTCGTAAATGTTTACAGCCTGTTCAAAGCTTTTAATCGCTTCTGCAGTTTTGCCCTCCTGGCTGTAAATAATACCCAGATTTCCCTGGATACTTGCTATGGGTTTTTTACTGCCAGTTTCCTGGGCCAGTTTCAGAGCTTCTTCCAGAGCCACCTGTGCATCTGCGATATTTCCCATTTCCATATAGGTATTGCCGATATTGTTTAATGCATTCGCCAATACTTCTTTGTTTCCGAACAATTCAGCAGATTTCTTTGCTGCCCGGTAACTGTTTAAAGCATCTAAATAATTTTTCTGATCCAGGTTGATAATTCCAAGACCCGTGTAAACATTATACATCCCTAAATGATTTCCTGTCTTTTCGTATAGTCGCAATGCTGCATAATTATCTTTTAAAGATTGCTGATAATTTCCAAGCCGTTGATTGATCCTGGCACTGGCAACATAACAATTAGCCAGTCCGGTTTCGTTGCCTGATTCAGTATAGTATTTTATCCCAAGGTCATTGTATGGCAAGGCCCCATGAAAATCCCCTTTCCGCAAAAAAGTATTTGCCAGCATTGAAGCAGGTTTGCCCATTAAGTTTTTATCCTTTGTATGTTGTGCAGCTTGTAATGATTTTTTAAACATATTGATGGCATCATCATAATTAGTTCGCTGGTATATGATACCCATTGCATAACAGGTTTCAGCAATACCTTCCTGCTTCCTGGCCTGTTCATAAAACTTTAAAGATTGTTCAAAATTTTTCAGCGCTTCTGCTGTGCTTGATTGGGATGCATATACCTGCCCGAGAGAGAAATAGGAATCAGCCTGGCCAATAACGTAATTTATTTTTTTAGATAAAAGGAGTGCTGAGTTAGATAGCGCAATGGCACTATCTGGCTTGTTCTTCCCCCAATCTGTTGCTAATACATTCAGGATTTTTACCCGAACACTGTCTTTAAGGTTAGCATGAAGTAATAAGACCAGTGAATCTGTATTTAACGGAACATTATTTTGTGCATGTAGGGAAATTTGCAATAAAAATGCAATAACGAACAGGATATTTTTTTTCATGAGACCAGGCTTTTTCTATAACCACCATTGCTTTTGTGCAAATAAATTATTCAGCACCAGGTAAAGAATTATCACTTGCTACTGTAATACTGAATGGTAATCAAAGCCTTTGCAGTTTTCATTATACGTTGACTCAACGTTTCAATAAGACCAGGATTTATTCATTATACAGATAGATCAGACCAAAACAATAAGTAAGTGAAATGAACACTTTCCTGAATGTCTGAAGTATGCTGATCACTGGTATACTAAAGTTAAAATTTTATTTATTTGTATACCAGAATTGTTATCAGTGGAGGAAGCTGAACAATAAAACAATGTGCAAATTTGAGAATTTGAAAATGAGAGAGAAGTGAATAAAAAAATTCAAAATGAAAAAGGCAAAATTGACTTCACAACGACGTATTTAAATTTATAAAGAATCCCTCAGCGTCTTCATATAAGCTAAACCTTTTTCCCGTGTAAACTGAATATTGCGTTCAGGAATTCCCTCCGGGTCTTTATAATTTTCCAAAGCCCTGTCAATACTTTCCTCCCGCAACAGGTGAAGCATGGGATAAACAGACCTGTTCGTATAATTTGCTGCATCATCTTCACCTGATCCTTCAAAAAGATATAAAGGGTGAAAACTGGCTACCTGGTAAATGCCTTCATAACCTTTTTGTTTTAATAATTTTTCCGATAAAGCTACAAGGTCCAGGTAATCATCAAATTCATGAAATGTATCAGGAAAGATCAGGAAACTGGTTTCAATAGTTGGATCATCATCCAGTCTTTTTACTAACGATAAAAATGAATCCAGGCAGATCTTTAAATCAACACTTTCTTCAACCTGGTAATATATTGCCTGTCGCTTAACCACATTGGCTGCAAAAGGACAAAAGTTACATCCGATCACAACTTCTGTGATCCATTTTTTTGTTCTTTCAATGACCAGTTCAGGTGCACTCAATTGAAAAAGATTTGAATAAAAAAATTAAAAAAAATCAAACCAGTTTTTTATGAACTGGTCTGATTTAAATCTTATCCTCTGAATCTAAAATGCTTTGGGCTGAGCAAACTCTTTTGGAGGTTCTGCACCCATCAGGTGTTTTACAAAATAATCCCATCGCTTACGCATCATATAAAAACTATCTGCACCAAACCCATGTCTTGCATTGGGGAAAATAACGAGGTCGAAATCCTTGTTGGCTTTCACCAGTGCATCCACAACAAGATAGGTATTGTATGGAGGCACATTATTATCCATGCCACCATGTGCCAGCATCAGCTTTCCTTTTAGATTAGCCGCATAATTTTGATTGGCCTGCGCATCATAATTTGATTTACCCGTGGAATCTTTGGTTAAAAGACCAATATATCTTTCACCCCAGTCATCTTCATAATTCCGGTTATCATGATTACCCGATTCTGAAATACCCACTTTATAAAAATCAGGATAACGGAAAAGCGCAGCTGCAGTTGCAAATCCACCCCCGGAATGTCCCCATACACCTACTTTGTTTAAATCCATATAAGGACGTGAAGCTGCCAGTTGTTTTAACCCCGCAATCTGGTCTTCGAGGGTGTTATCAGCCATATTACCGTAACAGGCATCATGAAATGATTTTGAACGATCGGGGTTACAGGTGCCGTCAATCACGACGACTATAAAACCCAATTCTGCCAATGCCATATGATCGCTTCGCGAAGGAGAAAATGAACGACTGCCGACACCACCACCCTGCGGTCCGGGATAAATATAATTGACCACCGGGTATTTTTTTGTTGGATCAAGATTGGTTGGTTTGAACATCAAACCATATAAATCCCACTTACCATCCCGGGATTTTACCGTGATGGGTTCCGGTGCTTTCCAGCCGGTTGCTTTTAATTTAGATATATCAGCTTTCTCCAGTGTTGTGATGAGTTTGCCTTTCATGTCTCTTAATTCATAAACTGGTGGCACATCTGGCTTTGAATAACTATCCACAAAATATTTCCCGTCGGGTGATAAATTGACTGTATGATTACCATCTTCGGGTGTTAACAACTGCAGGTTCTTACCGCTGAAATCTACCCGGTAAAAATGACTGAAATAAGGGTCCCTTCCCTTTTCTCTTCCGTTGGCTTCAAAATATAGTACCCGGTTTTTTTCATCGGTTTTTAAGAGCCTGGTCACCACAAAATCGCCTTTGGTAATTTGGTTTTTTAAACGACCCGTTGTTGCATCATAGAGATAAAGATGTCCCCAGTCGTCCCGCTCCGAATACCAGATGATCTCGTTGGTTGCTGACAGAAAATGCCAGTTGATCTTACCCTGCCCCGACTCATATTGCGTAGCAACTTTTTCTTCAAAAATTTCTCTTACTTCACCGGTAGTTGCATCGGCTATTCTCATTTTAGCTTCTTTGTGATCTCTTGAACTGGAAACAAAAGCCAGTTGCGTGGCATCCGCATTCCATTCATTATCATCAAAAGCACCCGAACAGGAAATATCATCGCAAAGCGTTCCTCTTCTTGCATCTGCCGGAATTTTTAAACGGATAATTTTGGGAGCATCTACTTCAATAATTACCCGGTGTATACGAATGACATCACTATCAGATGGGATCGGATATTTCCAGGCTTCCAATTTGGGTTCACCAACATTTGTGGAAACCAAAAACATATCGCTTACATGGCGCTGATCCTGTTGAAACGTAGCAATTTTTTTGGAATCTGGCGACCAGAGTACAATGGGACGATCACTTTTTCTCCAGCCGGCATTATCCGTTGCGTATCCAAAATCTTTTATACCATCCGTTGTAAGCTGAGTTTCTTTTTTAGTGGCGATATCTTTTAACCATAAGTTCCAGTTGCGGATAAATACTGCTTTTTTACCATCAGGAGAATTTACTTCCAGTGAAGAATTTCTTCTGCCACCACCGGTACTGCTTTCAGCTGCAGCCCCTGGTAATATGGATTTCAAATCTTTGCCGGTTTTTCTTTTACCATCTTTGGTATTAATGTGTACATATTCCCTGGCACCGTTAACCGTTACTGCATACCAAAGATTCCCGTCTGGCAGCCAGTTTGGCCGCAGATCATTTCTATCAACCAGTTTGCTTGTGTTATTACCTAAGAATTTTGTAGCTTTTTCGTAATCGGCAGCCGTTACCATTTTCTTTACATCCTGGGCAACCACTGAATTTACGGTCCAAAAAAATAAAAAGAGAAAGATGCAATTTTGTTTCATAAAGATTTTTGTTTCATAATTAAAAAATCAGCATTCATATGGGTTGTTTATGGAATCGTAGTATTCCACCTGGACTAATCCAAACCTGATAAAGATATAAAGTAGATTGAAAACCAGGTTTGAATTTTAATATATCCTTTGAACCTTCCACCTACTTGTAAAACCTGGATCGCATTTAAAAAATTGGCTCTGAAGAATACCTCTTGCTGATCAGCCTCACACCTGTTTTCAGCTTAATATGCCCGGAATTTTGGTAAAATGGACGAGTGGAAAAAAATATATTCAAATTTACTTTGAAATACAAAGTACTTTTATTTAACTTTGAATCACAAAGTGCTTTTCGTTAAATAACACGAGTATCAAAACAAAACCTAAATTTTAAAACAACATGTTCAAGCATCCTGAAATCTGCAAAACATCCATCCAATCACCCATTCGCAGTATTAACTTCTTCCTTATAATACTTCTGACCACCATAGTAATTAACAGCTCAGTTTTTGCGCAGGACAAAACGAACGAAATTGATAAGATCTTTAATTGGGCAAAGCAGAACGAGCCCGGATGCGTCTGTGCTGTTTCTCAAAACGGGAAGGTCATCTTAAACCGTGCATATGGCTCGGCCGACCTGGAACGTGAAGTGCCTTTAAGCCCAAACTCGGTGATGGACGCAGGTTCAGTGGTGAAGCAGTTTGTAGCAGCGTCGGTCCTGCTGCTTGTTGAAGATGGAAAACTTTCGCTATCCGAAGACATTCATAAATACATTCCTGAATTGCCTGATTACGGCCATAAGATCACGCTGGATCACCTGCTTACACATACCAGTGGTATTCGTGACTGGACAGGCATACGTCCATTGGCAGAAGGGGATCCCGACGCACTGACCCTGACTTTGCGCCAACGCGGTCTCAATTTCATTCCTGGCGAGGAATGGTCCTATTCAAACAGCGGATATGTTTTATTGAAAGAAATCGTTGCCCGTACAAGTGGTATGCCGTTCTCTGAATTCACACAAAAAAGATTGTGGGAACCATTGAATATGAAATCAACCACCTATCTCGCAGATATGACGGAGGTGATTAAGGACCGTGCCCTTGCTTACAAAAAAGAAAAGGATCAATGGAAACTGGATATGCTGCTTGGCAATGATCGCGGTGGTGGAGGCGCATTGATGAGCACGGCAGGCGATCTTATTATTTGGAATGATGCGTTGAACAATGGGAGCCTGGGCAAATTCGTGACTGAAAAAATCCATGAACCAGCCAAATTGAACAATGGCCGAAAACTTGGCTATGCCCGCGGACTTAACCTGGATAACCGCCGCGGTGACAAACTTGTGTGGCACAGTGGAGGTGCAGCTGGGTACAGTACACTCCTGGCCCGATTACCTGGACAGGGAATTTCTGTCGCACTCATGTGTAATGCTGACGGAGGTGCCCGATCTGCATATACCAGCCAGATCTTTGACTTATTATTGCCCACGGTTGAAAAAGAAAGCGTCACTAAGAAGCCAAATGAAAATGCAGGCAATGCCAGCATAGCTCCACCAGATCTAAGTGGAAAAACAGGACTGTTCTTTAATGAAAAAACCGGTCAGCCGTTGCGCCTGGTTGCAAACAATAATAAATTGGCCATTGCCGGAAGTGGCCCATTCACTGCTATAGCCAATGACCGTTTCCTTAAAGAAGAAGGCTCCCTGTTTTTTATGTCCGAAGCCGCATTCGAATTGCAATTTCTTTCAGCGGACCAATTTGAAATCAGGACAAAGAATGGTGCAACAATACCGTATCATCGTGCTAAAGGGTATAAGCCAACTGCTGCAGAATTGAATGCTTTTGCTGGTCAATACGAAAGTAACGAGATGGGTTCGGTACTGGAAATGGTGCCTGAAAAAGGCGGACTGCTGATGCGTTTTTATCGCAACCCAGCAAAGGCGGTGCAATTAATGCCGGTGGATCACGACACTTTTATGGTGGGCATGATGACGGTGCGTTTTCTGCGGGATAAAGACGGTAAGGTTACAGGCTACAATTATAGCAACCCGGTGGTTCGCAACATTAAATTTTCCAGGCTTTCCAACTAATCAAACAGATTTAAATTTATACATATCTAAAAAAAATCATCAAAACAAAATGGAAACAACTACATACGAAACAACCCTGGTTGGAAAGATCATCAGCTGGCTATTTGGCTTAGCAGTTTTTGCTGCCGGTATAATCAATAGTTTTTGGGGAAACGATGTCGGTTTTGGCATTTTCCTGGTCTTGCTTTCTTTCGTTTACATTCTCCCGGTCAATGAGATTTTCAAAAAACTAACCGGTGTATCTATTCCTAAAATAAGATTATTAAAAATCCTCCTTGGCGTTTTTATCATCTGGGCTGCGTTAGGTGTGGGTGAATTGTTTGATAAGATTGAATTGATGAAAAATGACTTGTAATAACTAAACATAAAACTTTTAATAAAATAATAAATCAAAAATTATGACACAGAATAAAAGATTGATCGGAATACTGCTCGCGGTTCCAGCCTTATTAATGATACCCTTTATTGCCATGCAATTTACCAACGAAGTGGACTGGGGCATTTTAGACTTTGTAATCATGGGAGTGCTGCTGACCGGTACTGGATTAATGTGCGAATTTGTTATGCGAAAATTTAAAAACATAGAGCATCGCCTGGCTGTATTAGGCGGCGTTCTTCTCGTATTCTTTCTCATCTGGGCAGAACTTGCCGTAGGCATTTTTGGAACGCCATTCGCGGGAAGTTAAACTTCATTAAAGAAATGGTTTGAATGAAATACACTGTAATTAAAAATATAAGTAAAATGGAATTAAAAATCACAACAGCAGGTTTGGTCGGTTGGATTTTTGGAATGATTGTTTTTACCATTGGCGCATTAAATATGTTTTGGGTGCACCCGGTTCCGGGAACCGTTTTCCTTTTGCTCTCGTTTGTTTACTTTCCATCGGCCAATGAGTTTTTCCGAAAAAAATTCGGTTTTGCTATCCCGTTAGTATTCAAAATCATCCTGGGCTTCATCATCATCTGGTTCACGTTGGGTGTAAGCGACCTGGGCGATATGATAGATTCCCCGGGGCGTTGATATCTAAAAGGTGTATTTTAAATAGAAGTAGAAATAACTGTATTAACTTTTGAATAACGCTGGCTGATGAGCAATAAAGAATTCGACAAAAATTTTAAAGAAAAATCAATGAAACAAGAAATTCTTTCTAACCTTGATGATCCACGGCAGCTGGAAATGATGTACCGGATGAACAGGCTTTCTTTTAAGCGTGAATTTATTACGCTATACCCCGAACTAAAAGGAAACACCATTGCCGATTGCTGGAATGAACGATTGAATTTTGAAAGCAATGAAATCAACTGGGGCAATAGCAGGGAATTCATTTTTGTACTCATGGCTGTGCTGGTGGCAGGTATTATCGCCAAACTTCCCGCCATCTTATCGATAGACGAAGAATATTTTTATCCCCGGAATATCGGTTTTATTATTTTCCCGGTGTTATCTGCATATTTTGCATGGAAGAATAAATTATCAAACAGTAAGATCATTTTTATTATTGGCTCCATCCTGGCGGGTTTGGTATTTATCAATTCGCTACCAAATTTAAAAACAAGCGATACCCTGATCTTATCATGCATTCATTTGGTTTTATTTCTTTGGTCTGTCATGGGTTTTGCTTTTGTAGGTGATATCAAATCAAATAATGAAAAAAGACTTGGGTATTTACGTTATAATGGCGACCTGGTTGTGATGACCACACTGATTGTCATTGCCGGGGCCCTCATGACCGGGATAACCATCGGTCTTTTTCAACTGATTGGTTTTAATATCGAGGAATTTTATTTTGAAAACATTGTTGTTTTCGGGCTTCCCGCCGCACCTATTTTGGGCACTTACCTTATTCAAACCAATCCACAGTTAGTAGGTAAAGTTTCACCGGTGATTGCAAAAATTTTCAGTCCGCTTGTGTTGGTGATGCTGGTCATTTACCTGGTGGCCATGTTATTCTCCGGGAAAGACCCATACAATGACCGGGAATTTCTATTGATCTTTAATGCGCTTTTAATTGGCGTTATGGCCATCATTTTCTTTTCCATTGCCGAAACATCCAACACTACAAAAACCCGGGCGGAAATATGGATACTGTTGCTGCTGTCAGTAGTTACAGTCATCGTGAACAGTATTGCGCTGTCAGCCATTGTTTTCCGGATTGCAGAATGGGGCATTACACCTAACAGGTTGGCCGTGCTGGGTGGCAACCTGCTGATCTTAATAAATCTTTTACTGGTAACGGCGCAACTCATCAAAGTAGTTTTAAAAAAGGCAGATATTTCCGGTGTTGGAAGATCCATTGCAGTCTACCTGCCGGTTTATTTCGTTTGGACCATCATCGTTACGTTTTTATTTCCATTTATTTTTGGATTCAGGTAAAGTGTTGTGAGGGAGATTTAAGGGAATTATATAAACCGCTTTCCTGGTTAGGTAAAAAAGATAATTTAATATATCTTTTACCACGTAAACATGTGAAAGATGCAATACAGAAGTTTATATTTTCACAATAAATCAAAACAAATGAATAACTGTGCAATTTCCATCTTGTTTCTAACATGCTTTTTTACTTCATGCCAATCAAATGATCAACAAGAAATAAAAAGTAATTCAATTGATACCACTGCCCTACTTCGTTCTATTGATACACTGGCTGCTAAAATGGGAAAAGCACATGCAAAAAAAGATGCTGAATTATTTGGATCTACGTGGATGGAAGACGGCATCATGTCATTACCTGGGGCACCTATGGCCGTAGGTAAGGATGATATTGTAAATTCATTTAAAAATCAGCCCGAACTCCCTCCTGGCGCTGATTTTAAAATTAACCCAATTGAAATAAAAGTGATCAATGAAGAATGGGCCTATGCTTTTGGTGTGGATTCCTTATCCCTGGCATCTATGGGAAACCCAGAGATCCCAACACAGACATTTACATTTTTGGTACTCTTAAGAAAAACACCTGAAGGCTGGAAAAATTACAGGGAAGTTTTGAGTGCGAACCAGTAATGTATCCTAGGGCAAACCAGTCAGCAATGAAATGAAAATATGGGCAAGTCAATACTTCACTTTTAACGGACTCCTTTCCCATTTCGAAAAAGCTGCAAGTGCTTCGTTACGCAGGAGTTGGGTAGTTGGTAATTTTCTTTCTGCAATTGGCAGATCGATTTCGTTGTAAATAAATTCATCGTCAAAGTCAATAGCGGCAGCATCTTCTTTGGTGTTGGCGAAATATATTTTTGATATCCGTGCCCAGTAAATAGCACCGAGACACATGGGACAGGGTTCACAACTGCAATAGATCTCGCAACCATCTAATTGAAAGGATTGCAATGCTGCACAAGCTTCACGTATGGCCATAACTTCTGCATGCGCCGTAGGATCATTGCTTGTTGTAACCTGGTTTACGCCACTGGCAATGATAACACCATCTTTTACAATAACTGCGGCAAATGGTCCGCCACTACCCTTTTCAACGTTTTGTAATGAGAGCTGAATGGCTTCCCGCATAAAATATTCGGGTGTAGTTGATTGCATGTTTTTTATTTTTTAGACAAGATCCTTAAAGCAATTTCATTAAGATTAAATATACAGGACTCTGTAATCATTTTTGCAAATGCACAATAGTATTGCTTTCCCGACGGGTCTCCCGCCATAGCCTCTTCAACTTGTTGAAATGTTTTTGCGGGGACCCGTAGGCATTTTATCCAAATTACCTGTAAAAAATCTCCTATTTTAATTATCTTCTCTATTGTTATGACTGTTCATACAACTACAGAAAAAGCTGGAATTTATTTCATCACATTCACCTGCCATGATTGGTTATCGCTAATTGAATTGAGTGATGGTTATTCAACAGTTTATAACTTTTTTAAAGTACTTAAGGATAAAGGGCATATGTTGACAGGATATGTTATTATGCCAAACCATGTACACATACTATTGTACTATACAGGATTAGAAAGAAATCTCAACACACTGATCGGTAATGGAAAAAGATTTATGGCTTACGAAATGCTAAAAAAGCTTGAATGTAAAGGGTATAATGATGTAATTTTTAAGTTACAACAAGCCGTTCAAGCCAAAGATGCAGAAAAGGGGCAAAAACATTGTTTCTGGATAAATTCTTTTGAAGTAAAGGAATGCAGGACTGAAAAATTCCTGTTGCAAAAACTTCATTATATGCATAATAATCCGGTCGACGAAAAATGGATGCTAGCTACAGCGCCTCATGAGTATCTGCATTCTTCTGCGTCTTTGTATTTCAATGGAAAACAACAAATATTTCCAGTCATCGATTACATTAAACTTTTGAATTGGGAACAAATGTATGAGTAGGCACTATGCCTACGGGTCCCCGCTGGTACTTTAAATACATTGTATATGCAAAATGCGGGAGACCCGTCGGGAAAGCAAAAAGAATTTCCTGAATAATATTGATCATTTTCTCTTTATAACTCTTATTCCTTAATAATTCCGGAAACCAAACATTTCCAGCGCTTTATTCCGTCGGGCAATAAATCATATTTAAAATTAACAACACTGCTAGACGGAATACAGCGCCTTCAGTGTGGTTGCACAGCACGAAGCAGAGTATTCGAATATACTAACTTCATTAGGTAAATAATAAAGTTAGGTGCTACTTGTGCGTGAGCCGGGACAAATGGGCGGAGCCATCATTTGTCCTTGAATTTTTTGTAACTATTTTTTCAAGAAAAAAAGTTTAGAGAAAAAATGCAACTGTAAAACAGAGTGGTTATCTTATGACCAACATTGACACTCTGAGATTCTTCAGTCGCGAAGAAAATTAAAAATTAAATAAGAAGCTTTGTCCGCTCCTTCAGAATGACAACACTCTAAACGGTTAAACATTATCCTATTGTTCGATCAAGTTTAGGATTTATGCACTTGTGCATATGATTAAAGGGTCGGGGTGCCGCATTTTTTGATGAATTATTTGATGCGGTACAAGAGTGCGACCCCGAGTTCCGTCCACCTATTACATCGGTGAACTCGTCGGGGCAGGCGCAAGAAAAGCTAAATAGATATTTATAACCCTGGCTCATAAAAAAAATTACTGCAATTAAAATCTTCAATCAATAAAAAACCCGGCAACTTGTGCCGGGCTGATTGTTTAGTGCACTGTAAAATTTTAATTCTGAGCGATGCTGCGGAAGTCCACACTTACCAGTTTGCTTACACCTGGCTCCTGCATGGTAACGCCATAAATCACATCGACCGTGCTCATGGTCATTTTATTATGCGTTACGATGATGAACTGCGAGTTCTCGCTGAACTGCCTGATCATGTTGGTGAATTTGCCTACGTTGGCATCATCGAGCGGCGCATCCACCTCATCAAGTATACAGAACGGCGCCGGCTTGATCAGGTAAATGGCGAATAGCAATGCGGTAGCGGTGAGCGTTCGTTCTCCACCACTCAATTGGGTAAGCGAAGATGGGCGCTTGCCTTTTGGCTTGGCAATGACATCGATACCGGTCTCTGCAATGTTGTCGGGATTTTCCATTACCAGGTCGCACTGGTCATCATCGGTGAATAATGTTTTAAATACTTTCTGGAAATTTTCACGCACCTGGTTAAAGGTTTCCAGGAATTTCTGGTTGGCGGTGATCTCCACTTCGGCTATGGTCTGCAACAAACTTTCTCTTGCCGTTACCAAATCATTCTTCTGCTCCATGATGAATTCATAGCGCTTCTTCATTTCGGTATAGGCTTCAATGGCTGTTGGATTCACTTCGCCCAAATTTTCCAGCCGCTTTTTCATGCGGTCGGCTTTTTCCTGCAATTCTTCCGCAGGTGTTTCGCTGGTGCGTGGCTGGTCCAGGATATCTTCCAGTTGAATGCGGAACTCCACGTTCAGTCTTTCCTTCATTCCGGCTAACTGCAGCTTCACTTCGTTCAAACGATCTTTTATTTCGACCATCAAATGTTCTACCTGGTCCTTCTCTTTTACTTTCAAACGCAGCTCACTTTCTTTTTCGCTTAACCGGTTCCGTAAGTTATAATATGCCTGGTCGGCTTCATTCAGTTTTTGTTCGGCTTCGGTTTTACCGCGCATCAAATTCACCAATGCTTCTTCGGTTTCTTTGAGCTGCTGCGCCGATACGCTGATGTTGCCGCTAGTATCTGATAATTGCGTGGTGTTGGTTTCAATCTGGCGATGCAGATCCGTCAACTGGTTGTTCTTGAATTCAAGTTCCTGCTTCAGCGAAGTGATCTTGCTTTGCTGGCGGGTAACCTGCAAATTGAATTCGTTGTATTGCAGGTTTACCTCGTTATAATTGGCTTCTTCGGTTTTAAATGTTTCGTCGGCCTGGTTCAACCGGTTGGCACTCATCTGCAATTCTTCGTTCAATTGCAACAGTAGGTTACGGGTACCATCAACCGAAAGATGTGTTTGCTCCAACTGGCTTTGCAATTCTTCCAGCCTGTTCTGGCTTTGGCTTTGTAAGGCATGCAGGTTTTCCAATTTGTTATGTAATGAAAAAACCTGGTTGGTGAGTTGCTGAATTTCTTTTTCGGTTTCGCGGATCAGATTTTCACGCAAGTCTTCATTAAATGCGATCACTTCATTATGACGGGCTTGTATACCTGCTTTTAAACGATCAACGATGATTTCCTGGCTGTTAATTTCTTCAACCAGTTTTTCCAGGTTCTTTGCACGACCGATCTTTTTTCCTTCGAACAAACCAACACTGCCACCGGTAAGGGTGTATTTTCCTTTTACATATTTACCTGACTTTTCAAGTACCACGGCGCCATTGCTGTTGGTTAATGCTTCTTCGTTTTCCGCGATAAAAACATTGCCCAATAAATATTCCGCCAGCCGACGGTATTTTGCATCTACCTCCACTACATCGATGGCTGCAATGGTTCCATTGGGTTGATGAACTTCTTCCGCATTCCACTTTTCCATCTTATCCAGCAAAAAGAAATTGGCTTTGCCTTTTTTATTTTCATCCAGGAGGTGAACCGCCTGCAAGCCTTCCTGCAAATTGTTCACCACGTAATAACTTAAAAAAGGTTCCAGCACATTTTCAACTGCCGTGCGGAATTCTTCTTTTACATAAATGATATCTGATAAAATGGGCGATTCATGACTCCAGGCTGTATTCTTATGCAGGAATTTTACACTCTCGGGATAGCCTTCCATAGAATCGATCAGGCTTTTTAAGAGATCGTGTTCATTCTTTTTCGAATCGAGTGTACGATTTTCATCAGCCAGTTCATTTCTCAATTCTTCCAGAACGGATTGTGTCTGGAGAATTTGCTCCTTGGTATTTTCATGGTGTTGCTGCAACTGTTCCAGCGTGGTTTTCTTGACACCCAATTCTTTTTCCTCCGTTTGCAATTGTGCTGCAAGTGATTCTCTCTGCGCTTCGCGTTGTTCCCTGTCCTGCTCTACCTGCTGAATGGCTCTTTGTACATTCTGGATAGAAGTATCGGCCACGGCCACTTTTTTTTCGGCTTCAAATTGTTCCCGCTGCATGCGCTGGTATTCGGTACGCAGTTCATCGAGGGCGGTACGTTTTTCATCCAGCACGGAACGCCTGGCATTCACTTCAGATTGCAGTTGTAAAAATCTTTCGTTTAACCCTTCCAGTGAGTCGTTTTCTTCGCCCAGTTGTTTTTGGGTAAAGGCGATGCTTTCTTCAATACCCTGCAATTGCCCGCCGGCTTTTTGTAAAAATTCGTTGAGGCTGGTTTCTCTCTCCTTTAAATATTCCAGCCGCTGGGCAGAAAGGTTTTTATCATTTTCTTTGCTGCGAACGGTCTGCAACAGTTCATTAAACTGGTGCTGCATGGATTGCAGGCTTCTTTCCTTTTCCACCAAATCAACCCGCTCCTGTTCCAGTGCGGCTTCTTCGGTGGCAATCTCTGTTTCCAGTTTGATGCGCTTATCCGTCTCCGTTTCGTGCTGCAGGTTCAGGTCTTTAAAAGTAACACTAAAACCTTCGAGAGCGGCTTTGGCCAGTTCGATGCTCAGTTCTTTATAATCCTTCTTGATCTCAAAATACTTTTCCGCTTTTTTGGCCTGGTTCTCCAACGTTTTGAGCTGGTTGTTGATCTCGAATAAAAGATCCTCGATCCGCGCCAGGTCCTGGTCGGTAGCGTCCAGTTTTGATTTTGCTTCTTTCTTCCTGGTTTTATATATGCTGATGCCGGCAGCCTGTTCCAGCATGCGGCGGCGGCTGTTTTCCTTGTCTTTTATCAGGTCATCGACCATGCCCAACTCAATGATGGCATAGCTATCGGTAGAAACACCTGTATCCATAAACAGGTTATGAATATCCTTTAAACGGCATTGTACATCGTTGAGGCGGTATTCGCTGTCGCCGTTTTTATAAAATTTTCGGGTAATGGTAACGGTACTGAATTCGGTGGGCAGCAGGTTCCGGGTATTTTCAAAGGTGAGGCTCACTTCGGCCAGTCCGCTGGCACTGCGGGTTTTGGAACCGTTGAAGACCAGGCTTTCCAGGTTTTCGGACCGCAACTGGCTGATTTTCTGCTCACCGATCACCCAGCGGATACTGTCCACGATATTGCTTTTGCCACAGCCATTGGGGCCCACAATGCCGGTAATATTATCATCGAAGTTGACGATGGTTTTATCGGCAAAACTCTTGAACCCTTTAATTTCTAATGATTTTAAACGCACGGTTTTCAGATTTTAATCGTTGCAAATATATCTTTTCAGCGCTTAAATAATAAGGGTGAAGCGATTATGGAGGGGATTGTTATTCACCAATTTATCACAGGAGGAAATTTGACAATGAGATAATTTGATAATTTGACAATTTAGTTTAGAGTTTAGGGTTTAATGTTTCGGGTTCAAACGAATAATGAACATTTCAAATGTGTATTTACTGGGCAAGGAGGCTCAGGCTTCACATTGCAAGGTTAGGGTTTAGAGTTTAGGGTTTAGATGTAGAAGTTTAGAGTTTTGGATTTTTATTAAATTCCTGATTCCAAACATACCAACCATTCAACCAATCAGCCATTCAACTTTTCAACTAACCTCTATTCAAGCAATTTCCCCTATTTTTACCCCTATTTAAAAAAATAAATAATTCATGAGAACCATTGTTATCCCAACTGATTTTTCGGCAACTGCCAACCATGCTGCTCAATACGCCGCTGAAATGCTCCGGGGTGAGCATGATGTAAATGTTATTCTTTACCATGTTTATGAAAAAGCCGGCCATTTAACTGCCGTCACAGAATCACTTGAAAACCTGAAGACAGAAATGTTGAGTAAAGCGATTGTGCGGGTAGAATGTATTGCTGTTGAAGGTGACGATGTGATCGAAGAAATTGAGCGGGTTGTCCGCCATCGCCAGGCCAACCTGGTGATCATGGGTATCACAGGCAAACATGCCCTGGCCCAAATGTTTATGGGCAGCAATACCCTGAAACTGGTTGACAGCGACCTGGTCCCGGTACTGATCATTCCTAATAATGCAACTTTTACCGGTATTAAGAATGTTGCATTGACTTCTGATTTTAAAAATGTAAGAGTCTCTACACCTACAGCACCAATCAAATCTATTTTACAAATGTTCCGCCCGGCATTTCATATCATCAATGTAGACAGCCTGCATTATGTTTCGCTCACCGATGAATACAAGAAAGAGCGGGATGACCTGGCTCAGATGTTTAACGAATTCAATCCTGAATTTTATTTCATCGGCTTGAATGATTTTCATGAAGCGATCGATCATTTTGTAAAAGACAAGCAAATTGATATGCTGATCACCGTTCCACGTAAACACAGCTTCCTTTCATCTTTGTATAAAAGAAGTCATACCAAAACATTGGTGTACCAAAGCACGGTGCCTATATTGGCGACACCTGAATAATTAGACAATAAGACAATTAGACAATTTGGCAATTTGGCAATTTGAAAATTGATGTATATAAAAAATGGATTAGCAGATTTTGTTAATCCATTTTTATTTGTTTAGCGGTTATAGCTTAGTTTGTCAACCCTTCAACCTAATTCCAAATTCCTAATTCCTCGTACATAACCAATCAACTTATCAACCATTCAACTATTCAACCAAATTCCAAAAATCACTACATTTGTTTTTGCCTAAAAACGATTGCTGCATCCTTTTTCAATGTCATCTCTCCAGCACACCGGAGATTTTTTGGTGCGGTTTCACGCAATAACCATGTATGAAGAATATCAAGTTGATTGAAGTGCCATCTGAGATAGGCGCCGGTACCCGTGGTGCCAGCCTGGGAATAGAAGCCATCAAAATAGCGGCACTGGATTTTATGAGTAATTTTTTTATTCATTTCCCTTCCGAAAAAATACCACACGAAAATAAATTGTTGCACGAACCCATTGAATCGCCTTATGCCAAACGCATCAAAGGCATTGTTTCGATGTATGATAAAGTAAGCAAGGCGGTTTGCGATTCGATGAAGAACAATTTTTTCCCGGTTGTACTTAGTGGTGATCACAGTACCAGCGGCGCCACCATTGCTGGTATTAAAATGGCCAGGCCAAAAAGTAAACTGGGTGTCATCTGGATCGATGCGCATGCTGACCTGCATACACCTTATACTACACCATCAGGTAATATTCATGGGATGCCACTGGCTGCCGCCATTAACGAAGACAATGAAGATTGTGCCGTTCATGAACTGGATACCGAAACAGCCAAACAATGGGACTACCTGAAAAAAATAGGAAAGATTGCTCCGAAAGTTTTGCCGGAAGATGTGGTTTTTATTTCACTCCGTGATTTTGAAAAAGAAGAAAAATACCTGATTGATAAATATGGTATGAAGGTGATCACGACTAAAGAATTAAGAACCAAAGGTGCGGAAAACGTTGTGCGTGCCGTGTTAAGATACTTATCTGATTGTACAGACATTTATGTCAGTTTTGATGTGGATAGTCTTGATGCAGCCATCTCCAAAGGGACAGGAACGCCGGTCAGTAATGGATTGAGAGAAAGAGAGGCGGAAGACCTGATCAGCAAATTCATGCAAAACAGGAAGATCTGCTGCTTCGAAGTAACCGAAGTGAATCCAACACTGGATAAAGAAAACCTGATGGCGGAGATCGCGTTCAATATTTTGCAACGCAGCGTGAATTCATTGATGATGAGTTGATGATTTTTTTAAGGTTTCTTCTATAGCAAAAGTTTTTTGCAATCCTTCCATAAAAGAAACGGGTTGATAACCTAAATGGGTAACCGCTTTTTCAATAATGAAACCGGTGCGGGGCGGTCTTTTAGCTACCTCCACCAAATCTCCTTCATGAATTTTTTTGACCAATGATTCATCCAAACCTAAATGTTGTGCGGTCAATACCGCCATCTGGTAAGGCGTCAGCAGATCTTTACCTGATATATGCCAAATACCGGTTGCTTTTTTTTGAATGATGGAAACGATGGCGGCGGCCAAATCCTCCACATAGGTAGGTGTTCGGAACTGGTCGTCAAATATGCTGATTGTTTTTCCTTGAACTAATGATTTTTGAACCATAGTAAGCAGGTTTTCCCTGCCTGCCTGTGGCTTACCATACACCAGTATCGTTCGCACAATGGCCCAATCATATTCATATTCTTTCACCGCTTCTTCCGCTTCCATTTTTGTTCTTCCATAATAATTTACCGGGTTTGTGGCATCATCTTCGGCATACGGTCCGGCGTTTCCATCAAAAACAAAATCGGTTGAAACAAAAAGAAAAAAACTTTTATGGGCCGCCGCATTGATCAATAAAGAAACGGTTCCTTCTACATTCGTAATATAAGCCTGCATCTGGTTCTGTTCGCAAACATCCGGCCTGCTGAT